>NZ_QCZI01000011.1 GCF_003097635.1 Flavobacterium psychrotolerans
TAAATGTATAATCATACTTGACTTTTCTTTCCATAAAAATACCCCCAAATAGTGTCTAACTTTTTGGGGGCAGTCTATAATTCGGGATTTTTTAGCTTCTATTTGTATTTATTAAAACGTCAGTGTGGTAATTTGTCCTTTATTATTCCGTAAATAAAAGTCCCTAAAAGCGCTCCCAAAAGAACAAAAATTACAGGAAGAAATCCGGCACCCAGCAGAATAAAAATTGGCCCAGGGCAAGAACCAACTAATGCCCAACCCAATCCGAAAAACAATCCGCCAATCCAATATCGAACAGAACCTTCTTCTTTGTCAGCAACCTGAAAAAATTCCCCTTTGCTGTTTTTAAGTTGAGCCCTTTTTATTATTTGCAATCCAATAATCCCCGTTGTAATGGCAACCATGATGATTCCAAACATGTGAAAGGATTGAAATTGAAACATCTCGTAAATTCGATACCAAGAAACGGCTTCGGATTTTGTCAATACAATCCCGAAAACAAATCCAACAAATACATATTTTAATAAATTCATTTTTAGAAAATTAGAGGTAAAATAAAATGAGACATTATTAATCCGCCAACAAAAAAACCGATAACTGCTTTTAATGACTGTATTTGCAAATTACTCAGGCCTGCAATTGCATGACCAGAAGTACATCCGCCGGCATAGCGTGAACCAAAACCTATTAGGATCCCTCCAACAATTAGTATGAATATCATTTTTGGAGATTGAAACACATCACTACTAAACAAGGCATTGGGTAATAATTTTCCGTTTGGCTCATCTATTCCCATACTGGCCAATTGTTCAATCGTTTTTGGATTGATCTCTACATTCGAAGCATCACTCATATAATGTACAGCCACAAAACCGCCAAGCATAGCGCCAATAACAACAGCTAAATTCCAACGTTGCGATTTCCAATCAAACTTAAAAAAATCTGAAAATTTACCAGCTCCAGCAATCGTACAAAGCGTACGAAGGTTTGATGACATGCCAAATACCTTTCCAAAATAATTTAGGGTTAGCATGATTGTTGCGATTAAAAAACCGGAAACATACCAAGGCCAAGTATGAAATATAAAATCCATAGCGCGTTTATTTATTTTTGCAAAAATAACAATTTGTTTGATTTTATCTTCTAAAGATACAGGTTTTAAAATAAACGAGTACTTTTGAATAGAATTTAAACCTTATAATGAATGAAAAAAATTGCAATTGAAATAAAATGGGCTATTTTCTTTAGTATAGCAACACTTGTATGGATGATTATAGAAAATTCAGTTGGTTTGCATGATGTGAACATAGCCAAACAGCCCATTTATACTAATTTATTTGCCCTAATTGCAATTGCGATATACGCATTGGCATTAAGAGAAAAAAAATACTTGTTTTTTAAAGGAAACATGACTTGGAAACAAGGTTTTTTGTCGGGAGTAGTTCTTTCTGTTGTGGTAAGCACATTAAGCCCTTTGGTTCAATACATCACTTACACCTATATTTCACCTAATTTTTTTACTAACATTATTAAATATGCCGTTGGACATAAAATACAAACCCAAGTGCAAGCCGAAGCTTATTTTTCATTAAAAAGCTATATCCTTCAAGGAATATTTGGAGGACTGTCAATGGGTGTAATCACTGCCTCAATTGTTGCTTTATTTTTGAAAACTAAAAATAATAAAATCTGAAAATGAAAAACTGTATCGCTTCCCTAATTGTGTTGATTCTAACAAGTTCTTGTGTAAGCACAAAATCGACTTTGAAAAATGTGGATGATAATGCACCCGTACTTAAATTGACTACTAATAACACTTTCGTAATAAACCAATATAGTAAAGATGTGAAATACGGATATGATAAAGATTATCCCATCAATGTATTCTTTAGAAACACTAAAGAGATTGACGCCAATCAACAGCGTTTTCTTAATGCCTTGGCTGGTCCAAAAGGAGAAAAAATAACCTATAAAAAAACAGAAAGCTGTTGTCCCTTCCCTACCAAAAAGAGTGAAATGGGTGCTGGTTTTCTAGACGTATATGAAATCTCATGGGAAGGACAAAAAACACCAATAAAACTGTATCTAAATATTTATGAAAAAGGAATTTTAATGGTTCCTCTAGGACTGAGTTTAAAAAAATAATTACAAAGAAAAATAATGATTTTGATTTAACATATTTAAAAAAAATTAATAAATCAACATCAGATTGATACGTTTTATCTTCTTTTGTTAAAATTAAAATCCCCAAATTAAAATACAGAAATCATAACTACATTTGCATCATCAAAAAAACAACTATGAACTTACTGCACATTCCTCAAATTAAGCATACCGATAGTGGCAATTTTTTCCTTCTCGCTGGACCTTGCGCCATTGAAGGTGAAGAAATGGCAATGCGCATCGCCGAAAAATTAGTTGCCATAACCGATAAATTACAGATTCCTTATGTTTTCAAAGGCTCCTTCAAAAAAGCCAACCGCTCTAGAATTGACAGCTTTTCCGGAATTGGAGATGAAAAAGCCTTGAAAATCCTTAGAAAAGTTTCTGAAACATTTGGGGTGCCTACAGTAACCGACATACACACTAATGAGGACGCAGTTATGGCTGCACAATATGTAGACGTGTTGCAAATCCCTGCTTTTCTGGTTCGCCAAACCGATTTAGTTATGGCAGCTGCCAACACTGGAAAAGTGGTAAACTTGAAAAAAGGACAATTCATGAGTCCGGAAAGCATGAAGCATGCCGTACAAAAAGTATTAGATTGCAATAATCCAAACGTAATGGTCACTGATAGAGGAACTATGTTTGGCTACCAAGACATGATCGTCGATTTTAGGGGAATTCCAACCATGCAACAGTACGCAACAACAGTTCTTGATGTGACGCATTCCTTGCAACAACCCAATCAAACTGTTGGTGTTACAGGCGGAAGACCTGATATGATTGAAACCGTTGCCAGAGCGGGAATTGCCGTTGGAGTTGACGGTATTTTCATCGAAACCCATTTTGATCCAGCTAATGCAAAAAGTGATGGTGCAAATATGCTACATTTAGACCTTTTTGAAGGTTTAATGACCCGATTAGTGGCCATTAGACAATCCATAAATCAATTTTAATAATTTTAAAAATCAATAATTATGAAAAAGTAAAATTTGACTACCTTTTTTGATAAATAGAAACTATTATTTGGTTTCAAAAAAAATACAACAACAAAATATCACAAAATAATTGAAAAATTTAAATTTAAATTTTTTAGTGCTTTTCATTGCTCTGTCCCTACAAACATTCGCTCAAGAACAAATTAATGCACAAAAAAAATATACGGCAAATAATAAAGGAAAATTCTTTATTTCATGGGGAGGAAATAGAGATAGTTATACTAAATCTGATGTGACTTTTCGAGGTGAAAATTATAATTTCACCTTAGAAAATTTAGAAGCACATGACAAACCTAAAGGTTGGCATATTGATTATATAAATCCTAGCAGAATGACTATCCCTCAAACCAATTTTAGAATGGGCTATTTCATTAATGACCACTATAGTATTGCTTTGGCTTTAGATCACATGAAATATGTAATGACTCAAAACCAAACGGCGAATATGACCGGTACAATTTCCGGAAATTCTCCGTTTAATGGCACTTACAACGACACGCCTACCGTTATGACAGAAGCGTTCTTAATGTATGAACATACAGATGGATTGAATTATGTAAATACCGAATTTTCAAGACACGATGACATTTCTTCCATATTTAAGATTAAGAATACAGACAAGATTCAAATTAATTTAACTGAAGGCGCTGGTTTTGGCTTGTTATATCCCAAAACGAATACGACTCTTATGGGCAAGGAACGTCATGATGATTTTCATGTTTCAGGCTATGGAGCATCATTGAAAACAGGATTAAATATCACTTTTTTAAAGTACTTTTATATTCAAGGTGAACTAAAAGGAGGCTATATTAACATGCAAGATATTCGAACAACTAAAAGCACCAAAGATAGTGCATTTCAAGATTTTTTCTTTTTTCAAAAAATTATAGAACTTGGCGGTATTTTTAGAATATAAAATCGAATACAGTATAAAATATTGAACTAAAAGACTAAAATTAATTTTTTAAAAGCTATTTTTGATTCATCTCGAAATAGAAATTATTACATATGAAAAAAAGGCATTTATTTATCTTAGGGACCATTGCGATTATGATGGTTTCATGCAACAATAAAAAAATGACCGAGGTGGTTGAAGTGCCACTTCCTGCTGCCGAGGAGAAAATGACTTTAGGAAATCCTGAAGATGTAAAAGCAGAGAAAGGAGTATTTGAAATGGTGAAATTGCCATATTCCTATGATGCGCTTGCTCCCAATATTGATGCCATGACAATGGAAATCCATTATTCAAAACATTATTTAACCTACACCAATAATTTGAATAAAACCGTTGCAGGAACAGAATTTGAAACTTTACCAATTGAGGAAATACTAAAAAAATTAGACCCCAACAATTCCGATTTAAGAAATAATGCTGGTGGATATTACAATCACAACTCCTTTTGGGAAAGTATGGCGCCAAAAGCTGGAGGGGAACCCAAAGACACTTTGGCTACTGCTATAGCAAGAGATTTTGGTTCTTTTGATAATTTTAAAATACAATTTGAAGAGACTGCCACTAAACAATTTGGTTCTGGTTGGGCATGGTTGATTGCGGATAAAGACGGAAAATTACAAGTAACAAGTACATCAAACCAAGACAATCCACTAATGCAGAATGCTTTAATAAAAGGCACTCCTATTTTGGCTTTAGATCTTTGGGAACATTCTTATTATCTGAATTACCAATACAAACGCAAAAAATATATTGATGCTTTTTTTAACGTCATCAATTGGAAAAAAGTAGAAGAAAAATATGAGGAAGCGATAAAAAAATAGAGTTAAAAATCTTTGTCGCCCCAATTTATTGGACAATGCTTAATTATAAAATTTAGGCTATAATTACAAAATAATCATAAATTTATTGCTCCTTTAAAATGTTCTTAATCGCTTTAATTACTTTTGTGATTCAAAGCTCACACAGATGAATGATATTCTACGAATTAAAAAAAACATTCGATTTATTGCCTTTCAAAAATTAATTCTTGCTTCGCTCTTAATTGGTTTTCTATCGGCGTTTCTAGCCATTTCTCTAAAACGGATGACCGAATATTACGAAACTATTTTTTTTTGTCAAGCCAATAATCATCCCATTTATTTTTTTATTTTTCCATTTTTTGGATTATCGGTAATCTATTTTCTTCGACTTTATTTGTTTAATAAAAATGAAAATAAAGGCATCAAAGAAATATTTGAAAGCACCAATTCAAAATCAAAAATTTTACCCCTATATAAAATTCCATCCCATTACATCAACGGGCTGCTTACGGTAATCTTTGGGGGCTCAACAGGAATTGAAGTTTCTACCGTTGTTGCCTCTGCAACTATTGGCTCGGTTGCCCAACAAAAAGAAAATGTATTTCGAAAATATAAAGTCGAATTGATATCTGCAGGGGTTGCGGCAGGAGTCACTGCATTGTTTTGCAGCCCAATTGCAGGAATTTTATTTTCATTAGAGGTAATTTCTAAAAAAGCGACTAAATCATTTTTTCTAACCACAATTCTGGCAGTTTCAATAGCTTCGGGATTGTTATTCCTTTTAAATGAACCGCCATTATTTGCTATAAACATTACGACTTGGCACGTTTATGCCATCCCTTATTTTGTGCTTCTTGGAATTTTATCTGGAATACATTCTGTGTATCTTACCAAATGCGTGTTGTTTTTTAAAGCTACATTTTCAAAAATAAAAATTCAATATTATAAAATAATTATTGGTGTCGGCATTATCAGCCTTTCCTTGTTTCTATTTCCAGAATTGTATGGGGATGGATATCGTGCCATTAAAACGATTCTGTTTTCTTCAAAAGAAATTCCGCTAACACTCCCATTAGCAATCACTTTGATTGGAATTCTATTTTTAAAACCTATCGTGACTTCAGCAACACTGGCCTCGGGCGGTGATGGGGGTGTTTTTGCTCCAAGTTTGTTTATTGGTGCATTTTTAGGCTTTCTGATGGCAATGGTTTTGAATACTTTTTTTAATACTAATGTTATTCCCGTAAACTTTATGGTTATTGGCATGGCTGCTATGTTAAGTGCCAGCATACATGCGCCTTTTACAGCACTTTTTTTAGTGTGTGGAATTATAAATGATTACACTTTATTTTTCCCTATATTGGTAATCTGTTTAATTTCGAAATACACAGCAAAAATGATTTATCCTTTTACAGTCTATACCTTCTCTCCTACTCCATCAAAATAAGAAATAGAACATGCCAATTCAGAAAATAAAACGAGGTTATCGCAAAACCAAATATATTCTCTACAAGGAAACTTTAATTGATTATAAAGAACATTTTTGGGCTTTTTTAGGATCATTCGTTGGTATTGGACTTATTGCTTACATTCAATCTAAAACCTTTCTCCATTCTGATTTGGTTTTCTTAATTGGTTCTTTTGGCGCTTCAAGCGTTTTGATATATGGCATTATTCAAAGTCCATTGGCCCAACCTAGAAATCTGGTTGGAGGACATCTTGTTTCTGCAATTGTTGGAGTTACTGTAGCTAAATTTGCACCAAATGTTTTATGGATTACCGCACCTCTTGCCGTTTCGTTATCTATTGTTTTGATGCAAATAACTAAAACATTACACCCACCTGGCGGAGCCACTGCTTTAATTGCCATTATAGGTTCTCCAAAAATTAAAATTATAGGCTATTGGTATGTTCTTTATCCTGTGTTGAGCGGTGCACTCATTCTACTTGCTGTAGCCTTAATTTTTAATAATGTGACCGCAAATAGACACTATCCAAATCATAAAAAATACCATAAAATTAGAAACCGAATTCATGGTGTCTTCAATAAAAATGTCATCCCATAAATAATTTTTATATATTTTGTTAATTACTTTTTAATTCAAAAACGGAATATAAATTTTATCTTTGGCCTTTCAATAAATAAAACGATTATGGTTTATAAATTCAGAGTAATTCTCGATGCCGAAGATGATGTATTTCGAGATATTGCCATACTAGAGGAGGATACTTTAGAAGATTTGCACAATGCCATCGTAAATGCCTTTGGCTTTGACGGTTTAGAAATTGCTTCATTTTATACCTGTGACAATCAATGGAATCAGGAAGATGAAATTTCGCTTTTTGATACGGGAGACGTTATTGGAGAACAAAAAATAATGAACGATTATCCCTTATCCGAAATACTAGACAAGGAAAATACTAAAATAATTTATGTTTACGATTTTCTGAATATGTGGACTTTTCTTGTAGAATTGGCCGCAATTGAGGAACTAACTTTAGGAAACATTTATCCGGAAACTCTTTTTTCACATGGCGAAATGCCAAATGATGCCCCCGAAAAAGATTTTGAAGCCGATATGAAAGATGATATTTATGGCGAATTCGAAGATGATTTTGATGAAGATGACCTAGACATGCTTGATGGCGGAGAGAACTTTGAAGATTATGGGTTTGAGGAAAATTGGAATTAGAGAATAGAGTAAAGAAACAAGAAATTAGAACCAAGATTGGAGACTTTCAAACTGTCTTTTATCTTGGTTCTTTCTTCTAAATAAAAAATAAAAAAAGCAAAATGATCAATTTATACAATACCCACATAGAAACGCTTTCCATACATAGAGTTGGAAACAAAAGTAGAAACGAACCTATTTTTTTATCGGAACAACCCTATTCGCTAAATGACGAAATTGTGCCTTTGATGAAGGAATATTTCTTTAAACCTTTTCGTGAAAAAGAAGAAAATTATTTTCAATTTGCTCATGAAGTCGATTTGGATTATAATGATATGTTCAAATATGCCACTGAAATTTTTGAAAATCCGAGCAAGTTGCATGAAATTTCCAAACAAATAACAACCCATTTGTTCGAGCAATCCAATCATCCGCATATTAAAAACGGAGAAGTTTATGTGACCTATTTGACCAATTTAAATATCGACAATAATGTGGTGGATGCAATTGGTATTTTTAAAAGTGAATTGCAATCGGACTTTTTACAGTTTGAGGAAAAAGGAACAACGCTGGAAATGATTTTACAACATGGTATTAACCTCAACAAACTCGATAAAGGGTGCTTGATCTTTAACCACAAAAAAGAAGAAGGATACAAAATCCTGACCGTTGACAGCAACCGCTATGATGCAAGATACTGGCTTGAACATTTCCTTTCGGTAGATGCTTTTGAGGATGAAAATTTCATTACCAAAAAATACTTAAAATTCTGTCAAGGATTTGCAAAAGATGTTGTTTTTCCTGCCGAAGACAAGAAGGAAGAGGTGATGTTCATGAATCGTTCCGTGAATTATTTTGCTAAAAATGACCAGTTTGAAGAAACTAATTTCTTGAATGAAGTTTTAGACAACCCCGACTTAATTCCGGAATTTAAGAACTACAAAGTTGACAAAGGCGAAAAATACAGTATTGAGGATGTAACGAGTTTTCCAATTGCCAATGCTGCAGTTTCAGATGCAAGAAAATCAATCAAAAACGTAATTAATCTCGATACACATATTCAAATAAAAATGGATTTTATCAATCCCGAAAGTGCCGAAAAATATGTAGAAAAAGGTTGGGACGAAGAAAAACAAATGTATTATTATTTGGTTTATTTCAATAAGGAGCAAAAAAGTTAACAAAAAAATATAATTAAAAAATGCGTTTTGAAAGTATCAAAACGCATTTTTTTTATGGTGTCAATCTAAATTTTTATGTTTTAAATAAATTTCTGTTTTTATAATTTCTAGTAACAAATTCAAAAGCGGCACTCATAATTTTCCCCATAGATTTTGCCCGTTTAAAATTCAAATCATTCGTATAGCGATACAATTCTAATTTTAATTGATTGACATGCGATTCTGGGGCAATAACGTCTTCTCCCATGATATGCAATAACATTTTAATTCGATTTTCAGCAGAATGGATTCTTTTGGCCAATGCTGCTCGTTCTTCATCTTTATATTGTTCAATCGAACTATCCTGAAGTTTTTCTTTCACCAATTTCACCATGGGATAGTTTTCTTTGAAAAACTGGGGTCTGTATACCTTGAAATTTCCCTCGTAGCATTGTTGGTCAAAATCTATAGGGCGAATTTTATAAACCACATGATCAAAATCATGAGTGGCAACAATGACATAATTATAAGAGCGCATATCGCCAAGCAATCGAATCATGCAACGCTCGTTGAACTTTACAAATTCTTTTGCAATCTGGGCCTTCTCTATCTCCGTACAATTTCCCAATTGCCTCTTGATAAATGCGTCCCCTGGAATGCCCATAATATGTTCTTCTATCAAGGTGTCATCATAAACCAAAAAATTGATTTTATCCGGAGACAGAATATGCTCTAATTCAAGACCATAAATACGGGAAGCATCCGCTTTCTTGATATAGAAATGAGTATAATTATCATTTAAAATGTTTCTGACTTTTACACGAAAAGGCTTGGAATTTCCGAACGTACAATAGTCGATGGAGTCTACATTCAAGAATTTTATGATTCCCAAATTTCCATCTGAATGTAAAAGTGAATAAATTTTCTTTAGTGTCAAATCAATTTCATCTCTTTCGAATTCTGTATAATACACCCGAATCCATAAAGTATCATGATTATCCTTATCATAAACATTTATCGAACCTGAAAAACGCAACAAGTCGTCGTAGGAAATCGAGACCTTAGATATTCGGTCAAATCGTTCTAAATAATCCTTGAGTGAATGGTTTATTGGATAGGAAGGTTTTTTAAAAAGCATTAATGGTTCACTCATTGTTATTCTATTTTATACAAATTTACAACTATTAAATTTTATTTCGTGATACTTCATTCAAATCCGCATTTAATACATTTGCCCTGTTTTTGATTTTTATGCCCCTCAAAACGTTTAAACAAACAGTTTGAATTTTGAGTTAAAGTTATTAAGAATTGGACAACTGAGTTGTAATTATTTGTTAATTATAAAAGTAAAAAATAATTAAAAACCGAAATGAATTACCAATAATAGCACTCTATTTCATAGAATATGTACAGTATAATCATTTATTTTGCTAAATAAACATTAATATTGGAATTCAAAATCCAATCGTAGCTTCATTCGATTATCTTTGTAGTAAACAAAATCCACACTGTTTATGGAAGAATGTATCTCGGTTTTTGATATGCTAAAAATTGGTGTAGGACCATCTAGTTCACACACCCTTGGTCCTTGGCGTGCAGCGGAACGTTTTCTTGAAGAATTGCGGAATGAAAAAATAATTCATACTGTAACCAGAGTAAAAGTGGATTTATACGGTTCCCTTTCCTTGACGGGAAAAGGCCATGCTACAGATTTAGCTATCATGCTGGGATTGAGCGGACAAGATCCAGAATCCATTCCTATTGAAAACATTACAGAAATTACCAAAATTATTAGAGAAACAAACGAAATCCATTTAGGAAATGAAAAATATATTCCTTTCTTTCAACAGGACATTGTTTTCAATAAAAACTTCCTGCCTTTTCATGCTAATGGATTGACTTTTAAAGCTTACATAGCAAATAATAAAGCTTTTACTTCTACTTTCTACTCCATCGGTGGCGGGTTTGTGGTAAAAGAAGAACGAATCAACGCAAAGAAAAAAATTGCGATTAAGTGTACTTTTCCCTTCCCCGTAGAAAAGGCAACTGAACTTTTAAACTACTGCACGAAAGAGCACAAAAAAATTTCAGAAATTGTTTATGAGAATGAAAAATCGATGCGTTCTGAAGCTACTATTCATAGTGAATTAATGCGTATTTGGAACACGATGTTAGAGAGTATGTACATTGGATGCCATTCTGAAGGAATTCTTCCAGGAGGCCTAAACGTTCGCAGAAGAGCGTTTGACATGCACCAAAATCTCATTGGTTTAGCCAATTATAACAACCCACAATCTTGGCTGGAACAAATCCGGTTGACCGAAGTGAAATTTCGCCAAATTTTAAAATGGGTAAGCTGTTTTGCGCTTGCGGTGAATGAAGTAAATGCTGCTTTAGGACGTGTGGTTACAGCACCAACAAATGGAAGTGCTGGTGTTATTCCTTCGGTATTAATGTATTATTTGGTTATTGAAAATCATGACGCGGGCGAAAATGAAATCAAACAATTCTTACTGGTAGCCAGTGAAATGGGTAGTATTTTCAAAAAAGGATCCACTATTTCAGCAGCAATGGGTGGCTGTCAGGCAGAGATTGGAGTATCTTCATCCATGGCAGCGGCAGCTTTGTGCGAATTAATGGGAGGGACACCTGAACAGGTTTTAATGGCTGCGGAAATTGCCATGGAACATCATTTGGGATTGACCTGCGACCCTATTGGAGGTTTGGTTCAAATTCCATGTATCGAAAGAAACACCATGGGAGCCATAAAAGCAATCAATGCAGCCGAGTTAGCGCTAGAAACTGATCCAAAAAATGTGAAAGTCCCGTTAGATAAAGTAATAGATACCATGTGGCAAACTGCCAAGGACATGAACAACAAATACAAAGAAACTTCCGAAGGTGGGTTAGCAATTGCCGTAAATATGGCCGATTGTTAGATATAATTATTGGAAAAACAACGCATTGGTTTCTAAACAAAACCTCAGAGGTTATAAAAACCGTGTGTTTTAACTAACTGATTATAAATGAAAAATTTTTCAACTCTTGATTCGCATAATTTATTAGTATGTTTAAAAAAAATAGATTTACTTATTTTCTAATCATTATTTTAGTAATTATTCTTGGCATTTTATCAAGAAAAATTAATGGATTTCCATCTTTTGTGGGAGATGCTTTATATGCAGTAATGGTTTATTTCGGAATACGATTTCTATCCATAAATCTTACCTATATAAAAACAGTACTACTTGCGCTGCTATTTTGTTATTGCATCGAATTTTTTCAGCTTTACAGAGCCGAATGGATTGTGGCTGTCCGACGTACTCCGTTAGGACATTATGCCTTAGGTCAAGGCTTTCTTTGGAGTGATTTGGGGTATTATTTACTTGGGGTAACAGTGGCATATTCAATTGATTTTTTAAAAAACAAACTATCCCATCCTCTTAACAGTTCAATTTTACTACTTTTACCAAATCAAATTGAAAAAAAATGTCAGCCACAAAAAAAGATTACAAAAGAATCACTACCAAATCATTAATTGAAATGAAAGCCAACGGCGAGAAAATTTCAATGCTTACAGCCTATGATTATACCATGGCTAATATTGTTGATACCGCTGGAGTTGACGTTATTCTTGTGGGAGATTCCGCTTCAAATGTGATGGCTGGACATGAAACCACTTTGCCTATTACGTTAGACCAAATGATCTATCATGCTTCGTCTGTTGTTAGAGCGGTAGAAAGAGCACTGGTTGTGGTCGATTTACCTTTTGGAAGCTACCAATCTGACCCGAAAAAAGCGCTGCGTTCTTCCATCAGAATTATGAAAGAAAGTGGTGGTCATGCCGTAAAATTGGAAGGTGGAAGTGAGATTAAAGATTCTATAAAAAAAATACTGAACGCAGGAATTCCGGTAATGGGACATTTAGGTTTAACCCCCCAATCCATTTATAAATTTGGAACGTACACGGTTCGTGCCAAAGAAGAAGAAGAAGCCAAAAAATTGATGGAAGATGCTAAAATGCTTGAAAAAATAGGCTGTTTTGCATTAGTTGTAGAAAAAATTCCGGCGTATTTAGCCGAAAAAGTGGCTAAGAGCATTTCCATTCCTGTAATAGGAATTGGTGCTGGTGGCGGTGTTGACGGTCAAGTTCTGGTCATTCATGACATGTTGGGTATGAACAACGAATTCAGTCCTCGTTTTTTGCGACGTTACATGAACTTATACGAAGGTATGACTACCGCAATTGGTCAATATGTTACCGATGTTAAATCGAGTGATTTTCCGAATTCCGGTGAACAATATTAGTTTCGATTGTTAGATTTATGGATTTTTAGATTGTTCGAAAAAATCCAATTATTTAACAATTTAATAATCCCAATTCAATTAAATAAATGCATCGATTTAAGGATTTAGAAATTTGGAAATTAAGCAGAAAATTTTGTTCTGATATTTATATCGTCACTTCAAATTTTCCCGATTCAGAAAAATTTGGTTTAACAAATCAACTTCGTCGCGCTTCTGTTTCTGTTCCCTCAAATATTGCGGAAGGTTGCTCTAGGAGCAGTAATAAAGATCTTTCTAGATTTCTTGAAATTGCAATCGGTTCCATTTATGAAATTGAAACACAAATATTAATCGCTTTTGATTTAGGCTATATAGAACAAATAAAATTGGATGAATTATGCTTTAATATAGATAAAATTGTTAAAATGACTTCTAAATTTCGTTCAACATTGCAATAATTCGATTTTTAGATTTTTCGAACAATCTAAAAATCCAACAATCTAATAATCGATTTTGAAAATAATTTCCAACAAAGACAACCTTCAAATTCTTCACGAAGACAATCACATTATTGTAATCAATAAACGCGTGGGGGATATTGTACAGGGGGATAAAACCGGAGACAAGCCTTTAAGTGATGTTGTCAAAGAATATATTAAAGACAAATACAATAAACCCGGCGAAGTTTTTCTCGGTGTTGTACATCGTCTAGACAGACCCACTACCGGAATCGTAGTTTTTGCCAGAACCAGCAAAGCATTGACTAGAATGAACGAATTGTTTAGCAATCGCGAAACGCAAAAAACCTATTGGGCAATCGTAAAGAACAAACCGTCAAAAAATGAAGATAAACTTGTTCATTTTTTGAAACGAAACGAAAAAAACAACACTTCAAAAGCACATGTCAAGGAAGTTCCAGAGAGCAAAATGGCCAGTTTAGATTATAAAATCATCAAGGAACTCAACAATTATTTTGCCTTAGAAATTCATCTTCATACGGGAAGACACCACCAAATTAGAGCACAACTTTCGGCTATTGGCTCCCCTATAAAAGGCGATTTGAAATATGGTTTTGACAGAAGTAATCCTGACGGGGGTATTCATCTTCATGCAAGAAAATTAATGTTTATTCACCCAGTATCCAAAGAAAGTCTTGAAATCATCGCCCCCACGCCAAATGATGTCATTTGGAACGCACTAAAATAGATTTTCTTAGTCCTTTCTAATAGTTTAATGAAATCTGAATTTTAATTGTTCTATACGATATTGACATTTGACTAAATAGCACCTTATTGAGGAAGT
Source organism: Flavobacterium psychrotolerans (assembly GCF_003097635.1). GTDB lineage: Bacteria > Bacteroidota > Bacteroidia > Flavobacteriales > Flavobacteriaceae > Flavobacterium > Flavobacterium psychrotolerans. Next base: position 14,338 of record NZ_QCZI01000011.1, read on the forward strand.
ACGTCCAATCCAATGGATATGTAATTCTTCCAACTTTACAATAATTTTAAGAAGTCCTCGTTGAAATAGTGTTAAATTGCCTCAACTATCATAAACGACACAAAAAAAAATGGATCAAATAAAAATACTTTGGGTAGATGACGAAATTGATTTACTCAAACCTCACATCCTATTTCTGGAAAAAAAGAACTACCATGTTACCACATGCAACAATGGTCGCGATGCGGTAGATGTTTTTGAAGAAGGCGATTTTGATATTGTTTTTCTGGATGAAAACATGCCCGGCATGAGTGGATTGGAAACCCTATCTGAAATTAAAGAGAAAAAATCGTCCACTCCGGTAATTATGATTACCAAGAGTGAGGAGGAGTATATCATGGAAGAAGCTATTGGCTCTAAGATTGCCGACTATCTGATAAAACCCGTAAATCCGAATCAAATTTTGCTTAGTTTAAAAAAGAATCTGGATCATTCCCGATTGATTTCTGAAAAAACAACTTTAGATTATCAGAAAGAATTTAGAAAAATTGCCATGGAACTCTCTATGGTCAACTCCTATGAAGATTGGATTGAGTTGTATAAAAAACTAGTATTTTGGGAATTAGAACTTGAAAACATTGAAGACCAAAGCATGGTTGAAATTTTAGAATCCCAAAAAGTGGAAGCGAATTCTCAATTTGGCAAATTCATAGAACGCAATTATGAAGATTGGTTTGAACCTAAAGCCGATAAACCAGTACTTTCACATACTTTATTTAGAGAAGTTGTAGTTCCTGAAATCACAAAAAAAGAGAAACCCGTATTGTTTGTAGTTATTGATAATTTACGATACGACCAATGGAAAGCCTTCGAAAGTGTCGTGACAAATCACTACAAATTAGAGAAAGAAGTACCCTACTACGCCATTTTACCTACAGCAACCCAATATGCCCGAAATGCTATTTTCTCCGGACTAACACCTTTAGAAATGGAAAAAAAATTTCCTCAATACTGGAAAAACGACGTGGAAGAAGGCGGGAAAAATCTATATGAAGCTGAGTTTTTAGCGGCTCATTTAAAACGACTGGGACTAAACATCAAACAAGATTATTTTAAAATTACGAATCTTGCGAGTGGGAAAAAATTAGCCGAAAACTTTAAAACACTAAAAAACAACGATCTAGTAACTGTAGTTTACAATTTTGTGGATATGCTATCGCACGCCAAAACTGAAATGGATGTAGTGAAAGAATTAGCTTCAGACGATAAAGCCTATCGTTCCTTGACTTTAAGTTGGTTTAAGAATTCCCCACTTTTAGATATCATTCAACAGGGACAAAAAATGGGTTTCAAATTGATTCTTACAACTGATCACGGAACCATAAACGTAAAAAATCCTTCGAAAGTGATTGGGGATAAAAATACTAGTTTGAACCTTAGATACAAAACCGGACGAAGCCTAACCTACGAAGATAAAGATGTTTATGCTGTAAAAGACCCAAAAAAAATAGGGTTACCAACCATAAATATGAGCAGTTCTTATATTTTTGCCAAAAATGATTTTTTTCTGGCCTATGTAAACAACTACAATCATTATGTAAGTTATTACAGAAATAGCTACCAACACGGTGGAATTTCTTTAGAAGAAATGATTATCCCATTATTAGTATTTAATCCTAAATAAAAATAAATAATGATTAATAATTGTTAGCTGAAAAAACGGATTATGAATACTGAAAACTAAACACTGAAATCATGCAGATTACTTTTTCTTTAGAACAAATCAATGCAGTAGCAGAACAAATACTTGCCCAAAAACTCAAAAATGTCATTTTGTTTTATGGGGAAATGGGAGCAGGAAAAACCACCTTAATTAAAAATTTGGCTAAATCTCTTGGTGTAAAAAGCCCAACTAATAGTCCAACTTTTTCTTTAGTTAATGAATATCAAACTGCTGAAAATAAACTACTTTATCATTTTGATATGTACCGAATTAAAAGCGAAAATGAAGCTTATGACATAGGGATGGAAGAATACCTCTATTCCGGAAATTGGTGTTTTATAGAATGGCCAGAAAAAATACCGAATTTAATCCCCGAAGAACATTCCATTATTAAAATAAAACTGATAGATAACGGAAAAAGAGAATTAATATTAACCTCTTAAGGATAAATTTTTGTAAATTGTGCCTTTAACACTCAGGAATATTTATGGCCATTACCCCTTTTACCAAGCAACAACTGCTCCCACAAGAAGAAAAACTAGAAATAGTCCGTCATAAAAGCGAACTTTTTATTGGCATTCCTAAGGAAACAAGTTATCAGGAACGTAGAATATGTTTAACTCCTGACGCAGTTAATTCACTTACGGCTCATGGTCACCGTGTGATGGTTGAATCTGGCGCAGGTCTTAGCTCAAGCTATTGCGATAAAGAATACAGTGATGCAGGTGCTGAAATTACTCAAGATACCAAGAAAGTTTTAGGATGCCCGATGCTATTAAAAGTCGAACCCTTGACGATGGAAGAAATCGAAATGATTAATCCGGAAACTATAGTAATATCTGCAATCCAACTAAAAACCAGAAAAGCCAATTACTTTGAGGCGCTTCAAAAAAAGAGAATAACAGCCTTAGCTTTCGAATACATAAAAGATGAAGATGGTTCTTACCCCGCAGTAAAATCATTAAGCGAAATTGCGGGTACTGCATCCGTTCTTATTGCTGCCGAATTAATGATTAACAACCAGTTTGGAAAAGGATTGTTATTAGGTAATATTACAGGAGTTCCTCCAACAGATGTTGTTATTCTTGGTGCAGGAACCGTCGGGGAATTTGCTGCAAAAACCGCTTTGGGATTGGGTGCAAACATAAAAGTATTCGACAATTCCATTACTAAATTAAGACGTTTACAAAACAATCTAAACCAACGCATTTTCACTTCAACTATTCATCAGAAATCGCTACTAAAGGCCTTGCGTCGTTGTGACGTGGCTATTGGAGCGATGAGAGGAAAAGACCGTTGCCCGGTTGTTGTCACCGAAACGATGGTGGAGCACATGAAAAAAGGAGCCGTGATTGTAGATGTAAGTATTGATACTGGTGGTTGTTTCGAGACATCGGAAGTGACAACCCATGAAAAACCAACTTTTATAAAAAATAATGTAATTCACTATTGTGTTCCTAATATCCCTTCACGGTATTCTAAAACTGCTTCGTTATCTATCAGCAATATTCTTACTCCTTTTCTCTTGCAGATTGCTGAAGATGGCGGGCTTGAAAGTGCTATTCGGTGCAACAAGGGGCTGAAAAATGGGGTGTATTTGTATCACGGAATACTGACCAGTAAAGCTATTGGAGAATGGTTTAACCTTCCTGACAGTGATATTAATTTAATTGTATTTTAATAGAACTTTCAAGTATCTTTGCAAAAAAAATAACAGATGCGTTTTAGATTTCGTTTTGCCTATTATATGGTTGGATTTATTATGGGATTGTTCTTTGTTGCCATGGTATTGAGCGGTAAAGATGCCCGTTGCAATTATTTCCCAAATGCTAGAGTTTTGAATGATTTACGGACAAAACCTTTTAATTTTTCGGATAAAGCAAAACTAATATTAGCTCAAAAATGGGTTGACACCACAGACATCAAAAACACATTAACCTATGGAGATGTCGATTTTGACAAAAGTAATAAAGAAGCCGAAAAAGGTAAACTTTACATTATTGAGGGAAAAACCACAAAAAACCAGCCCATAATTTTAGAGGTGATTAATTACTCAGACAAAGCTGTTTTGAGAGATATCATCAAAAAACAAAACTAACGTTTTAACTATTTAACAGTTTTTTAATAAACGTTACCCCTATCGTTGCCTTACATTTGTAAAATATACGATACCCAATGTCACGATTCAAAGAAAATGATTTACCAAAATCAAAAATTACGGCAAGTTCACTCCAAAAAGCCACACTAATATTTAATTACGCCGGAAATCATCGTTGGAAATTTTATGTAGGTTTGGTTTTTCTTTTATTGACAGGAGCAACCGCATTGGCATTTCCAAAATTGATGGGAATGTTAATTGACTGTGTAAAAAATAAGAGCTACACTCAGGCGAATACTATTGCTTTGGGATTGGTTGTTATTTTATTGTTTCAATCTGTTTTCTCCTTTTTTAGATTGTCATTATTCGTGAATTTCACGGAACATACCTTAGCTAACTTACGCTTATCCTTATATAGCAATCTTGTAAAACTTCCCATGTCGTTCTTTTCGCAAAAACGTGTTGGAGAATTAAACAGCCGAATCAGCTCAGACATTACCCAAATTCAAGATACCTTAACCTCTACAATTGCTGAATTTTTAAGACAATTTATCCTAATAATTGGAGGCGTAGTCTTGTTAGCAAGTGAAAGTTTCAAATTGACTTTATTGATGCTATCCGTAGTTCCACTTGTGGCAGTTGCAGCAGTGATTTTCGGACGTTTTATCCGGAAATATTCCAAAAAAGTGCAGGATCAAGTAGCAGAAAGCCAGGTTATTGTTGAAGAAACCATGCAAGGCATCAGCATCGTTAAGGCATTTGCAAACGAATGGTATGAAATTGCGCGCTATAATGGTAAAATTAAAGAAGTGGTAAAACTCGCCATTAAAGGCGGTAAATACCGTGGCTACTTCGCTTCCTTCATCATCTTTTGTTTGTTTGGAGCTATTGTTGCCGTAGTTTGGTTTGGCGTTCGATTGAGCATTAGCGGAGAAATGAGCGTGGGACAATTAATTTCCTTTGTACTGTATTCCACTTTTGTAGGCGCTTCTTTTGGTGGTATTGCCGAATTGTATGCCCAAATTCAAAAAGCTATCGGAGCGACCGAAAGAGTATTTGAACTGTTAGAAGAAAGTCCAGAAAAAATAAATAGTGCCCAATCAGTAGCAAACCAAAAAATAAAAGGGAATGTAACTTTTAAGAATGTAAAATTCAGTTATCCTTCCCGAAAAGAAATTCAGGTTTTAAAGGACGTAAGTTTTACAGCCAGCTTCGGCCAAAAAATAGCGATTGTCGGGCCAAGTGGCGTGGGTAAATCGACTATTGCCTCACTCCTACTAAGATTTTACGATATTGAAAGTGGCGAAATTCTAATTGATGGAAAAAGTATTTATGATTATGATTTAGAAAATCTTCGGGGCAATATGAGTATTGTACCACAGGACGTTATTTTATTTGGTGGGACCATCAGGGAAAACATTGCTTATGGAAAGCCCGATGCCACCAATGAAGAAATTCTTTTAGCCGCAAAGCAAGCAAATGCCCTGAACTTTATAGAAGGATTCCCAGAGCAATTTGAAACCCTTGTGGGAGAACGAGGAATTAAATTATCCGGAGGACAACGTCAACGTATTGCCATAGCTCGTGCTTTACTTAAAAACCCGAGTATCTTAATCCTAGATGAGGCAACTTCTTCTTTAGACAGCGAAAGCGAAAAACTGGTTCAGGAGGCCTTAGAGATTTTGATGGAAGGAAGAACGAGTATCATTATTGCACACCGTCTCTCTACCATTCGTAGCGCTGACCAAATTTTAGTTCTTGATAATGGAATAATTATTGAAAAAGGTACTCATCAAGAATTAATTGCATTAGAAAATGGAATTTATAAAAACCTGAGCAACTTGCAGTTTAGCTATTCGTAAGATCCATTTAAACTGTGTATACCAAAAAGTTATTGGAGAAACCCTAATAGCTATTTTGTTTATTATAAAATTAAGACTACTTTGACAAAGCGTCATTAACAACAGCCCGATCTATATATTGAATCACTCTATCTACTTTATCATTAGCATCAAAATGGTAATCGGTATGGATCCATTGTTTCATCGTTTTCCCTTTTTTATATTTGACAATAACTTCGTACCAACCCAATAGCCAAATGCCAGGCTTTTCAACACTTTGAGGCTCTTTTACATTAATGGGCAGCCAAATTGCATTCTTAAAAGTAATAGTCTCGATAACATTTGCTCTTCGATCCTTCCAAAATTTGACAATTGCAACTTTTCCAACCAGACTGTCTCCATTATTCCATTTATAAACTGCATCATCTGAAAAGGCGGATACCCAACTATTAATATCTCCTTTCTCTAAATCCATAAGGCTTTTTTTACCTATAACTTCATATTTAGAATCCGCAAATTCTGCCGGAATTGCCTTTGGCGCATTCAAATTCTCCTTTTTTGGCTCTTCATTTTTACATCCTACAAATACCGAAGTAAACAAAATAATTAAAAATAATTTTCTCATCGTTTTATATTTTAAGGTTATTGTAAAAAATTGATTCATCTCTTTAGAGAATTCACACATTAAAATTCAATCCTAAATTAACAAAAAAAGAATAACTTTTTAATTAATTTTTAAAAAAAATCATCAAAAAATACTGAAAATCAATTTTTTACAGCAACAACAATTAATTGTAATTAAACAGTTTGCCCTTTAATAAAACTATTTTGCATAAAAAAACTCCATCTTAACGGGTGGAGTTCTATATCTTCTGTTAATTGAAAACGCAATACTGTAAACTATTTACCTTTTCTTCTATCACGTTCTGTTTTTATTAATTTTAATTCTCGGCTGGTTTGTCCAGCAACTGAAGTATTCTCTTCTGCTCTACGAATTAAATATGGCATCACATCTCGCACCGGACCAAAAGGCAAATATTTAGCTACATTATACCCATCTTGAGCTAAATTAAAGCTAATATTATCACTCATGCCATATAATTGTCCAAACCAAATCCTATTATCATTTTTAGCTATTCCTTTTTCCTGCATCAACTCCATTAATCTGTAGGAGCTCGATTCGTTGTGGGTTCCTGCAAATAGGGACATAGTGTCTAAATGTTCGGTCATATACTGAACTGCGGCATCATAATTTTCATCCGTGGCTTCTTTAGAATTACATATTGGCGATAGATACCCTTTTTCGGTAGCACGTTCATTTTCCTTTTCCAAGTAAGCCCCACGAACTAGCTTCATCCCAATTAAAAAACCTTCCGATTTTGCTATATCATGCAGTTGTTTCAAATAATCCAATCGATCCCAACGATACATTTGCAGTGTATTGAAAACAATGGCTTTTTCTTTATTGTATTTTCGCATCATTTGGGTCACCAAATCATCGGCAGCATCTTGCATCCAACTTTCTTCAGCATCTATCAATAAAGCGACGTTTTTTGTGTGTGCTTCATTGCAAACCAAATCAAAACGAGCCACAATCTTATCCCATTCTATTTGTTCATTGGGAGTTAAGGATTGTTTTTCTCCTAATTTTTCATACAAATCTAATCGCCCAAAACCTGTGGGTTTAAATACTGCAAAGGGAATAGCCTCACGCTCTTTAGCAAATTCTATGGTTTTTAAAGTCATATCAAGAGCAGCGTTAAACTGTTCTTCTTCTTCTTTACCCTCAACAGAATAATCCAAAACCGACGAAACACCTTTGGTAAACATTTTATCAACCACAGTAAGACAATCGTCTTCATTAACGCCCCCGCAAAAATGGTCGAAAACAGTAGCACGAATCAATCCTTCAACAGGCAAATGCGCTTTGATGGCAAAATTAGTTACCGCCGTGCCAATGCGAACTAACGGTTGATTATCTATTAATTTAAAAAGGAAATATGCTCTATCTAATTCAGTATCACTTTTTAGTGAAAACGCAACTTGAGTATTATTGAATATATTTTTCATTTATAAAATTTGTTGAACAAATATAACTAGACTTCGGAAATTATATGATGAAAAATACCTTATTTTGCAATTCTATTTTAAAAGTAATTATGGAATCTATTCAAGCCAACGGTTATGTTGTCCATTTCAATGAAAATGGATATGAAGCACTCAACAAACATTTACAGGAAAAAAAATATTCAAATATATTCATCATCGTCGATAGCCATACCAATGAATTTTGTTTACCCCGTTTTCTTCCCTTAATCGAAACGGAATTGGCTATTGAAATCATAGAATTTGATGCAGGAGAAAGTTTTAAAAATATCGAAACCTGCGTATCCATTTGGAATGTGCTTACCGAACTTGGTGCCGATAGAAAAACTCTGGTATTAAATTTAGGTGGTGGCGTTGTAACGGATTTGGGTGGTTTTGTATCTTCCACATTCAAAAGAGGGATTGATTTCATAAACATTCCAACCACTTTACTCTCCATGGTCGATGCTTCCGTTGGCGGAAAAACTGGCGTAGATTTGGGCAATTTAAAAAACCAAATAGGAGTTATCAATGTGCCTATAATGGTATTAATCGATACTTCTTATTTAGAAACGCTTCCGCAAAATGAGATGCGCTCCGGTCTTGCCGAAATGCTAAAACACGGCTTAATTTATGATAAAACAGAATGGGAAAAATTTCTAGACCTAAAATCTATCGATTTTGCCGATTTTGATACCTTCATTTATCGTTCGGTAGCCATAAAAAATGAAATCGTAATTCAAGACCCTACGGAACAAAACATTCGTAAAGCCTTAAATTTCGGTCATACTCTAGGACATGCCATTGAAAGTTATTTTCTGGAAAACGAAAACAAAACAACTTTGCTTCATGGCGAAGCTATTGCTGTGGGAATGATTTTGGAAAGTTACATTTCTTGGCAAAAAAAGCTGATTTCTTTAGATGAATTTGTTCAAATAAAAGAAACAATCAAAGCTATTTTTGACGACATTATTTTTGAAAAAAATGACCTAGCTCCTATTTTGGAATTACTAATTCACGACAAGAAAAATGAGTATGGAACCATTCAATTTGCCTTGATTGATGGAATTGGCAAAATCAAGATAAATCAAGAAGTTGAAAATGAACTAATTAACAAAGCTTTTAAAGATTATAAATCTTAATATTTTTTTAATCGAAAGGATTGCAATTCAAATATATTATTTTTTACATTTGCGGTAATGAATAAAAATAAAAACAAGAGTGAACGTTCTTTATTCGAGAACCAAAACAATAATTCTCATATTGCATTATTGGATAACATTTTTGACTTAAAAAAAATCCTAAATTTTGATTTTTTCCAACGCTCCAGCATTTATCGGGAAAAGCTTCAAATCATTTTTGCTAATATTCGGGTTTGAAAATTAGATTAACTTAATTTTTTCAATTACTTTTAATCTAAAATAATGACAACTAAATGAATACACGCTATTTTGACCTCATAAATCAAACCTATTATTTTCCGCAAGAGGAGTTTACTCTAAACAAAGACAACTTGCTTTTTCACAATATCGATTTAATGAAATTGGTGGAACAATATGGCACACCTTTAAAATTCACTTACTTACCACAAATATCCAAAAACATCAAAAGAGCCAAATCTTGGTTCCGAAATGCCATGGATAGCAATAAATATGAAGGCAAATATTATTATTGCTATTGTACCAAAAGTTCCCATTTTGAATATGTAATGAACGAGGCCTTCAAAAACAATATTCATATAGAAACTTCATCGGCTTTTGATATTAATATTGTGGAAAACCTTTTGGCAAATGGCAAAATCAACAAAAGTACGTATGTCATCTGTAATGGTTTTAAAAGAGACCAATACATAGAAAACATTGCCCGATTAATAAATAACGGTCATAAAAATGCAATCCCCATTATTGACAATTATGAGGAATTGGATTTGCTTCAAGGCCAAATCAAAGGAAAATTCAAAATTGGAATTCGAATTGCAGCCGAAGAAGAACCGAAATTTGAATTTTATACCTCTCGATTGGGTATTGGATACAAAAACATCGTTCAGTTTTACAAAAAACAGATTCAGGAAAATAATAAATTGGAACTGAAAATGTTACACTTTTTTATCAATACCGGAATTAATGACAATGCCTATTACTGGAATGAATTAGTAAAATGTATCAAAGTGTATGTGGCATTAAAAAAAGAATGCCCTACTCTCGACGGATTAAATATTGGTGGTGGATTCCCTATAAAAAATTCTTTAACGTTTGAATACGATTACCAATATATGATTGACGAAATCATCAATCAAATTAAAATTGCATGTGACGAAGCCGAGGTTGATGTTCCAAATATTTTTACAGAATTTGGTTCGTTCACTGTGGGAGAAAGCGGCGGTGCCATTTACCAAATTTTGTATCAAAAGCAGCAAAATGACAGGGAGAAATGGAACATGATTGATTCCTCTTTCATAACCACTTTACCTGATACTTGGGCAATTAACAAACGTTTTATCATGTTAGCAGTAAACCGATGGAATGATACTTATGAACGCGTTTTATTAGGTGGCATGACCTGTGATAGTGATGATTATTACAATTCCGAACAGAACATGAATGCCATCTATTTACCCAAATACAATAAAGAAAAACCACTGTATATTGGTTTTTTTAATACAGGAGCCTATCAGGAAACTATTGGAGGGTATGGCGGATTGCATCACTGTTTGATTCCGCAACCCAAACATATACTAATTGATAGGGATAAAAACGGAATTCTAGCCACCGAAGTTTTTTCAGAGCAACAAACATCAGAAGAAGTATTAAATATTTTAGGTTACAATAAAAAATAGTTTGCAGTTTGTAGTTTCAGAAAAAAAGATTTTCTTTGAACTACCAACTTTAACATTAAAACTCCCTTTCCAATAGACAGGGTATAAAACAAACAAATACAAAATGAGTAAAGGACCAATTAGTCAGTTTATAGAAAAGCATTACTTGCATTTCAATTCTGCTTCTTTAGTTGATGCTGCAAAAGCCTATGAAGACCAACTTGCAAATGGTGCAAAAATGATGGTTACCATGGCCGGGGCAATGAGTACAGCAGAAATCGGGAAAATTTTCGCAGAAATTATCCGTAAGGATAAAGTACAAATTATATCCTGCACCGGTGCTAATCTTGAAGAAGACATCATGAATTTGGTAGCACATTCCCATTACGAAAGAGTACCGCATTACCGTGATTTGACTCCGCAGGAAGAATGGGATTTGTTAGAAAGAGGCTTAAATCGGGTAACTGATACTTGTATTCCAGAGCATGAGGCATTCCGCCGTTTGCAAAAACACATCTATAAAATTTGGAAAGATGCCGATGACAAAGGAGAACGTTATTTTCCACATGAATTCATGTACAAAATGTTACTTTCTGGCGTTCTTGAAGAATATTATGAAATTGATTTAAAAGACAGCTGGATGTATGCAGCAGCCGAGAAAAATTTACCAATTATAGTTCCGGGATGGGAAGACAGTACTATGGGAAATATTTTTGCTTCCTATGTTATCAAAGGAGATTTGAAAGCATCGACTATGAAATCAGGAATTGAATATATGGTATTCCTTTCGGATTGGTATCCAAAAAACAGTGCCAATGGTGTTGGATTTTTCCAAATCGGCGGAGGAATTGCTGGAGATTTTCCTATTTGCGTGGTTCCGATGTTGTATCAGGATATGGAAATGCATGATATTCCGTTTTGGAGTTATTTCTGCCAAGTTTCAGATTCAACCACCAGTTACGGATCCTATTCCGGAGCTGTACCTAACGAAAAAATTACTTGGGGAAAATTAGATATTAAAACCCCTAAATTTATTATAGAATCGGATGCTACTATTGTAGTGCCATTAATTTTTGCTTACCTACTGGATTTATAATAAAAAATTTATGAAAAGAATTATTGTTGATTATTCAAAACTTACCAACGAGATCCTAACCTTGCTTGTGGAACGATTTCCTGATGGATATGATGACTCAAATATTGTACGGTTTAGAAATGCCCAAAACGAACTCATTGAGGCTGTAGAGGTAAAAACGGAAGATACTATTTACTTAGTAAAAGTAAGTACCAAACTGGCCAGCAGATTAGAAAAATTTGATGACGATGATGATGATATCGACGATATCGTTGAACCAATCGATGTAATTAAAGGTATTGACCTCGATGATGATGATGTTTCTGATGATGACGAAGAAGAAAATGATTTGACTAAGGATTCTGACGATTCCAGTAACGGTGATGACGATGACGATGATGACATAGAAGATGTCGCCAGCGATGATGACGATGATGACGAAGATTAAACATAAAAAAGGAACTCAAAACGAGTTCCTTTTTCTATTTAATGACTAATAAACCATATTTTTCACATCTGCATTTATTACAAATAGCGTTCCTTAAAAATTCGCTGATGGTGTTTTTGGTGTCCAATAACAAGAAATCCCAAGGCTCGAACGGAAATAACATTATCTGAAGCCGTTCCCATCCTTAACAACTGTTCCTCTGAAAAACTTTTAAAAAGAAACAAGGTCGATTGTCTCACAGCAGCCAATTCAGTCAATAAGTTCTGAAGGTTCCGAGCATTTGCGTTCGTATTATCTACATAGCTGTTTTCATCAAAACCGGGCAATGGTGTTTTATCATTTCTGGAAATTCGTAAGGCACGATAACTAAAAACCCTTTCAGCATCAATAATATGCTGGATAATCTCTTTGATTGTCCATTTCCCTTCCGCATACCGATAATCAAATTTATCCATCGGAATGTTTTGCACAAATCGTATAAAATCGTGAAGACAAATTTCTAACTCTTCGATTAAACTGACGTTATCGAGTTCCTTGATATAAGTAGCGTTGAAACTCGAATATTCGTTTTCTGGCAATTGGTTTGAATTCATTTTTTTTATGTAAAGATGTGAAGAATTATAATATCATTTGAGGATTTGGATAAAAAAAATTCCAACTAGGAGACACTTAACGATACTCTTGTTGGAATAATTTATATTTGTCATAAAAAGGTAAAAACCCATGATTGGGTTTGTTCCTTACTCCTTCACAAACTTACTTTGATACGTTTCATTTCCTGAAAACGCTTGTAGTATATATATCCCTTTTGCCAAGCTTTGAACATTAATATAATTGGCATTTTGAGTTTGCTGCAACACTGTTTTTCCTGTTAAATCGTTTATAATCACTCTATCTATTGCTGTTTCATTAGGAAATTGAAAATTCAAGACTGATTTGACTGGGTTTGGAGCAATTGTAAAACCTTTTTGATTGAAGGTAGTTGTTGCCAATGGGTCTGCGGCTAATTTTACTATCCAATAATCCGATGACCCATGGATTCCGGTGGTAACATCTCCATCATTAAATCCAGTTGCTCCGGCTATAATATAACCACCATCTGCGGTTTGTTGAATGCTACTAGCCGCATCATAACCTGAACCCCCTACAGATTTTTGCCACTGTATTGTTCCTATGCCATTTAGTTTTACTATCCAATAATCAGCCCCCCCATGATTTCCTGAAACATCGCCATCGACAGATTGGGTTTCTCCAGCCACAATATAGCCGCCGTCTGTTGTTTGTTGAATGCTACTAGCCTCATCATAACCTGCCCCCCCTATAGATTTTTGCCACTGTATTGTTCCTATGCCATTTAGTTTTACTATCCAATAATCAGAACCCCCATGATTTCCTGTAACATCGCCATCGACAGATTGGGTTTCTCCAGCCACAATATAGCCGCCGTCTGTTGTTTGTTGAATGCTACTAGCCACATCATAACCTGCCCCTCCTAGAGATTTTTGCCACTGTATTGTCCCTGTGCTACTTAATTTTACTATATAATAATCAGAATCCCCATGATATCCTGATAAATAACCATCAGCAAATTTGGTTTCTCCAGCCACAATATAGCCACCATCGGTAGTTAGTTGAATACTACAAGCACGATCATAACCTGAACCCCCTATTTTTTTTTGCCATTGTATTGTTCCAGTGCTACTTAATTTTACTATCCAACAATCCACCCAGCCATAACCTACTATCACACCGCCATCATGAGAAGCAGATTCTCCAGCCACAATATAGCCGCCGTCAGTTGTTTGTTGAATACTGTTGGCAATATCAAGGTTAGTTCCTCCTAAAGATTTTTCCCATTCTACTTGTCCAGTACTACTTAGTTTTAATATCCAGTAATCAAAATTGAAACTATCGATGGTATAATTAGTAGGACAGGAATGTGAAGCCAAAATATAGCCTCCGTCTGTTGTTTGTTGTATGTTGAAGGGGCTAAACCTGTTTGCTGAATTGCCTATATATTTTTCCCATTCTATTGTTCTTGTATTACTTAGTTTTACTATTCTATAATAATTACCAAAAGAATGTCCACCACTATCAGTATACTCGCAAATTCCAGCCACAATATAACCACCGTCAGTTGTTTGTTGAATACTCTTGGCCAAATCAAAGCTAGTTCCTCCTAAAGATTTTTGCCATTGTATGTCTGGCGCTTGAGAAAAACCATTCAGTTGAAATAGGATTGTAAATAAAAGTAGTGTTTTTTTCATGGTGTTTGGTTTGTTCCTTACCTCAGATTGCTTCGTACCTCGTAAAGACTGGGAGCTAAAATGTAAAGGTTATGTTTTGTTAGAATTAACCCCGTAAAGTAAAAAAAAAAAAAACGACTTGTGCTATTTTAAAAGAAGGTATTATTAGGTTATTTTAACAATTTCCTCACCCCGACCCTCTCCAAAGGAGAGGGAGCCGAGATGTGATACGCTTTGGCTACAAATTTACAGGATGCTACCTATTCCCAATAGAGTTAATGAAATGCCATGTAATGAAAATGATATACCCTTTAAGCATTGAAATTACTACTTTAATTCTGCGTGATTTTGTCATTCCGCCGAAAAGAGGAATCACAAATTGAAGTCTGTTTTGTTTCTGTAAACTAAAACCTAAATGTATTACCTATATAAACAACAAAACCTCTTAAAAAAGAGGTTTTGTAATTCATGTGATTATAAGTTATTCCTTTTTATGCTGAATTCCTACTGGCATTTGTATTTCCAAATAAGGAACGTGTCACTATTTTTTCGTACACTTTTATTAAGTTTTCGTCTGGGTTTTCTTCCTTGTTCAGTTCATTGATGCGCAACAAAGCATATTGTTGTATTGTCAACAATGGCAATACAATACGCTCTCGTATTTCAATAGATGCTTTACCGTCAGGATAGTTTTCCATGAGCTCTTTATGCCCCGCAATTTTCAACAACAAGCGTTTGGTTTCCAGAAATTCATCGTATATAATTTGCCAAAATTCTCCAAATTCGGGATCTTTCCTCATGTAAGCCGTCAATGGGAAAAATGATTTTGCCAAGGACATCATACTATTTTCCAATAACGTTTTAAAGAACAAAGAATGATTGTATAAATCCTGCACTTTATCCCATTGATCCGTATCTTCAAAATGTTTTAAGGCCGTTCCTACACCAAAAAAACCGGGAACATTCTGCTTCAACTGACTCCAAGATCCCACGAAAGGGATAGCCCTCAAATCCTTGAAGTCCAATTGTGCCGATTTGCTTCTTTTAGAAGGACGGCTACCAATATTTGTTTTAGCATAATATTTTAAGGTACTCATTTGTTCCAAATACGGAATGAACTTTGGATGGTTTTTAAAGTCCAAATATTTTTCGTAACCTAATTCTGCCAACTGGTTTAAAACTACTGACTCACTTCCTGTCAACTCATTCCTGTTTTTATTAAAAACTTGATTGGTAACTCCAGCACTTAATAAATTTTCTAAATTATAACGACAAGAATCTAAGGTTCCGAAATTAGAACTTATCGTTTGCCCCTGCACCGTAACCTGAATTTCATTATTTTCAATTTTTGGCCCAAGTGAAGCATAAAACTTATGCGTTTTACCCCCTCCTCGTGCCGGTGGCCCTCCACGACCATCAAAGAAAATAGCTTTTATGCCATATTTTCTAGAAATTGCCGTAAGCTCTTCTTTCGCTTTGTAAATACTCCAATTGGCCATTAAATACCCACCGTCTTTTGTTCCGTCAGAAAAACCTAGCATAATTGTTTGCTTTTTATTTCTATTCACAAGATGGTTCGCATAGATTGGATTCGTGTACAGTTTTTCCATAACCTCGTGAGCACTATGTAAATCATCAACTGATTCAAAAAGCGGAACAATATCCACAGACGGATTTTCCCAATTGCTCAAGCGGAATAATGCAAATGTTTCCATCACATTAAGAGCACTCTCATTATTACTAATAATATACCTGTTCGCTCCGAATTCTCCATTTTTTTCCTGAATTTTTTTTATGGCCTGAATCGATTCGATAGTCGATTTGGTCATTTCGTCTTCAAAAACATTCGGATCAAGATCACCTTTGGCACTTGACAGAACCGCAAACTTTTCCTGTTCCGTTAATTTAAAATAATCCTCAGGAAAAACAGATGTACCTGAATCCAAATAATGCTTTACCACATCCTTAAATACAGCATCATGAATTTTACTATTTTGACGAACATCTAAAGACGCAAAATGGAATCCAAATAGATTTACTTTAATAAGAAGCGCATCCAACTCGTCGAGATATAGAGATTGATGTTGCTCTATAATTATCGTTTTTATCTTATTTAATTGTGCTTTAAACTCGTCAAGAGTGATGAAAATCTCTCCTTTTGAATAAAAAACAGAACGATAAAGCTTTTGTTCAAGTTCAGTAACCAAAACATCTACATTATAGAATGTTAATTTTCTTTTCAAACTTCTAATTTCAATGTAATAACACTTCAATATTGAGGTTCTCAAACGCTCTGCAACTTTATAGGTAATCTCTGTGGTTACAAATGGATTTCCGTCACGGTCGCCTCCTGGCCAAAATCCAAGTTTGATTAGCGGATTCTGAATAGGCTTCCCGTCAAATATATTTTTCTCAAGATAGTGCACTATTTCTCCTGCTGTTTCATAAAATACATTTTCCAGATACCAAATTAAACTGACCGCTTCATCAAATGGATTTGGTTTTTCGGTTTGAATGAAAGGAGTCTTACCCAATTGAGCCAACAATTGTTTGATTTCTAGTAAATTATTTTTACGAATAGCCTCTGTCAAGTCGTTAATGATTCCAAGCACTGCTCCAGGATAAAACTGGGTTGGATGGGCTGTTAATACGGTTCTAATATTGAAATTCTCGAAAAAATCGGTTAATTCTTTCTCTTTGGCATCTGCTTTTTCTTTGATATCACGAAGAGACCCTCTCCCTTCCATATTGTTAACCAATGGAAAAGCGGCATCCTCAATAGCATCAAACAATACAATTTGACGCTCTATATACTGAATAAAACGAAACATTAAATCAATTTTATCAGACTCTGAGGCGCTCTGTAAATATTTTTCGGTGTAAAAATCAACAATTTCTTTAGGCGTCTCTTGTTTTTTAAACCCATTTTCGCAGAGTTCCGTAAACAATGGAAGCAAAACTCCTGTATTATCGATAGAATCAAAGGGTAATGTTATAAAAACACTATTGTAAATATTATATTTTGACAGAACTTCCTGATTGAAACGTTCTATTTTTGGTAGCGTATACATAATTCGTTATTGTGGGTTTAAGCTGTTCATTTGTAAAAAAATAACCTCAAGAATAAACTGGAGGTTATGTATAAATATAGCAATCAAGACAAATTACATATTTTTAAAAACCGTATGCATCAAACGTTTTTTATCATTTATGCTTTCCTCTAATGAGATCATCGTTTCTGTTCTATAAACACCTTCAATGTCATCAATCATAAAAATCACCTCTTTTGCATGCTTTGTATCCTTTGCTCTGATTTTGCAGAAAATATTAAATTTACCCGTAGTTACTGAGGCAACGGTAATAAATGGAATTTCATTGATACGTTCCAAAACAAATTTAGTTTGTGATGTGTTGTTAAGAAAAACACCTATATAAGCAATGAAAGAATACCCCAATTTATCATAATCCAGGACTAATGATGACCCCATAATGATTCCGGCATCTTCCATTTTTTTAACTCTCACGTGAACTGTACCTGCAGAAATCAATAATTTTTTTGCAATGTCGGTAAATGGAACTCTAGTATTATCAATCAGCATATCTAATATCTGGTGATCTACTTCATCTAATCGGAATTTACTCATAAAAATATATTTAGTTGTGTTGTGTTTTTATACAAATTAATGAGATGGTAAATAAATTCTATTTTATCTTCAGCACCCCATTAACAATTTCTAAATTTTCATTCAAATAAAAATCTGCTTTTTGATTTAATTGAGGAATATTTCCGTTTTTATCCGAATAAATGGCTCCATGAGCATCATATTCAAAATGACCGAAATAATCCTTTAATTCTCCAATTTTAACAATAAAAGCATTAAAATGAATTTTATTATCAAATAACTCTTCTTTAAATTGAATTGCAATATTCGTGATTATTTTATTACTATCATAATTAATTTGGATGTTTTTATAAACAAAATCATAAAAAACGGGTTTATTTTGAGAAATATTCAGATAATCTTCAATTTTATTGCCAACTATAACGTTTTCGGTAAATTGTTTAAATCCTAATAAAAGTGCAATAAAAATATATTTTCTGGTTTGCTCCCTGTCATAATCCAATGGAAAATGACCTGCTTCTATTAAGATTGTCGGCACATTTAGGGCTTGCATAGTATCTCCTATACAGTTAATATTAAACGAATCATCGAATCGACCAACTTGCTTTGGAATAAACCTCTGCAAAGCGTCATTCATGTCTACAATCACGTTGATAGCTTTCGTCCTTACATCGTTTATCTCCCGCTCTTCATTGAATGATGGAGCCAAAAAGGAAACTGTCGCAGGTTTTCCTGTGCTCCCCACTCCAAAAATAGTTCGCTGGTCATGAAGGTTATAGCAATAATCCGGTTTGAACTCGTTAAAACACGCACGCAACACCTTACTTTCAGGCTGTGTCAAATTTTGTGCATCCCTATTTAAGTCAACTAGATTTGCATTTTCTCTGGTGTACAATTGCGCTCCGTCCGGATTCACCATCGGCAAACAATAAAAAGTGAAATTGCGAAGCAAATCCGTTCCGATATCCGAATCATTTTGCAAAAGATTCAAAAAATCAAAAAGTGCTTTTGTTGTCGTGCTTTCATTTCCGTGCATTTGCGACCAAAGGAATATTTTGATTTTTCCCTCCCCAATTTTATAAGAATAGATCGGTTTATTCAGAACCGAATACCCAACAATATCGAGTTGATTATTCGTATTTAATTGTTGCAAAACAGGCTCGATTTCTGCCAAAGTAATATACCTTCCATACAAGGCATCTACTTTATATTTATTGAAAATAACTTCTAAATCCATAGTTTATTTTTGATGTTACAAAAGTAAACATCTTTAAATTAACAATTGTAAATAATTAAAAACAACCTCTTGTATAACAATGTAAACATCCTCATCTATCACAGCTCCTATTTATATATCTTTTAGCTTCATAATTAAAATTACATTTATAAATACAATTCAAATTATTTATTACCAAGATTTTAAGAACTATTACATTTATTTTTTGTTTAAAATAAAATTCCTAAAAATAACTATTTACTTTTGTAATTTAGGTCAATTCAATTATTTTATTTACATTTGTAACACTACTTTTATTCATACCTATTTACAATGGTAAACACAGAGGATTTCATCAAAAGATTAGAATTGATTCAGGATTATTATTCACTTTCGGCATCTGGATTTGCCGATAAAATTGGTGTGCAACGCTCCAGTTTATCCCACCTTCTTTCTGGAAGAAACAAACCGAGTTTAGATTTTATTCTGAAAATTCTTGACGTTTTTCCCGAGGTTGATTTGTATTGGATATTAAACGGAAAAGGAAGCTTCCCGAAAATAACAACTCAAAATAGCATCAAAAATGAAACCGAAAAAATTGTTGTTGCCCCTACTCCAATTCCTGAAACCAAATTTCAAGAAACATTATTTAATGAAATTGAAACTGCTTCCGGATCAAATCCTTTTGATTCCAAGAAAAGAGTTTTGCTAGAAAATAGCTCGGTTTTCCCAAACCAAGACAAAATAGAAAAAATTGTTGTTTTTTATACGAATGGTACATTTATGGAATATAATCCTAAATAAGGTTTATCTATTTCTCCTAAGCTCTCACAACTTGCAAATAATGGCGTCTTAAATAGTAGAGACTTTGCTTTTGCGTTCTGTAATTAAGAACAACCAAATATCTATATAGTAAAAAACTTGTCAACACGCAAACGTTTTCATATTGATAATGACTGTTTTAACACTAATTTGTTTCTAAATTTAAGTTAAATTCGCAAAAAAATGATTGAATAACAGCGTCCCCATCATAATTACTAAATCAATTTAAACGATTAAAATCAGGAACTCATGAAAAAATTAGTCTTCATTTTATTACTTGCCTTATCAATTGGTTCATGCTCAAACGATGAAAGTGTAGGTCCAAACACACCATCAAGCCAAAAAACTAGTACCAACAGATTATCCGCTAGTGAAAACGTAAAATTATTAAGCGCCTGGACGTCTTACAGCCAAAAATATGGCTACGCATCTTATTCTAGGAGATTTAAGGTTGAAGTTAAAAATTTAGCCTACAATAAAATTGTGGTGATTTCACATAAAATGTCCGATGGTAGCTGGAAGGATTTTCCTCTAAAATACATTTCATCCACAATTGAAAACACTGAAATTTGGGGAGCAGAGATTACAATTAACAACAGTTATTATGTAGGAGATGTGCCTTCTTTATTATTTGCAGATGAATTTGTTGCTCGTTATGAAGTGAATGGGCAAAAATATTGGGACAATAATGGATCTAAAAACTACAAAATGACTGATTTAGAAGGTACTTTCTTGAGAACTGACCTTAACTTAACCGTAGATACTACTTATTCAGCCATTTACGATCAATATAACGGCATAACTAATATTTTCAATGTCAATGTTGATGTTCGGAATATTAATCCAACAAAACTGGTAAATGTAGTTTACACAACAGATAATTGGAACACAACCAAAACTGCTGCGTTAAATTTCAAACAATACATTACTGTTGGGGCACAACAAACTTTAATTAGCCCAAATGTTCATGGAATGGAAAGATGGGGAGTTAACATTGATGTTCCTGCCTCAGTAACAAACATTCAATTTGCAGTGGTCTATAAAGTAAACGGAGTAGAATATTGGGACAATAATTTCGGTAAAAATTACACTATAACGAAATAATTTCTTCACCATTTATTTGAGATTATTAATTCTAAAGAAAAGGCTGCCATTTATAGTAGCCTTTTCTCATTTTATGTTGTTAATACAAACTATGAGGTCGGATAAAACAATGATCTCATCTGCTAAAAAACCAAACATTATCTTGCCAATACTACCATTCATTCCCCTATTTATTTTTCATTACTTTGGGATTTTGGAATAAAATAATCTTCTCAACTAGGCTTTCATAAATATCGATTGCTCTCTTAAGTCTCCTGTTTTATTTGTTTTGTAGATTAAATACAAATGCTGCTAGAATCAAATATTTATAGTTTGTAATTTATAAAACTCACATACTTTTGTTTAAGAACTAAATCATTTGCTTATTTCAAGAATACCAACCTCCTATTTAGTTTATGCAACTTTCATTATGACAGTTTTGAATACTCTTATTATTGATAATTCCTCAGAATTTTAATATAAATAACCCTAATGAAAAGTTTTAATAGATATACTATTAATATTGTTTTTTACCATTGACTATAAACAAAAAAGCCCCGCAGTGATGCGGGGCTTTCCATATTAAAAAAAGAAATATTATTTCTTTTTTTCGTTTTTTTCCATTTTGGCTTTCAAACCAGCAAGAATATCATTGTTGTCTCCTAACGTAGATGCAGATGCATTATTGTTAGAAGAAACTGCTTCAGCAACCGCTTTCACGTTTTTCTCTTCTTCTTCACGGAAGATAGCGGTGTGAGAGGCAACTACTCTTTTAAATTCTTTGTTGAATTCGATAACTTTAAATTCAGCAGTATCGCCTTTTTTCAATTTCTTTCCGTCTTCTTTTTCAAGGTGACGAGTAGGAATGAAAGCTACGATATCATCTCCGAATTCTACAGTAGCTCCTTTGTCAACGATTTCAGAAATTTCACCTGTGTGGATAGTTCCAACTGCGAAAGAATCTTCATATTGATCCCAAGGATTAGCAGTAGTTTGTTTGTGACCTAAAGATAATTTACGTCCGTCAACATCTAATTC
Source organism: Flavobacterium psychrotolerans (assembly GCF_003097635.1). Classification (GTDB taxonomy): domain Bacteria; phylum Bacteroidota; class Bacteroidia; order Flavobacteriales; family Flavobacteriaceae; genus Flavobacterium; species Flavobacterium psychrotolerans. Next base: position 36,430 of record NZ_QCZI01000011.1, read on the forward strand.
TAATACTACTACATCAAGTTTTTCACCAACATTTACAAATTCAGATGGGTGTTTGATTTTCTTAGTCCAAGAAAGGTCTGAGATGTAAATCAATCCGTCAATTCCTTCTTCAAGTTCTACGAAAATTCCAAAGTTTGTAAAATTTCTAACAATACCTGTATGTTTAGAACCTACTGGGTATTTAGCAGTGATATCAGTCCAAGGATCTTGAGATAATTGTTTGATACCTAATGACATTTTACGATCATCTCTATCTAAAGTTAAGATAACAGCTTCAACAACATCACCTACTTTTACGAAATCTTGAGCAGAACGCAAATGAGTAGACCAAGACATTTCAGAAACGTGGATCAAACCTTCAACACCTTCAGCAACTTCAATAAATGCACCATAATCAGCGATTACAACTACTTTACCTTTTACTTTGTCACCAATTTTAAGGTCAGCATTTAATGCGTCCCAAGGGTGAGCGTTTAATTGTTTCAATCCTAATTGAATTCTTGTTTTCTCATCATCGAAATCAAGGATTACAACGTTTAATTTTTGGTCTAATTCAAGAACTTCACTTGGGTGGTTGATTCTACTCCAAGAAAGATCCGTAATGTGAATTAATCCGTCAACACCACCTAAGTCAATAAACACACCATAAGAAGTAATGTTTTTAACAACACCTTCTAATACTTGTCCTTTTTGTAATTGACCGATGATTTCTTTTTTCTGTACTTCAATATCCGCTTCAATAAGCGCTTTATGAGAAACAACAACATTTTTGAATTCGTGGTTAATTTTTACCACTTTGAATTCCATCATTTTGTTTACATATACATCGTAGTCTCTAATTGGTTTAACATCAATTTGAGATCCTGGTAAGAAAGCCTCAATTCCGAAAACGTCAACAATCATACCACCTTTAGTTCTGCATTTTACAAAACCATTAACGATTTCACCTGTTTCGTTTGCAGAAATAACTCTATCCCATGATTTGATAGTTCTTGCTTTTCTGTGAGATAATACTAATTGACCTGTTTTATCCTCACGGATGTCAATTAATACTTCTACTTTGTCTCCAACTTTTAAGTTTGGATTGTAACGGAATTCGTTTAAAGAAATAACACCTTCCGATTTTGCGTTGATATCAACGATTACATCTCTGTCAGTAATTCTAACTACAACTCCTTCTACTACTTCTTCTTGATCGGTATCAATGAAAGTTTTTGATACTAATTCTTCAAATTCAAGCAAGTTTTTTTCGTCAACGGCATCAATACCTTCTTCGAAGTTATGCCAATTGAATTCTGCTAAAAACTGCTCTTGTGATTTTAATGTTTCAGACATGCTGATAAAAAATTTGTATTCTGTTATTCACGTGTTTCTTAATGCGATTGAAAAAACAGAAGTTGTTTTTATATAATTTGTTGATACCTAAAGGAAACACTCCGCGCCAAAAGGTGTGCAAAAGTAATTCTTTTTTATATATTTGCAAAATTTTTAAGGAAAGAAAATAGAAGATAAAACAAGGATAAAAGACTTAGAATCAGGAGCGAGTAGCTTGGGCATTTTTAGAAATCATATTCCCGCTTTCGCCTATAGTCGTTCCTGCGTCACGAGCTATTTGGCTCTATCGGGGCTAAGGAAGATTTGTATTGACTATTTGGCTATAAAAAACCGAAGCATTGAAAATATTAATTCTCATCCAATTTAAGTTTATATATTTGAGAAACATAAAATAATGGATAACTCTTTTCAAATTTTCAAACCTGATAATAAAACATTTCATTGGGATATTAATAACATCTTATTACTGCTCCTACTTATTGCAGGTTTCTTTAAAATTTTAAATTTAGAATATATTTCAAAAATTGCTGGAATAATTATATTCTGTATTATCTTATTGGGTATTATTATGATATTAGCTAATCTTTTCAGAAAAAAACCATTAAACGGAGTGCTTAACGGAACTATTACTTTCAATTCAGATAACATCTGTATAAACGATGAAATAATTAAAATTCAAAGCATAAAAAAAATATTTCTTCGCTTGGATGATTATGATGGAAAAAATTTTGGTATAACGGGCAAAGCTTCATTATTTCCGAAATTATCGAATGGAACTAATAATTTATTAGATTTAGATTTGACAGACGGGGTAAAAAGAAAACTATTTTTCAAAATGAACTATGAAATGCAATATGAAGTCTTAAAACCATTTATAATCTCCCTTTTTAGAAACAATATAATGACATTTGAAAAGGCAATAGAAATTCTTAAAATTGAAGACGATCATAATATTGAGAAATTCAAAACAGAATTAAACAGAAAAGAGCTTGAATAATCAAGCTCTCCCTTATTTTTTTTCTAATGACTCACATTTTCCACCGCATTAGGATCATGCTTGTGCTTGAACATAAATGCGAAGAATATCGCAATTATTAATGCATAAACAGCAAAAGTCAACCAGATGTTCTGCCAATCTTTTACTCCGGTATGAGTAAAATAAGTATCTATTAAATAGCCACTGGCCGAACTTCCTATAACTGCCCCAAAACCATTAGTCATCATCATAAACAAACCTTGTGCACTGGAACGAATGGAAGAATCTGTAGACGTTTCTACAAACAATGAACCCGAAATATTGAAGAAATCAAACGCCATTCCGTAAACAATACAAGATAAAATAATCATCCACAAGCCACCGGATGGGTTCCCGTAAGCAAACAATCCGAATCGCAATACCCAAGCTATCATGCTAATAAGCATGACCTGTTTTATTCCAAACCGTTTCAAAAAGAATGGAATGGCTAAAATGAACAGGGTTTCTGATATTTGAGATATAGACATGATAATGGTAGAATACCTAACTACAAATGAATCCGCATATTCCGGAACTTTAGAAAAATCGGACAAGAATGTATCTCCATACATGTTGGTTAACTGCAAAGCTCCACCTAAAAACATAGAGAAAATAAAAAACAATGCCATTTTGTAAGTTCCAAATAGCTTAAAAGCATTCAAACCTAACAATTCCGTAAAAGAAGCATCTTTTGATGTTAGATTTTGAGGTGCACATTTAGGCAATGAAAAAGAATAAATTCCCAATACAATTGCCGCAAACGCTGAAATGTAAAACATATTGGCCGATGCCTTATTTCCGGATAAATTCGTGATCCACATGGCAATAATAAAACCAACAGTTCCCCAAACACGAATTGGTGGAAATACTTTTATTACGTCAAATTTATTGTTTTTTAAAATATTATAGGCAATTGAATTTGACAGAGAAATGGTTGGCATATAGCACAGCATCGCGATGAAAATAACCCAAAAGAAACTCGTTGGATTATCCACCATAGGAATGTAGGCCAAAGCCAAACCTCCTAAAATATGCAAACCTCCGTATAATTTTTCTGCATTAATCCAGCGGTCTGCAATGATTCCGGTAAGTGCCGGCATGAAAATAGAAGAAAGTCCTAAGGTAGAGAATATGGCTCCAAATTCGGCGCCACTCCATTGTTTTGTTGCAAACCAGTAATTTCCAACAGTAATTAACCAGGCTCCCCAAACAAAAAATTGGAGAAAACTCATTAATGTTAATCTAAACTTGATACTCATAAAATATTTATTTTGGTTTTTGAAAAATTAATAGCCCGTAAATCTACTATTAAAAATGAAATAAACAAGTAATCACAACATTTTAGTAACTTCTTGGATCAATTCTAAAACTACATCAAATTGTTCTTCTCGGGAAAGATGGGAATTATCTATTTCAATTGCTTCATCGGCTTTAACTAAAGGGGAATCGTCCCGATGGGTATCAATATAATCGCGTTCCTGCACGTTTTTCAAAACAACCTCGTAAGGCACATTTTGCCCCTTACTTTTCAATTCATCAAAACGACGTTCCGCTCGAGTTTCTGGACTGGCAGTCATGAAAATTTTAAGTTCCGCATCCGGGAAAACAACAGTAGTAATATCCCTTCCGTCCATAACAATGCCTTTTGCTTTGCCCATTTCTTTCTGTTGCTCCACCAGTTTTTTACGAACTTCTGAGACCTCTGCTACCCTACTTACAAAATTTGAAACTTCAATAGTTCTTATTTCATTTTCGACATTAACATCGTTTAGATACATTTCGGCAAAACCCAAATCAGGATTAAATTTGAATTGTAATTTTATAAATGGCAAACTATTAATTAAAGATTGTTTATCAAAAAAATCAGCATCAATGTATCCGTTTTGCATTGCAAATAAAGAAACCGCTCTGTACATTGCGCCAGTATCCACATAAACATAGCCTAAATGTTTGGCTAACTGTTTCGCTAAAGTGCTTTTTCCGGTAGAGGAAAATCCGTCAATGGCAATGGTAATTTTTTTATTCAAAATATACTATATTAATTGTTTATAATCATTGGCTGTTAAAGTTAATTGTTAGCCCAAACAAACTGGTATTCGCGGCCAAAGTATATCTGGAATACGAATAGTCAAATTTGAGTCTACCCATTTTTAATCCAAAACCAACTGAAATTCCGGAAAAATTGCGCTGTTCTAACAATCGTAACTCTTCTCCTCTTCTAAAATTGTATCCTAATCGAAGATTAAAACTTCTGGTTGGAAATAGTTCTGCCCCAATGATTACATGGCGTAAGGTATTATTAAAGAAAGAAACTTTCTCTTCTATAACACCTCCATCTAAAGTATTTTGAACTCTGGCAGGATTCGAAAAAGCTATATCCCATTGTTGTAAATTCTCCAATGTTAAATGCCAACGAATGGGCACATTCTCTAATTGTTGAGAGACCCCCATCATGATTTCCATGGGTAATTTTTCATTCGTTCCAGAATAGGTCGTGAATTGCGTCCCAAAATTCCGGATAACGATGGCATAATTAATATGTTTTTTATCATCAACATATAATCCACCCAAATCTATAGCACCCCCAAAAGAATTGTACGTCTCTAATGTTGAAGAGATCAGTTTTCCGCTGGCACCAAGATGAAAATTTGTTTTGGGAATGGCGTACGAATATCCGAAATTTAAAGCTACCTCACTCCCTGTAAAACTTGAAGTTGCTGATCCATTTTCATCATAACCATCTATAGTGCCATAATTCACATAGTTGACTCCTGCCTGAAATGTTCTCAATCTATTGTCGAAAGTATACCCATAGGACGCCGTTCCGTATGCAGCTTCACCAAAATAACTGCCGTAGTTTAACGCCAATCGGTTATTCATTTCGGGATTGATGGCAGCTGGATTAAAATTGGCCTGATTCACATCATGGTCATAAATGGTTATATTTTTCCCTCCTAAAGCAGCTTGTCTTGGTGAGGTAACTAAATTCAGAAACTGATAGACAGATTTTCCCCCTATTTGACTATAAGACACCGTGCAAAATAAAATTAGAATATAATAAAATCTCTTTTTAATCATGTTACTGTCGCTGTTTCTATAAGGTATAACGCAATTGCGAAGGTATTATTTTAATAAAAAAAAGACTAAATAATTAGCCCTTTTTTATTTATAATATTTTGGCGTTTTTTACTTTCTGATTCGTTATCGCTATTGTTAATACCTCACTCATTTCCTTGACATAATGAAAAGTCATACCTTCTATATATTCCTCTTTTATTTCGTCAATGTCACTTTTATTTTCATGACACAAAATAATTTCTTTGATATTAGCCCGTTTTGCAGCTAAAATCTTTTCTTTTAATCCACCAACTGGCAATACTTTTCCACGCAAGGTTATTTCCCCTGTCATAGCCAAACTTTTCTTAACTTTCTTTTGGGTAAGCACCGAAACTAAAGAAGTTAACATAGCAATCCCTGCACTTGGCCCATCTTTTGGCGTTGCTCCTTCAGGAACGTGCAAGTGAATATTATATTTGGACAGCGTTTCTGGATTTAATCCTAAAAGTTCAGCATTAGCCTTAATATATTCTAAAGCTATTGTGGCCGATTCCTTCATCACCGTACCTAAATTTCCAGTAATGGTCATTGCTCCTTTTCCTGGAGAAATCAGTGATTCTATAAAAAGAATATCACCTCCAACAGCAGTCCAAGCTAAGCCAGTTACCACTCCCGCAACATCATTATTTTCGTATTTGTCTCTTTCCAATCTAGGAACGCCAAGGGAATGAACAATGTCTTCGTCGGTTACTTTTTTATTGTACTCTTCTTCCATAGCAACCGATTTTGCCGCATTACGAATCACTTGGGCTATTTTAGCTTCAAGGCCTCGAACTCCGGACTCACGAGTGTATCCTTCGACTATTTTTTCCAGTTGTTTTTTACCGATAGTCAACTGTTTAGAGGTTAGGCCATGTTCTTTCAACTGTCTTGGAAACAAGTGTTGTCGGGCAATTTCCACTTTTTCTTCAATCGTATACCCCGACATTTTGATTACTTCCATTCTGTCTATTAATGCAGGTTGAATCGCCGACATGTTATTGGATGTGGCAATAAACATGACTTTTGACAAGTCATATCCCATTTCCAGAAAATTATCGTAAAATGAATTATTTTGCTCCGGATCTAAAACTTCTAATAATGCTGAAGAGGGATCTCCGTGACTGCTAGTTGATAATTTATCGATTTCATCCAAAACAAAAACGGGATTTGATGTTCCTGCTTTTTTCAAACTTTGGATAATCCTTCCTGGCATTGCGCCTATATATGTTTTTCTATGACCACGAATTTCCGCTTCATCTCGCAAACCGCCTAATGAAATACGAACATATTCCCTACCTAAAGCTTCAGCAACTGATTTTCCAATCGATGTTTTTCCAACTCCAGGAGGTCCTGTTAAGCAAATAATTGGCGATTTCATATCATTTCTCAATTTCAAAACAGCCAAATGTTCAATCATTCGTTTTTTCACATCTTCCAGCCCAAAATGATCTTTATCCAGAATTTTTTGTGCTCGCTTTAAATCGAAATTATCTTTAGAATATTCATTCCAAGGCAACTCTAAAAACAACTCCAAATAATTCCTCTGAATACCAAAATCAGGTGCCTGCGGATTCATACGCTGCATTTTAGACAATTCTTTTTCAAAATGTTTCTGCGTTTTTTCGTCCCATTTCTTAGTTTTTGCCTTTTGACGCATTTCATCCAACTCCTCTTCTTGAGAAACTCCACCCAATTCCTCTTGGATAGTTTTCATTTGTTGGTGAAGGAAATATTCACGCTGCTGTTGGTCTAAATCAAAACGAACTTTTGATTGAATATCATTTTTCAATTCAAGTTTTTGCAACTCAATATTCATGTAACGAAGCGTCTCTAAAGCCCTTTCTTTCAAGGCATTAATTGCTAATAAATCTTGTTTTTCTTTTACCGACAAATTCATATTTGAAGTCACAAAATTGATTAAAAACGATTGGCTTTCAATATTTTTAATTGCAAATGTAGCTTCGCTGGGAATATTTGGACTTTCCTTAATAATTTGAATGGCTAATTCTTTTATAGAATCCAGAATAGCTATAAACTCCGTATCATGTTTTCCTGGTCTTTTTTCCTCAACTTCCTTAACATTTGCAATTAAATATGGATTTTCCGAAGTTACGGTTTCTATTTCAAAACGTTTTTTCCCTTGAAGAATAACCGTGACATTACCATCGGGCATTTTTAGCACTCGCAAAATTCGGGCAACGGTACCTATTTTATGGATATCATTTTTTGTTGGGTCTTCATCTTCTTCATTTTTTTGGGCAACAACACCTATAATTTTTCCAGCGGCATTGGCGTCATTAATTAGTTTAATAGACTTATCGCGACCAGCGGTAATTGGGATTACAACTCCTGGAAATAAAACCATATTACGTAACGGCAAAATTGGCAATGAAGTTGGTAGCTCTTCATTGTTCATTTCTTCTTCGTCTTCTGGAGTTAATAATGGGATTAAATCGGCTTCAGAATCGAATTCTTGTAGTGACAGATTGTCCAGTGTTAATATTTTGTGGTATGACATGGTATCGTGTAAGTCAAAATGACATTAGGTTTGTAAATGGAATAACAAATATAATACAACTTGACATTAATTTAATTTAAAATCGATGTAAAGCGTATTAATTCGTTTCATCTCCTAAAAAGACAAATTTTATGCCATAAAAAAATCCGCAAGAAGCGGATTTTAACTTTTTAAAATTAACAATTAATTTAATTTATAACTAAATAATTCCTGAGTAGTGACTTGGCTGTTAAATTCATTTGTCATTTTCACAGGACCAACATCTTTTGCAAACCAATAATAACTTGTAGTAGAGCTACTTGGAGATGATATACCCGAAACAGTTTGAATGCGCTTAATTTTAATAACGTTGTTATAAGTTTTGCCATTAATGGATAGTGTAGCATCTTTTTCAATAATTGTGGAAACTGTAGATACATTTAATGCAATAGGCGGTATTCCGGAATAAGTGGTAGTTTGAACATAACTGTCGTTCCACGTTCCGCCAACAAGCAAATAGTCTTTTAGAAGGATGGTTTCTGAACCTGTTGTTGTTGCCCCTGCTGTTGATACATCTTCCATTTTTAAATAATAATCCCCATTTGATTTTCGTATTCTTTGTGTTCCACTGGCACTGCCTGAGACTTTGTTAAATGTATAATAGGTATTATTTCCGAGAGTATTCATTGAAACTATTTTCATGGATTCTTGTACATTGCCATTAAGTTTAAAAACCCACTCATTATTTATTGCAGTAGGCCAAAAATCTCCTGTGGAACTTCCTCCTCCAGTATTCAAATTAATTGATGGATCAATTGGCTCATCACTACAAGATGTTATACTTAAGGCTGCAAAAAACAATAATAGGGTGGTAATCAATTTTATTTTTCTCATTTTTCTGATTTTTGAAAAGTTTATTTTTCTCAAATGTAAATTATATTTATTTCAAAACTCCTATTTTTTTGAGAGAACGCTATTAAAAAAAGAATATCGTTACTATTGTATTCCATTTTTGTCTAAGAGATTGATTCTACTTTGTAACATAAGGGATATTTGTAAAAACCCCGTTAGTGAATTCTTTTGTCAAAGTAAGGTTTCCTGTTTTATTAAAACCCGTAAAATCAAAATTTCCTGAAATTCTCATATTCCCGGTATTTACGGAAGTGATTTTGATTTGACCCGTATTGGCGTATGCATCTGCCGGATTAATGCTTTGATATATTGGTTGACTGACTCCTCCGCTATATAAGATGATATTCTTATTTGTTGGATAAGATCCTATTGTCATTTCTGGAATAGGAATTGTAAAAGATTCCTTTTGAATGCCCTTAGATGCATACAGAGTCATTAGTCCATTTATAATTACTGCATTAACTTCTGTTGCAACATAGGTTTGTCCACTAAAACCCACCTTAAACGAAATGGGCAAAACCGAATTTGTAGGATTTAAATTTGATGTTGTATTAACAGGTTCATTTTCACAAGAGAACAAAAAAAGTATTGAAAACAGTACCAAAATGCCCGTGATTTTTATATTCTTCATTTGATAGTAATAAAATTAATATTAGAAAAGTAATTATTTTGATTGTTGATAAAAAATTAAGCCTTAATGTATGAAGCAAAATCATGTCTTTTCTCCTTTTTAGTTCTTAGTTTTACGTTCATCCAAAGCATTATTTTTTGGAACCCTATTCAATAACAATACTCCGATAATAAAAAAAATAGCTAAAAAAACAATCGCAAACCTAGGACTGCCCGTAATTTGGTCAATAATCCCATATACACACATCCCAATAACTATTCCGATTTTTTCGGAAACATCAAAAAAACTAAAAAAGGAAGCGGTATCTTCCGTTTCGGGTAATAGTTTAGAATAGGTTGAACGTGACAAAGCCTGAATTCCGCCCATGACCAATCCTACCAAACCCGCCATAATATAAAAATGGATGGGTAAAATTATAAAATAAGCCGCCACACAAAGCAAAACCCAGAAGCAATTGATGGCGATTAGGGTTGGGATATTTCCGAATTTAGCAGATGCTCTAGACGTCAAAACAGCTCCCAAAATTGCAACCAACTGTATCACTAAAATACAAATAATTAACCCCGTTGTACTATCACTTTTAGATTCCCAAGCAATTTCCTGTGCCCCAAAATATGTTGCAATTAACATCACAGTCTGCACCGCCATACTGTAAACGAAAAAGCTCCTTAAATATCTTTTTAATGCCTTATTATGTTCGAGTAATCTCCAAACTTTTTGCAACTCCTTAAAGCCATTAAAAACAACTGCCTTTGTCACCTTGTGCTCTGAATTTCTATTTCCTTTGGGCAAAAAATAATAGACATATTGGCTAAAAATAATCCACCAGATCCCTACCATAATAAAGGAATAGCGCATAGCTTTCATTGCAGCTTCACCACTTGAACCAGAAATTCCAAATAGATCAGGTTTCATTATCATTGCCAAATTAACAATTAATAAAATCACGCTTCCTATATAACCTAAAGAATATCCTTTGGCACTCACCTCATCTTGTTGTTCCGGAAAAGCAATATCTGGCAAATAGGAATTATAAAATACTAAGCTACCCCAAAAACCAATTAATCCTAGAAAATAAAAAACCAAACCCACATAAATATTTTCAAGACTAAAAAAATACAATCCCATGCAGGACAGCGCCCCTAAATAGCAAAAAAACTTCATGAATCCCTTTTTATTCCCAACATAATCAGAAATCCCAGATAAAATTGGAGAGATAAAAGCAACAACTAAAAACGCAAAAGCGGTTACAAAACTTATTAAAGCCGAATTCTTAAGATTCATTCCAAAAACAGAAATGTAATGATCCCTATCTGAAAATAATGCTTCATAAAATATTGGAAAAACTGCTGATGAAATCACTAATGGGTAAACAGAATTTGCCCAATCATAAAAAGCCCACGCATTTAATAGTTTTTTACTTCCTTTAGGTAAATCTTCCATATAGTATCCTTTTAATCTTGCGAATTTATTTATTTTTTTGCTACGAATTACATGGATTTGTCTGAACTTAATCATTCAAAACAAGAAAAGTAACATTTGCGGTAAAACACAACTAAGTATCAATAAGAAAGCCACTTCAAAAGAAATGGCTTAATTTATATACTTTAAAAAATTTATTATTTAAAAACAACTCCAAATTTCAAAGCTTCAGCTTTAGCTTGAGGAATTAAACTCTTGATTTTAGCAATTCTAGTTGCGTCTGATGGGTGCGTACTCAAAAATTCCGGAGGTGCATTCCCTCCCGATTTTGCTGACATCCTTCCCCAAAAAGCAACTGCCTGATCAGGATTATAACCTGCAATGGCCATTAAAGTAAGTCCAATCATATCGGCTTCTGATTCATGACTTCGGCTAAAAGGAAGCATTGCCCCATATTGAGAACCTAAACCATACGCTTGTTGCCAAATTTGCTGCTTTTCAGCACTTTGTTTTCCAGTAGCAAGTGTTACTCCAACGGCTCCTAATTGTTGCAATTCAGCAGCACTCATACGTTGAGCACCATGATTTGCCAGTGCATGCGAAACCTCATGGCCTATAACGGTAGCTAAACCAGCTTCATCTTTAGTTATAGGTAAAATCCCAGAGTAAACCACAATTTTTCCACCTGGCAAACACCAAGCATTCACCTCTTTGCTCTCCACCAATTTATAGTCCCATTGATAATCTTTTAAATAACCTGAATAACCATTTGCATTTAAATACTTTTCTGCTGCCGTTTTAATTTTCATTCCTACCGTTTCTACCATCCGCGCATCAGAAGTTCCGGAAACAACTTTGTTTTCTTTTAAGAAAGTTCCGTATTGCTGGAATGATGACGGAAACAACTCACTATTTGAAACAAAATTCAAGCTGTTTTTACCGGTAAATGGATTTTTGGCACATGAAATAACCAAACTAAAAACCCCAATAATAATTAAGTATCTTTTCATAATTTATTTTATTATATGTGAACAAAAATACATCTCATATAAACATTGAAGTTACATAATATTATTTTATTCTTTCATATTTACGAGAAATTAAACACCTGTAATGTAAATTTCTGTAAAGTCTTTATCTACGATTAACGTATTTAAATTAAATGACGCATCGTTGAATGAAATATGTTCCTTATCAATCATTATTTTTTTTACTTTAAAAGGTAATCCGTGAAGATTAATTTTAAATTTGGTATAATTAGTGACAAACTTCCCTTCTTTATGTTGCTGAATGATCAGTTCTTTTTCTTTACCTGTAAAACTAAATGTAGCTAAACTAAATCGTCCTTTATTATAATCATATCCATCTTGGGCATCTTCATAAAGAACCGACTTTTCTTTACCCAATTTAAAATAAACTTCTAGTGTGATTTCTTCAAATTCCAATTCACCAACGTATTGTTGTACTGGATATTTTGGAATAATTGCTCCTTCTTTTACAAAAATTGGAATTTGATCAAAATCAGTCTGTACCCAAAGTTCCTTTTTACCATTAACCAATTCGTCAGTCCAATAATTATACCAATTCCCGGTTGGCAAATACATGCGACGACCCTGTGCATTAGGCTCTAAAATAGGACACACCAAAATTTGGTTTCCAAAAATAAATTCATCTGTTCTATAATGTGTTTGTGTATCTTCTTGGTCAAAATACACTAATGGTTTCAACATAGGAACTCCATCATTAATATATTCCCAAAACATGGTGTAGAGATAAGGGAGCAATTGGTAGCGTAATTCAACAAATTTCCTAGTGATATCAATCACTTCTTCATCAAATGACCAAGGCTCTTGGTCACCATGGTCTCCGGAAGAATGGGTTCGGCAAAACGGATGAAATACCCCTAACTGAATCCAACGTGCATACAATTCTCCGGTAGGTTGTTCAGCAAATCCACCAATATCAGATCCGGTAAACCCCATACCTGAAATAGACATTCGTTGCACCTGAATATTGGCTATCCACAAATGTTCCCAACTCGCAACATTATCACCTGTCCAAGAAGAAGTATACCGTTGCGCACCAGAATAGGCCGAACGCGTAATAATAAAAGGACGTTTAGGGTATGCAAACTGTTTAACCCCTTCATAAGTGGCACGAGCCATTTGGGTTCCATATATATTGTGCGCTTTCCTATGACTGCAAGGATTTCCATCATAATCGTGACGCACATCCATCGGGAATGTTTTACCCGGAACTTCCATTACTGCTGGTTCGTTCATATCATTCCACACGCCCTTTACCCCAATGTCCGAGATTAGTTCTTTAAATAATCCTGCCCACCATTCTCGCACTTCAGGATTTGTATAGTCCGGAAAATTACATTCTCCAGGCCAAACTTTTCCTTTCATGTAAGGACCATCGGCTCGTTTACAAAAATAATCTTTTTCAAGAGCTTCATTGTAAACCCAATAGTCTTTGTCTATTTTTATTCCCGGATCAATGATAACAACGGTTTTGAAACCGTCTTCAGCTAATTCGGCAACCATTTTTTTGGGATCTGGAAAATATTCTTTATTCCAAGTAAAACAACGGAAACCTTCCATGTAATCAATATCGAGATAAATCGCATCACAAGGAATTTTGAGCTCTCTAAATTTACCGGTTACCTCTTTTACTTTGCTCTCGGGATAATAACTCCATTTACATTGGTGATACCCTAAAGCCCAAAGTGGTGGCAATTCAGGTTTTCCTGTTAAATGTGTATAGGTTGTAACCACGTCTTGCATTTGTGGACCATAAATAAAATAGTAGTTCATTTCCCCACCTTCTGCCCAGAAACTAGTTACATTTCTTCGTTCATGACAAAAGTCAAAAGTGGTTTTAAAAGTGTTATCAAAAAATATCCCATATGAATTTTTATTTTGTAAGCCAATATAAAATGGGACAACCTTATATAAAGGTTCTTGATCCTTATGATAAGCATATTGATCTGTCGCAAAATTTTCTACCCTTTTTCCTTTCAGATTCATTTGGGAAGCTTTATCCCCTAACCCATAAAAACATTCTCCATCTTTAGAAGCCTTACTCATTTTGACGATATTCCCACCAAAATGGTAACTTTCTTCCCAATGAAACCCCAACTCATCCTCAAGAATGCAATTTCCTTCCAAATCCGTTATCGAAACCCGTAAATCTTCTTTTTGAATTTTACAAATTACCTTACTCGTTTGAATTATGTAGCAATCTATATCATCAGCAAGCTCTAGCAAATTATAACCGTGGGATTGAGTTTTGTCAATTGCATACGAAAAATCTTTGCTAAAATAACCTTTGGTAGTGTATCGAAAACGAAGAAGACTATCTCGAAGTACAGTAACTTTTAAAATAACGCTATTGTCTGTATAGAAATAGACGCTATCCACTTCCTTTTTAAATTCTACTATTTTTGAAGGATATAAATCTCCTTTAAATTCTAATTCGGTATTTGTTATCATGGTATTTTGTTTAAGTTCATAGAGACTATTTGAAATAGCCACTAAAGTTCCAAACATACAAAATTAGTTTGTTTATAGAAATGAATTTAATATATTTCTACGAAAACGTTATCGTAAGTATGTATTCCCATTAACCTTATATTTTTTTGTGTTTTATTCTGAAGTTTGATTATAAAAAAAATCTCTCCATGTCTATATCACGCATAAAAATGTTTAGAGATAAACAAATCGCGTCTTGGTGACTTGGAGAGAGATTATAAAAATTGTATTAAATAAATAATTCCAATTATGATATTTTAAAAACAGTTACGCTCAACGGTGGCAACACTAATGCAGCTGAAAAATCTCTGCCGTCACATGGATCTGCTTCAATTTTTATAGATTTAGTGAAAGTTTTTCCGCTTCCTCCATAAATAGTTTCATCGCTATTGAAAACCTGAGTCAATTTTCCTTTTTTAGGTATGCCAATGCGATAATTTTCTCTAATTACTGGTGTGAAATTACAAACTACGACAAGGTCATCTTTAGGGTCATTTCCTTTTCTAATATAGGACATTACCGCATTTTGAAAATCAGAATAGTTAATCCATTCGAAACCTTCAGGACTGAATTGTTTTTCGTGCAATGCGGGATACGTTTTGTACAGGGCATTTAGATCTGTAATCACCTTTTTGATGCCATCATGAAAATCATATTGAAGTAGATGCCAATCTAAACTGCCTTCAAAATTCCACTCACTGCTTTGCCCAAATTCAGCACCCATAAATAACAATTTCGTCCCCGGATGCGTAAACATGTAGCCATAGAGTAATCGCAAGTTGGCAAATTTTTGCCATTCATCTCCTGGCATTCTTCCTGCAATAGATTTTTTTCCATATACCACTTCATCATGTGATAAGGGCAACATGAAGTTTTCAGAAAATGCATAAGTCATAGAAAATGTCAAATCGTTTTGGTGGTATTTTCTGTATATGGGTTCTTTTTGAAAATACTGTAAGGTATCGTGCATCCAACCCATCATCCATTTCATTCCAAAACCTAAGCCTCCAACAAATGTTGGACGAGAAACCATTGAAAAAGAGGTACTCTCTTCGGCAATAGTCTGTACACCTTCAAAATTTGAATATACTGCTTCGTTAAAATCTTTTAGGAAACTGATGGTATCCAAATTTTCTCTTCCTCCAAAAATATTTGGCTCCCATTCTCCTTCTTCTCTAGAATAATCCAGATACAACATTGACGCTACGGCATCAACTCGAAGTCCATCTGCATGATAATGTTGCAACCAAAAAATGGCATTACTAATCAAGAACGACCGTACTTCATTACGTCCGTAATTAAAGACTAAACTTTTCCAGTCTGGATGGTATCCTTTTCTTCTGTCTGGATGTTCAAAAAGATTTGAACCGTCAAAAAAACCTAAACCATGAGCATCATCAGGAAAATGAGACGGAACCCAATCTAAAATTACTCCAATTCCAGCTTGGTGAAGTTTGTCAACCAAAAACATAAAATCCTGTGGTTTTCCAAAACGAGAAGTAGGCGCAAAATATCCTACCAATTGGTATCCCCAAGACGGATCGTATGGAAATTCCATTATAGGCATAAACTCCACATGAGTGAAGCCCGTTTCTTTTACATAATTCACTAAATCTTCTGCAAATTCAAGATAGGTCAAGAATTTCCCTTCTGCATTGCGTTTCCAAGATCCCAAATGTACCTCATAAACAGAATAAGGCTTGTCTAATCCGTTTTTATCTTTACGGTTATCCATCCAAGATTTGTCTTTCCATTTGTATTCCAAATCCCAAATAACTGATGCGGTATGTGGGGGATGTTCACAATACAGAGCAAAAGGATCTGCCTTTTCAGTGATAATATCATTATTGTTCGATTGGATTTTATATTTATAGGTTGTCCCTTTTTCTAAACCTGGAATAAACCCTTCCCAAATTCCAGAAGAATCCCAACGTACTTGCAGTTGATGATCCCCTTGAATCCAATAATTAAAATCCCCAACTACTGAAACGGAACGTGCCGAAGGCGCCCAAACCGCGAAATAAACTCCCTTTACCCCTTCAACTTCTATAATATGTGCCCCGAGTTTTTCGTATAGTCTAAAATGTTTTCCTGCTTTGAATAAATCGATGTCGAAATCGGTTAAAAGGGAATGTGATTGTACTTTGTTCATTTTAATATTATTGTTATTTTTTGTTAGTTTTTTCTAAACAGTTAATTATCATTTTGTATCATGACTGTATTTTATTTTTTCAAAATTCATGATACTGGCAATTCCTGTTAAAGGAATCACTGACCAGCGCGGTCTTGAATTTAGTTCATAACCCAATTCATAAACCGCTTTTTCCAATAAGTGATACTTTAATAAAAAATCAATCTCACTTCGATAACCAATATTCAAATTCCCAGCTTGGGCAACTTCGGTATAGGTATGAATAAAAACGCCAACAAAATATTTAAACAAAATCTCTCCCGCATGAAATAAATCTTCTTGATCATAAGGGTATTTTTCTTTGTTGTTGAAAATTGTTGCGTAAATCGAATAATGAAACGAACGAAACATACCAGCTACGTCTTTCAATGGTGGCTGTTTTACTTTTCTGTCACGTATGGTACTTTCAGGTTCTCCTTCAAAATCCAAAATAGTAAAATCATCTCCATTGACCAAAACCTGACCTAAATGATAATCTCCGTGAATTCTAATCCGTTCTGATTTCATTTTCGTCCAATCAAAGTCAAGAAATAATTTCCTAATGTCTTTTTTGTGGTCTAAAAACTGATTTGCCAATTCTAAAGCCAATCCGTCTAATTTATGCAGATTATTTTCCAAAATATTCAATCTGTTTTGAAACTGATAGGTCAATCTGTTTTTAAGCCAAACTGAATAATCCCCATTGTAAGTGGTTGGGGTAAATGCCGTGTCATGAAAATCACCACCAAGGGCAATGTGCATTTCTGCGGTGCGTGTCGCCAATGTTTGAATTCTAATAAAAATGCTCAATCCAACCCAATCAATGATTTCATGTGGCACTGCATTTAATTTTAATCTTTTAAACAATTCAATATCTGGCAATTTGCATATTTTTATTTTTTTATGCTTTAAATTATCAAAAATATGATCTACTTCTTCTAACATAAATTGCCACGCATCTCCTTGATTTGGGACTAATTCCTGCATCAATCCAAGTGTGATATTTCCTTCAGACATGGCTACACTTATACTCCCAGTGTAAGCTGGAGAACTCTTGAAATCCATCCTTTCTGTAAGAAACCGACTAATCTCATAATCCGGATTGGTACTGATATAAATTCTTCTAAAAATCTTCAGTACTAAAGTGTCATTATAAATAACAGAAGTGTTACTTTGCTCCACTCCCATAAATTTAGAACTTTTATATTCTTTTTCCTCTAATTTCTCTCCTTTGTGAAATCTAACTTTTAGAGTTGTTTTCTCACCAGAATTGACAATTTTATCGAACAAAAGTTTTCTAAAATCCTCTTGGTGCAAGGCATCAACAAGAAAGCCTTCAACCCCATTCATTTTCACGGGAGCAATAATTGTATTGGTATCTAAATCCTCTACTTTCATAAAAGAGACAGGCATAAAATAATGCTGATAAAACGCTTCCTTAAAATTAACTTCTAGTAAAACACCGTAATAAGTGTTCTTTTCAGAAGCAATTTTAAAGGAATCTACTACTTCAATATACTTTAAAGTGCTCGCTTTTCCTCCGTACCAACGCTTATTGATGATATAATTTTCCAAAATATCAGATGAAAAAACCTTTATAAATTCTTCATCTTCAAAAGCACTTTTCCAGCCCACATTAAAGACAAATGGGTTTTGAAATTCGTCTGCATTAATTTGATTTTCTGTCATTATTTTTGAATTTTAAATAGATGAAATGGCAATTCAGGGTTTATTTCTACATAGTTCCACTCCTTATTCCACGAATAATTATTTCCGGTAATTAAATCAATAATTTGAAGAGGTGGATTTACAAAATGTTCCATTGGCAGTCGCACCATTGCTTGAGTTTGATTGTATGGGTTAAGACTGACAATCATTAATGTCTCATTTTGTTTGTCATCATCATATTTATAATATGCCAGAACTTCTTCATTATTGGTCTCACAAAAAACAATATTATTGGTTTGTTGTAATGAAACTTGCTCTTTCCTAATCATATTAACACGAGTAATTAAAGTCGTGATTTTATTTTTTTTGTCCCAATCCCATTTAAAATATTCATATTTTTCTGAATTCAAATATTCTTCCTTTCCGGGAGCCATTGGTGCACAAACCATAAATTCAAAAACGGGTCCGTAAACCCCTACATTAGAACTCAATGTCGCGGCAAGAAAATATTTCTGTAAATGCATTGATTCATTACCACCTTGTAAGGCAAATGGATTAATATCCGGCGTATTAGGCCAGAAATTAGGTCTGTAAAATTCCTTTTGTTCGGTTTGGGTCAATTCGGTTACATAATCTATTAATTCTTTTTTAGAGTTTCTCCATGTAAAATAAGTATAGGACTGAGTGAATCCTTGTTTCGCTAATTCATTCATAATCTTTGGCCTAGTAAAAGCTTCCGCCAAAAATAATACATCAGGATGCTTTTTCTTAATTTCACCAATTAGCCATCCCCAAAAATAAAAAGGTTTTGTATGTGGATTGTCCACTCTGTAAATCTTGATGTCGCACTCTTCAATCCAAAATAAGGCTACATCCAATAATTCTGCCCAAAGGTTTTTCCAATCACCGCTTTCAAAATAAATGGGCTGTATATCCTGATATTTTTTGGGAGGATTTTCAGCGTACTGCACCGTACCATCTGGCCTCCACTTAAACCACTGCGGAAAATCTTTTACATATGGATGATCCGGAGCTGCTTGCAAGGCATAATCCATGGCGACTTCTATTCCGAAATCTTTGGCCTTTTTAACCAATGATTTAAAATCTTCAATACTTCCTAATTCTGGATGTGTTGATTTATGTCCTCCGTGATAAGAACCAATACCCCATGGAGAACCTACATCTCCAAATTGAGCATTGGTAGCATTGTTTTTTCCTTTTCTATTTACCTCTCCAATAGGGTGTATAGGTGGAAAATACAACGTATCAAAACCCATCGCTTCAACCCGAGGTATAAGTCGTTCACAATCTTTGAATGTTCCGTGTTTTCCTTCAAATTCCGAAGCGGATCTAGGGAAAAATTCATACCAAGTGCTAAACAATGCTTTTTTTCTATCCACATAAACTTGGAGTTCAATAGATCTATTTTCTAGAAAACGAATGGGATATTTTTTAAATATTTGTCTTAATTCTAGTGAAGTAGCTTCTCTAATTGCATTTTCATACTCAAATTCCGTCGTAAAGAAATAAATTATTTTGCTTAGATAATCATTTTCTGAATTATTAGCTAGATTCTGAACTGCTTTAACATATTCAGCACCTTCTAAAAGTTCTGATTTAACATACTGACCATCCTGAATTTTGCGTCCGGTTCCGTGTTGCCAATTTAAAGCATAATCTACCCAACCTTCAACAAAATAAGAGTAAAAACCCTGTCTTTCGACTTTAAATTCCGCAATCCATACATCATTTTCAGTTGGAGACATTCGGACTTCCTGCCAATGTTGATCGTGCTCATGTTTAAATTTTACGCAACTTTCCAAAACATCATGTCCATCGGAAAAAACATCTGCTGAAACAGTCACTTTTTGACCAATAATTCTTTTTATAGGATAAACGCCACCATCTAATTGTGGCAAAACATTTTCTATGATTATCCGAGTTTGATTCTGCATTTTAAGTTATTTTTATGATTCCTAAATTTAGTAAAAAATATATAATATCATAACTTGCATAAAAAATTATTAAAATGACAAAAAAAAGCAACAAAATAGCTTCATCTTTGAAAATTCCGAAGACAATACTAATAATCGTTAAATTTTTGTCTGTTATTTCTTCAAAAATATTGATTCAATTTGTAGCAAAATTGTTTACAACACCATTAAAACATAGAATTCCTAAAAGAGAATTGGAAATGGATCGTAAAAGCAAACAAATATTAGTTTTAATTCCTAATCTAAACAAGAATGTAATGGTGTATTTTTTGGGACAAAGTCCGAAAAAAATTCTTCTCGTTCACGGATGGTCAGGACGAGGTACGCAATTGTTTAAATTCGCGGATGAATTAATCAAATTGGGCTATTCAACAATTAGTTTTGATGCACCTGCCCATGGAAAATCATCCGGAAAAAGCACATTGATGCCAGAGTTTGTTGAATCCATTTTGGAGCTTGATAGACAATTTGGCCCATTCGAGGCGGCAATAGGCCACTCTTTAGGAGGAATGTCATTGCTAAATTCAGCAAAAAAAGGTCTGAAAATTAAGCGTTTAGCCATAATTGGGAGTGGCGATATTGTAAAGGACATTATGGATGATTTTATCAAAAAATTAGGACTTCATCAAAAAATGAGTGATTTATTATGCTATTATTTCGAAAAAAAATCCAACCAAACCATGGATAGTTTTTCAGCGTATAAAGCTGCAAAAAAAATTGATATTCCTGTCTTGGTAATTCACGATAAAAATGACGATGAAGTCCCAGTAAAGTGTGCCATTCACATCCACAAATATTTAAAAAATGGTAAATTAATGCTGACACAAAATTTAGGCCACCGAAAAATTTTAGGCAATAATGAAGTGATTGAAAAAGTGATCGACTTTATTCAAAATTAAAGACCTGGAATCGAGGTTTATTCAATTTTTAAAAATAACTTCAAAAAGACAGTCACACATTTACACTTACTCATAAAGCCCAATATCAAACATAAAAAAAGGAACCCAAATAAGTTCCTCTGTTATCAATCTATTAAACAGATTGATTTTTCTTTGCTTTTCTTTCTTTATACATTTCATAAAAAGCACCTCCAACCCAATACTGGACAAAAGCCACTAAAAAAAACATTAACCAAAATCCTATTGTAAGAACGGTCAAGAAGAGTAAAAAGCCTAAATACTGTGAAAAGTCAAACATGTTTCCCGGAGTTTTTTTGAATTACATGCAAATGTATGTTTATTATTTTTTCTTGGCAATAAAAACCAAATCATTTTTTTATAAAATGGTATTTTTTCGTATTTTTAGTGTAAATTTTCAAGAAACAATCCTGTTATTCTTTACAAATAAAACGCACTGAAACTCAATTAAAATTAGGAATAAACCAAGTAATCTAGGCTAAATATAAATGAATAACCATATCCACAAATAAACATAAAAAAATGGAGTATCGAATTGAGAAAGACACCATGGGTGAGGTTCAAGTTCCTGCCAACAAATATTGGGGAGCACAAACAGAACGATCTAGAAATAATTTCAAGATTGGCCCAGTAGCATCAATGCCAATTGAAATAATAAAAGGATTTGCCTATCTTAAAAAAGCAGCTGCATATGCCAATTATGATTTGGGCATTCTATCTGTTGAAAAAAGGGATGCTATTGCACAAGTTTGCGAAGAAATCCTCGAGGGTAAATTAGACGACCAATTCCCATTGGTCATTTGGCAAACCGGATCAGGGACACAAAGTAATATGAACGTAAATGAAGTTATAGCAAACAGAGCCCAAGTTTTAGCTGGTTTAAAAATTGGAGAGGGTGAACCCATACTAAAACCGAATGACGACGCCAATAAATCACAATCTTCTAACGATACTTTCCCAACAGCGATGCACATCGCAGCATATAAAACCGTTATTGAAAATACTATTCCTGGAGTTAAAAAATTAAGTGACACCCTTCACTCCAAAGCATTAGAATTTAAAAACGTAGTGAAAATTGGCCGGACGCACTTAATGGACGCTACTCCATTAACATTAGGGCAAGAAATTTCAGGTTATGCAGCGCAATTAGA
The DNA here is from genome assembly GCF_003097635.1 of Flavobacterium psychrotolerans. Lineage (GTDB taxonomy): Bacteria > Bacteroidota > Bacteroidia > Flavobacteriales > Flavobacteriaceae > Flavobacterium > Flavobacterium psychrotolerans. The sequence goes on from NZ_QCZI01000011.1 coordinate 58,777, forward strand.
TTACGGAATAAAAGCATTAAAAAATACCCTATTACACCTTTCAGAAGTCGCCCTTGGTGGAACGGCTGTTGGAACTGGATTAAACACTCCCGAAGGTTATGATGTAAAAGTAGCCGAATATATTGCAAAATTCACAGGGTACCCTTTCGTTACGGCACCCAACAAATTTGAGGCTTTGGCTTCTCATGATGCCATTGTAGAAAGCCACGGAGCGTTAAAACAATTAGCCGTTTCTTTAAACAAAATCTCTAACGATATTCGTATGTTGGCTTCCGGACCGCGTTCTGGCATTGGGGAAATCCACATTCCGGAAAATGAACCTGGTTCCTCCATTATGCCAGGAAAAGTGAATCCCACACAGTGTGAAGCTTTGACCATGGTTTGCGCTCAGGTGATAGGTAATGATGTTGCCATTTCAATTGGGGGCATGCAGGGCCATTATGAATTGAACGTTTTTAAACCGCTTATGGCAGCTAACTTTTTGCATTCGGCGCATTTATTGGGTGATGCCTGTCTGTCTTTTGAAAAACATTGTGCCAGCGGCATTGAACCTAATTACAAGCGTATTCAAGAATTGGTAAACAACTCCTTGATGTTGGTTACAGCTTTAAACACTAAAATTGGATACTACAAATCGGCTGAAATTGCGCAAACAGCTCACAAAAACGGAACTACTTTAAAAGAAGAAGCAGTTCGCTTGGGCTATGTTTCCGCAGAAGATTTCGATGCTTGGGTAAAACCAGAAGAAATGGTAGGACGTTTGAAATAATGAAACTTTTTTAATTTTTATCTTCTAATAAAGGTACGAATCGAAACTCCCCAGACTCGTGTTTCTCAAATTGAGTTTCATTTTTTCTAATTAATAAGGTCATAATTTGCACCTCTTCGCCTAAAGGAATAACCAACCTTCCTCCTATTTTTAATTGTGCCATCAATGGTTCCGGAATAATTGGCGCGCCAGCAGTAACAATAATACTGTCAAAAGGCGCAAAATTGGGTAAGCCTTTATAGCCATCACCAAAAGACAAATATTTTGGTTTGGGATTAATAATATCTAACTTAGGCAATAAATTAAGCGTCTTTTTAAATAATTCTTTTTGACGTTCAACGCTATAAACAATTGCTCCCATAGCACATAGAACTGCCGTTTGGTAACCAGAACCAGTGCCGATTTCCAATACCTTATGTCCTTTCTTTACTTCCAATAATTGAGACTGGAAAGCCACCGTGTAAGGTTGGGAAATAGTTTGTTCCGCTCCAATAGGAAACGCTTTATCTTGGTAAGCATAATCGGCAAAACTGGAATCTAAGAATAGGTGTCTCGGAATTTTTTTTATCGCTTCCAACACATTCTTGTCGGTAATGCCTTTTTCTTTTAAAACAGTTACTAATTGATTACGAAGTCCTTCGTGTTTGGCGGTATCTTTCAAAACTTGGGTAAATTTATTTTGGTAAAAATAGAAAACAAATTACCAATTAACAATTATCAATTATCAATTAATTCCTATTTTTGTTCAAAATCATTTTTATGCTAAAAGTTGGCGTTTTAGGTGCTGGGCATCTTGGAAAAATACATTTACGTTTATTACAACAATCCGAAAAATACGAATTGGTCGGTTTTTATGATGAAAATCAGGAAAACGGAGCCAAGATTGCCGCTGAATTCGGCTACAAACAATTCCACACTATTGCTACTTTAATTCATGCCGTTGATGTGATTGATATTGTGACTCCTACCCTCTCTCATTACAAGTGTGCTAAAGTATCTATCAAATCTGGAAAACATGTTTTTATTGAAAAACCCATTTCTAATACCGTGGCCGAAGCCGAAGAAATCATTGCTTTAGCCAATGAATATAAGGTAAAAGGACAAGTTGGCCATGTAGAACGATTCAATCCCGCTTTCATTGCCACAAAAAATATGATTGAAAACCCGATGTTTATCGAAACGCATCGATTGGCGGAATTCAATCCGAGAGGAACCGATGTTCCTGTAGTTCTAGATTTGATGATTCACGATATTGATGCCATTTTGAGCGTCGTAAATTCAAAAGTTAAAAACATTAATGCAAGCGGAGTTTCCGTAATTAGTGATACTCCAGATATTGCCAATGCCCGAATTGAATTTGAAAATGGCTGTGTTGCTAATTTAACGGCAAGCCGAATTTCGATGAAAAACATGCGTAAATCTCGTTTTTTTCAAAAGGATGCTTACATCTCCGTTGATTTTCTGGATAAAGTATGTGAAGTGGTGAGAATGAAAGATGCCCCTGAAGTTCCAGGCGATTTTGATATGATTCTGCAAAATGCTGAAGGCGTAAAAAAACAAATCTATTTTGCCAATCCTGAAGTAGAACAGAACAATGCAATTCTGGATGAATTGGAATCGTTTGCCGATGCCATTAATAACAATACGACCCCAGTTGTAACATTGGAACAAGGTACAAATGCTTTGAGAGTGGCCTATCAAATTATTGATTGTTTTAAAAAATAAAGTTCAAATATGAAAACAATAGCCATAATCGGAGCAGGAACCATGGGTAACGGGATTGCGCATACCTTTGCGCAAAGCGGATTTACCGTAAAACTAATTGATGTTTCCGAAAAAGCGTTGGATAAAGGCATGGTAACTATTGCTGCCAACCTCGATAGAATGTTGGCCAAAGGAACCATTACTCAAGAAGATATTGTTAAAACTATTACCAATATAGTCACTTACACCGATATCAAAGACGGAGTTGTTGGCGTTGATTTAGTCATTGAAGCTGCTACAGAAAATGTAGAATTAAAGCTAAACATCTTCAAACAATTAAATGAAGCTTGTGCTCACAATACCATTTTGGCTACCAATACTTCTTCAATTTCCATTACTCAAATTGGAGCTGTCGTGTCGCATCCTGAACGTGTCATAGGAATGCACTTTATGAATCCAGTTCCCATAATGAAATTGGTAGAAATCATTCGTGGTTACAACACCAGTGACGAAGTGACGAAAATCATCATGGATTTATCCGAAAAACTAGGAAAAACTCCCGTTGAAGTCAACGATTATCCCGGTTTTGTTGCTAACAGAATTTTAATGCCCATGATTAATGAAGCTATTGAAAGCTTGTACAACAAAGTGGCAGGGGTTTATGAAATAGACACGGTTATGAAACTCGGAATGGGACATCCTATGGGGCCATTACAACTAGCTGATTTTATCGGTCTTGACGTATGCTTGGCGATATTAAACGTAATGTATGACGGTTTCAAAAACCCAAAATACGCACCCTGTCCTTTATTGGTAAATATGGTTCGAGCTAGTAAATTGGGCGTGAAATCCGGGGAAGGTTTTTACGATTATTTTGAAAGCAAAAAAGCAGAGAAAGTTTCGAAGCAGTTTTTAATAATTAAAAATTAAAAAATGTTTTTAAAAGAAAATTTAATTTCAATAAAATCCACTTTACCTGAACATGTAACCCTTTTAGCGGTATCCAAAACCAAACCCGTTTCTGATTTGATGGAAGCTTACGATGCTGGTCAACGTATTTTTGGAGAAAACAAAATCCAAGAAATGGTCGAGAAATGGGAACAAATGCCCAAAGACATTCAATGGCACATGATTGGTCACGTTCAAACAAATAAAGTCAAATTTATGGCACAATTTGTGAGCTTGATTCATGGGGTAGATAGTTTGAAATTATTGGAAGAAATCAACAAACAAGCGCAAAAAAACAATAGAATTATAAATTGTTTACTTCAGGTTCACATTGCCGAAGAGGAAACGAAATTTGGGTTGAATGAAGACGAATTGAACGATTTATTGCAATCTGAAAACTTCAAAAAACTTCAAAACATTAGAATTGTAGGATTAATGGGAATGGCTACTTTTACTGATAATCAAACCCAAATCAAAAAAGAATTCAGCCATTTAAAATCTATTTTTGACAATATAAAGGTATTACCAATTGTTAATTGTCAATTATCAATTCTTTCCATGGGAATGTCCGGCGATTACAAACTTGCAATTGAATGCGGAAGCACGATGGTTCGGATTGGAAGTAGTATCTTTGGAAATCGCTAATATAAAGTTTGAATGTGAATAACGAATTTTGAAGTTTCGCAACTTTAAACAAAAAATTTAAACAAAAAATTTGTACGCAATACTCGACATAGAAACCACTGGTGGACAATTTAACGAAGAAGGAATCACGGAGATTGCCATTTATAAATATGATGGTCACGAAATCGTAGATCAATTCATTAGTTTGGTCAATCCAGAAATCCCAATTCAGCCATTTGTAGTCAAACTGACTGGGATAAATAATGCTATGTTGCGTTCTGCTCCAAAGTTTTTTGAAGTAGCAAAGCGCATTATCGAAATCACCCAAGATTGTGTCATTGTTGCCCATAATTCCAGTTTTGATTTCCGAATTCTACGTACTGAGTTTCGTCGTTTGGGTTATGACTTTGAGGCCCAAACACTTTGCACAGTCGAATTGGCGAAAGTTTTAATTCCAGAACAACCTTCTTATAGCTTAGGAAAATTGGTTCGCGCTTTGGGAATTCCAATGGCCGACAGACATCGTGCCAGTGGCGACGCAATGGCCACGGTAAAATTATTCAAAATGCTTTTGGATAAAGATTTGGAAAAAGTGATTCTAAAGGAACTTATCAAAACCGAGGTGGTTAAGGGAATCGCTCCAAAATTATTGGACATCGTCGACAGTTTACCTTCAAAAACGGGAACCTATTACATTCACAATGAAAAAGGTGATCTGATTTACATTGGCAAAAGCCGAAACATCAAAAAGCGAATCAACCAGCATTTTACAGGAACCACAACGAAATGTAAAAAAATCCAATCCGAAGTTTTTAGGGTAACCTATGATGAAACCGGAAGCGAACTGATAGCCTTATTGAAAGAAAGCGAAGAAATAAAAATCAACAAACCCATACACAACCGTGCACAACGCAAAAGTATTTTTCAATGGGCTTTATATGTTGAAAAAGATAAAAACGGCTATCTGAATTTGAAATTACAAAAAGCAGACGGTAGGAAAAAGGAAATCACCTCATTCACTACGCTTCAAGAAGGAAAAAATACCTTATTCCGAATTGCTACAGATTATCATTTGTGCCAAAAACTAACTGGCCTGTACGAAACTAAAGCCGAATGTTTTCAATATAAGATAAAAGAATGTGATGGTGCTTGTATTGGCAAAATTTCGACAGTAGAATATAATGCAAGAGTTCAGGAGTTTATTAACAAAAACAGCTTCGAAAATCAGAATATGGTTTTGATAGACCGGGGACGAACTATCAATGAACGCAGTGCCATTTTAATTGAAAACGGAATCTATAAAGGATATGCTTTTTATGATTTGAACTATCAAATCAACAACATTGAAATCCTAAGAAACATCATCATTCCGATGCAAAACAATAGAGATACCAGAAATATTATTCAAAGTCATATTAGAAAAAGTAAGAGTTTGAAAATTAAAAAATTCTAGTCATGGCTAAATTTCTCATCACCATTGTTGGTCCTACCGCTATAGGAAAAACGGCTTTGAGTATTGCCTTGGCTCAACATTTTAAATGCGAAATTCTTTCTTGCGACAGTCGCCAGTTTTTTAAGGAAATGAGCATTGGCACTGCTGTTCCGAGTCTTGAAGAATTAGCATCGGCAAAACATCATTTTATTCAAAACAAATCCATTTTTGACAACTATACCGTTGGCGATTTTGAAAAAGAAGCCATCGCAAAACTTGATGAATTGTTTTTGGTCAATGATTATGTAATTCTCGTAGGTGGCTCTGGATTGTATGTTGATGCAATTTTAAAAGGGTTTGATGATTTTCCGGAAATTGATGCTGAAGTTCGTTCGGCAATAAATGCTGATTACGAAAAATTAGGAATTGAATATTTACAAGATAAATTGCAGGAATTAGACCGTGATTATTTTGATAAAATAACAGCCGAAAATCCGCAAACCTTACAAAACCCACAACGTATGATGCGTTTTGTTGAAGTTTGTATTGGTACAGCGAAACCTTATTCCTCTTTTATAAACCAAAAGAAAAATTCGAGAAGCTTCACTCCTATCCTCATTGGTTTAGAAGCCGAAAGAGCCATTATTTATGACCGAATCAATCAGCGTGTTGATAGCATGATGAACGAAGGTTTATTGGCCGAAGCCAAAGAATTATTTCAGAATAAAGAATTAAATGCTTTGCAAACAGTGGGTTACAGAGAATTATTTAGATTTTTTGATGGAGAATATACTCTTGATTTTGCCATTGAAGAAATAAAAAAAAATACCCGAAGATTCTCAAAACGGCAACTGACTTGGTTTAAAAGAGATCGAGACACCAAATGGTTTGATTACCTAGAAAAAAAAGAAAATATCATTAATTATATGCACCAATTTACAAACTCCAAATTATAATATCCGATTGCGTAAGTGCCTTGCTCTTACACACAAACCACAACTTTTATAACGGAATTGCAAAGTAATTTTAAATAAAACTAATACTGATACAAAATAACAGCACTTCTTGCCGGAATTGTTATGGATCCTGATGTTATGGATTGGATTCCTTTCTCGTCTATCAATTCTCCGTTGCAAATTAGGTTCCAAGTTCCTTCTATTTTTTGTGTAACAGCAGTTGCATCTCCGTTAAAATATACTCTGATGTTTTTCCATAGGTCTCCGTTTGCATGATTTTTAAGGGTGTAGCCCACCAACAACGGCGATTCCAAATTTAAAAACTCCAAATGATCCTGTATCATTTTTTCAGTTGGCATTTTAAAAGCGGGATGGTTTTTCCTGAGTTGAATTAGTTTTTCATAATAGTTGACCAATGTTACATTCTGATGTTTCCAGTTCCAATCTATTTTGTTGATGCTATCGGGTGCATTGTACGAATTCTCAACACCCATTTTGGTACGTTTCATTTCCTCTCCCATGTGTAAAAACGGAATACTTTGGGAAGTAAGAATAATTGTATTTGCCAAACGATCCATTTGTGTCAATTCTTGCTCGGTGGCTTTAGGGTTTGCAATTTTTAGTTTGTCATATAAGGTGTTGTTATCATGGCAGGAAACATAGCCTATCACTTTAGTCGGGCTGTCCGAATACGGAAACTGGGCATAACCGCGCTTCAAATCATATTTAATTTGCGGATGGTTTGTAGATGCCACAATCCCAAAATGAATCACCTCTTTTAAATCTGGGTTTCCGCTTACAAATCCTTTTTCAGTTACTTTAGACCAATGTCCCTTTACTCCATCCCGAATGTCATCTGAAAAAACAGCAACTTGATGTAATTTTTTGGCATTGTTTTTTAAGGCTCTTTTTTCCATTGGCAAAGGCGAATCTCCTGCTGTCCATCCCTCTCCGTATAAAAAGATGGTAGAGTCAATTTGTCTCAATTCTTTAGAAATCAAATTCATGGTTTCGATGTCATGAACCGCCATTAAGTCAAATCGAAATCCGTCCACGTGGTATTCCGTTGCCCAATATTTAAGCGTTTCCACCATGAATTGACGTCCCATAATCCTATCGGAAGCAAATTCGTTTCCGCAGGCAGTAGCATCAGAACGTTTCCCGTTGGGCCAAGTCCTGTAATAATATCCTGGAACCAATTGGTCAAAAACATCGGTAGAACTGGTATGGTTATACACCACGTCCATCACCAGTCGGATTCCCGATTCATGGAGGGATTGCACCATTTGTTTGTATTCCTTTATCCGTACCAAACCATCAAACGGATTGGTAGAATACGACCCTTCAGGCGCGTTGTAATTTTTTGGGTCATAGCCCCAGTTGTATTGGGGCTGATCGAGTTTTGTTTCGTCAATCGTCCTAAAATCAAAAATAGGAAGCAAATGCAAATGGGTGATTCCCATTTCTTTAAGATGGTCCAAACCTGTCGATTGTCCGAAATCATTTTTAGTATTAGTTTCTGTCAATCCTAAAAATTTGCCTTTGTTTTTTATTCCCGAAGAAGCATCAATGGATAGATCTCTAACATGGGCTTCATAAATAATAATGTCAGAAAAGGATTTTAATAGTGGCTTTTTATCTGAATGCCATTGCAGCGGATTGGTCTTGGTTGCATCAAAAATCAATCCTTTGTTGCCGTTTACCCCCACCCCTTTTGCGTAAGGATCCGGCATTTCCTTAGACCAGTTCCCGTTATTTTTAACCTGCAAAGTATAATAGGTATTGTGATAATCCCCGTTTAGTACGATTTGCCAAACGCCTGTTTTTGGGTCATATAAAAGATTTTCCGTTGTTGTGGGCACGCCTCCATCTCCTTTTTTATATAAGTTAATTTTTGTCTCTTCAACATTGGGACTCCATAATTTTACAATCGTTTTATTTGAGCAGTAGGTAACTCCCAAATCTCCTTTGAGATAGACCGGATAATCATCATAAGACTGAAATTTAACCATATTGATTTTGGAATGTTGCGCTAAAACGGCATTGGTAACCAGAAAAAAACAAATAAAAAGTACTTTTTTTAGGACTAAATTGGACATCTTTTTTTATTTAATTAAAAATATTGACTAACATTTCTTTCAACAAATCGGCTGTAGGCATGGCGTTAGCACCAACTCCTTTGCTTTTTACATCAATATCTCGAAGCGTGGCCACAATTTGGCTTACCTTTTTCATCGGATAGTTTTTTAAAGCGACATCATAATCTTTCAGAAAAAAGGGATTGACTCCCAAAACTGCAGCCACATTTTTAGAATTTCGATCTTTCAACCCGTGGTATTTGAGTAATTGAATAAAAAAACTAAAAACCAGACTGGTAGTAACCACCATCGGGTTGTCTTTCGGATTATCGGCAAAATACTGGGCTATTTGGTAGGCTTTAAGTTGGTTGCGCTCTCCAATGGCTTTTCGCAATTCAAACACATTAAAATCTTTGCTGAAACCAATATTTTCTTCAATATGTTTGGGCGTAATGGTGCTCTCTTTCGGCAAAATAATCTGTAATTTTTCCAGCTCATTATTGATTTTGCTCAAATCGGTTCCTAGAAACTCTACTAGCATGGCAGATGCTTTGGGTTCTATAGAATAATTTTTTCCTTGCAAAACCCGTTTTATCCAATCTCCTACTTGGTTTTCATACAGCTTTTTACTCTCGTAAACCAAGCCCGATTTAGCCAATTCTTTTACTAATTTCTTGCGTTTGTCCAACGTTTTATATTTGTAACATAGTACCAAAACCGTTGATGCCATTGGGTTTGCGGCATAATTTTCCAGTTTGTCAATCGTTTTGATTAAATCCTGTGCTTCCTTTACAATCACCACCTGACGTTCGGCCATCATCGGATAGCGTTTTGATGTCGAAACAATGTCTTCTATAGAAACATCCCGACCGTACAAAACCGTCTGATTGAAGCCTTTTTCCTCTTCAGAAAGCACGTTTTTCTCAATGTAATCTGACAATTTATCTATATAATACGGCTCCTCCCCCATCAAAAAATAAATGGGTTTGATGTTTCCGCTTTTTATGTCATTTACAATTTTTACAACCTCATCCATATTCTTTTGGTTTAAAGTTTAAGGTTTAAGGTTAATTGCCTCGGGTGAAACTTTAAACCTTAAACTTTAAACTTATTTTATACTTTTGCCCCATGCAAAAATTAAATTTTCCATCCTATAACTTTCGATTCAAAAATAGTGAAAATAAAGTGGCTATTTTTGATACAATCAGGAAAAAATTTATCATTCTCACGCCAGAAGAATGGGTACGTCAGCATGTGGTTCAGTACTTATTACAGGAAAAAAAATATCCAAAATCCCATATAAACGTAGAAAAGTTACTCAAAATCAACGATTTAAAAAAACGGTACGATGTGGTGGTTTTTAATCCTGACGGTTCTATTTTTATTTTGGTAGAATGTAAAGCCCCCGAAATTAAAATTTCGCAACATACTTTCGACCAAATTGCGCGCTACAATATGACGTTGAAAGCGCAGTTTTTGATGGTGACCAATGGACATAATCATTACTTTTGCCAAATGGATTTTGAGAATGAAAAGTATGAGTTTCTAAAAGAGCTTCCCAATTTTTAATCCAACTATTTTAAGATTTCAATCTAAGAATCAAACTATCTAATAATCTGAATGAAAATAGCGGTTGTCATACTCAATTGGAATGGACAAAAATTGTTAGAGCAGTTTTTGCCTTCGGTAATCCAATATTCCCCGGAAGCGGTGATTTACGTTGCCGACAATGCTTCGACAGACCATTCCATTGCATTTGTGAAAGCGAACTTTCCATCGGTACAAATTGTAAAAAACGATAGCAATTTTGGCTTTGCCCAAGGGTATAACGAAGCATTAAAACACATTGATGCCGAAATTTACGCTTTGGTCAATTCGGACATTGAAGTGACGGAACATTGGCTGCAGCCGATACTTGAAAATTTCGACAACGAACCGAAAACGGCCATAATCCAACCTAAAATAGTAGATTTCAAGAACAAGGAATACTTTGAATATGCTGGTGCCGCTGGAGGTTTTATAGATAAATTCGGTTATCCATTTTGCAGGGGCCGCATTTTTGAAACCATTGAAAAAGACCTTGGGCAATATGATGACAATTGCGAGATTTTTTGGGCTTCGGGTGCCTGTTTTTTCATCCGTAGTTCGGTTTACAAATCCTTAAATGGTTTTGATGAAGACTTTTTTGCCCATCAGGAAGAAATTGATTTGTGTTGGCGTGCTTTCAATAAAGGGTATCAAATAAAATACAATTCGAAATCGGTGGTGTTCCATGTTGGCGGCGCTACTTTGCAACAGGGAAATCCAAGAAAGACCTTTTTGAATTTCAGGAACTCGCTACTTATGTTAGTTAAAAACCTCCCGAAATCCTCTTTGTACAAAATACTGTTCCTGCGAATGCTTCTGGATGGACTGGCTGGAATTCAATTTTTATTAAAGGGGAAATTTTCACATTTCTTGGCTATTTTAGAAGCGCATTATTCCTTTTATTGTCTTTTTTCAAAGAATTACCGAAAACGAGATAGTTTTCAATCGGACCAATACTATAAGACAAAAAGTATCGTTTTTACCTATTTCATTAAACATGGCACCATTTTTGAAAAGCTATTTTAACAGTTCTTTAAGTACAATTTGAATTGGTATTAAATCATATAAACACTAACTTTGTAAAATAATCAAAAAACCCTTTATTTATGAGAAAAGTCATTTTAGCACTATCATTAGTTGCCTTGCTAACAACTTCCTGTGGTACGAAAAAGAAAATCGCAGCTTTAGAAAGCAAGAACAAAGAAATTCAGGATTTATTGAACACATGTACCGTGAAACTCAATACGTGTTTGACTGAAAAAGAATCGATGTCGAGCCAAATGGAATTTTTGAAGAAAAACAATTCTGATTTGATTAACAATATGGGTAACATGACTACTTTATCTACTAAAGGAGCCCAAAACATTGAAAAAGCTCTGGAAACCATTAAGGAAAAAGACTTGAAAATAACCAGAATGCAAGATGCGCTTACCAAAAAAGACAGTGTAACATTAGCTTTGGTAACCAGTCTTAAGAGTTCTGTGGGGATTTCTGATCCAGACATTGAAGTGAATGTAGAAAAAGGAGTGGTTTTTATCTCCATTGCCGATAAATTATTGTTTAAAAGCGGAAGTTACAACGTAAGCGACAGAGCTAAAGAAGTATTGGCTAAAGTGGCTAAAGTAATCAATGACAAACCAACATTTGAATGTATGGTTGAAGGTCATACTGATAATGTTCCTTATGTTGGAAATGGCGTTTTGATTGACAACTGGGATTTGAGCGTAAAACGTTCTACTGCCATCATTAGAGTTTTGACAAAGGATTTAGGTGTTAAGCCTTCGCAATTAATAGCTGCGGGAAGAGGAGAATACATTCCTTTAGTTGAAAATAATTCAGCAGAGAACAGAGGCAGAAATAGAAGAACACGAATTGTGGTTTTGCCAAAAATTGATGAATTCTATGATATGATTGAAAAAGAAATGAAAAAACCTGCTAAACAGTAATTTACGAATTAATAATACAAAAAACGTCTTGAGTAATCAGGACGTTTTTTTATATTCCTAATACCAACACATAATTACCCAAAAGTCTTGGTTTAAAAACTATTTTCTTAGCATAACTAACTTCAAATTAATATCCCTAACAATAAAAATGATGAAAAAAACTATCAAAAATACCTTAATAATAATCTTAATACTCTTGTCCCAATTCAAAACTGTGGCTCAAGCAAAAGAAAATGCCAACATAAGGACAAAAATTGAAATTGGAATCAAACCAACATCCACCGTAGAGGAACTGACTGAAAAAAGAAAAATTTTTAAAGATATGTTTGATGTATCATTTGATTTCTCAATTTTAAAAATAAATGAAAGTAAAAAAATTATTGCTTTAAAAATTATTTGCAATGATAATAAAGGAAATATAAAAACCTATGAAGTTGAAGGATTGAAACCTATAAAATCATTTTCAGTTTATGTTGAAAAAGATGAAATGGGGTATTTGGAAACTGGATTTAATACCAATCCTATAGAAAATGGTAAGAAAAACTAACTCTCCTTTTTAGTTTATTATAAAAATGCAAATTGTTTAAATGAGCAAAAAAAAAACACTTTTAAGTGTTTTTTTTTGCTATAAAACATCCAAACTCCCTTTGCCCTCCCTCACCACAATGGGTTCATTTCCAGACAAGTCAATAATTGTTGACCCCATATTATTACCATACCCCCCATCAATTACCATATCGACTAGATTTTGCCATTTCTCAAAAATGAGTTCCGGGTCAGTGGAATATTCCAGTACCTCATCTTCGTCCCTAATAGATGTGGAAACAATTGGATTACCTAACATTTTTACAATCTCTAATGCAATCGCATTATCCGGAATACGAATCCCAACGGTGGTTTTTTTCTTGAATTCCTTTGGGAGATTATTGTTTCCGGGTAAAATAAAGGTATAAGGTCCCGGTAATGCTCTTTTTAATAGTTTAAAAGTCGCCGTGTCGATTTGTTTTACATAATCAGACAAATTACTCAAATCATGGCAAATAAAGGAGAAATTGGCTTTCTCTAATTTCACCCCTTTAATTTTTGCAATGCGCTCTAATGCTTTGGAATTCGTAATATCGCAACCCAAACCATAAACGGTATCGGTGGGATAAATAACTAGTCCTCCATTTTTTAAAACCTCCACTACTTTTTTAATAGCAGCCTCATTTGGTTTATCTTCGTATATTTTTATGAATTGTGACATTTGTTTTTTTTATAGTTTGGGTGTAAGCTAACTTGAAATATTTTCTCAACCTATCACATCCAATTTCGCAAATCGCAACAACAACTTCTTGATTCCGCCAACTTCAAATTTGATTTCCGCTTTTTTGTCGGCTCCAACTCCTTCAAGATTAATGACTTCGCCTTTCCCAAAACGTTCGTGCATCACCACATTTCCTAAGGTGAGTTTGTTGTCAAATAAATTCGCCGTTCCCGAAGCCGCATTGCTGGAAACCGGTTTCAGTTTCCGAACATTAATATCCGATTTTGGTTCGTTATCAGTAATATATTTTGGAGGAGTCCCTCCTATTGGTTTTGCCAATCGCAGTTTCGATTTATCGACATCACCAAAAATATCATTATCGATCATGGGCTTATACCGATAATTTGTTTCCTCTGCCGTAAGATATTCCAGATATTCGCCATTAATTTCTTCAATAAAACGGGAAGGTTCACTATCCGTTAATTTTCCCCAGCGGTAACGCGATTGTGCATAGGTCAAATAGGCTTGCTTTTCGGCACGAGTCAAGGCAACATAAAACAATCGACGCTCTTCTTCCAGTTCGCTACGAGTGCTCATACTCATGGCGCTCGGAAACAAATCCTCTTCCATTCCCACCACAAAAACATACGGAAACTCCAACCCCTTGGCCAAATGTATCGTCATTAAAGCAACACGATCTTCATCAGAAGTATCTTTATCTAAATCGGTTGCTAAGGCTACATCTTCCATAAACTCAGACAAGGCTCCACGAGCGCCATCAATTTCTTTTTGGCCTTCGGTAAAATCTTTAATACCGTTTAGAAGCTCTTCAATATTCTGAATTTTAGCAATTCCTTCAGGTGTAGCATCTTTCTTTAATTCCTGAACCAATCCTGTTTTTTTAGAAACATGATCGGCCAAATAAAAAGCATCTTGATTCTCATTAATTACCTGAAAACTCTGAATCATCGTCACAAAATCCTGCAATCTTTGTTTTGTTCCCGAATTCAATTTCAAATCTATTTTATCGATGTTTTGCATCACTTCAAAAATAGACCGCTTATAATGATTGGCTGCAATAGTCAACTTCTCGACGGTAGTATCTCCAATTCCCCTTGCTGGATAATTGATTACGCGAATCAGTGCTTCTTCGTCTTTCGGGTTAATCACCAATCGCAAATAACATAAAACATCTTTAATTTCCTTACGTTGATAAAACGACAAACCACCGTAAATTCGATACGGAATGTCACGTTTTCTCAGCGCATCTTCCATCGCACGGGATTGGGCATTGGTACGATACAAAATAGCAAAATGACCATTCATCATTTGATTTTGCATTTTTTGTTCCCAAATCGTGCTGGCTACAAATCGCCCTTCTTCGCTATCGGTGACGCTTCGATGCACTTTTATTTTGTTTCCAAAATCATTTGCCGTCCAAACGACTTTATCTAATTTGGTTTTATTTTTGTCGATAATCGAATTCGCCGCTTCCACAATATTTTTAGTTGAACGGTAATTTTGTTCCAATCGATAAGTTTTTACTCCTTCGTAATCTTTCTGAAAATTCAAGATATTATTGATATTCGCCCCTCGAAAAGCATAAATACTTTGGGCATCATCACCAACGACACATATGTTTTGGAACCTGTCGGACAAGGCGCGAACAATCAAATATTGGGAATGGTTGGTATCTTGGTACTCATCAACCAAAATGTATCTGAAACGGTCCTGGTATTTCGCCAAAACATCAGGAAAACGATTCAACAACTCATTGGTTTTTAGCAACAAATCATCAAAATCCATAGCGCCTGCTTTGAAACAACGCTCTACATAATTTTGATAAATTTCTCCCATACGAGGTTTTTTAGCCATGGCGTCGGCTTCTTGCAATTCGGGATTATTGAAATAGGCTTTTACCGTTATCAGGCTGTTTTTATAAGAAGAAATTCGGCTTAAAATTTGTTTTGGTTTATAAATATCTTTGTCTAATTGCATTTCCTTTATGACAGCAGAAATCAATCGAACGCTATCCTGCGTATCATAAATTGTAAAATTAGAAGGGTACCCTAATTTGTCTGCTTCCGAACGAAGAATACGGGCAAAAACAGAGTGAAAAGTTCCCATCCAAAGGTTTTTAGCTTCACTGGCACCCACAATATCGGAGATACGCTTTTTCATTTCACGAGCCGCCTTGTTGGTAAATGTCAGTGCCAAAATACTGAACGCGTCCACACCTAAACTCATCAAATAGGCAATTCTAATGGTTAGTACCCGCGTTTTTCCCGAACCAGCGCCAGCTATAATAATCATGGGTCCGTCTTTTTGGAGTACGGGTTCCTGCTGTGCTTCGTTAAGTTGGCTAATGTATTTTTGCATTTTCAGTAGTATCAAATTTATATGCAAAAATAGGCATTTAATGGCAGAATATTTGACCCGAATTTATGTGAATTATTAACACCTAAAATGAAAATTTTGACCTTGCAGTACATTAGAAAATAGCCTACTTTTGACAAAATAATTTTTTAATTGACAACCATGGATACCACAAAATTGATTGAATTACTTGCCTATACTTTACCGTCTTTGATTACAGGAGCAGTTGCTTACTATTTTTTTGATTTACATACCAAAAATGAAGAAGGAAGACGCCGTTATTTATTGAATAAAGAAGCCCAGAAAAATGCCTTACCTTTGCGTTTGCAAGCTTTTGAACGCATGGCCTTATTTTTAGAACGCATTAGTCCTACTAAATTATTGACTCGTATTTCCCCAATTTCATCCAATAAAAACGATTATGAGAATTACATTATTGCCCAAATTGAACAGGAATTTGAACACAATTTAACCCAACAAATTTACATGTCTGATGAATGTTGGACCATTATTGTTACAGCAAAAAATGCCACAATTCAAATGATCCGAAAAGCCAACATGAGCGAGCGTGTGGAGGATGCAGATAAATTGCGCGAAGTTATTTTAAGTGATTTGATGGAAAAACAAACTCCTAGTAGTGCCGCTTTAAGCTATTTAAAAAATGAAGTTGGAATGCTATTTTAGAAATGCATGTATTTATTAAAAAATGGAAACGCGCCTTTATAAAAAAAATCAAACTCTTACCATAATTCCAAAATTAATATCAATTTCACTTTTATTCCCAACCATTCATGAAAAATACCAACATGAATTAAGACTATTTCCAGAATCGATTGCCTTGTTTATTCCTCTAATAACCTTTGCAGTTGCGTTTTCTCCCGAAGGGGCAATTCTGCACGGATTCTAATAAAAACATCCCTGTGCTTTTGCTCTTTCAAAAGCTTTCTAATGGTGTCTTTAGAAAATTTGACAAATTGCCAACGGTGACTTCCCATTCCATAAATCAGACTTCTAAACATGTCTTCATTATAGATTTTTAAACTCAGTAATTTTTCCAAGGCGCTTTGTTGTAAGCCAGAATCATAATTTGTTCCTGTGTATGCCAACAATTCATGATAGGCTTCCAGTTTTTCTTCCTTATCTCGAGTTGTCAAAAAAGCCAAAGAAAGATGTTGCAGTTTTAAATTTTTATCCTGAAAGCCCACCCAATCCTTTGATAACTCAACATATCTTTTTTGATGTTCCGGAAAGAGTTTCCACAAATTGAATAACGCAATTTCCTGTGTTTCATATGATTTGTCATTCAGCAACGATTCATATTCTAATCTAAAACTTTCTGGAATGGTTGTTAGACTTAAAGCCACCGCTCTCCTTACATTCCAATCTTTTGTATTCAAAGCCGCCCACAATATTGATTCTTTAGACTCAAAAGGAAATGATACCGTTTGGTAAACCAACAATTCCTTTATAGGATAATAGGCATCACTCTTCATGATGTTAATGATTTGTTCTTTATCTTTTACAATGTCTAAAGGCGTATCCCGAAGTACAATGTATTGCTTGATAAAATCATTTTTTTGTAAGATAGCATTTACTTCTGCTTCAGGGAATGCCGTTTGCTCTAACCATCTTTCACGAAAAGATTTAGTGTCATAATCGGAAACCAAACTGATTTCTAACAAGAAAGTATCGGTAGTTACATTTTGATAGGCATATTTTGTCAAATAATTTTTTATCGCCAAATTGAATTTTTCCTGCCCCAAAGCCTCATGCAAAACATGCAAAGCCCAAGCCCCCTTTTGGTAAAACGATAATGAACTCGCCTTTTCGTTTAATATTGGAATTAAATCTTTCTTAGAAGCTTCCTTGATTTGTTGCGAAGTGGTATATAATTTATTGTAAAAATAATCCTCCCCAAAAACTTCCCTTTCAGCCAATAATGCGTAGTATGTAGCAAACCCTTCCTGCAACCAATGTTCTTTCCCGGATTGAGCCGTAACCAAATTACCAAACCACTGATGCGCCAGTTCGTGGGCATTAATATTGAGATAATTGCGGTCGTTATACCCTACGCTATCCACCACAAAATCTCTGGTAAATAATGTAGAAGTCGTGTTTTCCATTCCTGCATACAGAAAATCCCGAACCGGAATTTGACGGTATATCCCCCAAGGATAAGGAACTCCGATTTCTTTTTCCAAAAAATCAAATATTTTTTTGCTATCTCTGTAAGTGGGTTCTACTTTGCTGGAATCCTCTTTTTCATAATAATCCTCCAGCACGATTGCAGAGACTGCCTTTTCCTGATATTTCTTAAAATGACCAATGGCTACCATCGCCAAATAACTGCTCATGGGCTTTGTCATCTGGTATTGCCAACATATTTCATCCCCTTTTTCGGTTTTCTTAATGAGATTCCCGTTAGACACCACCTCAAAACTTTTTTGGAACGTAATGCTCAAACTGAAAACCGCTTTTTCATTCACGTCGTCAAAACTCGGCAACCAATTGCTGGTATATTTACCCTGTCCTTGAGTCCAAATTTGACCTTGCACCTCTTCTGGTGTATCTATTTCCTTAGAGAAATCCCAGTTTACGAAATACATCGCTTGGGTTGGAAAAGCCTCATAATTGAATGTCAGGGTATTTTCGCCTTTTTTAAACCCTTTATATAGCAATAGCTGCTTTTTGTTCTCAGTAAATTTTACGCCCGTTCCGTTTATTTTCACATTGGAAAACACCATTTTTTGTGCATCAATCCGGATAGTATCAATTTTGTTTTTGACTTCAAAAGTATATTCGCATTTCCCAACTACATTCCGTTTTATGGGGTTAATTTCAAGGTTGGCATGGATGGTTTTAAAATCCACCGATTGGGTTTGTTGCGCAAAGGCGAACGAGGAGAGGAACATTACAAAGAAGTATTTCATATTTAAATAGCATTTATGGAATTTGTATTCCTATTTTTTAGCCGATTCTATTCAATTGTGTTCTTGTTTTTAAACAATGCCATATGTAAAACTAAGGAATTAATTTTAGTTCAAAAGCTGAATATCCGATAGAAACGCAAAATAGTTTACCGATTACCTTTCCCCATACATTTTCAACAATTGCATCACCGTGTTCCAATTGCGAATGGTGGCCGTCACGTTCAACTTTTTCTCGATATATTTTTGGTCAAACCTCGTTTTTCCTGCGCCAATGACATATTTAATGTAAATTCTGCTGGCGTCTATGCTGGCTTCATCGGGTTTGAATTGGCTTATTTTTAAATCGTTGATGCTGTCGCTCCGCAAGGCCGCGGAAACAAAAGCCACGTATAATTTCTTGGTGTCAATAGCCGCTTCCTTCAAAAAAGGATTGTTCCTGAAACAGGCTTCCAAATCTTCCCTGCCAATAACCACAACGGGGACTTCATGACCAAAAACCTTAAAAATTTCCTGCTTGATGAGAAACCCTACTTTGGCGGGATTAACCTCGTCGGAATCCACAAAAACATTTCCCGATTGGATGTAGGTATGCACGTTTTGAAAACCAATGGCTTCTAAAGTAGTTTTCAGCGCCTCCATTTTTATCATGTTGTGTCCAGAAACATTGATGCCCCGAAGGAGCGCGAGATGGGTTGTCATTTATTATTCTTTTTATTTTTTCAAAGATATTGCGTTTGGAGTATATTTTTGAATTAATTTTTCTGAGGGCTCCATTTTTCAAATTTTCCCATTTCCGAATTTCCCAATTAAAAACTATCTTCGCTCACGCAATAATTCAATCTTTAAAAGGTTGAATTTTGAACAACGAATTTTGAATGTTGAACTGCAACAAATGAGTAATCTCCTCCAAACTCCCATAGAATACCTCAAAGGCGTTGGTCCCAATCGGGGCGAATTGCTCCGCAAGGAATTGGGGATTCACAAGTACGGGGATTTGGTTAATTTTTTCCCCAATAGGTACATTGACCGAACGCGGTATTATAAGATTAACGAATTGCAGAACAATGCCGCCGAGGTGCAACTCATTGGCAAAATCATTAACATTAAAACCGTAGAACAAAAACGAGGCAAACGCTTGGTCGCCACTTTCGTGGATGATACGGGTCAAATGGAACTGGTTTGGTTTCAAGGCCACAAATGGATTCGGGAAAGTTTACAGTTGAATGTTCCCATTGTGATTTTCGGAAAATGCACGTCGTTCAACAGCGTTTTCAACATGGCGCATCCCGAAATAGAATTGCTAAGCGAACATGAACAAAGCTTGCGCTCTGCCCTGCAACCCGTTTATCCTTCGACGGAAATCCTGACGAATCGGGGCATTTCCAATAGGACAATTAATAAAATGATGCAGCAATTGTTTCTGGAAACCCAAGATCAGTTTACGGAAACCTTGCCCAATTATCTGATTGACGAACTGAAACTGATGCCCAAAAAATCAGCTTTATTCAATATTCATTTTCCTAAAAGTGCCGAAGCTTTGGCGAAAGCCCAATTTAGATTGAAGTTTGAAGAACTGTTCTTTATCCAACTGCAATTGATCACCAAAAACCTGATTCGGAAACATAAAATCAAGGGACATCCGTTTACCATTGTAGGCGAAAATTTCAATAATTTCTTCCAAAACCATTTGCCTTTCGACTTGACAAATGCGCAAAAACGAGTGCTCAAAGAAATTAGAAACGACATGGGAAATCCCGCCCAAATGAACCGACTGCTGCAAGGCGATGTAGGTTCGGGGAAAACCATCGTTGCTTTTATGAGCATGCTTTTGGCTTTGGACAATGGATTTCAATCCTGTTTGATGGCACCCACGGAAATTTTGGCGAACCAACATTTTATAGGATTGTCGGAACTGGCTCAGGCTTTGAATATCAACATCAAAATATTAACGGGTTCCACTAAAACAGCCCAACGTAAAATCATTCACGAGGAACTGGAAAACGGCAGTTTGCACATCATTATTGGCACGCATGCGCTACTGGAAGACAAGGTGAAATTCCAAAATTTAGGCTTGGCCATTATAGACGAACAACACCGTTTTGGCGTGGAGCAACGTTCTAAACTCTGGAAAAAAAACGATATTCCGCCCCATGTTTTGGTCATGACCGCCACCCCTATTCCGAGGACTTTAGCCATGAGTTTGTATGGCGATTTAGACATTTCCGTGATTGACGAATTGCCACCGGGACGAAAACCCATTCAAACGGTGCATCGATTTGACAGCAACCGACTGAAAGTGTGGAAATTTATTCGGGATGAAATTGCTTTGGGAAGGCAAATTTATATTGTTTATCCATTAATTCAGGAATCGGAAAAAATGGATTTCAAGGATTTGATGGATGGCTACGAAAGCATATCGCGTGATTTTCCGTTACCACAATATGCCATTTCTATCCTGCACGGCAAAATGAAACCTGCCGATAAGGATGCGGAAATGAAACGATTTTCAGAAGGAAAAACCAATATAATGGTGGCCACTACCGTGATTGAAGTGGGCGTGAATATTCCCAATGCCAGTGTGATGATTATAGAAAGTGCGGAACGTTTCGGCTTGTCCCAACTGCACCAATTGCGGGGTCGCGTGGGTCGTGGTGCCGAACAGAGTTATTGCATTTTGATGACTTCCCACAAATTGTCTAATGACAGTAAAACCCGAATGGAAACGATGGTTCGCACGAACGACGGTTTCGAAATTGCCGAAGTGGATTTGAAATTGCGTGGCCCCGGCGATTTAATGGGTACCCAACAAAGCGGCGTTTTGAATCTGCAGATTGCCGACATTGTTCGGGATCGGGATATTTTGCAACTGGCACGAAACTATGCCGTCAAAATTTTAAAGGACGATGCACCCTTAATAAAACCGGAACACGCCACTTTAAGAGCCGTTTTTATGGAGCTCTGTAAAAAGAAAAATATCTGGAATTACATTAGTTAAATTTCGTAGTAAAATCCCTTTTTGAACAAATTAGAGTTAAATAAAATTTAACTTACAAAACTTTCCCAAATCTATACACTAAATTTGTAAAACTTTAAAAAATAAGTAAAATTGCTCCATTCTGGCAAATCCATTTTACTTAAAAACAATAAAATCTAACAAATGAAAGTTAAGCACATCGTTTATATCTTACTATTTATAGGAATGGGTGGTTTTATCGCCTACCGAATTGTTCAAAACCAGAACAAAAACGACGATTCTAAAGACAAAGGTGGAAAAGGAAAAACCATGACTGTAAGCGGAATGGTAGTAAAACCGCAAACATTTGACAATATCCTTTCTCTATCGGGCTCTATTGAAGCTAACGAACAAGTGGAAATTCGTTCTGAAGTTTCCGGAATTGTCGAAAGCATCAATTTTCAAGAAGGAAGCAACGTAACCAAGGGGCAATTGCTTTTTAAAGTCAACGATATAGAATTGAGGGCGCAATTGGGGCAAGCCAAAACGAAAGAAGGATTGGCCTTTGAAAATGAAAGAAGAGCCAAACTTTTACTTCAAAAAGAAGCCATCAGCCAAGAAGAATATGATATTGCCCGTGCCGATTTAAAATCAGCGCAAGCGCAAAGTCAACTCATTAGCGCTCAAATAGGGAAAACTTCTGTAAGGGCGGCGTTTTCGGGAAAAATCGGATTGCGCTCCATTTCGCCGGGGACGTATATCACGCCAAGTATTTTAGTGTCCCAATTGGTAAACACCGACAAACTAAAAATTACCTTTTCTATTCCTGAAAAATATACCTTTCAAGTAAAAACGAATTCCAATTTAAGTTTTACGATATCGGGGTCAACCCAAAAATACCTTGCCACAATATATGCCATAGAACCTGCTGTAGCAACGGCAACCAGAACGTTACAGGTTCGTGCCATTGCGGAAAACAAAGACGGAAAACTCTTGCCCGGCACTTTTGCTAATGTAGAATTGCCTTTAGATATTATTAAGGATGCCCTTGTGGTTCCAACGGAGGCCATCATTCCTGTTCAGGGAGGCAAGAAAGTTTTTATAACTAATAAAGGGAAAGCAAAAGAAGTGATGGTGGAAACAGCAACCAGAACCGACGCTTCCATCTTAGTTTTATCGGGACTAAAACCGGGAGATACCGTGTTGACGAGTGGTGTTATGTCTCTAAAAGATGACGCCCCCGTAAAAGTAAAAGTTAACTAGATTGGATTGTGATTTCTCAAATCTAAAATCCCAATCTAAAATCAAAAATCTCTATGAGTTTATCCACTTTAAGCATAAGAAGGCCTGTATTTACCATTGTCATTAATTTGGCGATTGTTTTATTCGGAGGCTTAGGCTATACCTTTCTTGGCGTTCGGGAATTCCCTTCTATTGATCCGGCTCAGGTTTCCATTCGAACAAATTATGCTGGAGCTAATTCTGATATTATCGAGGCACAAATTACCGAACCCTTGGAAAAAGCCATTAATTCTATAGATGGAATTCGAAATGTCACGTCCTCCAGCATTCAAGGAAGTAGCAACATTACCATCGAATTTAATTTGGATAAAAATTTGGAGGAAGCGGCTAACGATGTTCGGGACAAAGTTTCGCAGGCCGTTCGGAGTTTACCAAAAGATATTGATGCGCCACCAGTGGTTTCCAAAGCGGACGCTAACGGTGAGGCTATCATTTCGATGACAGTACAAAGCGATACGAAAAGTGCCTTGGAACTCAGTGATTATGCCGAAAACGTCATTTCGCAACGCTTAGAAACCATTCCGGGTGTTAGTGGGGTCCAGATCTGGGGTCAAAAAAAATACGCCATGCGTTTGTGGATTGACCCCATAAAATTGGCGGCGTATGGCTGTACCGTTTCTGAAGTTCGGGATGCGTTGAACAAACAAAACGTTGAATTGCCTTCGGGAAAATTAACGGGAAACAATACCGAATTGACGGTAAAAACCGTTGGAAATCTATCCAAACCTGAAGAATTCAACGCAATCATCATTCGGACGGACGGTGAAAAAGTGGTTCGTTTTAGCGATGTTGGAAATGCGGCTCTTGGACCGGAAAATTTAGAAACCAAGATGACCCAATCGGGTTTACCCCTCGTTGGCGTTGCTATTGTACCTCTTCCCGGAGCAAATTATCTTGATATTTCTAAAGCGTTTTACAAAGAATTCGAATTGCTGAAAAAGGATTTACCAAAAGATATCCAACTCAACATCGCCATTGACAGTACGGTTTTTGTAAAAAAATCAGTGATTGAAGTTGCGGAAACATTGGGAATTTCATTGCTGCTGGTGATTTTGATTATTTATTTGTTTTTTAGGGATTGGGCAATAGCCTTCAGGCCATTAATTGACATCCCCGTTTCCTTGATTGCAACCTTTTTTATCATGTGGCTTTTTGGGTTCTCCATCAATGTATTGACTTTATTGGCCATCGTTTTAGCAACGGGATTGGTTGTTGACGACGGAATTGTAGTCACCGAAAATATTTTTAAGAAAGTAGAAGAAGGAATGTCACCCATTGAGGCAGCAATTAAAGGCTCTAACGAAATCTTTTTTGCAGTAATTTCCATTTCCATTACCTTGGCCGCGGTGTTCCTGCCTGTGATATTTCTGGAAGGTTTTGTTGGGCGATTGTTCCGGGAATTTGGGGTCGTCATTGGGGCCGCTGTATTAATTTCTGCCTTTGTATCACTGACTTTAACACCCATGTTGAACGCCTATTTAATGAAAGGGGGCCAACAAAAAAAATCAAATTTCTATATTAAAACGGAACCCTATTTTCAAAAACTGAATAGCGGTTATGCTGAAGCTTTACATCGTTTCATGAAAAAAAAATGGTTGAGTTTTCCCATTTTAATTGCTTGTTTCGGATTGATTTACCTGTTTTTTAATGTTTTGCAAAAAGAAACTGCGCCTTATGATGACCGAAGTGCTTTAACAATGAGCATCACGACACCCGAAGGTTCCTCCTATGATTATACAGACCGATTCATGCAGGAGATTTCAGCATTAATTGACGATTCCATTCCAGAAAAAAAAGTAGCATTAATTATAACTTCCCCTGGTTTTGGTGCGTCAACGGTAAATAGTGGCCGAATCCGAATTGCATTATCTGAACCTGATGAAAGAAATCGTTCCCAAAAAGAAATTGCCGAAAAACTGACCAAATGGACCAAGAAATATCCCGAAGCTAAAACATCTGTCGTAGAACAACCTACAATTGCCGTTAATAGAAGAGGCGGTTTACCCATACAATACATTATTCAGGCGCCGAATTTTAAAAAACTGCAAGAAAAAATTCCATTGTTTATGGAAGAAGCGGCTAGCAATCCCACTTTTGCCGTAACAGATGTGAATTTAAAATTCAATAAGCCGGAAATCAATGTAACCATTAACCGGGAAAAAGCCGAAAGTCTGGGCATTTCTGTCATTGATATTGCGCAAACCTTACAACTTTCACTGAGTGGGCAACGGTTTGGTTATTTCATCCGGAATGGAAAACAATACCAAGTTATAGGGCAATTTGACCAAAAAGACCGTTCCAAACCATTGGATTTGACTTCGATGTTTGTCAAAAATAATAAAGGCGAATTAATCCAAATGGATAATGTCGTGACGATAGAAGAACAAAGCAATCCCCCACAATTGTACCATAATAACCGGTATATGTCGGCCACCGTTTCTGCCGGATTGGCTCCCGGAAAAAGCATAAGCGACGGAATTAATGCCATGAATGAGATCAAAGCCAAAGTTTTAGATGATACCTTTACGACCGATTTGGGGGGTGAATCCCGAGATTTTGTCGAAAGCAGTTCCAATACCACTTTTGCCTTTGGCTTGGCTTTAGTCCTAATATTTTTAATTCTGGCGGCACAATTTGAAAGTTTTATCGACCCGTTAATTATCATCCTGACAGTGCCAATGGCCGTTGCCGGAGCCTTGTTTTCCTTGTGGTTGTTCGACCAAACATGGAATATTTTTAGCCAAATTGGAACCGTTATGCTGATTGGATTAGTAACTAAAAATGGAATTTTAATTGTAGAATTTGCCAACCAATTGCGGGAACAGGGCAAGCCAAAATTAGAGGCTATTTTAGAAGCTGCAGAAGCCCGACTTCGACCTATATTGATGACCAGTTTAGCGATTTCGCTTGGGGCATTACCAATTGCACTGTCGCTTGGAGCCGCTTCCACCAGCAGAATTGGGATGGGGGTTGTTATTGTAGGCGGAACGATTTTCTCTTTGGTCTTGACCTTATTCGTCATTCCGGCCATGTATTTAATGTGGTCGAAAGCCCGAAAACATTATCCCGAATTTGATCATATTGAAGAATATGAATCCAGCATAAAAAAAGGCGTTCCTATCGCTATTATAGAAAATGCAATTCCTGAAACCCTTGGAAAACAAACATTTTCCTCAGAAAAAAAAGAAAATAAGTAGCATGATGAATTCAAAAAATTTATTTAAAAGTCTGGTTATATTTTTCTGTTGCATTTTAAAAATAGATGCTCAAGAAATATTAACGCTTGAAGATGCCGTAAAAACTGCTTTAGAAAACAATTATGAAATCAAAATTGCATCGAACAATTTATTGATTGACAAAACCAATGTCACATCTGGAAATGCCGGAATGTTGCCTAAGCTTGCCGCCACGATTGTTGATAACAATGGCATCCAAAATCTCTCTCAAACCAGAGCTGACGGAACCGTTACAAAACTGGATAATGCTAAAAGCAGTACGTTGAATTACGGCGTGGGTTTAGATTGGACTGTTTTTGACGGATTCAAAATGTTTGCAAAAATGGATCAATTGAAACAGTTACAAAAATTAGGGGAAGCCCAGTTAAAACTGACTTTAATCACAAAAATATCCGATGTCAATGCCACCTATTTTGATTTGGTACAGCAACAACAGCAATTGGTGGCTTTGGATTCTACAATAGTCATTTCAAACCAACGATTGGCATTGGCACAAAATCGATTTACGATTGGGAAAGCCTCCAAACTGGAAGTTTTAAACGCACAAGTGGATTTAAATACTGACAAAGTAGCGTTGTTGAGACAGAAAGAAATGTTTGCCAATACTAAAATTTTATTGAATCAGGTACTTGCTAGGGATGCCAAAATTGATTTTAAAGTAGCTGATACTATTGAAGTTGACACTAAATTATTACTTCCGGAAATAAGCGCATTAGCAGAAAAGCAGAATCCACAATTAGAGACTCAAATCCTAAATAAAGACGTTGCCGAGTTGCAGCTAAAACAAATTAAAGCGGCGCGTTACCCGACGGTAAAAGTAAATACCGGTTATAATTTTTCTGAAAGTCATTCCGGTCTTGGTTTTACAACGCAATCTTCCGCCAGAGGGTTGAATTATGGCTTTAGTGCAACATTGAATTTGTTCGATGGATTTGCACAAAATCGAAACGAGAAAATTAGCCAAATTCAAATTGACAATTCAAAAATTGCAATTTATCAACAAAATCTTGCCCTACATTCCCAATTGGCGATTTCCTATCAAACGTATTTAACCAATTTAGAATTGATTGATCTGGAAGAAAAAAATGAGGCTATAGCCAAACAAAATCTAAATATTACCTTGGATAAATTCCGAATTGGAACCATCACTACTCTAGAATTTAGAACGGCACAATTGAATTATGTCAACGCAAAAGTACGCTACAGCAATGCCAAATTTCAAGCCAAATTATCGGAAATAGCATTGAAAGAATTGGCTGGAAATCTTAATTTTTAATTTAAATTTGCAGGAAAAATTTAGCCAAAATGATTTCATACAATACAAAGGACTGGTTTACTTTTATCTTTCGGTTCCATAAAGCCGATACCTTTAGAACCTTATTTCCAATCATGCTTGCCATTGGCGCTTATTCTGGAATTATTGGGTATATGGAAGTCGAATATTGGAAATTATCCGACGACAGTTATGTAAAAAACATCACGATCATGCACGGCATGTTGGGTTTTGTAATTTCGTTATTGCTCGTTTTCAGGACCAATACGGCTTATGATCGGTGGTGGGAAGGGCGCAAAATGTGGGGTGCATTAGTGAATAACAGTCGGAATTTTGCCATCAAATTATCCGTAATCCTACAGGATGAAAAAGATCGAAATTATTTCAGAAAAATGATTCCAAGTTACGCTTCGATTTTACACAAACATCTGAATGATACCGATACGAGCAAACAATTGTTTGAAGATGTAGATTTAGAAATTGACCATCACAAACACAAACCCAATCAGGCAGCTAAAATGTTGTTTCAAAAAATAAACGATTTATACGTTTCAAAGAAAATAACAGGGGATCAATTGATTATTTTGAATGCCGAAGCACAATCCTTTACCGAAATTTGTGGTGCTTGTGAGCGAATCAAAAACACTCCCATTCCCTATTCCTACAGTGCTTTCCTAAAAAAATTCATCTTCTTTTACGTGATGACTTTACCTTTTGGCTACTCTTTTAGTTTGGGCTATTATGTGGTTCCTGTTGTGGTTTTTATTTTTTATGTATTAGCCAGTTTAGAATTAATTGCAGAAGAAATTGAGGATCCTTTTGGAACTGATGAAAATGATTTACCTACCCATAAAATTGCGGAAAACATAAAAAAACATGTAGAGGAATTAATTTAAAAATTTCATAATCAATGTGCTACATGCCATAATTTTTATTAGATTTAAACTCTATTTTTTTTAAAGTTTAAAACTATGAATGGCAATCGTGCTTTTATTAATCCACCGCAATTATCGAACGAGAAATCGTTAAAAACATTGGTTGAAAACAGAACCGTTTACTCTCTAAACCATTGTGAACTCAATCTGTTCGAAACCTATGAATCTTCCGCATTAGTGCCCTTGAAATTCAATGATTTTGTGGTCACCAGCATGTTAAGAGGTAAAAAGATAATGCATCTTTTTGACGATCCAAGTTTTGATTATTTGCCTGGCGAAACGGTAGTTATTCCTTCAAATGTGGAAATGAAAATCGATTTCCCTGATGCTTCAAGAAACAATCCGACACAATGTTTGGCTTTGGCGATTGACAAAAAAAAAATTACCGATACCCTGCATTTTTTAAACGAACGCTATCCCAAAGAAGGAAATTCCCAATTTTGGCAATTGAATTACCAAAACTATTTTTTTTATAATAATGTGGAATTGGCATCAACCATTAACAAATTGATAAAAGAATGCATGAGCACTTCCATCACTAAAGATGCCTTAGCCGATTTGACTTTGCAGGAATTATTGATTCGAATTATTCAAACCCAAACCGCAAAAGCCATTGATGACGGTTTATTCACGGATCCCCAAAATCCTATTACGCAAGTGGTAGAATTCATACGATTGAACTTGAAGGAAAACATCAGTATGAAACATTTGAGCGAAAAAGCGTGTATGAGTACCACTTCATTCTACAGACTTTTCAGAAGAGAATTAGGCATGAGCCCGATAGAATTTGTCATTAGCGAAAAAATAAGGTGCGCCAAACAATTACTCAAAAATCCTACGATACAAATTAATGAAGTGTGCCATTTATCGGGATTTGAAGATTCTAATTATTTCATTCGATTGTTCAAAAAACACGAAGGAATTACTCCCAAACAGTACCAATTGCTGTATGTAATTCACTAGATCTATTCAATATATTTTAAAGGTTCAAGCGATTGCTCTTCTTTTGGTGTAAAAATGCGGTATTCGATTCGGAATGTTTTTTTCAATGGGGTTTCCAAAGAGAATCCTCCCACTCCAAAAGCATCTATTACATCCAAAGTAAAATGCGCATGTTTCCAATATTCGAATAAATCCTTGTCCACCCAAAATTCGGTGTTTTCGATTGTACCGATGCACACATCGCCAAACCGTTGATAGAACCCTCCTTTTTCAAAACATTGTGGCTGTGTCCCTTCGCAACATCCTCCCGCTTGATAAAACATCAAATCACCGTGTTTTTCTTGCAATATTTTAATTAATGCTACTGCTTTTTCTGTGGCAACAATTCTTTTTGTCATCTTTTTTAAATTTAAAATAAAACCTGACAAATTATACAATCTGTCAGGTTTACCATTAACCAAAATCAGCAATCTATTAAAAGAACCCTAATTTCTTTTTGTCGTAAGAAATCAACATATTTTTTGTTTGACGGTAATGTCCCAACATCATTTTGTGATTTTCACGACCAATCCCTGATTGTTTATACCCTCCAAAAGGAGCTCCAGCCGGATAGGAATGGTATTGATTAATCCAGACACGCCCCGCCTGAATAGCTCTTGGAACCTGATAAATTTCGTGTGCATCACGGGTCCATACTCCAGCTCCCAAACCATACATCGAATCGTTTGCAATAGCAATCGCCTCTTCAATAGTTTTGAAAGTAGTAACCGCCAAAACTGGCCCGAAAATTTCTTCTTGAAAAATACGCATTTTGTTATTGCCTTTGAAAAGAGTGGGTTTGATATAATATCCTCCTGAAATATCACCTTCCATATGGTTTTCTTCACCACCAATTAACACTTCGGCACCTTCTTCTTTTCCTAATTTGATATAAGAAAGAATTTTTTCTTTTTGAACCAAGGAAGTTTGTGCCCCCATCATGGTTGTTCTGTCCAATGGATTCCCTAATTTGATTGCCATAGTTCTTTCGATTACTTTGGCAATAAATTTTTCATAAATGTCCTCATGAACTAATAATCGGGAAGGACACGTACAAATTTCTCCTTGATTTAAGGCAAACATCACAGCCCCTTCAATGGCTTTGTCAAAAAATTCATCGTCAGCATCACCTACGGATTTCATGAAAATATTTGGAGATTTCCCACCCAATTCCAATGTCACTGGAATAATATTTTCGGTAGCATATTGCATTACCAAACGCCCCGTTGGTGTTGAACCCGTAAATGCGGCTTTTGACACTTTTTTATTGGTTACCAAAGCTCTTCCAAGTTCAGCACCAAAACCATTTACAATATTTACAACTCCCGGAGGAAGAATATCGCCTATCAATTCCATCAATACTAAAATAGAAATTGGCGTACTTTCAGCCGGTTTTAATACTACGGTATTTCCTGCAGCCAATGCTGGAGCCAGTTTCCAAACAGCCATTAAAATTGGGAAATTCCAAGGAATAATTTGGGCAATTACTCCCAAAGGTTCGCTTAAAGCAATCGAAACGGTTTGCGAATCCAGTTCTGCAATAGAACTTTCTTCGGCACGAATCACACCAGCAAAATATCGGAAATGGTCAATTGCCAAAGGGATATCGGCAGCTAAAGTTTCCCGTATCGCTTTCCCGTTATCTATGGTTTCAACCGTGGCAATGTATTCCAGATTGTCTTCTATAACTTGTGCAATTTTGTTCAATAATATACTCCGTTCCGTAACGGATGTTTTTCCCCAAGTTTGAAAAGCTTCATGCGCTTTATCAACAGCAAAATCGATGTCTACTTTGGTTGAATGTGCTGCCCTTGTAAACACTTTCCCATCTATTGGAGAAACTACATCAAAATATTGGCCACCAATGGGTGCAACAAATTTTCCTCCAATATAATTGTCATACGTTGCCTTAAATTCAGGTCTTTTTACTATGTTCTCCATGTTCTTATATATTTTGTTTTATCAAAAATAGGTCCCTATCCATCATTTGAATAGCACAATTCATTCAACAAGTAGCATTAAATTTTCATATGTGTTTTTTTAACGTTATTTTTTTATAATATTCACACAAATTTATATTTAATTATAATAAATCCTCATTTCAAGAACCTCTAAAATGGAATCAATCGTAATAAAAAACAAAAAAAATTGTTTCTTACTCCAACCTGCAATCCTTATATTTGCATTCTTATTAAATTCGACAAATGAAAATTTCTTACAATTGGTTAAAACAATTCATAAAAATAGACTGGAAATCCGATGAAACTGCCGCTTTACTTACCGACTTAGGTTTGGAAGTAGAAATCGTCGAAAAATACCAATCAATAAAAGGAGGTTTAGAAGGTATTATTGTGGGACATGTTCTGACTTGTGTACAGCATCCAAATGCCGATCGATTGAAAGTAACCACCGTTGATTTAGGCGATGGAATTCCGGTTCAAATCGTTTGTGGCGCCAGCAATGTAGCTATTGGACAAAAAGTTCCCGTTGCCACCATAGGAACCACATTGTATGACAAAGAGGGAAATTCTTTTCAAATAAAAAAAGGAAAAATTCGCGACCAAGAAAGCAACGGAATGATTTGTGCCGAAGACGAATTAGGTCTTGGAACCGGTCATGACGGAATCATGATTTTAGACAGCTCCTTAAAACCAGGCACAGCAGTTGCTAAGGTTTTTAAAATTGAGAATGACGAAATATTCGAAATCGGTTTAACACCAAATCGCGCCGATGCCATGAGTCATCTTGGTACGGCAAGAGATTTAAGAGCGGGTTTAATGCAAAGTGGAATCAATGTCGAATTAATTACGCCGTCAGTAAGTAATTTTAGGGTAGACAAAAGGACACTGAAAATTGATGTCGATATTAAGGAAGCAAAGTTAGCCCCGCGTTATTGTGGCGTCACTATTTCTGGAATTAAGGTAAAAGCTTCACCTGATTGGTTACAGAACCGCTTGAAATCTATTGGAATAAACCCTAAGAATAATATTGTTGATGTTACCAATTATGTTTTACATGAATTGGGACAACCGCTTCACGCTTTTGATGCCTCAAAAATAAATGGTAAAATCGTCGTGAAAAAACTCCCTGGGGGAACAAAATTCACCACACTTGATGATATCGAAAGAACCTTACATGAAGAGGATCTAATGATTTGTGATGACAATGGCCCTATGTGTATTGCAGGTGTTTTTGGCGGGAAAAATTCAGGAGTAACTGAAAATACCACGAATATCTTTTTGGAAAGTGCCTATTTCAACCCTGTAAGCATTAGAAAAACAGCTAAAAGACATACTTTGAGTACCGATGCGTCTTTCAGATTCGAAAGAGGAGTTGATCCATCCATCACAGAATACGCATTAAAACGTGCAGCCTTATTGATTCAGGAAGTTGCTGGCGGAGAAATTACATCTGATTTAATTGATCTTTATCCTAAAAAAATTGAGGATTTCCCCGTATTTTTAAATTTTGCCAAAACTGCCAAATTAATTGGACAAGAATTGCCTAAAGAAATCATCAAAAAGATTTTGGCCTCACTTGACATTAAAATAAATAGCGTTAGCGACGCAGGCCTTGGCCTTACCATCCCTTCGTATCGCGTTGACGTACAGAGAGAAATTGATGTAATAGAAGAAATTCTTCGGGTTTACGGCTATAACAACATCAATTTTACTAAAAAATTAAATGCAACGATTTCAAATTCATCCAGAACAGAAGACTACAAAGTACAAAATGTAATTGCCACTCAATTGAATTCCTTAGGATTTCATGAAATGATGGCCAATTCATTGACTTCACCCGAATATGTTTCCCTTTCGGAAATGCTGGATCCTGCCCATAACGTAATCATTCTAAATCCGTTAAGCAATGATTTATCCGTAATGAGACAGTCATTATTATTTTCTGGTCTGGAAGCGGTGTCGTATAATATCAATCGTAAAAATTCCGAGTTAAAGTTATTCGAATTCGGAAAATCCTACCACAATTTCACCGCCGGTTATGAAGAACAAAAGCATTTAACAGCATTTATTACCGGAAATCGCAACCAGGAAAGTTGGACTAATGCTCAGAAACCAACTGACTTCTTTTTGTTTAAAGGCTATATTGATGCCATACTCTCTCGATTAGGTATTGAAAAAACTAAATGTGAACCGGTAAAATCGGATGTTTTTGCCGAAGGAATGGCTATGGCCGTTGGCGATGAAACTTTGGTCGAATTTGGAACCGTCAAAAAATCAATCCTGAAAAATTTTGACATTAAACAAGAGGTGTTATTTGCTGATTTCAATTGGAGTTTAGCTTTAAAACTCATTTCAAATAAAATTAAGTTTACCGATATTCCTAAATATCCAGAAGTTCGAAGAGATTTAGCCTTACTGATTGATGAAAATATAACTTTCGATTCGATTTATAAAATTGCCCGAAAAACAGAAAAATCATTATTGAAAAACATCAATCTTTTTGATGTATATGAAGGGCAAAATTTGCCTGAAGGAAAAAAATCATATGCGTTAAGTTTCACTATTCAGGACAATTCAAAAACATTGACAGACGAGCAAATCGATGCTGTAATGAACAAATTACAGAAAAATTTCATTGCAGAACTTGGAGCGAGTTTGAGATAATAATCAATATGAAACCGTGAGCTGTTAATTCATAAACAGATCCATTTATTTTTAAAGGGGTGAATTTCAAAATAGAAATTCACCCCTTTAAACTTTTATACCAACTCTTTAAAATACTGCAACAAGATTTTATCGTTCTGTAATGTTGGAGTGAAAACTTCTAAAATACTTGGCTTTTCATTTTGGACATATAAGGCAGACAAAGCATTTGTCAAACTCGTTTCGTCGCTGGCAATGGTGTATTCCAAACCGTACATTTTTGCCAAATGTTCGGCAGTCAAACAATGAGCCGTTTCAAAAAAGGTATTGAACACTTTGGTTTCCATATGTCCTGGTAAAATCCTAAAAATACCACCGCCACCGTTATTGATAAGAATAATTTTAAAATTTTTGGGAAGATAAGCATTCCACAACGCATTACTGTCGTATAAAAATCCGATATCTCCTGTAATTAAAATCGTTGGTTTATTGCTTCCTACTGCAGCGCCAATGGCAGTAGACGTACTTCCGTCGATACCGCTTGTCCCTCGATTGCTGAAGACCGAAATAGTTGGATCAATATCAAATAATTGCCCGTAACGAATGGCCGAACTGTTGCTGAGTTGTAACATTGAATTTTTAGGCAAACTTGGCGAAATAATTTCAAAAGTCTTCAAATCGGAAAATGGGATTTTATCTAAGTACAATTTGTGTTTGGCTTCACGAAACTTTTTTATGGCCTGCCCCTTTTGGAAATAATTGCTTGCTACATTTTGGGTAAAAGGCAATATCCTATTGAAGAAATCATTTGGACTAGCTTCGAAGTGTTTTACAAAACAGGCATACGTATCATAAGCGCGCAAAGGATCAATGTGCC
Source organism: Flavobacterium psychrotolerans (assembly GCF_003097635.1). Classification (GTDB taxonomy): domain Bacteria; phylum Bacteroidota; class Bacteroidia; order Flavobacteriales; family Flavobacteriaceae; genus Flavobacterium; species Flavobacterium psychrotolerans. The sequence goes on from NZ_QCZI01000011.1 coordinate 93,534, forward strand.
AATGGTATTTGGGTTTATGGCTTCTCAAAAAAGATTTGATGCGCTTTGAAACAATCATTCCTCCAAAAGTTATGAGTATTTCTGGCTGAAAGTCTTTAAAATCTTTTTCATTAAATGGAGTAATAATAGTGTCAATGTTATTGAGAAAAGTTGGATGATGTAAGTTGGATGTCGATTCAGTCATGACCACTATTGACGGGTCGTTGGCTAATCTATTTATGATTTCTTCATCTATTTCATTTGGTTCATTTACTCCTACAAGAATTAATTTCTTTTTTGCCGAATTCCACAAATTGGTATTCACAATAATATCATCTACAGAAATGGCTTTATGCACCTTGGAAAAAGCGGAGATCGTTGGATCGACCATCAATTTTAAAACTGTTTCATACAACGGTTCTTCAAAAGGAGCATTGATATGAGTAGGCCCTTTTTTGGTAAAAGCAATATTAATGGCTTCATTAATTTTAAAATCGTTATCTGTGGATTCTCCTTCTGCAAGATTTGCATTATATAAAGAGTGATTCTGGAACACATCCATTTGTCGAATCGTTTGTCCATCGCCGATATCAATTTTATCATAAGGTCGGTCTGCAGAAATAACAATCAGTGGAATCTGACTGTAAAAAGCTTCTGCAAATGCAGGATAATAATTCAACAAAGCGGATCCTGAAGTGCAAACTAAAGCTATAGGTTTATTCATCTGTTGTGCCATCCCCAATGCAAAAAATGCGGCGCAACGCTCATCAGCAATGCTATAGCATTCAAACCCGGGATTATTAACAAATCCTATAGTTAATGGAGCATTTCTGGAACCCGGAGAAATTACAATTTGGGTAACGCCTTTGGCCAAACAAATTTCAATAATACTTTGTGCTAAAGGAATTTTCGGGTAAATCATTATAAAATTATTGTTAATGGAATTTAAAAACTATTCTTAACAAATTTAATGTACTGTTGCTCTATTTTTACAAAAAAAGCAGAAACTTTTTCTACTTTTGATGAACAAATAAAAAACGACAATGAGCATTATAATCAGACCGGCAACCCAAAATGATTTACCTGCAATTTTAGACATCGTAAACTATTCCATACTACACACTACCGCCAATTATAGCTATGATGTTCAATCTCTTGAAATGCAACAAAAATGGTTTGAAGATAAAAAATCAAAGCACTTTCCTGTTGTCGTTGCCGAAATGAATGGAATCGTAATTGGTTTTGGATCCTATGGAACTTTTCGGGAAAAAATTGGATACCAATTCACTGTAGAACATTCCGTTTATGTTTCTTCAAACGCAACAGGAAAAGGAATTGGCAGATTACTTTTAACGGAATTAATCACATTGGCAAAAGCCCAAGGTTACCGTACCATGATTGGAGCAATTGACGCAGATAATTCCGGAAGCATTGCCTTTCACAAAAAGTTTGGTTTTGTTGAAAGTGGTGTAATCAAAGACGCGGGTTTCAAATTTGGAAAATGGTTGGATGTACTGTTTATGCAGCTTATTTTAAAATAAAAATGGAATTCCGTTTTAAGCTGAATTCCATTTTTATAGTTCTGAATTATCCTTTAATCCAATTCACAATTGACGCGTCGTTCGGCGAAACTTGAGGAGCAATCACTTTATCCAACTGTCCCTTTTCATTAATCAAATATTTCTGAAAGTTCCACTCCACTTCCGAATCCTGAACCCCGTTTTTAGATTTCTGCGTTAAGAATTGGTATACTTTATCCATATCTTTTCCTTTAACGGAAATCTTGCCCATCATAGGAAAGGTTACCCCATAATTTTTTTGGCAAAAAGAAGCGATTTCCGAATTGGTTCCCGGTTCTTGTGCTCCAAAATTATTAGCCGGAAAACCAACAATTACCAAGTTTTTAGATTTGTATTTCTCATACAACGTTTCTAAATCCTCGTATTGCGGCGTGTTTCCACATTTTGAAGCCGTATTTACAATCATCACTTTTTTTCCTTTCAAAGCCGTAAAATCAAATACTTTGCCCGACAAATCTTTGACTTTAAATTGATAAATCGTTTGTTTTTCCATTGTGTTCGATTTGTTTTGGTTTTTCTTGGTTTGACTTTGGCAATTCCAAAAAAGGAACAGGCTAAGACTGAGCATCAATATGTTTTTCATTTTGTTTATTTTTTTTTAAAATTACTTAAAATACATTTTAATGCTGGATATACAATTCTTAAAGTTTTATTAATGTTTATTACAAAAAAGTCCAACGATTACAGGATCATTGGACTTACAAACAAAACAACAAACAAATTAAAATTTATATCCCATTTTTACTTTCAAAAAAAATGGCGTTCCTGGGGTGAAATGAATTTCTTCAACACTTTTGGTCTCATTTTGCAATCTGGACTCCGTTGCAAATTGGGTTTCATTCCATTTTGTATTGAAAATATTATCTGCTGCAACTCCAAACACAAAATTGTTGTATTCATAATTCACATTCATGTCCGATACCAAATACCCTTTTGCCACAATAGAATTGTCTTCATTTGCGGGACGACTTTTTAAATACCGATAATGAATTCCTCCCGAAAATCCTTTTATTTTATTGACACTCAATCCTCCCGTTGATGTAAAATCGGGTGCTAAGGGTATGAAATTCTGCCCCATTGGCGCATCACTGCTTCTGGCATAGGTGTAGTTTAAATCCGTGTCCAGAAACAGCCAATTGGTAAGCTGATACCGCAATCCGAAATCAAAACCCATTCTTTTTGATTTTCCGCTGGGCTCCACAATTCCGGCATCGCCTACATACACAAACTCTTGCTGCAAATACAAATACCATAATGCGGCATTAATCACTAGTTTAGGAAAGGGTTTGAAAATAGTCCCCAAATCGGAACCGATTGCTGTTGGCAAAATTTCTTTTCCGGTTTGTGCTACCACAACTCTAGTATCATTGGAATGGAAGCCGAAGCCCGATTTTAAGTACCATTGCAAATTGTTGTTTTCAGAATAAATGAAGTTCAGTTTTGGCGAAAATTTCACTTTGTTTTCGTTTTGCGTCGTGTATTTGGGCATTAATTTATCCTGATAGTCGAACTTGAAATAATCCAATCGAAGGGCTGGATTGATTTTTAGTTTTCCAAAATCAAATTCTGCATTTACAAACGAAAAAAGGTTGGTTTCATCAATATCTCCCAATTTCAGGTTCTCCAATGTGGTGTATCGGCCAAGGGTATGGGACAACTCCGTATTTTTAGTGGCATCGGCTCTGAATCCACATCCGAATTGGAAATCCGAATTCGCATACTTTTTACGCAACTCGGAATTAAAACCATACACATCCCGATTCTCTTTCTGCCGAATTTGATCGCCGTGTATGGGGTCTTCCAAAAAGAATGTAAAATTGGAATACAACTCAAAATCATATTTAGAATAGAAAACATTGGCTTTCAAAACCGTATTTTCATTAATGGGCTTGGATAAAGCAACATTAATATTCGTTCTGGAAGTGTTGCCTCCCTCAGTATCGTCTACGGCACCAAACCTGGAAAGGGTTCCATTAGCTATTAAACGTTGCGGAATTTGTCCCGAAGCATTCCATTTGCTTGAAAAACGAGAAACTAATACTGATAGTTTGCTGTTATCGGCCATTATACTCGTGTATTTCCCAAACAAATTGATTCTTGAAAAATCTTGTGGGGAATCAAATGGACCGTCCGTCAAAATATATTCGGTTGCCAAATAGGCGTTTTGAGTTTTATTTTTATCCAAAAGATTGAAAATTCCAACCGTCCTTAAAGTATTAAATTGTCCCGCTTCCAGGCTAAGGCTGCTATTTTCTACCCTTTCTTTGGTTTGAAAAGCGACATACCCGGCAGTGGCAAAATCCCCTTTGTTGGCATAATAGGTTCCTTTTCCAAAATCTATTTTTTCGACCGTTTCAGGAATTACAAAATGCAAATCGGCATAGCCCTGACCGTGGGCGTGAGAAACCATATTTACGGGAATTCCGTCTACCGCAATCGCAATGTCCGTTCCGTGATCGATATCAAAACCGCGCAAAAAAAGTTGCTCTGCCTTGCCCCCACCTGCATGTTGGCCAATGAATAGGCCCGGTACTTTCCGTAAAATTTCCTGCGAAGAATTCACCGGGGTTGTTTGCAAATCTATTTTTGAAATGAGATTCATCGCATTCAATTTAGACTGAATAACCACTTGTTCCAGGTTATAAATAGCATCCTCCAAAATGATTGTGAAATCATTGGACTGAAGCGTAACATTTGTTTTTTTATATCCTAAAGCTGTAATTGTAAGCATATCGCCTTTGTTTGTTTTGTCCATACTAAAACTTCCAAATTCATTGGTATGGGCATGGCTTTGGGAATTTAGGTTAATGACATACGCATTTTCAATGGGACTTCCATTTGCGTCTTTTACAAACCCTCTTTGCACTTGGCTGTAACTGGACAAAACAAATAGTGAACAAAATAAAAGGGATAGTGTCTTCATTACAGAATAACAATTTTATTCTCAAAATTGGGTCCTAATTCAAAAATGCTTTTCAGCAATTCCTCTTTGATTGGAGCAATTTTAGCTTTCAAATGATTTGCTTTATAAATAGTCGCCAAGTGATAGTTTATTTTAGGTTCAAATGATTTTCCTGCCACATAGTGTTGTGCAATGGCTAATGCTTTTTTAGTATCACCCATATTATAGTAGGCCCATGCCAATAGGTCATAAGAATCTGGTGTGGGTCTGTGTTGGATTTCTATCATGGCAATTGCCAAAGCTTTAGAGGCTGTCTTTTTATCTTCCGCATAAATCAACGTATTGTATTTGTTATACATTGCGCCATAATTTATGGTGTTAAGCATCGCAAAATAGTGTTTCAAATTTTCATTTTTCAATGCCGTATTCTTTTGATAATCGGCAATCTGTGCTTTAAATAAATAAAAATCGGGAGTATGGTGCCTTTTTGAAATGGTATCAATGATCCGAATGGCCTCCTTGGTATCTTTTTCATACGAAAACGCAATCCAGGCAATTCCTTTAAGGGCATAACTATTATTGGGTTCAACGGCTAAGGTTTTCAAATAGTAATGGTAAGAAGTCTCAATATTTCCGGCATGTCCGTTCAAATCGCCCAAGTTAGAATAAGTCCATATTTTCAAGGATTTGTTTTCATTTGCAATGGCAATGTCTTTCGCTTTTTCCATAAATGAAATCGCCGTTTTTAAATCGCCCAAATGATCGTTCCATTTTGAAATACGAATCAAATAATCAAAATCGGTTTTGTCATTTATAAAGGTCAAATTTTGCTCGGCTTCTTTATAATTTCCTAATTCCATGTTGACATCAAAAAGTAATTTTTGAGTTTCCTTCATGCCTTCACCAATCGACAAGGCTTTGTTTGCTAACGCCAATGCTTCTCTAAAACGGTGTTGCGAAATGTAATTTCTGGCTAGGGAACGAATAGTTCCAACGTTGGAATACTTATAGGCTTCATTAGATTTCAATAACAATTCCTCTGTTTTATACAAATATTTAACGTCTCCGGTATTTTCAAAAAGTTTGGAATAATTGGACGCCAATAGACTCAAATAACTAATTTGGTTGGGTGCGGCATCGTATTTTTTTTGCCAAAAATAGATTTCATTTTGTGCGAAATCTTTCGATTTATTGTCCTTAATTTCCAAATACGGATTGTAATCTTTTTGCGCAATAATTAATCCTGATTTCCCATTGCAACTTAACATTAGAAATGCAGTAAACGCTAAAACTGAATTTGTTATTATTGATTTCATGCTGTTGTTTGTTTTTGTTTATTTGATTGTTGTTTAAAATCAGGGCGTAAAGTTACATGCGCCCTGATTAATGTTTTTACCAGGCAGAAGCCAAGTAAGGGAATGAGGTCAAAAAAGGTTTGTCATTTGCATTGACATGGTCGGATGTCAAACCTGAATTTGATGTTCCTGCTGGCCCACCAAAAATCAATAACAATTCAACATCAATAACGTCATCGGCCAAAGCCCTACCTGTTAATACATTAGTTCCGTCAAAAAATGTTGTGGTCCCTGTTTTTTTAACATTTAATACATCTGTTGCCAATAAACCCGTTAGTTGCGCAGCAGTTTGCCCCAACGCATTAGTTGTAAACGCTGGATTTAAAGCCATTAATCTGGATTGAAAAATGGATTGATAAGAAGCGCCCATTGCTGATGGAATTGCCGCATTAAAAGCGTCTTTTGGAGCGCCGGATGCGATAAATACAGTGTTTATTGCCGGTCGGGCCATTTGATCCAGTTGCACGTATGTGCCTGAGAAATCATTCCCCATAGGTTGTGTTGATGAATTGTCATCGTTGCTGCAACTTGTCATTAATGCTGAAGTACAAACTAAAGCTAATGCTACTATTTTAAATTTATTTGTTTTCATGTGTATGGATTTTTCCAATTAATAAAATTTTAATTATTGTTTTTTCTTAGTTTCTGCCCAAACATTTATAGTAGCAGAGGTTCCTAACATTGATTTTGGTACCTCAATAATCGTAGAAAGTACATTGGTTCCGGCAAAGGTGTCGGTCCCTGGATTGTTAAAACCACTAGCTGTTCCCATCAAAATAGATTTGAATTGACCTAAATCAAAAAAGAAGGGATCGTCTCTTGGACCTGCAAAAAATTTCATTCCGTTTTCATTGCTCACAACAGGCGCACTTCCGTATGGAGTGATGACCACACTTCCGGTAGCAGCAGCCGTTTTTATTGTGCTGGATGTTCCTGTCATACCCGGTGCAACGGGACCGAAGAAATACATTTTGCCACTTCTTTTAACAGCTTGGATAACCAAATCCTCAACATTGTCGCCGTTATTGTCAATGTTGATTTCTGTCATCACATTTTCATTGAAGGCCGCCACCGCAGTTGCACTTGGCGTTAACAATCCCTGCGTGTTGACTACAAATACCATATTATTGGCATCTTGTCCTTGAAAAGCATAGACATCTGTAATGTCACAAGCATTACCTGTTACTGCTGGAGCATCGGCATGATCTGCAGCAACTAAAATTAGACCCGAAATCGCAACCAGCGTTAGCCCTAATACCATTTTTGTTTTTTTCATTTTGTTTAAATTTTTAAGATTTATAAATGGATTTACGGAAAAAAAGGAATTATGGTTTTAAAAAAAACATAAAAAACATAAAAAAATTTTCAAATAACTGTATTACTGCATTTTAGATGTTAAAAAAAACTATTTTATTTTTGAATTAAAATGAGTCATCATAAAATATATAGCGTTTCAGCTAGCATAACAGAAAAGTTTACATAGTTTTGCATCACTAATTCTACCATTTCTATGACACAAGAGGAAATATTATCTTTAATACACCAAAAAGACGAAAAAGCATATACCCTATTATATGATATGTATGCTAAGAGCCTTTTTGCTATCATATCCAACTTAGTAAAAGAAAGAGAGGAAGCCGAAGATATTTTACAGGAAGTTTTTGTAAAAATCTGGAAAAACATAGATAGTTTCTCGGAATCAAAAGGACGGTTTTATACCTGGATGCTCAATATAGCGAGGAATTCGGCAATCGATAAACTCCGTTCAAAAGGGTTTAACAATGGCAAAAAAAACCTTTCCTCCGATAATTTCGTATATCTAATGGACGACAGTAACAAACTGAACCATAAGATTGACTCTATTGGCATTCAGGAATTTGTAAAAAAACTAAAACCAAAGTGCATCCAGATAATTGATTTGTTATTTTTTAAAGGATACACACAACAGGAAGCTTCGGAGGAATTGGAAATTCCACTTGGAACGGTAAAAACACAAAACAGAAATTGTATTAATGATCTAAGAAATTTTTTAAGAGTATAATGGACACAAAAGAATATATAGAATCTGGCATTTTGGAACTCTACGTTTATGGTTTACTCAGTGAAACCGAAAACGAAGAAGTGACCCAAATGGCCATGAAACATAAAGAGATAAATGACGAGATTGTTTCTATTGAAAAGGCAATCGTCAATCTTTCGACTAGTTTCTCCCCATTTTTATCGGCTGAAAATTTCGAAAAAATCAAAGCGCAATTAGAGCTAAAACACAATAACATTATTTCTATAAAACCAGAAAGAAGTCCATTGCAATATATGGGTTGGGCTGCGGCAGTCATTTTACTTTTAGGTATAGGATATCAATACAAAATATTGAATCAAAATCAATCTCAAATAGTAAGTATTGAAAATGAAAAATCAAAATTGCAGGAAGCCTTAGTAAGTTCTGAAATAAATTACAAACAGACTCAGGATGCCTTAACTATTGTGCGGGATGTAAAAAATACCATTGTTAATTTAGGTGGTCAAACGGTTTCTCCAAAATCGTATGCTAAAATCTATTATAACAAAGAAACACAAGTTGTTTATGTCGATGCTGCGGGATTGCCAGACCCACCGGAAGGAATGGTCTATCAGATTTGGGCATTAAAATTAAATCCGCTTACCCCAACAAGTATTGGTTTATTAGAAAATTTCACTGCTGACAATCAACGATTATTTGCTGTTGAAAAAGCCAATAACGCCGAAGCTTTTGGAATTACCCTTGAACCATCTGGAGGAAGCAAATCGCCTACAATGGAACAATTGTATACTTTGGGAAAAGTGTAAAACCAAATTTTATAAAAATACAAAAGGTTCAACTGCAAAGTTGAACCTTTTTAATATGGAGCAATTAGAAAATTACTTCTTCTTATAATATTTTCTGTATTTTGGATAGGTTATCGCTCCTATTACGGTTATGGCTAACAATGACATCCAAATCCAACTCAAAGAACTGGCTTCTCCGCTGGCGTAAGAATGCAAACCGACCAAGTGGAAATTTACTCCATAATAGGTAAATAAAATAGAAATAAAAGCATACATACTCATCAAATTAAAAACCCACTTACCTCTCAATGAAGGGACAAAACGCGCGTGAATCACAAAAGCATACACCATAATACTGATTAAAGCCCAAGTTTCTTTTGGGTCCCATCCCCAATAGCGTCCCCAACTTTCATTTGCCCATTGTCCGCCAAGGAAATTCCCTATGGTAAGCATGATCAGTCCAATTGTCAGTGCCATTTCATTGATATAGGTAATCTCCTGAATGTTCAATTCCATTTTGACCTTATTTTTATCGTTCGTAAAAAGAATAAGAATGAGCGAAACCAAACCTAAAATCATTCCTAAAGCAAATGGACCGTAACTGGCAACAATGACGGCAACGTGAATCATTAACCAATAGGAATTTAATACGGGCTGGAGATTAGCAATTTGTGGATCGACCCAATTCATATAAGCAGCCATCAAGATGATTGCAGTTACGAATGCCGAAGCTCCAACGGTCAATTTCGATTTGATATCAAAAGCTAACCCGAAGAACATCGTTGCCCAAGCCACATATATAATCGATTCATAGGCATTACTCCAAGGCGCATGACCGGAAATATACCAACGGGCAATTAATCCTAAGGTATGCATAGCAAATAGCAACCCAATAACAACATGCATCGAGTTGACCAAGAAGTTGATAATTTTACCTTCCTTGAAAATTTTGATAATGGTAAAAAAGATCATTAAAATACCAGCCACCATATACAAATAGAATAGTTTTTTGAAAACATCATATTTGTTGTATAAAATCTCAGACGAAATTTTTTCCTCGCTAGGCATCACTTTACAGCCATATTTTTTCTGGTATTTAATGATGCCATCCAAATAAAAATCAGGCTCTTTAAATTTGTTTTTTAAAGCGGCATTGGAAAGTGAGTTCAGATAAATAGGCAATATCTGTCTGGTAAATATCGAATCCATCCCTTTTAATTTTGCCTCACCCAACTCAGGATAGGAAACCCATTTATTATTTTCGTTATTAGGCAATGGGAATATTTTCAAAATACTTCCCGAAAGTGCCGAATTTAAAAGGTTTACTTTTTTGTCCGTTTCTACAAAATCTTTTTCAAATTGGTTGGGGTTTGCCGTTTTATAGGCTTCATCTAAATATTTAGACAATTTATAATTACCCGTTTCGTCGAAAAAATTAATAAATCTAGCATACTTTTGAGTTGCAGGAATTCCAATAATCTTTCGAATACTGTCATTACCGGAACTGATATAAATTAACGGAACTTCATACCAAACCGTTGGGAATTGGGTCATGGACAAAAACACTTGATCTGCATTCATGTTTTTATAGGTATCTTTATGGCTCACTTTTCGCAACAATTCCGATGAAAAAGTATTCACGGGCTTCATTCTTCCTCCATTGTCCTGAATGATTAATCGTGCGAATTTTTCAGCATGTTTTTCACTTACTTTATAAACATTAAGTAAAGAATCTATTTGCTTTTCTGTAGGCATTTTACCTTCATGATTTTGTGCGAAACCACTCAAAGAAAATAATAAAATAAAAATAGTTGCCAGATTGGCTTTTTTGGTTTTCACTACTTCCAACTTTCTTTTTATATCCGCAAAACGGGAATGTTTGGTAAACATAATAGACATCATGGAGAAAAACAACATAAAATACCCGATATACGTTATCCATGTTCCCCAGAAATCGTGGTTTACAGAAAGTACGGTTCCTTTTTCATCCGGATCAAATGAAGCCTGAAAAAAGCGAAACCCTTTGTGATCCAACACATGATTCATAAATATTTTGGTATCGAAATTTTTGGGTGCGTCCTGAACGGTAACTTGACTTTCAAAAGCAGAGAAGCTTTTTTCCGTACCCGGATATTTTTGGGCTACAAAATCATTCAGCTTGATACTAAACGGCAACGTGTAGACCTTGCTTCCGTAAAACAAGGTGAATTCTAAACCTCCAATTTTGACAATTTTAGGTTCTCCCATTTTTCCTTTAGATCCAACAAGGGTTATTTCTCGTTCTTGTCCGTTAGATTTTAAGGAAAGAATAACAGCATCGTCCTGATTCTTGGCTTTAAAATTATCACTGGATTCATAGCCAATTGTGCCTTTTTTAGCAGGTTCCGGAAATACAAATTGGATTCCGCCCACATTATAAAGGGAACGCATCATTAACGGTTGTAAGGAATCTTTGATGACTCTTCCTTGCATTTTGTCTGCCATTCTCATGAAACTTCCTTCAAAAGGAGTACTTATGGAATAAGCGCCTAGGGTTGTATTGATGTTGACTGCTCCTTTTACATATTTATTTAAAGAAAAAAGAATGTTGTTGATGTTTTCTGTCTCGCCCTCTTTCAAGAAATGTTCGTGACGGGTTCCTCCACCCGATTCGACCATTTTGAAATACAAACTCCCATTTTTATCCTCTACAATAGTTTCTTTGGCGCCCATGATAAATCTTTTCAGTTTTATTTCGAATGGGGTTTTGTCAAATTTATCATTTATAGAAAAACTGTTGCTGGTTGCCGCCGAAAACAAAACAGGTTTCTCAAAAACGCGCCGTTTCAATTCCCCTTGATATTGCCCGTCAACATTAACAGTAATAAATGTTTTATCTGAAAAAAAACGGTTTTCGGTAGCTCCTTCCCGGATGGGCATCATCCCTTCATAGCTGATGTAACGGGTAATAAAAGCACCAGATATGATAAAAATGAAGGACAAATGGAGCATTAATGTTGCCCATTTCTCTTTTTTTAACAATTGATATCTTTTGATATTGCCAATGAAATTGATGACGAAAAACAACATGATTCCTTCAAACCACCAAGAGTTATAAATCCAAATTCTAGCGGTATCGGTATTGTATTTACTTTCAATAAAGGTTCCTGAAGCCATTGCTATCGCAAAACCCAAAAATAAGAATGCCATTAATCGTGTGGAGAACAAAAGGGAGAATATTTTTTTTTCCATTATGTAGGAATATTTGATTAAAAAAGTCTGGCAAAAATAGCGAAAATTGTTGATTGGTTGGCTGTTTCCAGAAGATTTAAGTGTAATTTAAGAAATGTGAAATAGCTGTAAAAACGGACTAACACATTAATTTGCCCTACGAAAAATTTCTTTATTTTTTCAAAAACATTAATTTCTGAAAACTAAACTTTTTTCAATAATTTAGCCGAATGATTAGAGTAAGTATTATTGGTTCCGGAAATGTTGCCCAGCATTTAATTGCCGCTTTCTTAAAAGCTCAAAATGTTGGTACCGAAATAGAATTGGTTCAGGTATATTCCCGCCAAATAGAAAGTGTGTCCCATTTACTGGATTTGGATAAAATTACCAATAATTTCGATGCTTTAAAAGAAGTAGATTTATACATAATATTGGTTTCTGATGATGCCATTGCCACCGTTTCTTCCCAATTGCCTTTTAAAAATCGTCTCGTAGCGCACACATCTGGCAGTATTGCTATAGATGTATTGAATTCTGATAATCGAAAAGGCGTATTTTATCCGTTGCAAACCTTTTCAAAAAATAAGCCCATAGATTTTAGTTCGATTCCCATTTGTTTGGAAAGCCAGAATGCCACCGATTTTCAATTGTTGGAAAAAGTAGCCAAAACGATTTCAAACCAGCTATTCGCCATTAATTCTGAACAAAGGAAAGCCTTACATGTTGCCGCGGTTTTTGTCAATAATTTTGTGAATCATCTGTACCAAATAGGACAGGAAATTTGCCAAGAAAATCAAGTGCCATTTGAAATACTGAAACCATTGATTAAGGAAACTGCCGAAAAAGTGATGACGCTTTCGCCAAAGGAAGCTCAAACCGGTCCGGCAAAAAGGCAAGATTTGGAAACTATAAATGCCCATTTGGAATTCATATCGGATGAAAATCATAAAAAAATATACGAAATACTAACACAATCCATACGTACTGATGGCAAAAAGCTATAAAGAAATAATGAATGACATTACCACGTTTATATTTGACGTAGATGGCGTTCTCACTGACGGTTCCGTTCATATAACACCTACCGGAGAAATGTTGCGGACCATGAATATCCGTGATGGATATGCCATGAAAGCGGCTTTAGAAAGTGGCTACAATGTGTGTATCATTTCTGGAGGAAGTAATGAAGGGGTTCGAATCCGTTTGAGAAATTTGGGAATTATCGATATTCATTTGGCAGCTCCGAATAAAGTGGAAACCTTCAAAGAATACACTGAATTGTATAGTATAAATCCTGATAGCGTGTTGTATATGGGCGATGATATTCCGGATTACCACGTGATGCAATTGGTGGGTTTGCCAACCTGCCCTCAAGATTCGAGCCCTGAAATAAAGGCAATTTCGACGTATATTTCCCATAAAAACGGTGGAAAAGGAGCAGTTAGGGATGTCATTGAGCAAGTCATGAAAGTGCAAGGAAAATGGCATTTGTATTATAATGGCAAGCACGATTAGATTTTAGAAATACGATTAAACAATTTAACGAATTACCAATTAGAACCCCATGAAGTACCTAAAACTCATTCGATACCAAAACCTACTCATGCTAGCTTTCATGCAGTTGATTTTCCGTTTTGGATTTTTGAAACAACAGCATATTTATTTGTCATTGGCCAATTGGCAGTATGTCCTTTTTGTTTTATCAACAGTTTGTATTGCTGCTGGTGGCTACATCATTAACAACATCTATGATGTGGATACTGACACTGACAACAATCCTGGAAAAGTGATTATTGGCAAAACCATTTCAGATACTTTGGCTTATAATTTATATGTGGGTTTTACCATTATTGGTGTTGCAATTGGCTTTTATTTATCGAATGTCATTCAAAAACCAAGCTTCGCATCCCTATTTATTCTTATTGCCGCAACATTATATCTTTATGCGACGAGTTTAAAACAAAGTTTGCTTATTGGTAATATTATTATTGCTGTATTGCTTTCTATGAGCGTCATAATCATTGGTCTTTTTGATTTGTATCCAGCTACTTACGAAGGAAATCAGGAAATAATGGGTTTGATTTTTGGAATACTCTTAGATTATGCCATTTTTACATTTATTATCAATTTCATTCGTGAAATCGTGAAAGATTTGGAAGATGTAAACGGGGATCATAACCAAGGAATGAGAACTTTGCCCGTTGTTTTAGGAGTGGCAAGAACCACTAAACTGGTTTTTATATTGAGTTTTATTCCAATAATTTGTATCGTCTATTACCTTAATTTTTACGTTTTTGGAGGCGGATTATTATTGAGTACCGTTTACGGACTTATTTTTATTCTTGCTCCACTCATCTATTTTACAATTAAAATAGGGTCGGCCAAGAAACAAAGCGACTTTCATCATTTGAGTTTGGTTCTGAAGTGGATTCTTTTCTTTGGCATACTTTCCATTGCCATAATTTCTTACAATATGAAACACAACTAAAAAAGTATTTCAAATCCTATTAAGGAACATCCGGATTCTATATTCCATAAAAAAACACTCCTTTATATAAAACATCATGCTAAAAGAAAAATTGAAAAACATCAAGATAATTCTTGCTTCGGGATCGCCAAGAAGGCAACAGTTTTTCAAAGATCTGGATTTAGATTTTGAAATTCGATTGAAAGAAATTGAGGAAATCTATCCGCCAAATCTCATTGAAGAAGATATTACTGATTATTTGGCAGTTTTAAAAGGAGATGCTTTTGAAGGGGAATTGCAGGAAAATGAGATCTTGATTACTAGTGACACCATTGTTTGGCATGAAAAAAAGGCATTGGGCAAGCCTAAAGATTATGAGGATGCTTTTTTGATGTTGCAATCCTTATCGAACAAAACCCATAAAGTGATTACATCCGTTTGCTTTAAAACCAAATACAAAACCGAAGTGATTTCAGAAACCACCAAAGTAACTTTTCATCCGCTTACCGACTCCCAAATAAAATATTATCTGGACCATTACCAACCCTTTGATAAAGCAGGAAGTTATGGAATTCAGGAATGGATTGGTTTTGTAGGGGTAGCCAAAATAGAAGGCTCCTACCCTAATGTCATGGGCTTACCGGTGGATAAAGTATATCAATATCTTTCTGATTTTAAGAATTAAAAATAATTCACCCTATAATAACCGTTAATTATGCAACTTATAACAGAAATGATATAAGAGATAATTAATGATTAAGCCGCAAATTTGTTTGTTGCATGTTTAGCTATTTATTAAGATTATTTAATACTAGTTCAATGGCAACATCCATTTATGAATGACATCGCTAAATTGCCCTTTTACGTCAAACTTTGCTTTACGCTATTGAGTTTAATTGGACTTACCTTTATTGTTTATATTGGTAAAGACATATTGACTCCTATCATGATGGCCTTTTTATTTGCCATATTATTAAGACCCGTTGCGCTTTTTTTTAAAACCAAATTGCGTTTTCCACACGTTATTGCAGTAATGGTTTCCGTAATATTATTTGTTATCCTTATCGTAGGGATTTTTATGTTTATTTCGTTTCAAATCAGTGACATCGCTAGTGATTTTGATAAAATTGAAAGGAACATCAACATTCACGTCGTTAATATTGAACAATTCATAAAGGAAAATTTCAATTTAAGCACCCGTGAGCAAAGGAGATACCTTAATGATGCCACTGACAATTCGATGCAAACAGGTAAAGCAATGATTGGAAGTACCATTGTCTCCTTTACGGATATGATTTTAAACCTCACGCTAATTCCAATTTATACATTCCTTATCCTATTGTACAGAACGCATTTCATTTTATTTCTGTCCAAATTATTTAAAGAAAAACAGCAACACGTTCTACAAGATATTTTATACCAAATAAAAGTTGCCGTAAATAGTTATATCATAGGCCTAATTATAGAAATGATTGCGGTTTCCGTTTTAACCACTATTGGGCTTACGTTTATAGGCGTTCAGTATGCTATTTTATTAGGGATTATCACTGGAATTCTGAATTTGATTCCGTACATCGGGATACTTTTTGCGGGATTTCTGACCATAGTTGCCTCATTGAGCGGCACTCCGGATCTTTCCATAATTATTGGGGTTATTGTAGTAAATGTAGTGGTACAACTCATAGACAACAATGTTCTTGTCCCGTTAATTGTGAATTCAAAAGTCGAAATAAATGCTTTTGTTTCTATTGTTGGAATTATCATTGGCGGATCAATTGCAGGGATATCGGGGATGTTTTTGGCAATTCCGATAATTGCTGTCCTTAAAGTCATCTTTGACAGAATAAATGGGTTAGAGCCATGGGGATATCTGATGGGTGATGATTTACCCAAAACCTATAAATGGCATAAAATAAAATTCCCGCTTTATGATTTCGAAAATTCAAGTCATTCCACAACCGTGACAGCAAATATTCCAACACCTGTTTTTACGGAAACCCAGAGTAGCAAAGCAGAGACAGATTCCTTTACAGGCAACTAGTAATTTAATTAACAGGCTATAAAAATGGAAAAAACAGTACCAATAAAGACGTTAAAAGAATATGCACGAAACAAAACCATTGACTTGAGTGATCAAACTATTCAAAAAAAGAATAAACTCACCGTCTTTTTTAATAATGTTGCCGATGTTGTAATATTTATCGTTGATATCATAAAAAATACTTTCAGGAGAGGATTTGAATTTAAGGAATTTCTTAAACAATGTTTTTTGACAGGAAATAAATCACTTGCATTAATATCTATCACAGGAATTGTGATTGGATTGGTATTAACAATTCAATCTCGGCCCATATTAATCAAATTTGGAGCTGTAACCATGTTACCCGGAATGGTGGCCGTATCTCTAATTAGAGAAATGGGACCGGTAATAACCGCATTAATTTGTGCCGGTAAAATTGGCTCTAGCATTGGAGCAGAATTAGGTTCCATGCGTGTTACCGAACAAATTGATGCTATGGAAGTTTCATCGACCAATCCCATAAAATTTTTAGTGGTGCCCAGAGTTTTAGCCACCACGCTAATGATTCCATTGTTAATCCTTTATGCCGATGCTTTAGGGATTTTAGGAAGTTGGATTGGAGCAAATATTAAGGGAGATGTGAGTTTTGTGCTGTTCATTGCTCAAGCTTTCGGAAAAGTGGAATTTATAGATTACATCCCTGCAATCATCAAATCCTTCTTTTTTGGAGCTGTCATAGGACTAGTGGGCTGTTACAAGGGATTTAATGCCGGAAGAGGGACTGAAAGTGTGGGAATTGCAGCGAACTCATCGGTGGTGATGGCTTCCCTACTCGTGATTATTGTAGATTTAATTGCGGTTCAAATAACAGATATGCTATGATAAAATCAGACAAAAAAAATAGTGAAACCGTTATAAACATTGATAACCTGAATAAAAAATTCGGAACCCTTGAAGTGTTAAAGGATGTTTCTTTGCAACTCTTTAAAGGAGAAAACCTAGTGGTACTAGGGAAATCCGGCACTGGAAAATCGGTGTTAATAAAATGTATTGTGCGCTTATTGGATTCAAATTCCGGGAAAATAAATGTCCTGGGAGAAGAGGTCAACAGCCTTAAAAAACACCAAATACACGAACTCCGAAAAAAAATTGGGTTTCTATTTCAAGGAGGCGCTTTGTATGACTCCATGACTGTAAGACAAAATCTGGAATTTCCGCTGCGCAGGATTAGAGCCGATTTATCTGAAAAAGAAATTGACGACAAGGTAAAGGAAGTATTGGAAAATGTGGGTTTGCCGGATGCAATAAATAAAATACCCTCAGAACTTTCAGGCGGAATGAGAAAGAGAATTAGCTTGGCCAGAACCATAATTGTTGATCCATCAATCATGCTTTATGACGAACCCACAACCGGTTTAGATCCTATTACTTCGCATGAAATTAGTATGCTTATTAATGAAATACAAAAAAAATACAAAACGTCATCCATCATCATCACGCACGATATTGAATGTGTCAGAACGGTGGCTAACAGAATCGTGATGCTTAAAGAAGGGCTAATATACAAAGAGGGAAATCTTCATGATTTCGAAAATTCATCCGACGAGTTGATACACTCCTTTTTTAAAAATCAAAATAGTAAAACCACAAAAAACATATAATATGGAAACACATACCCCACAATTTAAATTTCGTCTCGGATTATTCATTATAATAGGAATTGGTTTATTTGTTTTAGGAATTTTCATCATTGGAAAACAAAAAAACCTTTTCAATCCTGTTTTTAAACTGAGAGCCAATTTTCATAATATAAGCGGACTACAAGTTGGTAATGCCGTACGCTTTTCGGGTATTAATATTGGAACGGTTGACAACATCCGAATAATAAATGATTCAACTGTAAAAGTGTCTATGCTCATCAAAAAAGAGGTACAACAATTTATAAAATCCGATAGCGAGGCCGGAATTGGTTCTGAAGGAATCATAGGAGACAAGATGGTGATAATCTCACAAGGAAACCTAGCATCAGCGACTGTAACAGACAATCAGAAAATCGATTCGACAGAGCCAATAGAAACGGATGCTATCATGAAAAGTCTACAGATTACCGCCAACAATGCCGCAATTGCAACCGATGAAATTGTATCGATTGTAGCTAAAATTAATAAAGGAGAAGGAACATTAGGAAGATTGATTCAGGATAAAAAGATGGCTGAAAATATTGACCAAACCATTAACAACTTAAAAAAGAGCAGCAAAGGCTTGAATGAAAATATGGAAGCCGCCAAGCATAATTTCCTTTTTAGAGGGTATTTTAAAAAGAAAGAAAAGGAAAAAGAAGCTGAGAAAGAGGCTCAAAAAAACAAAAAATAAATTCTGAAATCGAATTCTGTTCTTGCTTAAATCGTAAATTTATAGTGCCAACCACTAAATACAAAAACTCATGCAAAGCGAAAAAGATATAAACTCAAAAATTCTTGAAATCACGATGTTAATTCAAAACAAATATCCTGAATTATCCAAATATTTAATTGAAATGCCTGTGACCATTCCTATAGATAAAAATCCCAAAATAAACTCCGAGTATCTTCAAAAATACTACGATTCATTAGATCAACTTTTGAAAAAATACATCTTGGAACATCCCAACACGCATCCTTTATTGTAAATCAATCGATTAAGAATCAAACTGTGATTTTAAACCTGATTTACTCATTGCCATTGTGTAAATCAGGTTTTCGCTTTTAATAAAACGGGTGTGAATGTTGCAACTATTACAAGAAAAAGTGTAACAAATTAGCTCTTATTCTATCGCATCTTTGTAATGTGAAACAGAACTCACACTTATAACCCAAATAAAAATGAAAAAAACAATTGTAACTTTTAGCTTTCTCGCTTTTACAACTTTTACTTTTTTGACAAGTTGCAAGAACAATGAAACTAAAATCGAAGATGCTCAAGAAAATGTGTTAGATGCCAAAAAGGATTTGGTAGAAGCAAAACAAGATTCTTTATCCGATTATGAATCTTTTAAAACTAAAATTAATGAGAAAATCGCGGCCAACGAAGTTAAAATTACAGATCTAAAAATAAAAGCAATTGACGGAAGTAAAGCGGCTAAGGCCAAGTATAACGAAGCCGTAGTTGCACTTGAAGAAAAAAACATTGAATTAAAAACAAAAATCAATACCTATTCTGAATCCAGCAAAGAAGCATGGGAAGTGTTTAAAAAAGACATGAACAAAACCGCTGATGATTTAGAAAAAGAATTTGACGAATTTAAAAGTAAAAATAAATAACACTAATTAAGTTAAAAACAATAAATTATGAAAACGATATTAAGATCAATTGCCGTACTGTTTACAATTTTTGCTACTACAAGTGGATTTTCACAAACAGCAGGTACAACTAGCGATGATACTAGATATGACTTCAAAATTGGGGTAAAAGCCGGTCTAAACGTCTCAAATGTTTATGATGAGCAAAATAATGATTATGTTGCAGAAAACAAAGTAGGTTTTGTAGGAGGTGGATTTTTGTCAATTCCTATTACTAAATTTGTAGGATTTCAACCTGAAATTTTATATTCTGAAAAAGGGTTTAAAGCGACTAAAAGTACTATTTTAGGCAACTATGAATTTACAAGGACTTCCACCTATTTGGATATTCCATTGCAACTTCAAATAAAACCAATTCCGTTTGTTACTATTCTTGCGGGTCCTCAATTTTCTTATTTGCTGAAAACTAAAAATGACTTCAACGGGAATATTACATCTACTGAAGAAGAGAATATTAACAGCGAAAATTACAAGAAAAATATTTTTGGTTTTGTAGTAGGTGCCGACGTCAATGTGAATAATTTCATCATCTCAGGTAGAGCCGGTTGGGATATCAGTAAAACCGATACCAATGGAGATTCATCTAAACCAAGATATAAAAACCAGGTATTACAAGTTACTTTAGGGTATGCTTTCTAACAATTAGAAAGATTTCTATCAAATAAAATTTAAATTTAAATAATAATTATTATGGACACAGGAAAAGTAGTTTTAGGAGCATTAGCAGGATTGGCAACAGGTGCAATTTTAGGAATTTTATTCGCACCGGATAAAGGAACCAATACCCGAAAAAAAATTGCCGACAAAGGCAGAGACGCATCAGATAGTTTGGTTGACAAGTATAATGAAGTCATTAATTCTCTGTCTTCTAAGCTGGAAAAAGCAAAAAATGAGGGATTGAATTATTTTGAGGATGGAGAAGAGTTAGTGAAAAATGCTAAAAGCAATATTTCAAACCACCTAAAATAATCTAAAATCATGAAAAATAAAGTGATATTAATAGAAATGCTTATTGAAAAGGCAGAGCAATATGGTAAAACCAGTATTGAACTCTATAAATTGAAAGCCATTGACAAATCTACCGACGTTTTTGCCTCATTAGCGTCACGTATTGTCATTGTTGTTATTATTGCTTTATTTTTCATTTTATTTACTATAGGAATTGCTTTATATCTAGGTGATTTACTAGGAAAATCGTATTATGGTTTCTTTGCAGTTTCAGGCTTTTATGGGCTTGTTGCAATCGTGTTGTATGCCATTAGGAAACAGGTTTTGGAAGAAACTTTCAACAATTACATCATCAATCAAATTTTTAAAGAAAAGGGAAATGCAAGTAATTAACAATAATAAATCTTTAGCGGAAGCCATTGCTTTGTTGGAGAATGTTCAGCAATCTGAAGGGAATTTATTGGTGCAACATTTTAAATTTACAATTCATAGTTTAAATCCTTTAAACATGATTAAGGAAAAATTCAATGAAACTATTTCGTCCCCAAATTTAAAAAACAAAATTATACAGGAAACAATTGGATTGGCTACTGGCTTACTCACAAATAAATTAATTCTTGGATCCTCTAATAACATCGTAAAAAAAGTTTTGGCAACTGTTGTGCAAACTGGCATTGCCCGAATGTCGGAAATAGATCCAAAATCAGTTAAAAAAAATGGGATAACTTTTTTACAAAATGTTTTATCTAAAATGAAGATAAACGGATAAAATAGCATCCTTACCCCTATTTTGTCATCTACAATTCATTTTAATCTGTTTTTATTGTAACTTTATGTGTTTACGTTCAAATGCCCTGAATCCAATACTATATCAATAGAAAAAACCAAACCGTTAGTATCCTAAAATCACTAATGAATTATCTCTTTTTATAATGATTCAAAAACTAAAATTCATTTTTTTTATTTTGGTCATCTGTAGTTGTCAGTTTTCTTTTTCGCAAGTAAATGAAGTGAAAAAAGATACTACTAAAATGTACAGGGATATCCAAACCTATTCTAAGAAAAATAAATTTACCAAATTCATGTATGGTTTAATTTTTGAACCTGTTATTATAAAAAAGAAAAGAGTAAAAAAAATAATTGTCCGAAAAAGATTTCGTGCTTTTGAAGGCAAAATTATTAGAAACATCAATATTGTTACACTTGATCCTTTTGGATATTCTGAAAAAGATACTACCGCAGTACCGGAAAAATTTACTTCTAAGGCCGGAAACAGAATCCATTTTAAATCTAAAGAGCTAACTATTAGAAATTTATTGCTTTTTAGAAAGAATAAACCTTTAGATTCTTTACTCTTTAAAGAGTCTGAACGCTTACTTCGAAATCAAAGCTACATTCGTGGCATTCAAACTACTCTAAAATTATCTGCACCAAAATCTGATTCTGTAGATGTTAACATTCGCATTTTGGATTCTTGGAGTATATATCCCAAAATTGAGGCTTCCAATACTAAATTCAATTTAGGATTAGACGAACGAAATTTTATGGGAACGGGACAACGACTTGAAAACAGCTATAACAAACGATTTTCGGATGGAAAAAATGCTTTTAGCGCGAGGTATACAATTCCCAATATTCTTAATTCATATATCAAAACTACCATCAATTATCATATTGATTTAGAGAATAATTACAGTAAAAGTTTTAATATAGAACGCCCATTTTTTTCCCCTTTTGCAAAATGGTCCGCAGGAATATACTTAGACCAACAATTCAAATCGGACTCTTTACCCGACTTGAATAACATATATGCGAAACAAAATTTAAAATACAACACCCATGATTTTTGGGCAGGAAATGCGATTCGAATATTAAAAGGAAATTCTGAAAACGAACGAACCACCAATTTGATTACTACTGCGCGATTTTTAAATATCAATTATATTGAAAGTCCAAATTTAGCGTATGACAATATCGATTTTTTTTCAAATGAAAACTTTTATTTAATTGGAATTGGAATTTCTTCAAGACAATATATCGAAGATCGATTTATTTTTAATTATCAAGTTATTGAAGATGTTCCAGTTGGAAAAGTGTATGGAATCACTGCTGGATATCAAACAAAAAACAATAACTCAAGGCTGTATTTAGGGACACGAATTTCTTCGGGAAAATATTATACGTGGGGCTATTTAAGTTCAAATTTTGAATATGGCACTTTTTTAAACCACTCCAAACCAGAACAAAGTACGGTGACATTTCAGATGAATTACTTCACGAATTTATTTGAAATTGGAAAATGGAAATTCAGACAATTTATAAAACCTCAAATCATTATTGGAAATAACAGGCTCCAATCAAATGCGGACAAACTAACCCTAAATGAAGGTATTGGGCTTTCGGGTTTAAGCAGTTATACGCAATTCGGAACAAAAAAAATATTCCTAAGTTTTCAAACTCAGTCCTATTCGACTCAAAGTATATGGGGCTTTAGATTCAATCCCTACTTTAATTGCTCGTTTGGAATGTTAGGTGATGGATACTCTGGATTCAAAAAGAGTCAAGTCAATTCCCAATTTGCAATTGGAATTATCATAAAAAATGATTATTTGGTTTTTAAATCTTTTCAAATCTCATTAGCCTATTACCCTATAGCTCCAGAAAATAGGAACAATATTTTTAAGACAAATACTATCAATTCGGAAGATTTTGGTTTTCAAGATTTTGAGATCAACAAACCTGAAACTGTAAATTACAAATAGAAGTTTTAAAATAGGATTTTTTATTAAAAATACGGCTTAAATCTTGAATTAATTTTTAAATAAATCAATTATTCGAGCAGATGAATAGTACGAAAATTGAGTGTTTTACTTCATTAAATACTATGTTTCATCGATATTAATTACTTTTTATCGATTAATTAAAAAAAAACACTATTTTTATCTAATATTAAAAAAACAAAATATCCAATCTTTTGAAATGTTTAATTTTTATATTTTGTGTATAAATTTTAACTTTTCAAATAATAGCATTTAAATCATGGGAATTGTAAAGACTTTAATTACTCTATTTGCTTTATTTGGAATCCAAATTTCCATTGCTCAAAGTGATGATCCCTATAGCGGAGGAGTTCCTCTTTTTGATAAAGTTACAAATTGCAATTTACGTTATTCCTATTTTCCAAATATCGAAGCATACTTCGATACCCAGAAAAGCATTTATTATTATAAAGAAAATGGAGAATGGAAAACGGAAAAAGAGATTCCGGAAGGGTATAGAGGATATTCTATTTACAACAAAATTAGTGTCTATATTACAGATTATGAAGATGATAATGTTTGCCAATTTTTAAAATCCCACAAAAAACTATATCCTTATAGTGCTAAAGGAAGAGTAAAACAAGTACCTACTGTATCAAAAGGATAAACATGCTACTACTGGTACTCATAAAATTAGGAATCCATATCAAAAATATGTTAAAATCCCATTAAATAAAACATCTATTTTTATTTAATCGCTACATTTGAAGCCATTGCTAATTAAAGTATTTACAATGCAAAAGCTTTCCTTTGTTGCCCTATTGATCTCCCTTTTTTCGTTATCGATAATTTCAGCTCAGCAACCGCAAAAATCCAATGCTGTTGAGATTTATAACCAAATTCAAAAACTAAATTTTCTAGGTTCTGTTCTCTATATCGCTGCCCATCCTGATGATGAAAATACCCGATTGATATCGTACTTATCCAATGAAAAAAAAGCCAGAACTGGTTATTTATCATTGACTCGTGGTGATGGAGGTCAAAATTTAATTGGATCCGAATTGCGTGAACTTCTTGGAGTAATCCGAACACAAGAGCTTATTGAGGCCCGTAAAATTGATGGTGGCGAACAATTTTTTTCCAGAGCAAATGATTTTGGATATTCCAAAAATCCGGATGAAACGTTACAAATTTGGAACAAAGACGAAGTCTTAAGCGATGTCATTTATATCATTCGTAAATTCCAACCAGACGTTATTATCAATCGTTTTGATGCGCGTACACCAGGAACCACACATGGGCATCATACGGCATCTGCCATTTTGAGTATGGACGCTTTTGATAAAGCAAATAATGCATCCGTTTTCCCCAATCAATTGAATCTAGTGCAAACATGGCAACCTAAAAGAGTATTTTATAATACCTCGTGGTGGTTTTATGGAAGTAAAGAAAAATTTGAAAAAGCTGACAAAACCAATTTAATGCCAATTCAAACAGGGGTTTATTATCCTTCATTGGGGAAATCCAATCCTGAAATTGCCGCTTTAAGTCGCAGTCGCCATCAATCGCAGGGTTTTGGAACTACAGGAACTCGTGGAGATGAATTGGAATATTTGGAATTCATAAAAGGTGAAAATCAAAAAGACAAATCGAATCTCTTTGATGGTATTGATACTTCATGGAACCGAGTTCAGGGTGGAAAAGCTATTGGGGAGTTAATAAGCGCAGTGGGTAAAAATTTCGATTTTAAAAATCCATCGGCTAGTATTCCGGATTTGGTTAAGGCCTTTTCAATGATTCAGAATTTAAATGAAAATCATTGGAAACCTATTAAATTAGAAGAAATCAAAAAAATTATCGCTTCCTGCGCTGGATTATATTTAGAAGCCGTTGCCGATAGCCAGGAAGTTACTCCAGGAAATATGTTAAAACTAAAAATGGAGGCGATTAACCGAAGTGCAATTCCAATGCAATTAAAAACGATTAAATCCTTTCCGGAAGCTAATACTCCATTTCAGGTTTTAGATTTAAAAAATAATATTCCTCAAAATGTAGCCTTAGAATTGCCTTTGCCCGAAAGCCTAGATTACACACAACCCTATTATTTAAAAGAAAAAGGAACCGTTGGAATGTACCGTGTGGATGACCAAAACAAGATTGGTATTCCTGATATTATTCGTCAAGCCAAAATAACATTCTGTGTTTTAATCAACAATGTAGTCATTCCTTTTGAACGCAATGTAATTTATAAATACAACAACAACGTGAAAGGCGAAATCTATCAACCATTAGATATTGTTCCTGATGTTACAACTTCTATTTTAGATAAAGTAACGATTTTTAATGACCGAGGTTCCAAAACAATTGATATTAAAATCAAAGCCGGAAAGGACAATGTTAAAGGAGACTTACAACTAGAATTGCCTGAAAAATGGAAAGTTTTCCCTAAATCAATTCCATTTTCATTACTCCAAAAAGGTGAAGAACAAACAGTAACGTTCCAAGTTGCGCCTCCAAAAAATGCTGACGAAACGGTTGCTAAAAGTATTGCTATCGTTGACGGAAGACGTTTCGACAAAGAACAATTCAATATTACCTACGAACACATTTCCAAACAGCAAGTTTTAAAACCATCCGAGTCCAAATTTATGAAACTGGACATTGAAGTTGGAAAAGAAAAAATTGCCTATATCATGGGAGCAGGCGATGAAGTTCCAAAAAGTTTGAGGCAAATGGGTTATGAAGTTTCCATCATTAAACCTGAAGAAATTACTGCCGAAAAATTACAATATTTTGATGTGGTCATGACAGGAATTCGAGCTTATAATACGATTCAAACATTGGCTTTCAAACAAACCCTTTTATTCGATTTCGTTAAAGAAGGACACACGATGATTGTGCAATACAATACCGCAGATGATTTTGTCACCACAGCGATTGCGCCGTTTCCTTTAAAAATTTCCCGTGAAAGAGTGACCGATGAAAATGCCCCAGTAGAGTTATTGGCACCCAATCATCCAATTTTAAATCATCCAAACAAAATTACTTCAAAAGATTTTGAGGGATGGAAACAAGAACAGGGATTATATTATCCAAATGAATGGGACAAAGCCTTCACTCCTATTTTAGCATCAAATGATAAAGGCGAATCACAAAAAAAAGGAGCTTTATTAGTCGCAAAATACGGAAAAGGGAATTACATTTATACCAGTTTGAGTTTCTTTAGGGAATTACCTGAGGGAGTTTCAGGCGCCTTTAGGTTAATGGCGAACATGATTTCAATTAAGTAAAAAAATCTAAACATGACCAACAAAATTTCCACTTGGAAAAAAAGCTATACATGGGTTTTAATTGCCAATGCTATCTATATTTTTATTTTTTGTATCATCATGCTAATATTTTCATAGTATGCAACAGCTCGACTGGCTTATACTTTCCGTAACCTTGCTTTTCATCGTAATTTACGGTGTATGGAAAACTAAAGGAAGTAAAAATGTAGAGGATTACATTTTGGGAAATAACGAAACCCCTTGGCATGTAGTAGGCTTATCTGTTATGGCAACACAGGCCAGCGCGATAACTTTTCTTTCCACACCGGGGCAAGCCTACCATGACGGCATGGGCTTCGTGCAGTTTTATTTTGGTTTGCCTATCGCTATGGTGGTCATTTGTGTGACCTTTATTCCAATGTATCATCGACTGAAAGTGTATACCGCTTATGAGTATCTTGAACAACGATTCGATTTAAAAACCCGTTCCCTTGCAGCAATACTATTTTTGGTTCAAAGAGGATTGGGAACTGGATTGACCATTTATGCCCCTTCCATTATATTATCGGCTTTGTTGGGTTGGAATCTCACTTTATTAAATATCGTTATAGGCGTTTTAGTGATTATTTATACCTTTTCCGGCGGGACAAAAGCAGTAAACGTGACCCAAAAACAACAGATGTTCGTAATTATGTCGGGCATGTTTATCACCTTTTTTCTGATTTTACATCTTTTGCCGAACGACATGACTTTTAGTAATGCCATGCACATTGCCGGAGCCAACCACAAAATGGATATCGTCGATTTTTCTATTGATCCAGAAACCCGCTATACTTTTTGGAGCGGAATTACCGGCGGATTTTTCTTGGCACTCTCCTATTTTGGAACAGATCAATCACAAGTAGGCCGCTATTTATCAGGAAAGTCTGTACGAGAAAGCCAAATGGGACTCATCATGAACGGATTTCTAAAAGTACCCATGCAGTTTTTTATTTTGTTGATTGGTGTGATGGTTTTTGTATTTTTCCAATTCAATCCGGTTCCTTTGAATTTTAATCCAAACAATAAAGTGATTATTGAACATTCTATTTATAAAAAGGAATACAATGTTCTCGAACAAAAATTGAGTAAATTATCGGAAGACAAAAAAGAAATAAATCTGATATACATCGATCATCTGAATCAAAATTATGACAATCCTATTTTAAGAAAAGAACTTGTGACCCTCTCCAATAAGGAAAATGATTTGCGTGATCAAGCCAGAGAACTTATTTCAAAAGCCGATAAAAAATCTGAAACCAATGATAAAGATTATGTTTTTATCCATTTCATTTTAAACTATTTGCCCAAAGGACTCATCGGATTACTGTTGGCAGTAATACTTTCAGCAGCCATGTCATCAACGGCTTCCGGTATTAACGCTTTGGCTTCCACCACTGCAATCGACATTTACAAACGAAATTTAAAAGAAGAAAAATCAGAGAAACACTACGTCAATGCAACTAAATTCTTCACAATACTTTGGGGAATTATTGCTATACTTTTCGCCTGCATTGGAACGCTTTTTGAAAATTTGATACAATTGGTCAATATCATTGGTTCAATATTTTACGGTACAGTTTTGGGAATTTTCTTAGTGGGATTTTACATTAAATACGTAAAAGCCAAAGCTATTTTTTGGGGAGCAGTAATAAGTCAATTGACTATTTTTTACATCTATTATCTAGATGTGGTAAGTTTTCTTTGGCTCAATTTTATTGGAGCCATGCTTACTTTATTGATATCACTCTTGATTCAAACAATTTTAGGTAAAGACGGAGAAGTTATAGCATAAAAAATCCCGTCCGGAAAAAATCAAGACGGGATTTCGTATACTATAAAAATTTATTTTTTACTCCATTCCGCAATACTATCCGAATTCATTTTTAAATAATCATTATTTTTAGCAACAGTTGCAGCAGCTAATGATAATTTTGCGGTTTCAATTGCGCCTTTTTTATCTCCTAATTTAGCCTGAATCAATGATTTTTGTCTGGTATACCAATAGGGTTGGTCTTTATTCATTTCCAATGCTTTATTAACATATTCTAAAGCCTTTGTCAGATCTCCATTCGATTGGTAAAAATATTGAGCCGAAGAAAAATAATCCCCTGCAGTTGGTCCGGCCAAAGTTTTTTCAATACTTGCAATCGCTGTTTTCTGTGTGGGAACCTCAAATTTTAAAGCTACAATTGTTTTTTCCCAAGATAATTCTAAATAAGCAAAATTATTATCCAAATTGTTAATTCCAATCGTGAAACTTTCTACCATTCTATTTAAATTTTCAGGTTTCACGGTAGTTCTCAATGCAACCTTAGTTTCATCCCAATTTTCCGGATTTCCCCAATTATCCGTTGTGGAATAAAAAATCACATCCCAATTTTCAACTTTAGGCAGCGTATATAAGGCATATTTACCTTTTTTAAGGGACTTACCGTCAATAACAATATCATTACTAAAAGAAATAGTCGTATTTTCATTGGCACCGGTTCTCCAAATTTTACCAAACGGAACTAAACTCCCAAAAATAGTTCTTCCTTTTATACTTGGTCGAGAGTATTCAACAGTAACATCCGTAAGTCCAACTACTTGTTCTAATGTAGATTTAGGGCTTGGTTGTGGTGCTTTTACTTGAGCTTCTATTGAGTATGAAGCAAAAAAGATTCCTAATACTAGAATGAATTTTTTCATTGTTTTAAATTTATATTTTTTCAAAATTACAAATTCAGATACTTATAAATGTTAATAAATACTTAATTTGAATATTATTTTGTTTACTATTTTATTTAAAACATTAAACATTTGTATCTTTGTAAAAAAGTAAAATGAAAATTTACACCAAGAAGAGTAAACAAAACTTACCCATAACACTAGATGAAGCTTGGGAATTCCTATCAAATCCTAAAAATTTAAAAACCATAACTCCAGATTACATGGGATTTGTTATTGAATCCGGAACAGATAGACCTATGTTTCCTGGACAAATCATTCAATATATTATTACTCCAATTTTTGGAATCAAAACAAAATGGGTTACAGAAATTACCCATGTACAAGACAAAAAATACTTTGTTGACGAACAACGTTTTGGTCCATACGCACTTTGGCATCACAAACATTTTATAAAAATAATTCCTGGTGGTGTAGAAATGGAGGATATTATAGATTACAAAGTACCTATGGGAATTTTAGGGCAACTGGCTCATCCTTTTTTGGTAAAACCGAAACTGGATGAAATTTTTGATTATAGACGAAAAAAATTAATTGAGTTATTTGGAGAATTTAAATGATAATATGAAAAACATTTTATTAATTGGTGGTTCATACGGAATTGGTTTAGCTATAGCTAAAGAATTAGAGCATAAAAATAATATCTTCATCGCTTCAAGAACTGCAGAAGGTTTAGAAAACTTAAATGTGACCCATATTCCTTTTGATGTCCTCACTGATAATTTAGACAAAAGCCTTCTACCAGATATAATTGACGGCGTTATTTACTGCCCAGGAAGTATTAATTTAAAACCATTTCGTGGTTTAAAAATAGAGACTTTTGAAAGTGATATGCAAATCAATTTTTTTAGCATGGTTAAAGTATTACATTCTATTTTGCCGCAATTAACGGCATCAAATCAGTCAAGTATTGTCTTATTTAGTAGTGTTGCAGCATCAATGGGAATGCCTTTTCATACTAGTGTCGCTGCTGCAAAAGGTGCAATAGAAAGTTTTTCAAAGGCATTAGCCGCAGAATATGCTCCAAAAATTCGCGTAAATGTAATTGCTCCATCTTTAACAAATACACCTTTAGCAGATAAGTTTTTAAACAATGAGTCCAAGCAAGAAAAATCTGCTGAAAGACACCCTTTAAAACGTTTTGGACAACCGGACGATTTAGCTAAAATGGCTTGTTTTTTATTAGAAGAAAATTCCTCTTGGATATCGGGACAAATCATACATGTAGATGGGGGAATGTCAACTTTATTAGTAAATGGATAATCTATTTGGAGTTTTGTAACTTTAAACAAAATACATAAAATGAACATATTCTGGTTTAGACGTGATTTAAGAATTGACGACAATAAAGGGCTTTTCGAAGCTTTAATTAGCGGAGAAGAAATTCTGCCTATTTTTATTTTCGATACAATCATTCTTGACGAACTGCAAAAAGATGATGCTCGTGTTAGTTTTATACATGAATTATTGACTAAAATTAATTCTGAATTACAGAAAAAAGGAAAATCATTGGCCGTTTTTCATGGAGAACCAACGGTTATTTTTGAACAATTAGCAAGTGAAAATAAAATCAAGAATGTATTTACCAATCACGATTATGAGCCCTATGCCCGAAAGCGTGATTTAGCCATTTTTCAAGTTTTTAAAAAGTACGATATTAGTTTTAAAACCTATAAAGATCAAGTTGTTTTTGAAAAAAATGAAGTTACAAAAGATGATGGTTTGCCCTATGTGGTTTACACTCCCTATTCAAAAAAGTGGAAAGAAAAATTCAAAACTATACAATTAGAACATTTTTTATCAGAAGATAATCTGGAACAAATTGGCAGCCACTCCTACCCTTTTTTGAGTCTAAGTGACATTCATTTTGAACCTTCAATAATAAAGGTGACTCCTTATGATATTTCAAAAAATTTGATTCGAAATTACGAAGAAACCAGAAACTTTCCTGCTTTAAATAAAACATCCCATCTCGGTGCCTATCTCCGTTTTGGCGCTGTAAGTATTCGAAGAATGATTGCTAAAGCCATCGAAGAAAAAAACGAAACCTTTTGGAATGAACTTATTTGGAGGGAATTTTTTATGCAAATCCTTTGGCATTTCCCAAATACTAAAAATGCCAGCTTCCGAGCAAAATATGATGCCATACAATGGAATAATAATGAAGATGATTTTAAAAAATGGTGTGAAGGAAAAACTGGCTATCCCTTTGTAGATGCTGGAATGCGAGAATTAAATATAACGGGGCACATGCACAATCGGGTTCGGATGATTGTGGCTAGTTTTTTATGCAAACATTTATTAATTGACTGGCGTTGGGGCGAAACTTATTTTGCTCAAAAATTGCTGGATTATGAACAGGCAAGCAATGTGGGTAATTGGCAATGGGCAGCAGGAACTGGTGTTGATGCAGCACCCTATTTTAGAATCTTCAATCCAACGGAACAAATTAAAAAATTCGATAAAGACCTAAAATACATTAAAAAATGGGTTCCAGAATTACAAGATTTCTCCTATCCAAAACCTATTGTTGATCACAAATTTGCGCGAGAACGTTGTTTGCGAGTGTATAAAGAAGCCGTTGGATAAAGCTATCTTAAACTTCTAATTTTTTCAAAATTCAATTCGTCAAAATGTTGAATTACGCAATCTGCCAAAGATAAATCCTGCAATTTAGAATGTTCACTATTGTAACCAACACAATAAATTCCTGCTGCATTTGCTGCAATTATTCCGTTTGTACTGTCTTCAATTACAATGCAATTTTCTTTTGGAGCAGTAGATAAGGAAGCGGCATGTTCAAAAATGGCAGGATGTGGTTTTGACATAGGGAAATCCTCACCACTAACAATGTGCGTAAAATAATGATGCAATCCAAAACGTCTAAAAACACGGTCGATGGTAACTTTTGAAGCAGATGAAGCTACAATCAATTGCATACCATTATCGTATAAATCTTTGATTAATTTTTCAACGCCGTCAAATAAATACAAATCTTCTTTACTGTCAAATGCGTCGTTAAAGAGGTTTCGTTTTCTTAAAATTAAATCTTCAACATCCTCATTTAAATTAAATGTTGCCTTTATTTTCTGAAAGGTATTTCGAGTAGAATTTCCTGTATAAGACGTAAACATTTCTTCAGTAACCTGAATATCTAATTCATCAAAATGTTGAAAATAAGCATATCTGTGAACCGGCTCTGTATCAACAATCACGCCGTCCATATCAAAAATTACTGTTTGTATCATTACAGGTTTTAGGTATTGGGTTTTAAAATTATTGCTAATTACTCCTTTTTTAGTAAATAACGAATCACCGTTTCAGCTGCATACAAACCAAAAAGTCCTGGCATATAACTATTTGTACCGTAAAATGATTTTTTAAAATTGGAACCATCGGTCATTTTTAAACTGGTTTCATCTTGAATTTCTGATGAAAACACCACTTTCAATTTATCAATTTTTACGGCTTTCAATTTGCTTTTCATTGCTTTAGCCAGAAAACAATTTACGGTATTATTAATATCGGCAACTTTCACTTTTGAAGCCTCCATTTTTCCTCCAGCGCCCATACTGCTAATAATTTTCACTCTCTTCCGTTTTGCCGCAATAATCAAGTTCAATTTTGGGGTTAAACTATCAATACAATCTAAAACATAATCGTACTCATCGGTAACAATTTCAAAAGCGCGTTCTGGCGAAAGAAACTCTTTTACTTTTGTTAATTTCAATTCAGGATTTATATCTAATAGTCGATTACCAACTATATCAATTTTCGGCAAACCAACAGTTGAATGTAAAGCAGGCAATTGTCTATTAATGTTTGTAATATCCACAACATCTCCGTCCACAATTGTCATTTTCCCTACACCGGCACGAGCAATAAATTCGGCTGCAAATGAGCCTACTCCACCCACTCCTACAATTAAAATATTTGCATTTTTTAATCTTTCTAAACCTTCTTTTTTAAATAAAAGTTCGGCTCGTTCTGTCCATTCTGCCATTATAAAATGTTTAAAATTTAA
Source organism: Flavobacterium psychrotolerans (assembly GCF_003097635.1). Classification (GTDB taxonomy): domain Bacteria; phylum Bacteroidota; class Bacteroidia; order Flavobacteriales; family Flavobacteriaceae; genus Flavobacterium; species Flavobacterium psychrotolerans. The sequence goes on from NZ_QCZI01000011.1 coordinate 126,959, forward strand.
TATTTATAGTTCTCAAGACTTAATACATTGGTTAATCTATATCTCTTTTAAAAACCTCTTCAAAATTAGACCTTATTTGCTTTTGAAGTTGCTCTATTTCAATGTTTTTATATTTTGCCGCTAATGAATAAACGGCTTGAATTCCATCCTCCATTGTATCCGTTTCAAGAAAAAACCGATTATTTGGAATACTTTTAAAAATGCGTTCTAATTCTGGCTTTCGCAATAAATACTTTCCAAAAGACAAATAAAAACCATTATTAATCAATTGTTTAGCTAGTAGGTCGTTCTTTGAAAACCCGTGAATCAACATTGGAACCGAAATTTCGAGTCTATTTTTAATTTCAATAAGCTCCTGAAAAGCCGCGACACAATGAATCACAACAGGTTTCTTATACTTTTCGGCTAATGCCAATTGTTTTTCAAAAACTTGAAGTTGCAGTTCTAATGCAATCTCAATTCGTTTATCTAATCCACATTCGCCAATAGCCAAACAATTTCTTTCCTTTAACTTACTTTCAATAATCATTAAATCTTCAGCAATACGATCTTCAGCAATATGCCAAGGATGAATTCCGATAGAATAAAAAGGAATCGTAGCGTCAAACTCATTCGGATATTGGTTTACCAACTCCAAAACAGAATCAGAATTCGTGAAATTATGAGTATGCAAATTAATGAATTTCATTTGGCAAAAATAGTTTAAAAGTTGTAATGTTACAAAGGCACGAAGCCACAAAGTTTTTTACCTTTGCTTCTTTGTAAAAAATCATGCTTAAAACTGCTTTTCAACGCTATATCAACAACTTTAAAGGCTTCTCAAGAGAGATTTGGATTCTGGCCACTGTAACATTTATCAATCGTGCGGGAACGATGGTGCTACCATTTTTGACCAAATATTTAAAGGAAGATTTACATTTTTCGTACGGTGAAGTGGGCTGGATTATGGTTTGCTTTGGCTTTGGTTCGATGCTGGGTTCTTGGTTGGGGGGTAAACTATCTGACAAAATTGGCTTTTACAAAATCATGGTGTTCAGTTTGTTTACTAGCGGAATACTGTTTTTCATGTTGCAATTTATTACTTCTTTTTGGGGATTGTGTATCAGTATTTTTTCCATCATGAGCATTGCAGATATGTTCCGGCCGGCCATGTTCGTCTCGCTTGGAGTTTATGCCAAACCCGAAAACAGAACCAGAGCATTAACCTTAGTGCGTTTGGCCGTTAATCTTGGTTTTGCAGCTGGTCCCGCTTTAGGTGGACTAATTATTATGGGCATCGGATATAAAGGATTATTTTGGACTGATAGCGCCACTTGTATTATTGCCATCTTGATTTTTGCATTATTGGTAAAAGAAAAGAAAAATGTGATTTCTAACAATCATAAAAATGATGATTCAGCTATAGTTTTATCCGTATTTAAAGATAAAATATTTTGGCTATTTCTATTTATCTGTTTTTTAACTGCTGTACTTTTCTTTCAGATTTTCACGACTTTACCTTTGTACCATCATGAAATGTTTGGACTTACTGAATTTCAAAGCGGACTTTTGTTAACCTTAAATGGCCTACTCATTTTTTTTCTTGAAATGCCTATTGTAAGTACTTTTGAAAAACTCAAAATCAGAAAAACTAAAATTATGCTATGGGGTTCATTTCTGATGGCAATCAGTTTTTACTTATTAATGATTACGGGGTGGTCAGGAATTTTCATATTCAGCATCATTTTCATCACTTTTGGAGAAATGTTTATTTTCCCTTTTTCCAATTCTTTCGCTTTAAGTCGAGCTCCAAAAGGTCATGAAGGAAGATACATGGCTTTGTTTACCATGAGTTTCAGTTTGGCACATATTACTAGTTCTAAAACCGGAATGGAAGTTATCAGCTATTTTGGCTATCAAACCAACTGGTTTTTGATGGGCACTTTGGGAATTATTGCAACCCTAAGTTGCATTAGATTGCTTTATTTGTTGAGAATGGAAGATAGGCTTAACTAATTTAGGCAAGTTATTTTTTAGAGATAAGAATTTTGCGGAAAACGGAACTCAGCTAACGCATTATTTTTCAGATCTTTAAAAGAAATTAATAGACTCAAAGGCTAATGAATGTAATACCTATCTCCTCTTCTATATGTTGATCCGTTTTCGTGTTGATCAGTTGATCCACTATTTTTAAGGGATCAAGTCTAAAAGTTGTGGGGAAATATTAAAATCTAGATATTTGTATTTCCAAATTATACCCGAATGCAAGATTCTTTTATCGATATCCTTAAGCTTTTATTGCCTGAGATAATAGTAGACTACTTTGAACTTACTTCTTATAGAAAAGAAGAAGAGGTACTTCATTTGTATTTAAAAGAGATTAACTCAATTCCTAAAGAATACCGCGATTCTAAATTAAGTTCAAAGGGATTCTTTGAAGAGATCACTGTTCAGGATTTCCCTATACGTGGACACCAGGTATATCTTCATATCACTCGCAGAAGATGGCTTAACGAAGATATAGGTAAAGTAGTCTTTAGAGATTGGAATTTAGTAGCAGACGGAACTCGTGTAACACAGGAGTTTGCGTCTTTTTTAAAAGAGATCAATAGATTCCAGTCCAAATGATTGTAATGCCATTGCTTCTTTTTATGGAGTTACTGGCCGAAATTTGCAATCTCAATACAAGGATTTTCTAAGTGATTTTAAAGCTTGGGATCAAAAATCACATGCTAAAAAATGGCTCCTTTTTGCTAAGAACATTGGAAAATACTTATCAATAGATGAAACATCTCTCTCCAATGGCGAACTCTATACTATTCTAACTAGTAAATCTGGTAAAGGTAGAAAAGGCACTATAGTGGCTATGATTGCTGGAACTAAAGCAGAAACAGTTATTTCAGTTATTGAAAAAATCCCCCTTAAACAACGGAGCTTAGTCAAGGAAATTACTTTGGACATGGCTGGCAATATGGGTTTAATTGCTAGAAAATGCTTTCCTAATGCAATTCGTGTTACGGATCGTTTTCATGTTCAGAAGTTAGCAATAGAAGCGCTACAGGAAATTAGAATCAAATACCGCTGGGAAGCCATAGATCAAGAAAATGATGCTATGGAAAAGTCTAAAAAATCAAAAGAAAATTTCCAATCTAAAACTCTTTCTAACGGGGATACGCTTAAGCAGTTGCTGGCTAGAAGTCGCTATTTCTTATACAAAAACAAATCAAAGTGGACTGAAAGCCAAATAGAACGTGCCGCATTATTATTTGAATTGTATCCTGATATTCAAAAAGCATATAATCTAACTCAGGAGCTTCGCGGTATCTTTGAGAACACAACCGATAAAATCATTGGTTTTGCTAAACTAGCCAAATGGCACGAAAAAGTAAATCAATCTGGGTTTAAGTCTTTCAATACAATCTCTCGAACAATTACAAATCATTATCAAACCATATTGAACTATTTTGATAATAGAAGCACTAATGCTTCAGCAGAATCATTCAATGCGAAAATAAAAGCTTTTAGAGCTCAGTTTAGAGGTGTCAGAAATATAGAGTTCTTCCTTTACAGACTAACTAATATTTATGCCTAATTTTTGCTTCCCCACAGGTTTTTGTGTTGATCAGTTGATCCACTATTTTTAAGACATTGCCACAGTAAAAAGGATAAAAACAAAAAACCCCACATCGATAGATGAGGGGTTTTTCAAAAGAAAGGCGACGACATACTCTCCCACATAACTGCAGTACCATCTGCGCAGGCGGGCTTAACTACT
>NZ_QCZI01000012.1 GCF_003097635.1 Flavobacterium psychrotolerans
TACATCAATAAATTCATATTTGACAGGCCAATAAACAATATTAAAAATCAAACAATTTAATTACACCCAACGGGTTAATACGATACATATTCGGTAATTTCCAGTCCATAACCAATCATTCCAACTCGTTTGGTCTTTTCCGCATTGGATACTAATCTAATTTTTGAAATGTCCAAGTCATGAAGAATTTGGGCGCCAATTCCGAAATCTTTACTGTCAATAATAATTTTTGGTGCCTTTAGGATTCCTTGGGTTTGTAATAATTTGAGTTCAGTAATACGGTTCAATAAATTGACGGATTGCATGTCCTGATTGATAAAAACAATAGCACCCTGTCCTTGATCATTAATAATTTTGAAAATATCATCTAACTGTTGCTCGGCATTATTGGTCAATGTACCCAGCAAATCATTATTTACTTGCGTTGAATTTATTCTGGTTAAAACGGATTCTCCCAAATTCCAAGTCCCTTTTGTCAAGGCAATATGGACCTGCTTATTTGTGGTTTGTTCATAGGCTCTTAACCGGAAAGTTCCAAATCGAGTTTCAACTTCAAAATCCTCTTTTTTTACAATTAGGCTGTCATGTTGCATCCGATACGCCACTAAATCTTCGATAGAAACCAGTTTTAAATCGAATTTTTTGGCCACTTCTGATAATTGTGGCAATCGTGCCATTGTTCCATCTTCATTCATGATTTCTACAATTACGCCAGCTGATTTAAAACCCGCTAGTCTTGCAAAATCGATTGCGGCTTCAGTATGGCCTGTTCTTCTCAAAACACCACCTTGCTTGGCAACCAATGGAAAAATATGTCCCGGCCTAGCCAAATCATAAGGTTTGGTATTTGGATTTACTAAAGAAAGGATGGTTTTTGCTCGGTCGGCAGCTGAGATTCCAGTTGTGACTCCATTTCCTTTTAAATCTACAGAAACCGTAAAGGCCGTTTCCATGTGATCAGTATTGTTGCTCACCATGGCTTTTAATTCGAGTTCTTTGCAACGGCTTTCAGTCAATGGTGCACAAATTAATCCTCTTCCGTGTGTTGCCATGAAATTGATCATTTCTGGAGTTACTTTTTCGGCAGCAGCAAGAAAATCACCTTCATTTTCACGGTCTTCATCATCAACAACAATAATGATTTTGCCTTGACGGATATCCTCAATGGCTTCTTCTATTGTATTGAGTTTTATTTTTTCGATTTGCATGAGGGAATTTAATTTTGTGGTGGAAATATTTTTTTCAATAATTTTTGAAAAGGCAACAGTAAAACATCAATGTTGATTAATCCAATATCGTTTGTTGCTCGATATGTTAATAATATTGCAATTGGAGTAAGCACAATAGATGACATCCAACAACCCAAGAATGGCGTTATTCCATTTTCTTGTGCCACTTTTTTTCCAAAAGTATTGATGAAATGATAAATGATAAATATTAAAACAGCAAAAACCATAGGAAGTCCCAATCCACCTTTTCTTATAATTGCCCCTAATGGTGCTCCTATAAAAAACATTAAGATACAAGCAAATGCAATGACAAATTTATCGTAAAGGGCAATCCAGTGGCTATTAATCACTTTTTGTTTTGCTTCCATTTCCGTTTTTGAAGCATCAATAGAATAACTGGAACTCACAATAGTATTGTTGGCAAAGTTTAAAATTTCGGACTGTTCCTTCGGATTAAAATTAGAAAGCAAATTGGGTTTTAAAACAGTTTTTTTGATTTCGGGATTATAGCCGTAACGATTTGCCACTCCAGTTCTTTGATAAATGTTTTCAGTAAAGGATAGAATATCTTTTTTATAACTTTTATTGAGAGAATCGATGGTATACTTTAATTCATTCAAATTAAGCATGGTATTCGTATTCGTAATTTTATAGTCCTGACCTTCAGAATTGTTTAATTTTGATAAATCAATATTGATAATGTATTTTTTGAATGAACTTTTGGCAAAGGGTAAATTCTTCCTCTCTTCATATTTTTTGGGTACGATATCTTCATAATAAAACCCGTCATTTAAGACTAATTTTAGAATATTAGATTTTTTATTACTGATTAATTCCCCTGTTTTTGCCTTAATAACGTTTTTGCTCCCATCAAAATTGTTCGATTTTTTATGGATAGTAATTCCCTTCAATAAATTGCCGTTTTCTCCCGACTTTTTATCAACTTTAATGTTATAATTTCCCACATCACTAAACTGTCCTTCGGCAATAGCCATAGCCGGTTTCATTTGCGCGATGTCTTTTCTGAAATTTATAAACTTATACTCTGCAAAAGGAATTACATTATTGGCAAAAAAGAAGGCTGCCAAACTTAAACCCAGAATTAGGAAAAACAAACTTTTCATGGTTCTTTGCAATGAAATTCCGGCTGATTTCATAGCAGCAAACTCATAATTTTCAGACAGATCCCCAAAGGTCATTATCGAGGATAACAAAACAGATAATGGAAGTACCAAAGGAAATAAACTGGGCATTTTGAAAAGTAAAAATTTAAATATCAAAACGACATCTAAATCTTTTCCTGCAAGTTCAGAAATGAACAGCCAAACCGTTTGTAGAATAAATATAAAAAAAAGGATTACAAATACGGAAGTAAATGTAATCGCAAAGGTTTTTAAAATGTATTTGTCTAAAATTTTCACTTAAAACTAATCTAACTTATTGATATAGTATTTTGGATATTTACTAGGTTCAAAGGTAAATTGATTTTTTGACAATGGTTGGTTGGTTTTAAAAGAATTTACGGTTAATGTGGTTTTGGTCCCATTTTTTCCGATCTCAATTAAATTGTAAATGTTTTTGGTTTGATTATCAATACCTAAAAGTATTTCTTTACGCTGATCCTTAGGGCTTGTGGGAGTAAGTTTGATGTATTGAATTTTTCGCCCTTTAACATCCTGTAAAATATCCCAACTAAATTTATATCCCGAATTAAAAAAAGTCAGCATTTTTGAAGGAGTTATGGCATTGTCATCCTTTTCGTTGAATTTTGAAATACTAATCTCTTCATCTTCAGGATTTATGGTATAAGTTTTTTTTCCGTCAAAAAGTTTTGTCACGCCCATGAGGTTCAATACATATAAATTGTCCTTCATCATTACGTTTCCTTTGCTTTCCTGATTGATGTTTTCTTTTGAGTTATTCAGGGTGTATTTGAAATCAATCACAATATTATTGTAGGTTTTTATTTTTGTAGTAACCTGATCTAAAAGGTCTTTGGCTTTTTTATCTTGTGCTTGAATTGAAAAACTAAAAATTAGTAATGCGAACACAGAAAATATTTTTTTCATTTTATGAATTATTTTGTTCATTGTTAAAAAACAGATCCAGAGAACTCAAGTCTAAAATGTTTACGGCTCTTGCTTTGCTACCTTCAAAAGAACCAACGATTCCGGCAGCTTCCAATTGATCGATCAATCTTCCCGCTCTGTTGTAGCCCAGTTTCAGTTTTCGTTGCAACAATGAAGCCGAACCCTGTTGCGCTGTAACAATAATTTCAGCTGCTTCTCTAAACAATGAATCTCTTTCGGAAATATCCATATCAAGATTAATGCCACTTTCTTCTCCAATGAATTCTGGAAGCAAATAAGCGTCCGGATATGCTTTTTGGGAGCCTATGTATTCCGTAATTTTTTCAACTTCTGGGGTGTCAATGAAGGCACATTGCACCCGAACCACATCGTTTCCATTTGTGTATAACATATCTCCACGGCCTATTAACTGATCCGCCCCTTGAGTATCCAGAATGGTTCTTGAATCAATTTTAGAAGTTACCCTAAAGGCGATTCTTGCTGGAAAATTCGCTTTGATTAAACCTGTAATAACGTTTACCGAAGGTCTTTGAGTAGCAATAATCAAGTGAATCCCAATAGCACGAGCCAATTGAGCCAATCTCGCAATTGGGGTTTCTACTTCTTTTCCGGCGGTCATAATCAAATCGGCAAACTCATCCACCACCAAAACGATATATGGCAGAAATCGGTGTCCGTTCTCAGGATTTAATTTTCTGGATTTGAATTTGTCATTGTATTCCTTAATGTTTCGCACCATTGCATCTTTCAATAGCGAATACCGATTGTCCATTTCCACACAAAGAGAATTTAAGGTATTGATAACCTTTGTATTGTCGGTAATTATCGCATCTCCTGAATCCGGCAGTTTGGCTAAATAATGTCTTTCAATTTTATTAAAAAGGGTCAATTCCACCTTTTTGGGATCAACCAAAACAAACTTCACTTCCGCGGGATGTTTTTTATACAATAAAGAAGTCAATACGGCATTTAATCCTACCGATTTTCCTTGTCCCGTTGCTCCAGCCATCAATAAGTGAGGCATTTTAGCTAAATCGACCACAAAGGTTTCATTTGATATTGTTTTTCCCAGAGCAATTGGCAATTCCATTTCCGCTTCTTGAAATTTGGCTGAACCAATCACACTTTTCATTGAAACCATCGTCGGGTTTTTGTTGGGAACCTCAATACCAATAGTTCCTTTTCCTGGAATTGGCGCTATGATACGAATTCCTAAAGCCGAAAGGGACAGTGCAATATCGTCTTCCAGGCTTTTAATTTTAGAAATACGAATTCCTGCTTCGGGTACAATTTCATACAATGTTACCGATGGCCCAACGGTCGCTTTAATCTGGGCAATTTCGATTTTGTAGTTGCGGAGCGTTTCTACAATACGATTCTTATTTTCCTCTAATTCTTCCTGATTAATGGTAATTCCCCCCGTGGAGTATTCTTTCAATAAATCTATTGTAGGGAATTTGTAATTGGATAAATCTAAAGTTGGATCAAATAATCCAAAATCAGCGACCAATCGGGAAGCTAAATTCTCTTCGACAACTTCCTCTTCCGGCGCTTTTTCAATGACAAATGTTTCATCGTTGGTATGAATGATTTGCTTTTCGGGTTCGCTAATACTATGGGCAGGAGCAGGGGAAATGGTCAAAGGCATTTGCTTGGAACTGGTTTCCAACTGTATTTCCGAAGAATTTAGAATCGTGGGCCTTAAATTTTCTTTGTTGATTTCAAATTTAGAAATAGGTTTTAGTTCGGGTTCTTCTTCAATTTCCTCTTCCTCGATTTCCACTTCTTCTTTTACGGCAAATTCTTCAAGGTTGTAATCGCTGGTAGCAGCTGGAGTTTTAAAAGTTTTAAAATCGTCGTCAATTTCTTTTTTGCTTCTTTCAAAAAAAGATTTTACAGTCTCGGGGGATATTTTAATTTTAAAAATCAAATAGATAATTATGCCAAAGATTAAAATTAATGAAGTTCCAATTTTTCCAATATAGGCTTGCAAAAATAAGTTCATTTCATAACCTATTGTTCCTCCTAATTCTGGTAATCTGGTAAAAGAAAATCCAAAGAAAATTGAGAATAGAATGATAACAAATAAATCCCAAAACCAAATATTTTTTAGTCTTTTCAATGAAATATCCAACACCAAAAAGGATCCGGTAAGGAAAAATAATTTTACAAATAAAAACGAAGCCACGCCAAAACCTCTGTAAACAAATATGTCGGCTATAAATGCCCCAAATTTGCCCAGCCAGTTGTTTACGGTCTGACTTCTGTCAGCCAATTCTAAAACCGCACTTTGGTCTTCTTGTCCGTGTATGAAAAAGGAAATAAAAGCGACCAATAGTGCAACGGAAAATAAGACAAACAAACTACCTAAAAGCATTTTGTATTGTCGGTTCATTTTCCAGCTTTTTTTCTGTTCAATAGTATTGTCAGATTTTTTATCGGGTGCCGTAGTCTTAGTTGTTTTTGCCATTCTTGTTTTTAAATAGGTTCTATAAAAAAGGTATGCTATAGAAACTTTGGAATATAGATTAGTAAACCAATTGCGATAGCCGTCATTGCTGCAAAAAATACAGCGCCAGCGGCAATATCTTTGATAAAACCAATTTTTTCGTGGTATTCTGGATGTATAAAATCTGCAATTTTCTCAACAGCGGTGTTCAATCCTTCAATGCTTAACACCAATCCGATGGCCAAGGTTTGAAACATCCATTCGGAGGCGGTAATATTAAAATAAAAACCAGCAAAAACTAATGCAATGGCTAAAGAAAACTGAACCATTACACTGTGTTCCGTGGTAATAAGTTTAATGGCGCCCTTTAAAGCAAACCCCATACTTTTTAACCTTCCTGTAAAGAAAGTATTGTCTTTTTGAAATTCCATCCTTTATATTATAGTGATGCTAATGCGTTTTCGTAGTTTGGTTCGTTTGCAATTTCAGGAACTTGCTCAGTATATTTTACAATTCCGTTTTCGTCTAAAACAATAACCACTCTTGAATTCAACCCTGCTAATGGTCCGTCTGTAATTTCCAATCCGTAATTTTTTCCAAAACTACCGTTTTTAAAATCAGATAAGTTAATGACATTTTCTAATCCTTCCGCACCACAAAAACGTTTTTGGGCAAAAGGCAAATCTCTGGAAATGCACAATACTTTCGTGTTTTCTAATTTGCTGGCACTTTCATTGAATTTTCTAACTGAAGTCGCACATGTTCCAGTGTCGATACTAGGGAAGATGTTTAAAACCAAACGACTTCCGGCAAAATCAGCTAAAGTTGCTATTGATAAATCGTTTTTTACCAATTGAAATTCGGTTGCTTTAGAACCAATTTTTGGTAATTCACCATTAGTGTGTATAGGATTTCCTCCCAAAGTAATAGAAGCCATAATTTTTAAATTTTTAAGCATCAAAAGTATGAAATTTATTTGAGATTAAGTTTTACAATTTTTAACAACTTTATAGGATGCTTTTTAATTAATATATCGTAATATTGCAATATAACAATATATAAACATGGGCACATCAAAAACAGCTTCTTTTTCTGAAAAACAAAACGAACTGGCGATTCTTTTTAAAGCGCTTTCTCATCCAGCTCGAGTAGCTATTATCGAATATTTATTAACTGTTGATACTTGCATCTGTGGAGACATTGTAAACGAATTACCATTAGCACAACCTACAGTTTCTCAGCATTTAAAGGAACTTAAAAATGCCGGAATCATCAAAGGAAATATTGAAGGAACGGCTATTTGCTACTGCTTAAATCCCGAAACGCTCAAGAAATTTGAAGAATACTTTTTTGCAATTACTAAAAAATTAAAAGAGAAATGTTGTTAATTTAAAAATAAGAAACTATGAAACTTTCCCAATTTAAAAACAGTTTGTCTACTATTGAAAATTTCAATATCGAACTTCCTAACGGAGCTTTAGTCCCTGTACACTTTCATATTACCGAAATGGGTTTGCAAACCAAAAAATTCATCGATTGCGGTAATACCATCCGAGAAGAAAATGTAGTGACTTTTCAGGTATGGTATGCTGGCGATTTTGACCACCGATTGACACCATCTAGAGTATTCAAAATTATTGAAGCTTCTAAAAATCTTATTGGTGATGCCGATTTAGAAATAGAAGTTGAATATCAAGGGAAAGATACTATTGGTAAATATGGCTTGGAATTTAACAACGGGAATTTTATTTTAACTCCAAAAGAAACTACTTGCTTGGCCAACGACCATTGTGGTATTCCTGCAGAAAAAATGAAAGTAACTTTAAAAGAACTGCAAGCGCAAACCTCTTGTTGTACTCCAAATTCGGGTTGTTGTTAATCATGGAAAAGAAAGAACATTGGGAAGCTGTATTTGCTGCCAAAAAAGAAACCGAAGTGAGTTGGTATCAGGGATATCCTCAAACATCAGTCAATTTTGTTAAAAAATTATATCTTCCTCTAAGTGCTAAAATTATTGATATTGGCGGTGGCGACAGCTATTTTATTGATGCCTTGTTAGATTTGGGTTATACAAATTTAACCCTATTGGATATTTCGGAAAAAGCCATAGAAAGGATAAAAACCAGATTAGGAACGAAGGCTCAAAAGGTACATTTTATCGTTTCGGATGTGTTAGATTTTAATCCTACAGAAACCTTCGATTTCTGGCATGATAGGGCTTCATTTCATTTTTTGACGGAGCCCAATCAAATTAAAAAGTATGCTGAAATAGTTTCGAAAGCGGTTGCAAATCCTGGTAATATGGTGATTGGAACTTTCTCTGAAAACGGTCCTAAAAAATGCAGCGGTTTAGCTATTACCCAATATAATGAAGGTAAAATGAAGGCTATTTTCAACGAAAACTTTGAAATAATCAACTGTTTTTCCGAAGACCATAAAACCCCTTTTGACACGATTCAAAACTTTATTTTTTGTAAATTTTTAAAGAAATAATTCATGTATTCTAACTTAAAAAATACGTTAGCAACAATTGTAACAATACCAATTTCAGAAGAAAGAAAAGAAATTCTTCAGCCTTTAGTAGATTATATTCAGGGTAACATTGATAATCAAAATACGATTAGATTGAATTTTATTTGTACCCATAATTCCAGACGAAGTCATTTGTCACAAGTTTGGGCACAAACCATGGCTTTTCATTTTGATATTAAAAACGTTTTCTGTTATTCTGGCGGAACGGAAGCAACAGCAGTATTTCCAAAAGTTGTTGAAACACTAGCAAATCAAGGGTTTCAAATTCAAAAGCTAAGCGAAACCAACAATCCGGTTTATGCCGTAAAATTTGCCGAAAATGAGGCCGCAGTAATTTGCTTTTCGAAAATTTTTGATGATTCTTTTAATCCAACAACTCAATTTGCAGCCATAATGACTTGTTCCTCTGCTGATGAAGGTTGCCCATTTATTGCTGGAGCAGAAAAGCGTTTGCCTATTCGTTTTGAAGATCCAAAAGCATTTGACGGAACTGATTTGATGAATGCCAAATATGCGGAGCGAAGTTTAGAAATAGCTTCTGAAATGTATTATGTTTTTTCAAATATTAAACAATAACAAATTCAATGACAATTTTAACCTTAAAGAATCTTAATAGTTTAAAACAAAAAAACTAAATTTTTTAAAAACATGAAAAAAAGACTTTCCTTTTTAGATAATTATCTAACGCTATGGATTTTTTTAGCAATGACAATAGGAGTGGGGATAGGTTATTTTATCCAAACTTCATCTCATTTTATCAATTCCTATTCATCGGGGACAACAAATATTCCCTTGGCAATAGGATTAATTTTAATGATGTATCCGCCATTGACAAAAGTCGATTTTTCTAAAATTCCTTCTATGTTTGAAAAACCAAAATTATTAATTGCATCTTTTATCATCACTTGGATTGTAGGGCCATTTTTAATGTTTCTCTTGTCTATTTTCTTTTTAAAAGATAACCCAGAATACATGACAGGGCTTATAATTATTGGACTCGCTCCTTGTATTGCTATGGTTATTGTTTGGAACGAACTGGCCGAAGGCAATCGGGAATTAACTGCTGGTTTAGTAGGGATTAATAGCTTGTTGCAGGTTTTCTTTTTTAGTTTGTATGCCTATTTTTATTTAGAAATTATGTTGCCTTTATTTGGAATTAAAGGATTGGCAATAAACATTACGGTTGCAGAAATTGCCAAAACGGTCGGGATTTATCTTGGTATTCCTTTTGCAGCAGCAGTTATCAGCCGATTTGTAATTAAAAAATTCATTGGTGATAAATGGTTCAACCAAAAATTCCTTCCTTTTATTTCCCCTATCACTCTTATTGCGTTGCTATTTACGATTGTGGTAATGTTCAGTTTAAAAGGCGGGATGATTGTTGAAATTCCGTTTGATGTTCTAAAAATTGCACTTCCTTTAGTTATCTTTTTCGGCATCATGTTTTTCTTGATGTTCTTTGTAGGTAAATATATTGGTGCAAGTTATAGAGACAATGCTGCACTTTCATTTACAGCTTCTGGTAATAATTTCGAATTGGCTATTGCTGTTTCCATTGGTGTTTTCGGCATCAACAGCGGACAAGCTTTTGCGGGAGTAATTGGACCTTTAGTAGAAGTTCCAGCATTGATTTTATTGGTAAAAGTCGCTTTTTGGTTAAAGAAGAAGTACTATAAATAAAAATCTCGTAACGCTAAAGTTAGTGTTGCGAGAAATTATATAAAAAAAACTACTTGTCAATCGAACCTAAAACGCGTTTCATAAAAGTGTTCAAAGCTTCTTTTTTATCCATGCCATCTTTTACCATTTTATGAACTTCAAGAGCACCATACATATTGGAAATTAATTCACCAATGATGTCTAATTCTTCATCTTTTAAGGAAGAGATTTCGGTCATAGCTTCAAGAACTTCGATGGTTTCAATAAGATAATCTTGGTCATTTTCTTCAATAAATAAAGATAAATGTTTAATTACAGGTAACTTCATGATTACTTGATTTCGTTAACCAATTCAGCTAAAACTTCAGCTTTATTCGTTTGGGTTTCGTTCAATAATTTTCCGTTTACAAAAGTGGCAAAGGTGGGTAAGTTACTCACATTTGCTAACTTTCTTGATTCTGGCGAATTTTCAGCATCAACTAAAACAAAAGTAATGTTTTCATTTTCCGAAGCCATTTTTTTGAATTTAGGCTTCATAATTCGACAATTGCCACACCAAGAGGCTGAAAATTGAGCTACAACTTTTTCGTTTTTTGCAACTAAATCTTGTAAAGTGTCTTCGTTTAATTCAATTAACATAGTTTTTAAATTTAAATGGCAATTTCAAAATTCAATATCAACATTAAATATTGAAATTACCATTATTATTGATATTGAAAATTAGTGAGAACCTAAATATTCAGCAGTGCTTTTTCGGTCAGCATGCATCGCATCTTTTCCTTTTTCCCAGTTTGCAGGGCAAACTTCACCTTTTTCTTGAATATGAGTATACCCATCAATCAAACGTAAATATTCGTTTACATTTCTACCTAACGGCATATCGTTTACACTTTCGTGGAAGATTTTACCCATTTCGTCAATTAGATAGGTGGCTCTATACGTTACATTTGAACCTTCAATAATTACAGAATCAGTATCTTCGCTGTAGCTTGTAGATTCGATATCTAAGATTCCAAGAATGTTTGATAAGTTTCTGTTAGTGTCTGCAAGAATTGGATAGGTTACACCTTCAATTCCACCGTTATCTTTAGGGGTATTTAACCAAGCAAAATGCACTTCGTTAGTGTCGCATGAAGCGCCAATTACAAGGGTATTTCTTTTTTCGAATTCACCTAACGCAGTTTGAAAAGCGTGTAATTCGGTTGGACATACAAAAGTGAAATCTTTTGGATACCAAAACAAAAGCACTTTTTTGTTTTTTGAAGTAGCTTCTTCAAAAATGTTAATTTTCAAATTGTCTCCCATTTCAGAAATGGCGTCAACGGCAATGCTTGGGAATTTTTTTCCTACTAATGACATATTTTATGATTTTAATGTTATTTTGAACAAGACAAAAATAACTATTTATTCGTGGTCTAAGAATAAGTTTTTATTATATTTTCTTATTTTATAATAATTTTATCTTATGATTCAAGGTGCGTTAATGTAAAAGGCGTTTCAAGAGTATTGAAACGCCTTTTTTTAAAATTGTCAGTTGGCTTATCGCAGTATTTCCATATCTACTTCAACGCCCAAACCTTTGGAGATGCCCATTCCTAATTTCGGATCGGCCCTAAACCAATGGCATATTTGTCTGTTAATGATTTCTAGTTTTTTTGATCCCTCGATGCCTGACATGGCACCAATGATGTTATTGATGGTGTTTTGTTGTTGATCCTCAGTCATGAGTCTAAATAAATTACCGGGTTGTGAATAATGATCATTGTCACTTATGCCGTTTCGGTCATACCAATCGGCAATTCCACCGCCAAAATTCCAAGCAGGCTCTTCGTAGGAGGGGTCAACTTCCAGACTGTCAAAACTGTTGGGGAAATAATTGGGACTTCTTCCGCCATTGCTGTCCACTCGCATTTGTCCATCCCGCTGGTAATTATTTGTCGCAAAGGGGCAACGATTCACTGGGATTTGCTCATAATTTGTTCCCAATCGATAGCGATGGGCATCTGGGTAGGACAATAGGCGTCCTTGTAACATTTTATCAGGAGAATATCCGATGCCATCCACTACATGGGCGGGAGCAAAAGCGGCTTGCTCGATATCCTGAAAATAGTTTTCAGGATTTTGATTGAGCTCCAGCGTTCCCACATCAATCAACGGATAATCACCATGTGGCCAAACTTTAGTCAAGTCGAATGGATTGATGTGATAGTTTTTGGCTTCGGCTTCTGTCATCACCTGAATTTTTAAATGCCATTTAGGGAAATTTCCTGCATCGATGTTTTCTAACAAATCCCGCTGTGAAAAATCCATATCCTGTGCCTTCATTTGCACGGCTTCACTATTGGTAAAATTTTTGATGCCTTGGGCAGTTATGAAATGGAATTTTACATAATGACGGATATTACTTTTATTGATCATAGAATAGGTATGACTGCCAAAGCCATGCATGTGGCGGTACCCGTAAGGCGTTCCCCTGTCTGACATCAATATCAGCACCTGATGCAAACTTTCAGGATTTAAGGACCAATAATCCCACATCATGGTAGGGGATTTCATGTTGGTGTAGGGATCACGTTTTTGGGTATGGATAAAGTCGCCAAATTTCTTTGGATCTTTAACAAAAAAGACGGGCGTATTATTTCCTACTAAATCCCAATTGCCGTCTTCCGTATAAAACTTCATGGCAAAACCTCTTGGATCCCGTTCAGTATCTGCAGAACCTTTTTCGCCTCCCACGGTGGAAAAACGCATGACTATTTTGGTCTCTTTACCTATTTGATCAAATATTTTTGCTCGTGTATATTTAGCAATGTCATGGGTTACCGTAAACGTCCCAAAGGCTCCTGAACCTTTAGCGTGAACCACACGTTCTGGGATTCGTTCCCTGTTAAAATGCGCCATTTTTTCATGCAAAATATAATCCTGTAATAAGATGGGACCACGCGGACCTACAGTTTGCGAATTTTCATTTTCAACAAAGGGACGTCCAGACGCAGTGGTGAGTTTATTGTGATTTTTCATAATAAATTGACTTTTAATTAAGTGTACTAAAATTACAAAAAATATGAATTCTAAGACAGAATAATTGATTATATATTTTTTGTTTTCAAATGGACTTTCAATATGACAAAGAAGTTAAAATTCCATGGATACCATTATATTCCATATTGGTTTTTTATATTTGTTTCCACTTACTGTTAAGAATGTGTTATAACGGTATTGATAATTTATCAAACTCTAATAATTTATGAATTTTTCCAATTTATTTCGAAAAAAAACCGTTCAGGATATTTTAAACCAAGTGGCGAAAAATGAGGCCGACGGACATGAAGCTTTAGGGAAGCATTTAAAAACAAGAGATCTAGCCGCATTCGGTATTGCTGCCATTGTAGGCGCCGGAATTTTTAGCACCATAGGGAAAGCCAGTTTTGACGGTGGTCCAGGAGTTATTTTTTTATTCTTATTTACCGCTATTGCTTGTAGTTTTGCCGCTTTTGCTTACGCCGAATTTGCCTCCATGGTTCCTGTTTCAGGGAGTGCCTATACTTATTCTTATGTTGCTTTTGGCGAAATCATTGCCTGGGTTATTGGCTGGGCATTAATTATGGAATATGCCATTGGCAATATCACCGTGGCCATATCCTGGAGCGATTATTTTACCGGATTGCTCGACAGTATGGGAATTCATTTGCCGCAATACGTACAAATGGACTATCTCACGGCGTCCAACGGTTTTAAAGACGCCACCGCACTAATGCAAGGCGGGAAAACATTTGAAAACCTGAGTGCTGGGCTTCAAAGTGCCTATACCGCCTGGACCACTTCGCCAACCTTGGGTTCCTTTCACTTTGTTGCCGACTTGCCCGCGCTGTTCATCATCATCATCATCACCGCCTTGGTTTATCGGGGTATGAAGGAGTCCAGAAACGCCAGCAACTTTATGGTTATTGTGAAATTATGCATCATTTTATTGGTTATTGCCGTTGGCGTATTTTATGTGGACACTAACAATTGGCATCCGTTTGCGCCTAATGGCGTGGGGGGAATCCTAAAGGGGGTTTCGGCGGTTTTCTTCGCCTATATTGGGTTTGACGCCATATCGACCACCGCCGAGGAATGCGAAAATCCGCAACGGGATTTGCCTCGGGGAATGATGTGGGCCATAATTATTTGTACCGTTTTGTACATCGTAATTGCCTTGGTTTTGACGGGAATGGTTCATTACAGCGAGTTGAATGTGGGCGATCCGTTGGCATTTGTATTCGATAAATTGCATTTAAAATGGATGTCGGGAATCATCGCCGTGAGTGCCGTTATAGCCATGGCGAGCGTGCTGTTGGTGTTTCAAATGGGGCAACCCCGAATTTGGATGAGCATGAGCCGTGACGGTTTGTTACCCAAACGGTTCTCTAAGGTGCATCCTAAATTCAAAACGCCATCTTATGCCACGATTGTGACCGGATTTGTGGTGGCCATTCCAGCCTTATTTTTGAACCTGACCATGGTGACCGATTTGTGCAGCATTGGAACCTTGTTTGCCTTTGTGCTGGTTTGCGCCGGAGTTTTGGTGTTGCAAAATCAAACCGATATTCCCCGCGGAAAATTCAAAACGCCCTATGTAAATTCTAAATTTATTTTGCCGGTTCTAATGGGTATCGGATTGATTTTTGCCTTTGGGTACAACCAAAAAGCAACTATGGATTTCCTAACGAATGAGAAACAAATCAACACGCCCGAAGCGATTGTGACGGCATTAAACAAAAACCAATCGGAAAAAGTGTATGACTATTTGGCGAATTTCGATAAAGAAAACGCAACCACCACGACACCCGATTTGGAGCAAATATTGAGCAAATACCAAGAGAATGAAGCCCAGTATGCTGCCGTAATTACTGCCTTGCCTATTGATTATTCCCTGAAATACCAAAGTGGTTTCGGCCTTTTTAAACACAAAATTCCGATGTGGATTTTCCTGATGGTCTTAATGGGACTGATGGTGTGGTCCTACAGGCAAAACCTCTCCTTAATTCCCCTTTTGGGACTAATTTGCTGCTTGTACATGATGGCCGAACTCAGCGTTTGGAACTGGATTTACTTCACCTGTTGGCTCTTGATAGGCTTGGTGATTTACTTTGGCTTTAGCCGAAAAAACAGCAAACTCAATAGCAAAGAGGCTTAAAATAGAAGCACCTACTAAAATCATAAGAGAACCTATCAAAACCATAGGAGTTGACCCCTCCTAAAATTACTTGACACATTTTGTTATTAATTCTTTTTCTAGTTTTCTAGAACTTCGGATTCCGTTGAGATAGCCGTATAAATAGATTTTTAAAAATACTTGGGGGTTGTAACTCGGACGCCCTTCTTTCTTGAGGGGCTGTATGGTAAATCCAAGCTTGCAAAGATCTATAAACACTACAAAAGCATCTATAAAACGGACTTGATTATCGGGTGAGATAGCGTCTTCCAAAGAAGAAATACGCATTTGATGGCGGGAGGTTCCTGTGATGTGTTGCATCCCTAAAAATACGAAAAATCCTGTTTTTATTAAAGGTTTTTGTTATATTTGTTGAGGGCAGTCTAAACGGAGGTTTTTTCACAGACTGACGTTATGGGCAAGCATACCCGACCGACAGTGCAAACATTAAACAGACAAACAAAATATTGACGAATGACAATAAAACCTAAAATTACAGAACTCCTCAAACGACTTAATGACGGAGTATTTGAAAAGGAAGATGTAATCGCTTTGACACTTCTTTCAGCAGTTGCAGGAGAAAGTATTTTTCTTTTGGGTGCTCCAGGTGTTGCAAAAAGTTTAATTGCCAGACGACTAAAATATGCTTTCAAAAACGGCAGTTCATTTGAATATTTAATGAACCGTTTCAGCACACCAGACGAAATTTTTGGCCCCGTTTCAATTAAACAACTTCGTGACGAAGACAAGTATCAAAGGGTTGTAGAAAATTATTTGCCCACAGCTACAGTTGTTTTTCTTGACGAAATTTGGAAGGCTGGACCTTCAATACAAAACGCATTACTTACAATCCTAAACGAAAAAATTTACAGAAACGGAGATTTAATAATTGACCCAGTTCCAATGAAAGCATTAATTTCTGCATCAAACGAACTACCGAGTAAAGGTGAAGGACTTGAAGCACTTTGGGACAGGTTTCTTGTTCGCATTGTTGTTGAAGGTGTGCAAGACAAACAGAATTTTAATGATATGATTTCAAAATCATTAAACTCATATTCCGACACAGTTACTGAGATTTTAAAAATTTCAAATGAAGAATATGATAAATGGAGTAAAGACATTGACAATATTGAAATTCCTGTAAATGTTTTTAATGTAATTCACATCATTCGCAAATACATAGACCAGCACAACAACCGAGAGGAAAATATTGAAAAACAAATTTACATTTCCGACCGTAGATGGCGAAAAACGGTGAGATTAGTAAGAACATCAGCATTTTTAAATGACCGCAATGCGGTTGACTTAATGGACTGTTTCTTAATAAAAGACTGTCTTTGGAATGAAACCGAACAAATACAAACTGTTTCGCAGTTTGTAAAAGATGCAATTAAAAAACACGGCTATTTATTAACTTTAAATCTTACCGATATTAAAGAAGAGCTATCAGAATTTTGGCACGAAGTTAAAGACGAAACAAGTCATATGAAGCCAATTAAAACAATAAAGAAACATCACAATGACTATTACTCTATTGAAGGTTTTGATTATCCTTTAGTGAAAATAACTGACTATGACGCATTAGGTGACGATTATAAAAACATTACGTTTTATTACAAACCCAATGATCGTTATTCTTATAAAAACGATTCCATTAAATTAAGCAACAAACCAAATCATATCGTTCACGATGGACAACTAAAAAAAATGGTTGTTGAAGATTTTGAAAAGCTAGCAACTAAAAGACCACATCCTGCTGTTAAAAAAGATTGGGATAAAAGAGTTAAAGTTGTATTGACAACAACAAGTAATTTAAAATCTCAAATTGAACATTTCAAATCAAATGACTTGAAACACATTAGAGTAAATTTATTTGTCAATCAAATGTTTGCTGACATTGTAGAAGAGAATTTGTTTCAAATTGGAAAAGAAATTGAAAAATTAGAACTGGAAGTAAACCGTATTCAACACTATTATGAAAATGTTGAAAATGATGTTCTAATTGAAGGTACTATTCAAGGGCTTTTACAAAACACCGCTTTTGACTTGCGTGAATTATCTGAAGAGTTAGACGAGTGGATATTTGATGAATTGGAAAACTACGACATAATTACATCAAATGATTTTCTTGCTAAAGATTTGAATTATTACGAAGAAAATACTCAAATAGACGAGGACACTTTTAATGATTTGAAAAACGCAATTGACACAAAGTTGAGAAATGGATAATCAGTTTAGCAAGTTTGAAACTTTCGGCACAATTGCGGACCCTGTTAAACGAAAAAAATTAGCACAAACAATTTATGAGCAAATAACAAAAGAAACAAATAATGGAATTGGCTTCGCTAATTCCGATACTGATAATTTTGCTGATGCTATTAAAATTATTCTTGCTAATGAAACAATGAAAGAACTTTGTAAGCAGGACAAAGAACTTGCTGAAAAAATTACTCAAGACATTCTTGATTTTATCAATAAAACTAAAAAGCTTATTAATAAGGTGGATAGCCCTTTTGAAAAGGAAACAGAGCTATTAACCGACTTTGATAACACAACTAGAACTAAGTTTGAAAATGACTGGAAAACGGTTAATCCTTTTATTGGACAGACCTATGAAAGAAAAGAGTTGGACAACAATTTTTACAAAAAGGAATTTAATAAGAGTTTAGACGAGAAATTAAAGAACAACAAAGACAAGCCAAGTTTTGAAAGTGTAAAAGAACATTTCACAGAAAAGTGGGAAGAATTACTTTTCAAAAAGAAAACGAAATGGGAACTTGAAATAATTGAAGTACAACAAAAGAAATTTTGCAAAGAATTATACAAGCAAATTGAAGAACTTAAAAAACTTCAAGAAGCTTTAGAACCCTTTACAAATGAGTTAGGCAGACTTTGGGATATGAGTAAAGGAAATTGGCAAAGAGTCAATTTGGATATTTTGAAAAGGTATGCAGAACTTTTAAAGAAAGACAAATCACTCAAAGACCTTGCAGTAATGTTAGGTAAAATGCGACAAGCCGAAAAAGAATTTGAAGAAGATATTTTTAGCAACATTTCCATAAAACCAGAATGGAAAGCTGAACACGCTAGTAAATCAGACCTAATTGGAATAAGAGAAAGTGATGATTTAAGTAGCTTGTTACCTTCCGAAACTGCTTTACTTTCTGACGAAACTATGCAATCAGTTTTCTTCAAAAAGTTTGCAGAAAAGAAACTTCAAACATTTGAATATCAAGCCAAGGTTTTATCTTTCAAAGAAGAAGTGTTTCTAGACAAACGACAAAAGGAAAAAGATGAAGCACAAGGGCCTTTTATCATTTGCGTTGACACAAGCGGTTCTATGCACGGAACACCCGAAACAGTTGCAAAGACACTTTGTTTTGCTATCCTAAAAATTGCAATTCGAGACAATAGAAAATGTTATCTTATTTCATTTTCAACAGGCATTGAAACTTTAAACCTAACTGACCTTAAAAATTCACTTGACAAAATCATTCAATTTTTATCTATGAGTTTTAACGGAGGCACAGACGCAACACCTGCAATGAGAGAAGCACTTCGTATGCTGACAACAGCAGACTATAAAAAGGCAGACGTAATTATGCTATCCGACTTTGTAATGTCAGCGTTCGACAAGACAACTCAAGAACAAATTTTGAAAGCAAAAGAAAACAAAACAAAATTTCATAGTTTGGTAGTCGGCAATAGTCAAAATCCAGCGACAATTGCGGACTTCGACAACAATTGGTTTTACGACACGAACAACCCAAACAGTATTTTGACACTTGTAAAAAATATAAGCGACCTATGACGACCGAAAGAATGCCAGCCGCCAACAGCTAAGGATTTCGTTGCGTGCGCAGCACGAACAATGAAACCCGTGTTGAACGGAACCGATTACAAGTCCGTTAACTATGGGCTAACACAAGCAAACAAAAACGGCAACGGTAAGTTAAAGTTTTTTTAATATCAATAAAATCATAAAAAACGATAGCTTTGTTGCTTTAAAACAAAGCAATGATTAACCCATCGGCACCAGGTTGGATTGATAAATTTTTTATCAAACAGAAATTTTCAGAACATACGGTTTCTAAGACTACGGATTCTTTTTATCTGAAAGTGAGAAAAACGGGCTTTATTTACGGGCATATCGTTTCGTTTGATACCGCAATTCCTATCGAAACCAAAGGATGGTTTAAAACCGAAATCTCTAAAGTAGCGTTACTAAATACCCTGTTTGATGTTTTTTGCCTGACCACTAAAGATGCGGATTCGGTGCATTTTATTTCCCAAACCGTGTCGTTCTACAATCAGATGAACCCACAGGGATTTAGCTTGTTCAAAAACATATTGCCCAAACATTCTCCATCCCTAACCTTGGAAAAAATAATTGACGAACGCGTTCAAACCAACGAGAGTATCATCAGCAAAAATTTTTCCCATTTGGTAACCAATGCCTTATTGTTTATAGATGTTTTGGCTTTTCGGCAATATTTAATCCACGATGCCATTCCGGAGAAGTACCTAAAAAAAATGGAGGAAACGGTGGTGAATGTGGTTACGCTGGCTCTGAAAACCAAGTCGAATAAATCGCAACACGATGATGTATTGATTAAGCTTTTTGAAGCTTCCATACGATATAGCAAATTTTCTACTGTTGTGATTCAGAATTTAGATGCCTTAAAATTGGATTATTTTGCCAATGAATTGGAGCAACAGTATTTAATAGATATGGCTGGAATTGCTTTGTGGAGCGATGGTATAATTGAAAAAAATGAGGCTTATTTTTTGCATTCCTTGGCAAAGGCCTTAGCCATTCCCGACGATTTTGTAACGCAGAGCATTATTGATACGAATGACTTTATTGAAAAATACAAAAAGGAGATTCCTTATTTTAACCATCCTAATCCGGTCAAACATTTTTATGAGCATACCACTCAAAGTGTGGTGACTTTAATTTCCCGCAATAAAAACAGACTGGTAAAGGAAATTGTTCAAAGTAAAGAACTGATGCTGCTATTAGCTCATTCCACTAGAAGAGATTTGAATGACAAGGAAAAGAAAAAGGTGAAAAGGCAGTTGCTGGACATTTGCAAAACCATTCCTTCGTTGACCATTTTTTTGCTTCCGGGTGGCAGTTTGTTATTGCCTATTTTAATTAAATTTATCCCAACCCTTCTGCCTTCTGCTTTCAATGAGAATCTTGAAAACGAAGATTAACTTTTTGTAGTAAAATAAAAAAACTGCCCGAAAGCAGTTTTTAATATTCATAAGTGGAGTTCAATTAAAATTTCAATTGATATACATCGTCCAAATCTACATCGGAACTGATATTTACATCCAAATCGGTTACAAAACCCGAATTGAGCCCGTAAGCCCAACCGTGAAGGGTTAATTCCTGACCGTTTCTCCAAGCGGATTGTACAATGGAAGTTTTGGCCAAATCAAAAACCTGTTCTTTTACATTTATTTCCACAAAAGCATTGAACCGGTCGTTTTCATTCGGGATGGAATCTAAATAGGTTTGATGCAAACGATAAATATCTTTAATGTGACGAATCCAGTTGTCAATAATCCCGATAGAATCATTTCCCATCGCCGCTTTAATCCCACCGCAGCCATAATGACCACAAACCAGAACGTGTTTCACTTTTAAAACATTCACGGCATAATCCAGAACGCTTAACATGTTCATATCGGAGTGGATTACCATATTGGCGATGTTTCTGTGAACAAAAACTTCTCCTGGCTTTGCTCCAATAATTTCGTTTGCAGGTACTCTACTGTCCGAACAGCCTATCCAAAGTAATGGGGGGGTTTGTCCTTTAGCTAAATCTTGAAAATAATTGGGATCAATCTCTAAAGATTTTTCTACCCATTTTTTGTTATTATCTAATATTTTTTTATAAAAATCGTTCATAGTTGTTGTTTTTAGTAATGTATAAAATCTGCCGTATTAAAGTTGTGATGTAATTGAATTTAATGGTTCAAATATAATGTAGTTGTAGGTCTTATTCAGTAAATACCTCATGTTTTATTTCCTTTTTTACCATTACCCTTTTTGCAAAGTCATAGTGGCTCTCTATGGTGACATGATTTAGGGTATCGGAACTGTTTTTCAATAGGTACGCTTTTTTAAATCCTTTAAGTTTAACCTTGATGTTATCATCTATTGCTCTGGTCTTCTTAAATTCACGAATTAAATCTAAAATATCATGAGCGATATAAACCGTGTCATGCGCATTGATAATCACTTTGGAATTCACCGGAATATCATTTAGGGTAGATTTGATTGCCGCTTTATTTAAAAAGGAAACTTCTTGTGCTAAATCAATATGAATCACATCACCATCTTCATACTTTTCTTTTCTAAAACTATAGGCTCTTTTAAGATTTCCTTTTAGTATGAAAATAATACTAATGATGATACCCAAAGCGACACCTTTGAGTAAATCCAAGAATACTACCGCTAATAATGTGGCAATAAAAGGGATGAACTGGTATTTCCCGTTGTCCCAAAAATGCTTGAATGTTGCTGGTTTTGCCAATTTATATCCCACTAAAATTAAAATTGCAGCTAAGGTAGCCAACGGTATTTTATTCAAAATAAACGGAATGGTTAAGACACTTAGCAATAACAAAACACCGTGAATGATAGTTGACATTTTAGATTTGGCTCCTGCATTATTATTGGCAGAAGAGCGTACTACCACAGAGGTCATTGGTAATCCGCCTAAAAGCGAACTGACAATGTTTCCAATTCCTTGGGCTTTCAGCTCTACATTGGTATCGGTGTAACGTTTATGGATATCCATCCTGTCAGAGGCTTCAATACATAATAATGTTTCTATTGAGGCCACTATGGCAATAGTCAAACCTACAATCCAAACCTGTGGATTGGTTATTCCTGAAAAATTTGGCGTCACAATAATTTGCTTGAATTCCTCTAAAGTGGTAGGAACCGGTAAGGATACTAAGTGTTGTTTCATTATAGCCAAGGAACTTCCGGTTGCAACAAAAATTTCATTTAATAGCACACCAACAACTACCGCCACCAATGCACCGGGAATTAATTTTAATTTTTTTAAAAAAGACACTTTATCCCAAATAAGCAATATAAAGATGGATACAAAACTAATGAGTATGGATCCCAATTGGACATAATTTAAAATGCCCAATAAGGCCGAAAACGTATTGCTTCCGTCGGATTGTGAAAAAGACAAATCTCCTTCAAAATCGCTATCATAACCAAAAGCGTGGGGCAGTTGTTTTAAAATTATTATAATCCCGATTCCGGCTAGCATTCCCTCAATAACATTTGTTGGAAAATAATTTGAAATACTTCCCGCCTTGACAAATCCAAGCGCCAATTGAATTAAACCAGCAATGAAAACAGCTGTTAAAAAAACATCAAAGGCCCCTAAATCGGTAATGGCCGTTAAAATTATCGCAGTCAAACCAGCTGCGGGTCCAGAAACACTAATATGGGATTTACTTAAATAGCCCACTACAATTCCTCCAATAACTCCAGAGATGATTCCGGAAAATAACGGGGCACCTGAGGCCATTGCAATACCTAAACACAATGGGAGCGCCACCAAAAAAACCACTAAACCAGATGCGAAATCGGATTTAAGGCTGGCAAAAAGATTTATTTTTTTCATAATACCTTACTTAAAATTGAATACAAAGAGTTATCTCACATTGAAAAATGTGAGAAATAATCATAATTTCAAACTGTTGAAATTAGAGTTGTATTAAACGTGTTCGGGTGGGGGGATAAAAATTTTTGAAGCAATTTTATCGTGTTTCGACAAATTCTCAGAATGAATTAGACTGGAATTTAAATCGCACAATTGGAGTGTTTCGTAGGTAACGTCAAAATGAAATATTGCTTTAATTTGTTTGCTGGAGTGTTCTTCTTCAGAAAAACCGTAAAATACTGAAATGTCTGTATTTTTCTCGATTAAGCAAACAACAGTTGGCGTGATGAGAAAAGTGACAAAGATAAACAATACTATACCTGCTATTATTTTCATTGCGACAAAAATAGAATTAAAAGGAATGAAATTTAAAAAACAAGATTAAAATTTAAAACAAATTTAACACTATAAAAAGCTAAAATTAGGGTGTTTGTTTTGGCTTTCTTTGGCGGTAGGGTTGAAATCTTATAACGTTTCATCCAGCCATGCCTGCATCATCCAAATGGTTTTTTCCTGTTCTCCAATAAAATCACTCATCATAGAATTAGTTCCTTCGTCATTAATTTGAGATGCTTTGACAAGTATACCCCTTTCAATTTTTAGCAAATGGGATACAGAATCTACAATTAGGTGAATCGCTTTTTCATCATTTGAAACATTTTTGCCAACAACCAATTGATTGTATTTGATGTAATCCTCAAAGGTATGCAATGGCCTTCCTCCAAGTGTGAGCACGCGCTCGGCTATCAGGTCAATTTTTAATTGGGAATCATTGTACAATTCTTCAAATTTAACATGTAAATCAAAAAAACGCTTGCCACGGATATTCCAATGAATACCTCTTAAATTCTGATAATATACTTGGAAATTGGACAGTAAGACATTTAATTCTACTATGATTAATTCTGATTTTTCTACGGGTAATCCTAAGATATTAGTTTTCATTGTTTTTATTTTGAACAAATTTAGAGAATAATCGAACGGACATATTATAAATTAAATTGATTGTTTTTATATTTGCATCAAAAATTACTATATAATGACCATTACCCAACTAAAATACGTGCTGGCTGTTGCAGAGTATAAAAACTTTACACTTGCTGCCGAGAAATGTTTTGTAACTCAACCTACATTGAGTATGCAAATTCAAAAAATAGAAGACGAATTAAGTATTTTAATATTTGACCGAAGCAAAAAGCCCATTCAGCTTACCGATATAGGGCAAAAAATTGTTACCCAAGCCAAAAATATTGTCAATGAAGCCGATAGGATTCAAGATATAGTAGAACAGCAAAAAGGGTTTATTGGTGGGGAATTTCGATTGGGAATAATCCCAACAATTATGCCTACCATATTACCTATGTTTTTGAATAATTTTATTAAAAAATATCCAAAAGTAAAATTAATCATTGAAGAGCTAAATACAGATGAAATCATTGCTAAACTCAATAACGGTAACCTTGATGCCGCTATAGCCGCAACACCATTAGCTGAAGAAAAGATCAAAGAAATCGTATTGTATTTCGAGCCATTTGTAGCCTATGTTCCCGAAAGTCATACCCTTTTTAAGAAAGAGGAAATAGAAGTTTCAGATTTAAACTTGGATGATATTTTATTGTTGCAGGACGGCCATTGTTTTCGTGACGGCATCATGAATTTATGCAAAAGCTATCATAAAAACGAATTCAACCGGTTCCAAATTGAAAGCGGCAGTTTTGAAACCTTAATTAAATTAGCTGATGAAGGTTTAGGAATGACTTTGCTACCTTATTTACACACCTTAGACCTAAAGGAAAATGACAAATTAAAATTAAGGCATTTCAAAGAGCCCAAACCTGCTCGAGAAGTCAGTTTAATCTACCCCAAAAGCGAATTGAAAATACATATTATAGATGCCCTACGAACCACTATTGCTGGAGTTGTAAAAGGAGCAATTGTTTTTCAAAATGTACAAATCATTAGCCCGATCGCTAAGAAATAATAAAAAGGAGCAATTTGCTCCTTTTTTTTGTAGGACTCCAATATTTTTGAGAAGTCCCTATGCCGTTTTATTTGACGGAAGTTTTATCGATGCTTAAGGCATAAAATATAGCGTTGATGCCTTAATTGAAATTTTATGAGTGTTATGTGTTAACCTCTATTAAAGCGATTTAAAAGTTTAACACAATATTTTGTTTATGTATTTTTTTGTATCATTAAACAAATTGTATCTTTACAGGAGTTTAATGATACTATCAAAATTATGGCAACCGCAAAAAAAGCAACTACAAAAAAGGATATAATAGATGATAATCAAATTATTTCCTATTATATGGATTCTGTTTTAGAAAATAATCAGGCTCCAAAAAATGTCTTTCTTTTTTGTAAAGACAAGAAGATTGATGAAGCCGATTTTTATTCTTTCTTTGGTTCGTTCCGTGGCGTAAAACAAGCAATATGGGTAAAGTTTTTTGAAAATGCAGTATCCACAATAGAGAAAGAGGAAGGTTTTTCATCCTATACTTATAAGAATAAAATGTTGACGTTATATTTTACATTATTCGAAATACTGACGCTCAACAGAAGTTATGTTATTTATGCTTTGGAAGAGAATCAGGAAGGCTTGAAAAATTTAAAAGACTTGACACAATTCAGAGATCATTTCAAATCGTTTATAGTTGAAATTATAGAAACAAATGCCTCGGAAAGTGTTGTGAATCTGGATAAAATTAAAAAGCCTCTTTTTTCGGAAGGGGCTTGGATACAGTTTTTGTTTATTTTGAAATTCTGGATGGAAGATACGTCTAAAAGTTTTGAAAAAACAGATATTGTTATTGAAAAATCAGTAAATACCGTTGTCGATTTATTAGATACAAAGCCTTTGGAAAGCTTATTTGATTTAGGGAAATTTCTTTGGAAAGAACGCAAAATGTAATATTTAGTAATTGTTAGCAGTAATCCATAGAATTTACATTTAAACCATATTAGATGAAAACATTAGATAAAATTCCGACAGGAAAAATTGAGCGTGCCAGTCAACTGGTGAAAACCGGTTTTAAGGTTGGAGGAAATTATGTGGCATACTATGGAGAAAAAATAATCAATCCTTCATTGACCAAGGAAAAGCTGAATGAAAGTAATGCGGAAGATATTTATGACGGTTTACAGAATTTGAAGGGAAGTGCCTTGAAGGTTGCCCAGATGTTGAGTATGGACAAAAGTATTATGCCACAAGCTTATGTAGATAAATTTTCGTTATCACAATTTTCCGTTCCGCCATTATCGGCGCCATTAGTCAGAAAAACATTTAAAAAATATTTAGGTAAATTCCCGGAAGACCTATTCGATACGTTTACCCCAGATTCCATAAATGCAGCAAGTATCGGTCAGGTACACTCGGCTACAAAAGACGGAAAGAAACTTGCCGTTAAAATTCAATATCCTGGAGTTGCAGAGAGTATAAGTTCTGATTTGGCATTGGTAAAGCCTTTTGCTACCAGAATGTTCAATCTGAAAGGTAAAGATTCTGAGAAATATTTTATAGAAGTAGAACATAAATTATTGGAAGAAACCAATTATGTTTTAGAGCTCCAACAAAGCATAGAAATGGCTGAAGCCTGTAAAAACATCAAAGATTTACGATTTCCGAAATATTACCCCGAATTGTCATCAGAAAAGATTTTGACCATGGATTGGATGGAAGGGGAACATTTGTCTGAATTTGTGGCTCATAATACCGATAGAGCAAAAGGGGACAAAATCGGTCAGGCGCTTTGGGATTTTTATATGTTTCAGATGCATGAGTTGCGACAAGTACATGCAGATCCGCATCCCGGTAATTTTTTAATCGACAAAGAGTCTCTTTTGATGCCGATTGATTTTGGATGTATTAAGAAAGTGCCGGAGGAATTTTATGTGCCTTATTTTGAATTGGCAAATCCAAAATTTATTAATAATCCAATACTATTTAAAGAAAAATTATATCAATTAGAAATATTGAGACCCGACGATTCTAAAATAGAGATTACGTATTTTACAGAAATATTTCATAAGCTATTGAGTTTGTTTACCAAACCGTTCCATGTGGATTATTTTGATTTTTCGGACGAAGCCTTTTTTGCAGCCATTGCAACCATGGCAGAAGAATTTACAAAAGACACCCAGTTAAGGAAGATGAATGGGAATAGAGGTTCCAAACATTTTTTATATATAAATAGAACATTTTTTGGATTATACAATCTCCTGAATGATTTGAAAGCAAGAGTTGATACTAAAAATTATATGATATATAATAGTGTTGAAAAATAGTTAGTTTGTTGGTTATTATGTTGATTATAAGAGCGTCTTTTTTGGGGAAATTCGCTCTTATTTTTTTGTATAAAATAATTTTATCTGAAAGAATGTCCCATGCTTCCATTCTTTATTTAAATTTGAAATTTAATTTCAATATTTTTTCAATTTATGTTAATCGTCAATAATATTTCCTTTTCCTATAACGACACCCCTGTCATACAGAATATCAGTTTTACTATTCAGAAAGGACAAAATATAGCTATAATTGGGGAAAGTGGATGTGGGAAAAGCACGCTTTTAAAATTAATATATGGGTTATATGATTTAGATAAAGGGGAAATAGTTTATGATAATAAACAAATTTTAGGGCCTAAATTTAACCTAGTGCCTGGAGAAGATTACATTAAATACTTGGCGCAAGATTTCGATTTAATGCCTTATATTAACGTAGAAGAGAATATAGGCAAGTTTCTTTCGAATATGAACAAAGATAAAAAGGCTGCTCGTGTCCGCGAATTATTGGAAATGGTAGAAATGACGGAATTTGCAAAAATAAAACCTAAATATTTAAGTGGAGGACAGCAACAACGGGTGGCCTTAGCCCGAGTTTTAGCATTAGAGCCCGAGGTCTTGTTATTAGATGAACCTTTTAGCCAAATAGATACTTTTAGAAAAAGTGCTCTTCGAAGAAATCTATTTCAATATTTAAAGGCAAAACAAATCATTTGTATCATTGCCACACATGACAGTAAAGATATTCTGGCATTTTCAGACGAGACGATTGTCATTCAAAACGGGAATCTTATAGTTAAAGACCAAACCCAAAAAGTTTATGAACTTCAAAAAAGTAAATATATAGCCTCTCTCTTTGATGAGGTAAATGAAATTCCTTCACATTTGCTTCAATCTTCAACAGATAAAGAAACTATACTTTTAGTTTATCCGTATCAACTTCAAGTGGTAGAAAAATCAGATTTGAAAGTTCGGATTCAGAATTCT
Organism: Flavobacterium psychrotolerans; assembly: GCF_003097635.1. Taxonomy (GTDB): domain Bacteria; phylum Bacteroidota; class Bacteroidia; order Flavobacteriales; family Flavobacteriaceae; genus Flavobacterium; species Flavobacterium psychrotolerans. The sequence continues at coordinate 28,131 of NZ_QCZI01000012.1, forward strand.
TTTTATAAAGGGAACGGGTATTTAATTGAAGCTGTTTTTGAAAAGCAACGGCTCTATTTTGAGAGTTTAACAGCGCTGGAAAAAGAAATTTTTATTTTTCTGGCATTAAAAAAATAATTAAATATTTCGTATTGTTTTAAGATAAATAAAGGACTTAATAAGAGAATGTATGGATATTTATTTTATTTTAGCAAAAAATAATCCCACATGAAAAAGTATTACTATTTGTTACTTTTATTTTCAATTTCCCTGACTGCACAATTGCAATGGAGACCGTTAACTTCAATTTTATCTAACGGAAATAACCAACGTTTTGATGATGTTTTTTTTCTAAATGAAAACTTGGGTTGGGCATTAAATGGTGCCTATGCAGCTGTTTTCAAAACCACTGACGGAGGAACAACCTGGACTCAGCAATTATCAGAAAAATCGGCTTCACTACCGGGCAATTATTATTTTAGAAATATTGAATTCCTTAATGAAAATGTTGGCTTTGTAGGCACTCTAAATGGGGCTTTCTTTAAGACCGTTGATGGAGGTAACACCTGGACAACCGTAACGAATTTTTCAACTAATCCTCCAGCGATATGTGGACTTGATACAGTTGGAGCTACTACGGTTTATGGATGTGGAGCCTATTTTTCACCGGCTTACATCATAAAATCCATCGATAGTGGTGAAACATGGCAGTTTATCGACATGAGCGCATATGCAAATGCCCTTGTAGAAATTTTATTTTTGGATGAAAATATAGGATATGTTTCCGGAAAAAGTACTACTGGTGGGGTTGTCCTAAAAACGACAGACGGCGGAAACTCTTGGACGGAGATTTACAATACCAATATTGCTGGAGAATACGTTTGGAAGCTACAAATTCTTGGCTCAGATTCAAAGGTATTATTTGGTTCAGTTGAAACTGAAGCTCCCAATACGGGAAGGCTAATCCAGTCATTAGATGCAGGTGTTAATTGGACGAGCAAAGTTTTTCCTGATACCAATGTTCAGGCTGTTGGTTTCTTGACCGAAAAACACGGTTGGATGGGTGGACATGCGACAGGTTTTTATGAGACTACTGACGGTGGAGATACTTGGACAAATACTACTATTGGGAGTAATTTAAACAGAATATTTATTTTGAATGATAATTTAGCATACGCATCAGGAACTACAATTTATAAATTTAACGATTCCAATTTAGCAACTACTGATTTTGTTGAAAAAGCCAGAATGCCTTTAAAAGCATTTGTACAGCCCAATCCAGTTAAGGACAAATTAAATGTCACTATAGGATTTACTGAAAGTGACCATGTCATCATTGAACTTTATGACAGTTTGGGACATCGGATTAAAGAGCTTCAGAAAGATGATATTAATAAGGCATCGTCAAAAACGTATACTTTCGATTTTCCATATTCAACTGGAGTTTACATAATAAATCTGCATACAAATACGGGAAGACAATCGATAAAGTTTGTGAAATAAGTCCTTAATTAATCTATTTTTTTTGGTAAATAATTGATGGTTGTCAATTTATAAAAATACCGTATCTTGTGGCTCAATAATGTACGGATTATTTAAATTTGGCTTCCTTTTTTTAATAAAATACTAAAAATACCATGATATACCATTCAAAAATATCAGGACTAGGCTACTTTGTTCCTGAGAATATTGTGACCAATGATGATTTGGCAAAAATTATAGACACTAACGACGAATGGATTCAGGAAAGAACAGGAATTAAAGAGCGAAGACATGTTGTAAAAGGAAGCGGAGAAACTACAACAACGATGGGTGTAAAAGCGGCTAAAATTGCCATTGAACGCTCAGGATTGGCAAAAGAGGCTATCGATTTTATCGTTTTCGCAACGATTTCTCCCGACTATTATTTTCCTGGTCCGGGTGTAATGCTACAAAAAGAATTGGGCTTAAGAACAGTAGGAGCTTTGGATATTCGAAACCAATGTTCTGGATTTATTTATGCTTTGTCTATTGCTGATCAATATATTAAGACCGGAATGTATAAGAACATTCTGATTGTTGGTTCTGAATTGCAATCTCTGGGTTTAGACATGACTAATCGGGGACGTGGGGTTTCTGTGATTTTTGGCGATGGTGCAGGAGCAGCCATATTGAGCAGGGAAGAAGATCTTACCAAAGGAATTTTATCGACGCATTTGCATTCCGAAGGGGAACATGCTAAAGAGTTGGCGGTTTTAGCGCCAGGAATGGGAGGGAGATGGGTTACGGATATCCTTGCGGATAATAATCTGGATGACGAAAGTTATTTTCCACACATGAACGGGCAATTTGTGTTTAAAAATGCAGTTGTTCGTTTTAGTGAAGTGATTAATGAAGCTTTGCAAGCTAATAATTTGCAAGTGTCTGATATAGATATGTTAATTCCTCATCAGGCTAATTTGAGGATTTCACAATTTATTCAAAAAAAATTTAGTTTAAGGGACGACCAAGTTTTTAATAACATTCAAAAATTCGGGAATACCACGGCAGCTTCTATACCTATTGCATTGACTGAAGCTTGGGAAAAAGGAAAAATTAAGTCTGGAGATACGGTAGTTTTAGCTGCGTTTGGAAGTGGGTTTACTTGGGCTAGTGCCATAATTAAATGGTAAAAATACTTGTGATTTGCTGAAATCAAAAAAACCGAGACATATATCTCGGTTTTTTTGAAAAAATCTTTATTAGAATTTTTAATCTCTTTTAGGACTATTTTTCTTGTCTCTTTTTTCTTCTTTCTTTTCTTTTGCCGTTTTAAGTGGTTCTTTTTTTACGGTTTTCTTTGCGTCTTGACTTTTGGCCATGATATTTTTTTTAAAGTTAGTTTTAAAATTTATTCAAGTAAAGATAAATATTATTTTTGAGTTTTTTTAAAGACCCAATTCTTTTTTAAGACTTCTATCAAAAAGTCTCAAAATACAGGCTTTGAGCAGTATGATTCCAGTGTAATACCTTTCATTAATTGGTGCGGTTTTGTTTCAAACGGCATACTTTTTTCATTACCCAAGCCATCCATCCCTATCTAAACTGCGATACTGTATTGCCTCTGCAATATGTGAAGCGCCAACATCCTTAGTTCCTTCCAAGTCCGCAATGGTCCGGGAAACTTTTAATATTCGATCATAGGCACGCGCGGATAAATTCAAACGTTCCATGGCGGTTTTCAATAACTGAAGGGAAGTCTCATCAAGTTTGCAAAATTCACGAATGTGTTTCGTATTCATTTGTGCATTATAATTTACGGTTTCATTCGATTCAAAGCGTGACGTTTGAATTTCTCGGGCTTGTGTCACTCTGGCACGTATATCAACACTACTTTCGGCTTTTCTGTCATCAGATAATTTTTCGAAAGGAACTGGGGTCACTTCAATATGAATATCGATTCGGTCTAAAAGAGGCCCCGAAATTTTACTTAAATACCGTTGCATTTCATGAGGTGAGGAGGTTTGTGGTGAATCAGGGTCATTAAAAAAACCACTCGGACTCGGATTCATACTTGCCACTAACATAAAAGAGGATGGATAGGTCACGGTAAACTTGGCTCTAGAAATTGTGACTTCTCGGTCTTCTAAGGGTTGACGCATGACTTCTAAGACATCACGCTTGAATTCTGGTAATTCATCCAAAAACAAAACGCCATTATGAGCCATTGAAATTTCCCCTGGCTGCGGGTAACTTCCACCGCCAACAAGTGCTACATTTGAAATCGTATGGTGTGGGCTTCGAAACGGTCTTTGATTCATCAATCCTACTTCTTTTAATTTTCCCGCAACACTGTGGATTTTTGTGGTTTCGAGTGCTTCGCGCAAAGTCATAGGTGGTAAAATGCTTGGCAAACGTTTGGCTAACATGGTTTTTCCAGCCCCAGGAGGGCCAATAAGAATAATGTTATGGCCGCCTGCAGCCGCAATTTCCATACAACGCTTAATACTTTCTTGGCCTTTTACATCACTAAAATCATGTTCGGGAAAATCCAATGTTTTATAAAATTCGGCACGAGTATCAATCGTTGTGGGTTCTAGTATTCCTTTTCCTTCAAAAAAATCAATAACCTCTTGTACGTTTTCAACACCATATACATCTAAACCCGTTACGATTGCAGCCTCCTTCACATTTTGAATGGGGAGGAAGAACCCTTTAAACCCCTCTTCTTTGGCCTTTATGGCAATGGGGAGAGCGCCTTTTATGGGTTGTAGACTGCCATCCAGAGACAATTCTCCCATGATGATATATTTGTCGACTTCATCGGCTTTAATTTGGGTAGAGGCAACCAGAATCCCAATAGCCAATGTTAAATCATAGGCTGAACCTTCTTTACGTAAATCGGCTGGAGCCATATTTATGGTAATTTTTTTACCTGGCATGTTATATCCGTTGTTTTTTAGTGCAGCGGCAATACGGTAACTACTTTCTTTAATCGCATTATCGGGTAAGCCAACAAGGTGGTACCCAATTCCTTTATCCATGTTTACTTCTACGGTGATTGTCGTTGCTTCTACACCAAAAACGGCGCTTCCAAATACTTTAATTAGCATGTCATAAATTTAGCATGTTAAATTAATAAAATATTGGTTGTAACAAGAAGTAATTTACCATAATTTTGAAATTCAAAAAAAAATAATAATTATGGGAATATTCAATGCTATTTTAGGCAACGCATCAGAAGTAAATATAGAAAACGTTTCAAAAGAATTTGAACCTATCTTAATTGATGGTGAAATTATTGAAAAGGCCTATAAAGTGATTAAAGACATGTTTGTTTTTACGAATAAACGATTAATTTTGGTAGAGAAACAATTGGTAGGTACTAAAGTGGATTATATGTCAATTCCATATTTTAATATCCAAAAGTTTTCTAAAGAAAGTGCTGGAATACTCGATTTGGATGCGGAGTTGAAAATTTGGCTTAAAAGTGAACATACTCCAATATCCAAACAGTTCGGAAAAGGAGGCAATAATATCAATGAGGTTTATCAGATTTTGAGTCAACACACATTAAAATAGAGACTTACAATTATCTATAAAAAATGCATCAATTGTTTTTAGTACACTTGGTGCATTTTTTATTGGTAAACAATGTATTTACACTCCGAAAAGGGCATTATTTATTAAAATCAGTATTGCTGAATTGTAAATATTGGTATTGAATTATCATATACCCCTAAAATTTGGTGGTATATTTTGAAATAATGATAAAAATTAAATAATAAAACGTGTTTTTAATGGGGGTTTCAAATGTTTTTATACTTTTATCAAAATTTTAAAACTAAAAACAATGCGAAAAATTATTTTAAGTGTGATTCTAATCACGATTTTGGTATTATCCATTTTCTCCATTTATTTATTTCCGGATGTTACAACATTAGGAGCGCACGTTGTTGCCCTAAAATTAGACACTGGTGATACGGCTTGGATGATAGTAGCCACCGCTCTTGTACTGATAATGACACCAGGACTTGGTTTCTTTTATGGAGGTATGGTTGGGAAAAAGAATGTAATTAGTACCATGTTGCAAAGTTTCATGGCAATGGTAATTGTAACGGTTTTATGGGTAGTTATTGGATTCGGATTGTGTTTTGGACCAACTATTGGTGGTTTCATAGGTAATCCAACATTCAATATGTTTTTTCAAGGGGTAAGCGCTAATACGGCTTGGGAATTGGCTCCAACTATTCCAATGCTTTTATTTGCTTTTTTTCAAGCAAAATTTGCTATCATCACGCCAGCGTTAATCACAGGGGCTTTTGCAGAACGTATCCGTTTTTGGGCATACTTGTTATTTATGGTTTTATTCATATTATTAGTATATGCACCTTTGTGCCACATGACTTGGCATCCTGATGGAATGTTCTTCAAAATGGGAGTTCTTGATTTTGCAGGAGGCACAGTAGTACACATGAGTGCAGGTTGGGCAGCTCTTGCAGGAGCAATGTTTTTGGGAAAAAGAAAAGTTCAAAAAGTAAACCCGGCTCGTATTACATATGTGTTGTTAGGGACTGGTTTGTTGTGGTTCGGTTGGTTTGGTTTCAATGCGGGTTCTGCAGTAGGTGCTAGTAGTCTTGCTGCTCAAGCACTAGGAACTACAACTGTTGCTGCCGCTGCTGCTGCAATGGCTTGGGTATTTCTTGATAAAATTTTGGGTCACAAATTATCAGCAATGGGAGCCTGTATAGGAGCTGTTGTGGGGTTGGTTGCGATTACGCCAGCTGCAGGTTTCGTTTCAATTCCTTCTGCAATTGCCATTGGTGTAATTGCAAGTATTGTAAGTAACCTTGTAGTGAGTAAATTCCCTAAAGGAAAAATTGACGATGCTTTGGATGTATTTGCCTGTCACGGTGTAGGTGGTATGGTTGGTATGCTTTTAACGGGTGTATTTGCTTCAAAATCAGTGAATCCTATTGTTGGCGACAACCAAGGTTTGATTTTTGGTGACGCCACTTTATTTTTAATCCAATTAAAAGCATTGGTTTTGGTATCAATATTTGCTTTTGCAGTTTCATACGCTTTATTCTTTATTGTGAACAAAATTACTCCATTAAGAGTAAGTGAAGAAAAAGAAGAATTAGGTTTAGATATTTCTCAACATGGTGAATATTTGTAAGTCATTTAAATAAAGAAATCAAAACACTCTAGAGATTCGTTTTTAGAGTGTTTTTGATTTTAAATACATAAAAAACAAAAAAAGCTCCGTTTGATGTAAACGGAGCTTTTTATTTATAAAATTTTTTGAATTAATAATATTTTAGAAGCTTAACACTAACCTTAAGTTTCAATTTTAGCAAATTAAAATTTACTGAGACAAACTTAATGAAAACGAAAACGAAATAGTCTTAAAATTTTATTAATTTTAATTATATTTTTAAAGACATTTTACCCAATATATTTAGATGCTAGTTCTGTTAAATCCCCAATGATGACTAAAACAGTGACAATTTGACAATTTTTTATAAATGGCAGTAATTTTGATTATAAAGTTTGCAATGAAATTTAAAAATATATTCAAAAATAAAAGCAAGATGACCACTGAAAATACAGAACGAGATCAGGAAATAGACGATGCTACATTAGAAGCAAATGCCAATGGAGAACAACTTATCGTTGAAGAGTTGTCTTTGGAAGAGCAATTAGCGCAAGATTTAGTTAAGGAAAAAGATAAGTTTTTAAGACTTTTTGCCGAATTCGAAAATTATAAAAGACGAACTGCCAAAGAGCGTTTGGATTTATTTAAAACTGCCAATCAGGAAGTTTTACAAGCTATGTTGCCCGTAATGGATGATTTTGACAGGGCATTGACTGAAATAAAGAAGTCGGACGATGATCTTTTGTTGAAAGGAGTGGAACTCATTCACGAGAAATTAAAAAACACTTTAATTTCGAAAGGTTTAGAAGAGGTTGAAATAAAAGTGGGTGATATTTTTAATGCCGATTTTGCTGAAGCAATTACTCAAATTCCAGCCCCATCGCCTAATTTTAAGGGAAAAATTGTTGATGTTTTAGAAAAAGGGTACAAACTGGGCGATAAAATCATCCGTTTCCCAAAGGTAGTTATAGGTAACTAAATACCATTTTCTACAAACTGGAACTAATTTTTATATTGAATAAGAAATTTAGAAAGTGGGACAAAATCCTAAATTTAAATTCTTTAATCCCGATCGAATTATGAAAAAAGATTTTTACGAAATATTAGGCATTACCAAAAATGCTAATGAAGCTGAAATTAAAAAGGCTTACAGGAAAAAAGCAATAGAATTTCATCCTGACAAAAATCCCGGAGATCCTGTTGCAGAGGAAAACTTCAAGAAAGCTGCCGAAGCGTATGAAATTTTGAGTGATCCTAACAAAAAAGCGAAGTATGACCAATACGGTCATCAGGCTTTTGATGGCAACGGCGGCGGTGGTTATGGCGGTCATGGCGGGATGAATATGGATGACATTTTTAGTCAGTTTGGAGATATTTTCGGAAGCGCATTTGGCGGCGGTGGCGGTTTCGGTGGCGGTGGCGGTCAGCGTCGAATGAAGGGGAGCAATCTTCGTATCAAAGTAAAATTGACATTGGAAGAAATTGCCAATGGCGTGGAGAAAAAAGTAAAGGTAAAACGTAAAGTTCAGGCGCAAGGGGTTTCTTATAAAACGTGTTCTACTTGTAATGGTCAAGGTCAGGTGATGCGCGTGACTAATACCATTTTAGGCAGAATGCAATCGGCTTCCACTTGTCCTACTTGTGGTGGATCGGGGCAAATTTTAGATAAAAAACCAGCAAATGCAGATTCACAAGGAATGATTTTAGAGGACGAAACGGTTTCTATAAAAATCCCGGCTGGAGTTGTTGACGGCATGCAACTTAAAGTGTCCAATAAAGGAAATGATGCTCCAGGAAACAGTATTCCAGGAGATTTAATCGTTGCTATTGAAGAATTAGAACATGATTTTTTGAAACGCGAAGGCGAGAATTTACATTACGATTTGTATATTAGTTTTGCAGAAGCCGTTCTCGGGATTTCAAAAGATATTGAGGCTGTAAACGGGAAAGTAAGAATAAAATTGGAAGAAGGAATTCAATCCGGAAAAATTCTGCGATTGAAAGGAAAAGGGATTCCTAATATTAATGGTTATGGAAATGGCGATTTATTAGTTCACGTAAATGTTTGGACGCCTAAAACATTAAATAAGGAACAAAAACAATTTTTCGAGAATAATCTGTCCGATGAAAATTTCATTCCTAATCCTGAAAAGAGTGACAAATCGTTTTTTGAGAAAGTCAAAGACATGTTCTCCTAAATTGGAAGCAGTATATTACATTTGAGTTTTTTCCGGAAACGGGTAATTCGTCTTTATGTAATTTTTTTTCCATCCTTACGCAAACAAGGGTGGTTTTTTGTTAATGAACGATTCAGAAGTAACCTAAATTTTAAAAATTTCATATACAAAAATATCAGGCCAATTCGTATTTTTGAAACACAGTTACCGCACTTTAATTTTAATCTTGCATGAAAATAGTTATTTCTCCAGCCAAATCTTTAGATTTTGAAACCCAATTGCCCATGCCAGAATTTTCTGAATCGCGCTTTATCAAAGAAAGTAAAATCATTAATAAAGAAATAAAACTAAAATCACCCAAAGAATTGTCAGAATTGATGTCAATTTCAGATAAATTGGCCGATTTAAATTGGCAACGTAATAAAGACTGGAAAACACCTTTTAATCCTGTAAATGCCCGTCCAGCTGTTTATGCTTTTGCAGGTGATGTATATGTTGGAATACAGGCGCAGACCATTCCGTTAGAGAAAATACCCATTCTTCAGGATCACTTGCGAATTTTATCGGGTTTGTATGGTTTGTTGAGGCCTTTGGATTTAATACAACCGTATAGACTGGAAATGGGTACTAAAATCGCTATTGGGAATTATAAAAATCTGTATGAGTTTTGGGGAAAAAAAATAACGGATTCTTTAAACAAGGAACTTAAAAAGGAGGAACTATTTATCAATTTGGCAAGCAACGAATATTTTTCGGCAATTGATGCTAAAAATTTGAAAGTTCCTGTAATCACTCCTAATTTTATGGACTATAAAGATGGTAAATTAAAAATAATAAGCTTTTATGCCAAGAAGGCCAGAGGGTTGATGGTGCGTTATATTATTGATACTAATGCAGAAACTCTAGATGATTTAAAAGGGTTTAATTATGAAGGTTATCAGTTTGACTCCAATTTATCAAGTGGGAATAAATTAGTTTTTACACGTTAATAGCAGATTGGTAATTTTTTTAACAGATTTTGAAAGTTTTGGGATTGTTTTAGAGCAACGTTTAAAGGGATGAATTGGTTGTAATTCTCAGCAATAATAAATTTTGTTGATGAATATTTCAACGGGACTTTCATTTGTTAGAGTAAAGACTATTATTCTTAACGCGATTTTTCTTTGTTAATAGTCGTGAAAAACACTTTTTATCCTCCTTTTATATTTTTTTGGAATTATATCATTTATTTTTGTTCCAATGAATTCATGAATTTTATTCAATAAATGTTTAATTAAGTCTTCTTTTTTGCGGTCACGTCTTCAGATAAGTTTTAAATTCACATATTCATACCAAATAAATTCAGTTAATTTTTGTCCCAACTAAATATAATTACTTATATTTGCAATAAGTATTTTTACTTAGTTTTTGAAATATATATGATACAAGTCGACCAAGCCTTATCGATTATTGCAGAGAATTGTTGCAAGATGCCTATCAGAAAAATTAAGGTAGCCAAATCACTTGGTTTTATTTTGGCGGAAACTATATTTTCTCCAATGGATATGCCACCTTTTCGACAGTCATCAATGGATGGATACGCATTTTTGCATAGTGAATTGCAACAGTTTGATGTGGTAAATACTTTACAAGCTGGTGGTTTTTTGAATAAGGAAATAAAGAAAAATCAGGCTGTCAGAATATTTACAGGAGCATTTGTTCCAGATCATCTGGATACAGTTGTTATGCAGGAACATACTACCGTTGAAAATAAAACGGTTGAAATTACCAAAATGCCATCCCGTTTTGCAAATGTGAGAAATAAAGGGGAGCAAATAAAAGAAAACGAACTGGTATTCGAAAAAAACACCTTGATAACTCCTGCGGCTATAGGTTTTTTAGCTTGTTTAGGAATTACGGAAATTAGGGTTTATGCCAAGCCAAAAGTGGCGATTGTAGTTACAGGTAACGAATTGGTAAAAGCTGGAAAAAAATTGCCTAGAGGGAAAATTTTCGAAAGTAATTCCATTATGCTTAATTCTTGTTTGCAGGGAGTGGGAATTAAGAAAATAGAAGCATTCCGAGTAAAAGATAATTTGAAAGCGACGGAAAAAATTTTGAAACACTGTCTCTCTGCTTTTGATGTTGTACTTGTTTCCGGCGGAATTTCGGTTGGGGATTATGATTTTGTTAAGGAAGCGCTTTTATCTAATGGCGTGGAAGAGTTGTTTTATAAAATCAATCAGAAACCCGGAAAGCCTTTGTTTTTTGGGAAAAAAGATAAAACCATAGTTTTTGCCTTGCCTGGAAATCCGGCTTCAACATTGACTAGTTTTTACATTTATGTTCATCCCGCACTAAAAATAAATATGGGATTTGAAGCGATTCATTTGCCGAAAATTAAACGTAAAATAAGTTCTGCAATAGAAAATACATCAGGGAAAACGTTATTTTTGAAAGGGTTTTACGATGACGAAAAAGTTTCGGTTTTAGAGAGCCAAAGTTCAGCCATGTTAAACACTTTTGCGGTTGCAAATGCCTTAATCTATTTGCCATATGATGTGGCAAATATTGAAAAAGACCTGGAAGTAATGGTTATACCACTTAATTAGATGCAGATGTCAATAATAAATACAGATTTTTTAATTTTATTTGGCGTATTATTAGCGGTAGTTGCGTTTTTGTACTCCAGCGTAGGACATGGGGGTGCTTCGGGTTATTTAGCGTTGATGGCGCTTTTTGCATTCCCTATTTCGGTGATGAAGCCTTCGGCCTTATTATTGAATTTATTTGTTTCGGCAATTTCTTTTTTCTTTTATTTTAAAAAAGATTTTTTCAAGCCCAGACTGTTTTATCCTTTTGCAATTACTTCGGTTCCAGGTGCTTTTATTGGAGGAATGATTCCTAATAATAGCTTTTACAAGATATTATTGGGAATGGTGTTGATTCTGGCGGCACTACGATTGTTCGGATTTTTTAATTCTAAAGAAAGAGAAACCACTAAAATAAATATTCCATTGGCTATGGGAATAGGTTTTGGAATCGGTTTATTATCCGGAATGCTAGGTATTGGTGGAGGTGTCATCCTGAGTCCGATACTTTTATTATTGGGTTGGGCGACGTTAAAAGAAACGGCTGCAATATCAAGTTTGTTTATCTTTGTCAATTCGGTTGCGGGACTTTCGGGTTATTTTATGGGAGACAAAACGTTTCCTACAGAAAGTTTTTATTTAGTTCCGGTAGCCATTCTTGGAGGGGTATTAGGAGCGTATTATGGTAGTGGCTATTTTTCCAATAAGGTGTTAAAATATGTATTAGCAACGGTAATTCTTTTGGCAAGTGTGAAGCTTATTGTTTAATTTTTTTAAAATAATAAAGCTATGATTGAAGTAGATGTTTCTAAATATAAGTATTTATGAATTAAATTTGAAATAATTAAATTATTTTTTATGCAAGTGTCAATTCTTTGTGGAGGAAAAAGCAGTCGAATGCAATCGGAAAAAGGTTTGGTATTGTATCAAAATAAACCCTTTATCGAGCATATTATTGAAGCGGTTTTGCCAATTTCGAGCAACATACAATTGGTTACCAACACGAATGATTATGACTATTTAGCTTACAAAAAAATAAAAGATATAGTGTTTGATAAAGGACCTTTGGGTGGTTTGTATTCGGCGCTGGTACATTCGACAACTAACATGAATTTGATATTGAGTTGTGATATTCCATTAATTTCAACCGAAATACTATTGGAATTAGTTGAAAAACACAATTCAAATTTTGATGTTTCCGTTTTTGAAGATTCGGAACGAATTCATCCTTTGGTAGGGATTTATTCAAAAGAAATATTGCCAATTTTGAAAAAGGCAATTGATTCAAGTGATTTAAAAATGATGCGTTTCATTTTAAAAGTAACCCATCAACTGATACCGATTGCAGGTAAAAAAAGAGAACTGTTTAAAAATATAAATTCTGTTACAGAGTTAAACGAATTGAATGCCAATTTATTCCAGTTAAAATGAAAAATTCAAATACGCCAAAATTGACGATTGTCGGTGCAGGTCCCGGGGATGTAGAGCTGATTACTTTAAAAGCAATTAAAGCATTGGAAAGCGCCGATGTTGTTCTATACGACGCACTTGTAAATGAAGAATTGTTGCAATATGCGACCCGTGCGGAAATCATTTTTGTTGGAAAACGTTTTGGGTGCCATTCTTATAGTCAAGATCAAATTAATGAATTGATTGTGTCGATGGCAAATCGTTTTGGTCACGTCGTTCGATTGAAAGGCGGAGATCCATTTGTTTTTGGAAGAGGAAGTGAAGAGATAGAATATGCCGAAACATTTGATTTGGAAACAGCTATTGTGCCTGGGATCTCATCTGCTTTAGGAGTGCCGGCATCTAACGGAATCAGTTTGACCCAGCGAGGAATTGCTGAGAGTTTTTGGGTAATTACCGGAACCACCTCAGATCATAAATTGTCTAAAGATGTGGCTTTGGCTTCACAATCATCCGCAACGGTAGTTATCTTGATGGGAATGAATAAATTGGATGAAATTATTTCTATTTATCAGAGCAACCGAACCGATGATTTGCCTGTTGCTATCATTCAAAATGGAACAAAAGACACGGAGAAAAAAGTGGAGGGCACGTTAAGTTCTATTAAGAAACTCGTGGAAGAGCAGCAACTCTCCTCTCCGGCAATTATTATAATTGGGGAAGTTGTCAAACACGCTTCAAAATTGACCAACTATTTTCAAGTGGAATTTTTAGAAGAGGAGTTTATTTTTCAAAACTTAAATTTAACGGCATGATTGCAGTAAAGTATTTTGGTATGATAGCTGAGAAAACAAAAACTGAAGGAGAGGAATTCTCTTTTTCAGGGATGCAATTAGTTGATTTATTATCGACATTAGAACAAAAATATCAATTGGGTCAGTTGTCTTTTAGTGTAGCAATCAATCAGAAAATAGTTCAGGACACAGCAGATTACAAATTGAAAAGTAATGATATTATTGCATTATTGCCACCGTTTGCCGGAGGATAAGGATTTCTGATTGAAGATTTTTGATTAACGATTTTTGATTTAAAAAAGTTTGGCATTCGGCAACAAAACGTTTGTTTTAAACATAAATTTATGAATACTACACGATATAACCGACAAATCATACTTCCAGAAGTGGGTGTTATTGGTCAACAAAAATTGCAACGAGCCAAAGTTTTAATCATTGGTGCAGGTGGATTAGGTGTGGCTGTTTTGCCTTATTTGACTGCGGCCGGTATAGGTGAAATTGGGATTATGGATGATGATAAGATCGATGTGACCAATTTGCACCGTCAAGTGATTTATAAAAGCAGTTCGGTGGGAAAAAGTAAAGTTCTTGAAGCGACAGCAATGGCTTTGGAACTAAATCCTTCAATAAAAATCAATGCAATTACCGAAAGGTTAAATCATAAAAATGCGATTTCGTTATTCGAACAGTATGATATTATAGTCGATGCTACCGATAATCTGAATACAAAATATTTGATTAATGATGCTTGTTGTGTAACAAACAAGCCTTTTGTTTACGGATCTATTTATAAATTTGAAGGACAGGTTTCCGTTTTTAATTATGAGGGTGGACCAACCTATCGTTGTTTATTTCCGGATGAAACGAGTGATTTTAGGGGTTGTAATGAGGCTGGAGTCTTGGGTATTTCAGTAGGAATTATTGGAATGTTTCAAGCAAATGAAGTTTTAAAAATTATTCTAGGAATAGGAGAGGTAATGTATGGTAAATTATTGGTTTATAATATTTTGAATAACGAACAACAAAAATTTGAATTTTCAAAATCAACTACCGTTACTATGGATAAGTTGAGTTTTGAAAAGAAATATGTTTTGTCTGAAAATCCTATTTTTGAAATCGCTGCCATTGTCGCTTTAAAGCAAATTAATAATCCTAAAGTGGTTTTTTTGGATGTTCGAAATTCCGATGAATATCCAAAAATGGCTATCCATAGCTGTGTCCAAATTCCATTAGATGAATTGGAAAAGGAATGGCATCGGTTGGACAGTACAGCAACGCTGTATGTTTTTTGTCAATCCGGAATTAGAAGTAAAAAGGCCGTTGAAATCCTTATGAAACATAATTTTGAGAATGTTAAGAGTATTGCGGGTGGTGCTAAAAAAATGGATAAAATAGGATATAACAAAACTGCTTCAGTTTCTAATAGCATAAATAATTAGCATGGGTAAGAAAACTGTTTTTATAGAGGGACCAATTCCTTCGGAATTTATAGGGCAGTCGATTGCCAAACACCAATCGAAAATGACTATTGGCGCGCACAATATTTTTTTGGGACAAGTCAGAGCCGATGAAATTGATGGCAATACAGTTGTTGCAATTGATTACACGGCTTATGAAGAAATGGCAAACGAAGCCATGGACGCCATTAGAGAGCGCGCTTTTGCTCAATTCGATTTGATTTGCATGCACATTTATCATAGTTTGGGCGTGGTTAAAGCAGGAGAGATCTGTTTGTTTGTCTTTGTTTCGGCAACCAGAAGAAAGCAAGTGTATGAAGCAACGGAAACGATTGTGAATTGGATTAAAACAGACGTACCTATTTTTGGTAAAGAAATATTTGAAAACAGTACTTTTACCTGGAAGAAAAATAGTTTGTAGTCTAAATGTCATAAAGTCGAAGGTTGAAAGTCTTTTTGAATACTATAAATAGAATAATCCAAACGAATTAAAAATAACAGTTTTATAGTTTCAAGAGGCTGACCTTGCAACTTTAGGTTTTAAAACTTTAGACACATAAAAATGGTCGATATCACACATAAAATAAGTACGCTCCGTACTGCAACAGCAAAAGCAACGGTAATTGTGAGTCTTCAAGCCACAATTGATGCCGTTGTAAATAATCTGGTTCCAAAAGGAAACGTACTTGAAATGGCTAAAACGGCAGGTTTATTTGCGGTGAAAAATACGCATTTATCCATTCCTGATTGCCATCCTATTCCAATTGAGTTTACATCGGTTGAATATGAAATCAACGAATTAAGTATTGATATTATCTTCAAAGTGAAAACGGTTTACAAAACCGGAGTTGAGGTCGAGGCGATGCACGGTGCTTCTATTGTGGCGCTTACGATGTATGATATGCTCAAACCTATTGACAAAAATATAGAGATTTCGACGATTAAATTAATCAGTAAAGAAGGCGGAAAATCGTCTTTCAAAAATAGATTTCCATCCGCCATTAAAGCGGCGGTTTTCGTTTGTTCCGATTCTATTTTTGCGGGAGATAAAGAAGATCGTTCGGGTAAAATAATTGTTGAAAAACTGGAAGGTTGCGGAGTCGAAACTACGCATTACGAAATAATTCCGGATGAAATTGATGTAATTCAAGAGCGAACTAAAGCTTTCGCAAAAGAAAATCAATTGATCATTTTTACCGGAGGAACCGGGCTTTCGCCAAGAGACGTTACACCGCAAGCATTGGAGCCATTATTAGAAACCCGAATTCTGGGAATTGAAGAAGCCATACGTAGTTATGGGCAACAGCGCATGCCGTATTCCATGCTTTCTAGAACAGTCGCAGGAACTTTAGGAAATTCGTTGGTATTGGCTTTGCCGGGTTCGACAAATGGCGCAAAGGAGTCTATGGATGCTGTATTTCCTCACGTGTTACATGTTTTTCATATTTTAAAGGGCAATAACCATGATGTCGAATAACACGCTTTTAACGGATGATTTTGGACGCAAACACAACTATTTGCGTATTTCTTTAATTGAGAAATGCAATTTGCGTTGCACTTATTGCATGCCTGCTGACGGAATTGTTCTAAGCCCTAAAACGTCCTTAATGAACGCTGAAGAAATTCATGCCATCGCCCAAACATTTGTCAATAATGGTGTTGATAAAATAAGACTTACCGGAGGAGAACCGTTGTTAAGAAAAGATTTTCCCGAGATTATAGCCAAACTGGCATCGCTGGGAACCGAAATCTCCATCACTACAAATGGAATTTTAATTGACAAACATATTGCGGTTTTAAAGGAGTTTAATGTAGCGAAAATCAATCTGAGTCTGGACACTTTGGTTCCTTCCAAATTTCAGACAATTACCTTACGAAATCAGTTCGAAAAGGTACTTGGTAATTTGTATTTATTATTAAATAATGACTTCAAAATCAAGATTAACGTGGTTTTGATTAAAGGGTTTAATGAAGTCGAAATTATTGATTTTATAAAGCTTACTGAATTTTTGCCGCTTTCCATCCGATTCATAGAATTCATGCCATTTGCAGGAAACGAGTGGGACAGAAGCAAAATGGTTTCACAAAAGGAGATTCTCGATCTGGTGCAACATCATTTCTCAGAATCCCATTTAGAGAAATTGGAAGACGATAAAAACTTTACGGCAAGGGAATTCAAAATAAAAAACTACTTGGGAAGTTTTGGTATTATCAGTTCCATTACCAACCCTTTTTGTGACGGATGCAACAGAATTCGCCTGACGGCCAATGGGAAAATAAAAAACTGTCTGTTCTCTAACTCCGAAACAGATTTGCTGACTCCTTTTAGAAATGGGGAATCAATAGACCAGTTGATTGCTTTTGCCATTAAAAATAAAAAGAAAGTTCGAGCGGGAATGACTACTATCGAGGAGGTAAATAATCCTGCTTTGAATCAAGATAACCGCAGCATGATTGCGATTGGGGGGTGATTTATTACAAATTATTTTGTCTTTAAATGGACTGAACTATATGCCAATTTTGTAAATAATATTATGAAAACTACAAAAAAATACAACAGCCTGACAATTCCAATATTTTTTGTATTAAATATAAGTTCTTGGATTTGTATTGGGCAAACTAATATTGATTCAATTAAATTTATTAAGCATGGAACAAGTTTCGGAATGTGTAGTGGATATTGTTTTAATGAAACAAAGTTTGAAAGTGGTTTGATAACTTCATACAGCAAATCGTGGGGAAAGGGTAAAAATAATGCAAATCCTGACAAAACAGACACTTTATTAATTGATAATAATAAGTGGAAAGTACTTGTTGAAAATGTAAATCTTATCGAATTCAATAAACTTCCAAACACAATTGGCTGCCCAGACTGTGCTGATGGAGGGGTAGAATGGATTGAAATAGGAACTAGTAAAAAAAAATATAAAGTAGAATTTGAATACGGAAAAGACATAGAAGTGCTTAATAAATTATTAGAATTATTAAGACATAAAAAATAACTTTTTTTTTAAATACGTAGCAAAACAGTCTTTTTAGATTCTATAGGAAATTAGTTTTTTTTAAAATTAATAACTAATAGTTACTGCAATTCTACCTTAACATTATACTGATTTTCACTCAAAATACTTTCTATAGATCCAAAAGTGGCAATGCTCCTTTGATATTCCTTCTCTTTTTTCAAAGCGATTTGTTTGACACAGTTTTGAAAACGCCCCACTTCCTTAAGATTAGTGAGAATTAATCCGGGAACAGCTGCTTTATTTCCTTCTTTATCCTTGGAAACCATCGTAAAATAGGAGGAATTACAATGTTTTATAATTCCCGTTTGGATATTTTCTGCCTCAACCCGAATGCCAACAATCATGGAGCTGCTTCCTACGTAATTTACAGATGCTTTCATGGTCACCAATTCGCCAACTTCAATAGGTTTTAAAAAATTAACGGTATCTACAGAGGCCGTTACGCAGTAATTTCCTGAAAATTTGGAAGCACAGGCAAAAGCGATTTGATCCAGTAATGATAAAATGTACCCACCGTGAATTTTTCCGCTAAAATTGGTATAGGAGGGAAGCATTAATTGAGAAATACAGACGTGTGATGAACTTACCGTTTTGAAATTTGGATTCATTTAGAGATACTTTTAGTTGTATTGAATTTACTGCTGAAAATTTTTTATAAAATGTCTATTTTTTGCCCTGTCAATGGTGTGAAATTTATTTTTGGAGATTCGCATAAGGAGCAGCAATAATCTTGCGGTAAATCCTTAAACAAAACCCCTTTTTCAATTCCTTGAATAATATCGCCGTATTCAGAATTGTATACCGTCAAACATTCGGGGCATTGGTGAATATCTTGTGCTGCTTTTTCTTTTTTTATGGAAGTTGTATTTACTTCAATAATTAAATTGCCTAAATCTTCAAAATACTTCCTGCTCAATTCAATCAAAATCGTTGGTAATTCGAGTTTGTCAACATCTTGGGTATGAACGATATATTCCTTGGTGTTTGGGTCAAAATTTTTGGCATACAACACGTTATAGGTATCCCTAATTTTGATGGATTCTAAGTCCTTTGGCAATTCATTTTTTTCGATTACTATTGAAGTGAAATAATGTCCCTCCCGATTGTAATCGGATATGCCAAAGGTAAGTCCGTATGTGCTAATGTCAAATTGATCCAGCGTTCGAACCAAAAAAGTTTTAAGATTTAAAGCCCATTCCATCGCAACCGGTAAATGCCAGTTGAGTTCTAAGAGGGAATGACGCACATTAATTCCTTTTTTTCCCAGGAATTTTTCCCAGTCCAGTTTTCGGTCTTTCGGAATCCCTTTTACAATAAAGGATTTCCATGGCGTAATACATATTTTACCAATTTTGCAATCAAAACATAAATCGCACATTTCTTTCAAAAATTCCAAGTCATAGAGGTTGTTTCTCCAGTATAATCCCAGCCAATATTGGTCAATTCCCAGTTTGTTCATTCCTTCGTAATAAGGGAAAGGGTAGAATGGAATGTTTAGGGGTTTGTCGATGGTACGATTGTTTGTGTCTAAAGCATCGCTGACCAATTGAAAAATCATATCAACAGAATCAGGTTCTTCAATTAGTATTTTTTCAATCTCTGAATAGACTTCAGCTATATTCCAACTGTAAATCAATACGGGATACAGTTCCATTTTGTCCCATTTTGGCAAACGGATATATAAAAACCAATAATCTTCATGTTCTGAAGCAATAAAGTTGATATGCCCCGTAAACAAAGGAACTAATTGTTGTTTTGGATCCGTTATATTTACTTTTAACTTTGGATGTTCTTTAAATTGCTCTAATATATATAAAAATTTATTTCCGGTAAGCCAAGGTGTGTTTCGGAAAATGTCCGTGGATACGTAGGAAGAAACGATGTTATTACCGCTTTTTTCATTGGGATAAACAAAATGATTTTTCCCTGTTTTAGTCTTGTCAATTGGGGTAAAGCCTTTAGGGAATATAATGTCTTGCCTAGAACCAAAAGAGATGGCATTTATCCCTTGCTCTAATCCCATATTTACAATTTCTCGCAATTCACCAGGTGAAATTACGCCTCCTTTTACTATTAATCTTGTCAATTCCATATTAGTTTCTTTTAAATTTTGAAACAGTTTATTTACATTTTGATAAAATTTCTTTCACTTCGGTTTTGCAACTTCCACAACCCAATCCAGCCCCCGTAGTTCTACATAATTCAGTAAAATTGGTTGTTCCGGCTTTTATGGCCTCTTCAATATTTCCGCGTCCTACTTGGCTGCAAGAACAAACGAGTTTTCCTAAAACGGGTTTGGCATTCGAACTTCCTCTTAGTAAAGTATTTCTTTTATCAGATAACTCTATCTTGCTTTCAATTAGTGTTTTAAATTCAGCAAACTCGTTTTTATCGCCCATCAGAATTGCACCTACCAACAAATCGTTTTTGACCACACATTTTTTATAATATCTTTTCCCCAAATCGGCAAACACGATTTCTTCATAGGAATCATCATTTTCCTGGATTTCAATTTCTCCGATACTACACAGATTGATATCTTCCAATTTCAGGATATTCATCAAAACGGAGCCTTTATAAAAGCTACTGATATCGCCGGCCATATAATTAGCTAATACGTCAGCTTGTTCTTCTGCCGCAGAGGTGATTCCGAACAATTGGTTGTTGAATTCGGCTATTTCTCCAATGGCAAAAACATTTGGTATTGACGATTGCAGGTACTGGTTTACTTTCACTCCACGTCCGCATGAAATTCCGGATTCTTTGGCTATTTCTATATTTGGAATTGTACCAATCGTATACACAATGGCATTGGCAGTGATAATTCGTCCACTTTTCAGGGCAATTTCTAGTTCATTCGGATTTTCTGTTTCGAATACCGTACTAACTTCGTTATCAAAATAAATTTGAATGTCTCGAAGTTGTACTTCTTCTGCCAGTAATTTACTGGAAATACGATCCAGTTGACGTTCCATTAACCGGGAGGCTCTTTGAATTATTGTTATTTTTACTTTTTTATGCTTTAGGGCTGCGGCCAATTCCAATCCTAATAATCCACCACCTACGATAACTACATGTTGTTCTTCTGCAACTAAATTAGTGCCGTCCAGATAGTTTTTCAATCGGTCTGCATCCTCTTTTTTCCGAATGGTGAATCGACCCGGTAAATGCAATTGCGCGTTTTCAGGAACAAAAGGTCGGCTTCCAGTAGCTAATATTAAGGAATCAAAAGCATGGATTGTACCTTCACTATCGACAATTGTGTTTTCTTTGGTGTTTACATTGTCTATTGAAACACCCGATTTCATAGTGATATTCAGCTTACTTAACGCCTCGTCTTTTATTTTCAAAAGCTGTTCCCAAGAAAGCTCCGCAGTTACGTATTCCGGTAATAAAACCCTGTTATAAAAAGGATTTTCCTCATTGGAAAACACAATAATTTCATCGGTAGTATTGATTTCCCGGTAGTTTTGTATGAATCGGAATGCAGCGGCACCGGCACCCACAACTGCTATTTTCTCGAAAGGTTTCACATATTTAGAGACGGAAACAGTGGTATATTTAAAATCGGGTTCTTTCGACACAGGGTCTACAAGAGTATTGGTTAAATTATTGGTTCGATTCAAATCGTTTTCCAATTGTTTTCCCCAGTGCATCGGCAAGAATAGAACACCTTCCCGAATTGTGTCGGATACTTTTGCTTTTACGCGAACAGTTCCGTTTTTGCTGGTTACGACAACAATATTGCCGTTATTTATTGATGCTTTATAAGCATCAATAGGATTTATTTCGAGCACCGGACTCGGGATATGCGTCATCAATCGGGATACTTTGCCCGTTTTAGTCATGGTATGCCATTGGTCCCTAATGCGCCCCGTGGTAAGGATATACGGAAATTGATTATTAGGTTGTTCCGAAGTATTTTCAATGGCCGTTGGGATGTTGAAAATCGCTTTTTGCGAAGGGGTATAGAATTTTTTATCGGCAAATAAACGGGGTGTTCCAGGGTGTCCGTAATCTGGAACCGGCCATTGAAAAGTACCTTCGTTTTTGAGTCGATTGTAATTTAAAAAGGAAATATCGATGGTGGTGTTTTTTGTCATCAAACAATATTCCTTATAAACATCTTCGGGAGTGTTGAAATTGAACCCGCTGAAATTCATTTTTTTCGCAAAACGAGTCAGAATTTCCACATCCGAAAGTGCTTCGCCTGGAGCATTTATGCCTTTCGGTAAATAAGAAATACGCCTTTCGGAATTGGTCATGGTTCCTTCTTTCTCCAGCCAACCAGCTGCGGGCAATAATAAATCGGCAAATTTTGACGTATCGGCATTATGAGAAATATCCTGAACCACAACGAATTTGGCATTTGCCAATGCTTTTTCAACCCTGCGGGAATCGGGTAAACTGACCAAAGGATTGGTGCAAATAATCCAAATTGCCTTCATTTTTCCGGATTCCAAAGCATCAAACATTTCCGTAGCCGTCAACCCAGGTTTTTCGGATATCTCATCCTCGATTCCCCAAAAATCAGCCACTTCCTTGCGATGAACCGGATTATTCAATTCTTTATGAACCGCCAGTAAATTGGCCATTCCACCCACTTCACGACCTCCCATGGCGTTGGGTTGTCCCGTTAGTGAAAAGGGACCTGAGCCCGGTTTCCCCACGTGTCCGGTTAATAAGGAAAGGTTGAGCAAGGCCGTATTTTTATCCACGCCAATGGCACTCTGATTAAGTCCCATTGCCCAAAGTGAAAGAAAACCTTTGGCTTTGCCTATCATGTCGGCTGCCAATTTGATGTCGTTTACGGATATTCCGCATAGTTTTGAGGCTTTCTCCAGCGAACTGGACATAACCAAGTCTTTATATAAGTTGAAATTTTCGGTGTGGTTTTTAATGAAATCATTGTCGGCATATCCTTTTTCGATCAACCTTTTGCCCAAGGCATGGTACAGAATAATGTCGGTACCCGGAACGATTTGTAAATGCAGATCAGCTGCTATTGCCGAATCGGTTCTTCTGGGATCGATTACGATAATTTTTACTTTCGAATTTTTCTCTTTGTGCTGTTCAATTCGACGAAAGAGAATAGGATGACACCAAGCAGGATTGGCTCCGGTTATCAAGAAAGTGTCCGCCAATTCGATGTCGTCATAAGCAATGGGTACGGAATCTTCTCCAAATGTTTTTTTGTAACCCGCCACCGCCGAACTCATGCACAAGCGGGAGTTGGTATCGATATTGTTGGTTTTTAGAAATCCTTTTACCAGTTTGTTTACGAGGTAATATTCTTCGGTTAGGCATTGTCCCGAGATGTAAAACCCTACGCTATCTGGCCCATGTTTTTTTATTATGGAAGAAAAAACAGCGGCTGCACGATCTAAAGCAGTATCCCAGCTCACCCTCTCTTTGGGATGGGATTTGCTCCAACGCATTTCAGGATAAAGTATTCTGTCGGAAGTGTCGTTCACAACATAATGAAGGTTCATGCCTTTAGAGCAGAGCATTCCTTTGTTCACCGGATGGTTTACATCTCCTTTTACGCTTACCCCGTTTTTAGGATCATTGGTTACTATAATTCCACATCCCACTCCACAATAGGAACACGTGGTTTTGATTTCTGATTTTTGCATTATTGATTGAATTTCTTTAGTAATAATGAAAGTCTTATACGGTAATCTGTTTTATCTAACGAAAGTGTAAAAATAAGTATTTTTACGTATAAATACGTATAAAACGAATATTATTTTATATTTTTGTTTAAAATAAATAATAAGAGCTGAATTATTTTGTGAACGTTTATAAATTTTCCCCATGAAAGAAGAAGTAGCAATTTGTAATGCCTGCTCAAATGTAAATTGTTTTATTAAAAAACACATTCATTTAGATCAAATGAAAGATTACATTGATAGAAAGCGCAGTTTTGGTTGTAAAAAATCGCAACAATTTATCATTGAGGGCGCACCAATTCAGGGGTTGTATTTTATTTATAAAGGAAAAGTCAAGACCGTTAAGACAGGAATCAACGGAAGGGAGCAAATCGTGAGATTCACTAAAGACGGGGATACTGTTGGTTTTAGGGGTTTTGGCGCAAGCAAAAGATACCTTATTGGCGCTTACGCTCTGGAAGATACCCTATTGTGTAATTTCAGCAACGAAGATATGTTAGACATCCTTCGAAATGTTCCTGAGATTACTTTTGATTTAATGTTATTTTATGCAGACGAGTTAAATAAAAGTGAAAATAAGATTAGAAAAATTGCCCAAATGAACGTGAGGGAAAGGGTAATTGATACCTTATTATATATTCACAAAAAATTTGGTCAAATTAACGGCATAATTGAACTTGATTTGTCCAGAAAGGAAATCGCCGATTTTGCAGGAACTACTGAAGAGCAAGTAATACGGGTCATTTCAAGCCTAAAAAAAGAATTGCTGATAAAATCCGTTGGCAAGAAAATAGGCTTAATTAATATAGACAAACTACAGTCCGAAATAAGGGAGCATAAGTATCTATAAACGGAATTCGATTCATCATATAATTCACATTGATAACAACCTGATTGTCACTAGTAATTAGGTTTTGTTTTAATTCTTTAATGGTTATCATTATTTTTTCAATGGATTTTATTAATTCTTGAATAGTTATCATTAATATTTTGATATTTACCATAAATACTTCAATGTTTTGGTTCTCAGCCAATTTTTACACTTCGTAACTTTTATAGAACACCATTTCATTCTTGTTGGTTAAGGTAATGGATTGATAAGACTGCAAAAATTGAAAAGCCAAAAGTCCCCCTGCAAAAAATAGGTATAAAAATAAGTAATTGCAAATACGTATTTGACGGTTGCATAGGCCAAGCCATACTTGGCTTTTGCTCTATTTCCTGCGAAAAAGCAGTAAATAAACTGTTAGAATAATCCTGTTTTGGGTATTAAAAGACTGTTTTTATCTGTTTTATCTCATAATTCTACGTAAAAATACTTACGTATATTTGTACCGAACCAATAAATCAAATAAAATGGAAAAGATTAAAACAACACTTTTAAATATTTTGGGTTTAGGAAAAATAGAAACCCAAAAAGTAAAAATTTCAAAATCACTAATTTGCGGCATAACCTTATCATTAATAAGTTATAACAATGCCAATGCGCAATTAACCGCCACTGGACAAATAAGAACCAGGACCGAAATGAGAGCGGGTCAGGGTACACTTCAAAAGCTAAGCGATAACCATGCACTATTCACTTCTCAAAGAAGCCGATTAAATTTAGGATTTACAGGTTACCGATTCAAAGTATTTACGGCATTGCAAGATGTTCGTGTTTGGGGACAAGATGCTTCTTCCATTAACAGAACAACCACAGAGGCAAATAACGGTGTGATGCTTCATGAAGCTTGGGCGGAAGTGATGTTAAATGACACGATTAGCAGTATTCAAAACCTGTCATTAAAGGTTGGGCGTCAGGAAATTGCCTACGATGACCAAAAAGTATTAGGGGGCTTAGACTGGTTGCAACAAGGCCGAAGACACGATGCGATTGTTTTAAAATTCGCCAATAAAGGATGGATTGCCGATGTTGGAGCCGCCTTTAACCAAAATAAGGAGCTGCCCGCGGGAACGGTTTATAATGGAATACCTACGGCTTATGGGGCGGGGACTAATGGCATTGGTACAATGTACAAATCGTTTCAATATGCTTATATAGACAAGAAATTCTTTTTTGGAGACCTGTCATTTCTGTACTTTAAGGATGATTTTAACAAATATACCAGCGTGACTTCCGGAGTACCTGCCGTGACGACTATTACCTCTGGTACTGGAGTTTGGAGCCGCAACACGACCGGAATTTACTTTAATACGACTATTAAAAGAAAATTAAACCTAACAGGAAGTGCATACTACCAAGGTGGGCATGATAAGGATGGAAGGTCTATAAAAGCCAATTTAGCATCTATAACTTCAACATTACAAGTGGGAAGAAAATTATTTGTAGGTCCCGGGGTTGATTATTTGTCCGGAGATGACGGAACAAAAACTGTTACGGCTTCGTCAGACAATAACCGCTTTGATCCACTTTATGGTACGCCACACAAGTTTTGGGGAGGTATGGATTATTTTTATGCCGCCAGCGGATTTGGAAAACAGGGTCTCTTGAACTATTTCTTTAAGGCAAAATATAATATGAAAGACAATTTGACTTTTTTATTAGAAGTTCATGGTTTTGAAGCAGCAAACAAGCTGTCTAATGGAACTGGAGGTACAAGAGATTCTTATTTAGGGACAGAATTAGACTTTATTGTAAAATACAATCTAACCAAAATGGTCAATTTTGAAGCAGGATATTCTATCATGAAAGCCACAAATTCAATGGCATCAGCGCAGGTGAAAAATGTTACAACTCCGGATTTAAGTCCACAATTTGCCTATGTGACATTAAACATCAAACCGAATTTCTTAGCTAAGAAATAATAACAATTAACTTCTACAAGATGAAAAATTTTAATACACAAATAAAAAGACTTTTAACAAGATCAATGTTAGCCTTGGTTACAATGCTCATTTCATTATCGGTAACAACAACCAATGCCCAGTCTAAAGAACCGATTAAGTTGGGATTTATTCCACTGACAGATTGTTCTCCTATAGTTATGGCAAAAGAATTGGGTTTGTTCAAAAAATATGGAGTTGATGTTGTAGTGACCAAAGAAACTTCATGGGCCAATGTTCGCGACAAGATTTTAACTGGAGAACTGGACGGGGCACACTGTTTGTATTCTATGCCATTCTCAGTATATACAGGGGTTGGCGGCAAAGCAGGATCAGAAATGATGATTGCCATGATGCTAAACGTAAACGGTCAGGCCATAACGCTTTCGAATGATTTTTGCGGAAAAGTAGGTTTTAAGCAAATGAATAAGGTAACTCCGGTTGTTGCGGCAAAATTAAAGGCAGAAAAAGAAGTAACCTTTGCCATGACATTCCCTGGGGGGACTCACGATTTGTGGTTGCGCAATTGGATGTCATTAGCGGGATTGAATCAAAGAGCAGTTAAAATCATTACGATTCCTCCTCCTCAAATGGTGGCCAACATGAAGGTTGGAAACATGGATGGCTATTGCGTAGGAGAACCATGGGGCGGTGTTGCCGTAAAACAAGGCATTGGTTTTACCCAAATTGCATCTCAAGACATCTGGAAAGACCATCCTGAAAAAGCATTAGTCGTAAACAAGGAATTCAGCAAGGAACGCAGAGAGGATCTTAAAAAAGTGATGAAAGCGATTATGGAAGCCTGTATTTGGCTTGACAGCCCTGCAAATCGGAAAAAAGCGGCTGCAATTATCGGAAAAGCACCTTACGTAAACGCTCCTGCCGATGTGATTGAAGCCCGATTGATGGGAGATTACAATTTGGGTTGCAACCAAGGGGTAGAAGTGTATGACAACGACTATATGTTGTTTCACAAAGGCGGAATGGTCAACTTTCCTCGAAAATCCTACGCCATTTGGGCAATGGCACAATATGTACGATTCGGATATTTGAAAGAAGCTCCCAATTACAAAGCGATTGCAGATAAATTGATTTTGGATGATTTGTATAAAGAAGTGGCTGCCAGCATGAAGGTAAAAGTGCCGAATGATGACATGAAACCGTTTTCTCTCACCATGGACAAAACCGTTTTTGACCCTTCAAATCCCGAAGCCTATTTAAAAGTCGTAAAAAGATAAAACGATTGAATTAAACAGCATTCTTATCCCTCTTTTTTGCAGGGAGGGATAATGAATGATTGCGTAACAAAAACATAATTAAACTAAACTATATTACCATGTCTGATAAAGATACATTAACCATCGACGAACTAGATCAAACAATCTGTGTTTTGACAGAAAGCAAAACGGAAAGTTTTGCTGAAAACGAAAAGCTAAAATCAGCATTAAATATTTTAATTTTAAAATCGAAATCGGTACTTTTTCCCTGTCTTGGTTTACTGATTTTTGCAGGATTTTGGAGTCTGGTAAGCATTTATACTAAAGAGGCATTGCCTGGGCCAAAAGCTACATTAACCGTTTTATACGAAATGTTGCGTGATCCATTTTATGATTACGGCCCTAACGACAAAGGCATCGGATTGCAATTATTCGTTTCGATAAAAACGGTACTTTCTGGCTTTTTGCTAGGGTCATTAATTGCAATTCCAATCGGGATTTTGATGGGAGCAAGCGCCATTTGTAAACAAATTTTGTATCCAATTGTGCAACTGCTAAAACCGGTTTCTCCCTTGGCCTGGTTTCCAATAGGTTTGGTGGTTTTTAAAGATACGGGAATGGCCACCATATTTATTGTATTTATTACGTCTTTATGGTCAACTTTAATTAATACCTCTTTTGGTGTGGCTTCAATTCCGCAAGATCATAAGAATGTGGCTAAAGCATTTGGTTTTTCAAAAATGAGATATTTAACAAAAATATTGATTCCATACAGTTTGCCCCACATCATTACGGGATTGCGTTTGAGCATCAGCGTGGCATGGTTGGTAATTGTGGCTGGCGAAATGTTGTCAGGCGGGGCAGGAATCGGGTTCTTTGTATGGGACAGCTGGAATGCCTTGAGCTTAGAAAAAGTAATATCAGCCATCATCATTATAGGTGTTGTAGGATTACTATTTGACAGAATCTTCACTTTTATCGAAAACAAAGTAGCTTATAAAGCTTAATAACATAAAAAAATCACAACCATGAGTTATTTAGAAATCAAAGATTTGGAAATTTCGTTTCCAACTCCAAAAGGGAAATATGTTGCGGTAAGAGACATTAATTTGTCCATCAAAAAAGGGGAAATTATCTCCATCATCGGACATTCAGGTTGCGGAAAATCGACCATCATGAATGCCATAGGAGGGATGCTTACGCCAACGGGGGGAACGGTAGAATTAGACAGTAAAAAGATAAAAGGGCCGGGACCGGATCGAGGAATTGTTTTTCAGAATTATTCCCTTTTGCCTTGGATGTCAGTGCATGAAAATATCTTTCAGGCGGTAGATTCAGTAATGGATTGTTCCAAGAAAGAAAAACATGAAATCGTGGACAATAATCTTAAAATGGTTAATTTATTGGAACACCGAGATAAATTACCAGGACAATTGTCCGGTGGGATGAAACAAAGAGTCGCCATTGCCAGAGCCTTTGCCATCAATCCAGGAGTTTTATTGCTTGATGAACCTTTTGGCGCGCTTGATGCCCTTACTAAAGGCTCCATGCAATTGGAGGTTTTGAAATTATGGAACTTGAACAACAGAGATAAAACGATTGTCATGATTACCCATGATATAGAGGAAGCCTTGTTTTTGTCAGACAGAATTGTGGTGTTAAATAACGGTCCCGCTTCTACTATTCGAGAAATCGTTGAGGTGCATTTGCCAAGGCCAAGAAACAAAATTGAAATCGTGAAAATGCCTGAATATATTGAATTAAGGGATAAATTATTGCACCTATTAACCGATAAATTCTCTATTGAAGATATGGGAATGGTGTATAAAAATTAGTTTGGTTAATTTTGTTTAGTTAGGAATCCCTGTAATAGTTGCTATTATGGGGATTTTTTTTTGTTTTGGAATGGTTACGAATAAAATAATAATTTATAATATTTTAATTTGTTTGGTTAATTCATTTTTTCTTTTAAATTTATATTTAATGAGTAGGGGTAAATTATTTGGTTATGATTGAGAATGTAATTCAGAATATATAAGCAAAAAGTCAAATTGGCAGTATCAATTTAGTCCCATAAAAAATGTTTTCTATTGTTTAAAATATAAAATTGCATGATGTACCAAAACGGCATTTATGAGCAACTAATAACCAAATTAGTATTTTCAAAAATCAATGATTTAGACAAAGCAAAGTTTTATATCAAACAGAATGAAATTGATAAAAACGAAGCAGCAAGATTATTTTCACAATATTTGTCAGAAGTAATTAGATTTGCTCTGAACCTAATTTCCGGAGATGATAGTGTTGAAAAACAAATTGAACTTTCTAACAAAATTATTAATCTTTTAAAGAAGGAATTAAATAATAATGAGTTTGACGAAGATTTAATAGCTACTGAAGCACGGATTCTTTCTGCAATTTTCTCAAAATTAAATGCTAATTTTTCTGATTTTGAAAAACATCTCAAAGAGATTACTCCATATACAAGATTGTCTCAAAGTGAATTATTTACAGGAAGTAATGCTGGAATTTCACTTGAAAGTGAAATTAAAAAAGAAATTTTGTCATCTGATAAAATAAACTTCCTAGTTTCATTTATTAAATGGACAGGTATTAGAATTTTTGAAAAAGAATTGTCTGAATTTACCGAAAGAGGAGGTGAATTAAAAATCATTACAACATCCTATATGGGAGCTACTGATTTGAAAGCAGTAGAATATTTATCAACTTTAAAAAATACAGAAATCAAGGTTTCATACAATACAGAAAATGAAAGACTTCACGCAAAAGCGTATTTATTTTATAGAAATACTGGTTTTCATACTGGTTATATTGGATCTTCTAATATTTCACGTTCAGCATTAACGAGTGGTTTAGAATGGAATTTGAAAGTTACTACAAAAGAGGTGGGTCATATAATTGATAAATTTCAAAAAACATTTGAAACCTATTGGCAAGACAAAGAATTTGAATTGTTTGACAAATCGAAAGATACTGAAAAATTAAGAATCGCTTTAAAAAAGGAAAAATCGTATGAAAAAAATAATTCATCAGCTTATTTTGACTTAAAACCTTTTCCATTTCAAGAAGAAATTTTAGAAAAATTAGAAACGGAAAGAATTGTACATAAACGATATAAAAATTTAATAGTTGCAGCAACCGGGACAGGAAAAACAGTAATTTCAGCTTTTGATTTTAAATTTTTCAAGAAAAATAATCCAAGTGCTAAATTATTGTTTGTTGCGCATCGTAAAGAAATTTTACAACAAGCACAGGCAACATTCCAAGGTGTTTTAAAAGATAATAATTACGGCGAATTATGGGTTGATGGAATTGAACCAGAAAAATATGATTGTGTTTTTGCGTCTGTTCAAACGTTGAATAATAGAATAGATTCTTTACAACTTTCTAATACATTTTATGATTTCATTATTGTAGATGAAGTTCATCATATAGCCGCATCGAGTTACAGATCAATTCTAAAACATTTTGAACCTAAAATACTTTTGGGCTTGACCGCAACTCCTGAAAGGATGGATAATGAAGATATTCTTAAGGATTTTTGTAATGTAATTGCTGCTGAAATACGATTACCTGAAGCGCTTAATAGAAAATTACTTTGTCCTTTTCAGTATTTTGGAATTACAGACAGTATTGATTTATCTAATGTTACTTGGCAAAATGGAAGATATTCACCAAGTGAGCTTACAAATATTTATACTAGAAGTGATAAAAGAATTGGTGAAATAATTTCAAACCTAAACAAGTATCTTACAAATATAAAAGACGTAAGAGCACTTTGCTTCTGTATCAGTCAAGAACATGCTCAATTTATGGCAGAGAAATTTTTACTTTCAGGTTTGAAGGCTGATTATTTAGTGAGTTCAAGAAATGAAATAAGAGATGATATTAGAAAAAGATTCTCTAGCAAACAGATTAATTATCTTTTTGTTGTAGATATTTTCAATGAAGGAGTTGATATTCCAGAAATAGATACAGTTTTATTTCTAAGGCCAACAGAAAGTTTAACTGTTTTTCTTCAACAACTTGGTA
Organism: Flavobacterium psychrotolerans; assembly: GCF_003097635.1. Lineage (GTDB taxonomy): Bacteria > Bacteroidota > Bacteroidia > Flavobacteriales > Flavobacteriaceae > Flavobacterium > Flavobacterium psychrotolerans. The sequence continues at coordinate 59,925 of NZ_QCZI01000012.1, forward strand.
GAGGTTTGAGATTAGCAGAAGATAAAGAATGTTTAACAGTGTTAGATTTTGTTGGAAATTCAAGACCAGAATATGATTATGAAGGTAAATTTAGAGCTCTGGTAGGGAAAACAAATACCTCAATTCAAAAAGAATTGGAAGATAATTTTCCGCATTTGCCATTGGGCTGTTCCATTAATTTAGAAAAAAAGGCAAAAGATTATATATTAAAAAACATTCATAATGCTACAGCTTTAAATACCAATCAACTTTTAAATAAAATCCGTAATTATAAACATCAAACGACTTTACCACTAACATTAAAAAACTTTTCGAATTTTTATCATATTCCATTACAATTGATTTATAAAAAAGGAAATTGGAAAAGATTGTGTGTGAAAGCTGAACAAATTGAGAATTACGTACCCATAAATGAAACCGAAATTTACAGAGCGATCAATAAAAAGTGGTTTTCTTGTAATTCATTTTCTTATTTTCAATTTATAATAAAATTGGCTAAAGACAATTTTATTATTGATTTTGAAAAACTTTCTGATGAAGAAAAATTAATGTGTTTGATGCTTCATTATGATGTTTGGCAAACTGTAGGAACTTTAGATTCTCTAGAAGAAAGTATTAGGTTGATAGGTAATAATAAAGTCTTGACAAATGAAATAATAGAAGTACTTGAATTATTAATTGATAGGATAGATTTTATTGAAAAAGAAGTTCAACTTGATTATTCACAGCCTTTAAAAGTACACAGTCGTTATACTAGAGAACAAATCTTAGCCGCTTTTGGAGATAGTACCTTTTTGAAAAAATCTAGCAATAGAGAAGGAGTTGTTAATTTGGAAGATAAGAATACAGAGCTCCTGTTAGTAACGTTAGAAAAAGCAGAAAAAAATTATTCGCCAACAACAATGTATAATGATTATGCCATTAATGAAGAAATTTTTCACTGGCAATCACAAAATTCATCAAAACCAGAAATTGGAAAAGGATTATCATATATCAATCATCAAAAAAACAAAAAGAAAATATTACTTTTTGTAAGAGAACAAAATACCAATCAGTTTGGGAATACAATGGGATATGTCTTTTTGGGAGATGTAAATTATCAAAAACATTATGGTACAAAACCCATGAGTATTAATTGGAAACTAAACGAACCTTTGCCTCCTTATTTATGGAAATCGACAGTTAAAATGTCTGTTGGATAGAATGTGATTTTAAATAATCTTGGATTACAAATTTCAATTTATTTTGGAGTTTAGAAAGTGAGTTCACTTTACTACTCAACAAATCATAAAAACTATGACCAGATATTTTGAATACATTTTTGTGGCTTACTTTATACTCTTCATTTCCAATAACCCATTTTTCAAAATAATTTGTATCAATAGTGAAATCAATTAAATAGAATTTTGCTTTTTTAAATATTTGAGCATCTTTTGAGAGTTTTTCAAAAATACAGTCTTCAATATTTTTAGGAATTTCATTAAATTTAAAAACAGCAAATAAAGTATTATCGTTAGCTTTTATATCAAATCCACTTAAATTTCCAACTTCAAAACCCTTAATTCCCCCAAAATTTGTTCGTGAAACGTTCCGATTGAATTATTTATAGACTTGTCAATTTGACGTAATACTTCTGCTTGTATTAAGGTTTCCTCATTGATATCATTAAATTTTGCATCAAAAGTTAACTTAATAGTATCAACTTTATTGCTGTAAAAATTCTTCTTCGTGATATTATTTTTAGCTTTTAAGTATGCTTTGTGAAGATTTGCTACACAACTTAAAAAATGTTCATCCGAAATAAAATTTACATACTTGTTCTTCATAAATATTGGCAATAGGATTATTTAGCTAAAGTAGTGATTTTTCATTCATTTTTTAAACTCCTGTTTTTAATTATTAGACACTCCCAATAATAAATTCAATACACAAAAAAGGCTTTTGAACGCATTCAAAAGCCTTTTTATAGAACCTATTTTTTGATTGGAATTATTTTTTTCTGTCCATTTCCCTAGACAGGCTAGGTTCTTTTTCGTTCATGATTTTAGTCACCGTAATATGCATCCAAATCAAACAAATGGCAGAAAACAGCAATATAAAGATCCAAGAACTGGACCAAATACCAGTTGCGGTCAGTAAATAACTAAAGATAATGGGGCCGAAAAAACCACCCAATCCGCCAATCATTCCTACCATTCCGCCCACAACGCCCACTTCTGTAGGGAAATATTCTGGGATGTGTTTGTAAACGGCCGCTTTTCCTATTCCCCAAGAAATTCCAATCAGAATCACCAAAACTAAGTACACCCACATGTTGGCGTCAAAATGAATATGGGTAATTCCCTTGGCCACCAATTCTTTTTTCTTAACTTCTTGATTTTGGGTTACTACCACTTTTTGCCAAGAAGTTCGTATTGGAAAAATGGAACTTTCCTGAGGGCTTTCATTCATTTGAACAATTGGGAAATCCTTATCGTCAATTTTTACGTTGGTATTAGAAACCGTAGTAATTGTTCCTTTTTTAGTGGCTAACACGCCAGGTCCGGTAGTGGTGACATCCATTTTAGGAACCATGAGCAAGGCACTTAATACAACTGAAGATGACAAAACCCAATACATCACTTTTCGGGCTCCGAATTTGTCCGACAAATACCCTCCAAAAGCACGAATCACTCCGGAAGGCAAACTGAACATGGTGGCAAACAACCCGCCCATAACCAGACTGGTTTGGTACACGTTCATGAAATTGGGCAAGAGCCATTGCGAATAGGCAACAAAACATCCGAAAACCAAGAAATAATACGCCCCAAATCGCCATACTCTCACGCTTTTTAATGAGCCTAACATTTGGGAAACAGTTTTGGATTGGTTTTCTATTTTTTTGTTTTTGGCAAAAATTAAGAACGCAACACCAATAACAATTAAGGCGCAACCATATATAATAGGCAATATTTTCCAGCCATTTTGCGGATCAGCTATAGAGAAATGATTCAGTAATGAAGGAGCCATAAAAGTGGTAATGGCCGCACCAGCATTTCCCATTCCGAAAATGCCCAATGCCCTTCCTTGCCATTCTTTTGGATACCAAATGGAGGTATAGCCAATACCAACGGCGAAACTAGTTCCTACCATTCCGAATAAAAAGCTCAGCACGGCGAATAGGAAAAAGCTGTTAGCTAATGGAAGCAGAAACAAAGGGATGGAACAGAGGAGGAGCAACGTTGAAAATACGTATTTTCCGCCAAATTTGTCAGTTAAAATGCCGATTGGTAATCGCATGATGGAACCCGTTAAAATGGGTATACCTAAAAGCCAGCCTACTTGTACAACGCTCCAGTGAAAAATGCCATTGTCTACCAAAAAGGTGACCAATACGCCATTTAATGTCCAACAAGCGAAACAAACGGTAAAGGCAAGTGTGTTTAAAAATAAAATTCCGTGCGATTGGGATAAAGAATTTGGGTTTTTCATAATACTTATATTTTTACACAAAAATAAGTAGTTATGTGGAGGATAAACCTGCGTTTTCGCAGTTTTTAAATAATAATTAAGTATTTATACTTAATTTTAATGTACATATACGTATATTTAAATATTTGCTGAATAAATAAAGTTACAGCAAAGAAAATTCATTGGCTTTATTAGAAAGTTCCATAAGGTTTTTGACTTTTAATTTTTTCATCAAATTAAAACGATGAACTTCTGCGGTTCGTTTGCTGATGTCTAAAGCTTCCGCAATTTCCTTGTTTCCTTTTCCCGATAACAGAAGTTTGAGGATTTCTTTTTCTCTTTTGGTGATTAACAGTTCTTCCTCTAAAGAGTGTTTCGATTCTAAAGGTAGTGTTGGATGGGTTAGTTGTCCAATCAATATGGAAGAAATATCGCCACTAAAATATTTTCCGCCATTTGCAACCGTGTGAAGTGCTTTAAGGAATTCTTCTTTACTGGAACCTTTCAACAAGTAGCCGTCGGCACCCGCTTTAATTGACTTCAAAACATATTCTTCGGATTCATGCATGGAAAGCATAACAATTTTAACCAAATTATTTTGGCTTCTTAATTTTTCAACCACTTCAATGCCAGTCAAATTGGGCATTCTAATATCTAAAATCAGTAAGTCGGGGTGTAATTGATCTACAATAGTTAGGGCTTCCAATCCATCGGTGGCTTCTCCAACCACGACAATGTTTGCTTCGTTTTCTAATAATGATTTTATGCCATCTCTCACAAATACATGATCATCTGCCAGAACTACTCGAATAGTATCACTCATAACTTACTTAATTTTGAATTCATTTTTTACGTATATTCATCTAAAAAGAACGGCTAAGATACGTATTAAAAAAAGAAAAAGAAAATTGAGAAAAGAAAATAGCAAAGTAGTTCTATCCTTTCATACTTTTTTAAATAGGAATATTGAAAGTAATGCGTGTTCCTTCGTTGGGTATAGAATTAAAAAACACGCGTCCGTTAATGTATTGAATCCTTTCTTTCATGAAAAGCAAGCCCATTCCGGATTCGCTGTTTCTCATTTTTTCTGACGCAATGACATCAAAGCCTTTGCCATTATCGTCTACGGTAATGCTTAAAAGATTATTGCTATGCGACAATTGTACGATAATATGGGAAGAATCAGCATATTTTATGGCATTATTGATCGCTTCTTGGGTCAGTCGATAGATGTTGACTTCAATTAATGAATCCAAACGCTGATCGAAGTTAGTCTTATTGTAAAAAAGAATATTTTTGCCCGTAAGCTTGGATAATTCTTGGGTCAATTTGGCAAGTGCAGAATTGATGCCGTGATCGCTTAATTCTGGAGGCATCAGGTTGAAAGTGGCAGTGCGGACACCTTTGATAATGTCTAAGGAAAGTTTTCTCAAGTAGTCAATTTTCAGGGCAGATTTTTCTTTGTCTTCCAGATTAATGCTCTCCAAACTGAATTTTAGTCCGGTAAGCATTTGACCTATGCCATCATGGATTTCTCTGGCAATCCTATTTTGTTCTTTTTCCTGATTTTCGACAATTTTACTCGATATGACTTTTTGCTGATTTATTTTATCGGTGATGTTTTCGGTATTGAGTCGTTCGACTTCCTCCTGGGCATTTTTCCGTTCCGTAATGTCAAAACAGATAATGAGTAACTCGGATTCCTCTTTTTTTATGGTTACCGGTACCATCGACAAATCTAGCCAAATGGATTGCTCGTTTCTATTGGTAATATTGATTTCTCCTTGCCATCCCGTACGTTGTTTCTCAAGAAGGATTCTGTCAATAATTTGTTGTTCTTTTTCAATTGGAGTCAGGGCATGCGAGAAAATTTTATCAGACACAAAAGCGTTGTACTGAAGCAGTTTCGAGAATTTTTCGCCAATATGAATGATGGAACCATTTGGGGCTACACGGCAATAGAGCAAGGTGTTTTCCATGGCGTAATTGAGTGACTTAAGTTCTTTGACGGAATTTTCCTTTATTTCGCTCAGAATTTCGGTGTCGTGTGCTAGTTTTAATGCCTTCTTTTCGGAGAACAAAAGTTTAGAAATCAATTTTTCTACTTTATGGTTCGTAGGTTTAAAAATGAACAGGAATTCCAACAACAAAACGAGTAAGGTGAATGCTAAAATTGCATATTCGGTTTTGCTTTGCAAGGTTACTTTTTCTAGGGCTTCCTTGTCATACTCGTCAACAATTTCGTTCATTTTAGAAAGGAAAACCACTTGGTTGTCCAAAATCGTTTGAACCAATTTTTGATTCTCTTTTTGATTTCGATGCTGTTTGATGTTCTCTAGAAAAAGAGTGGTGGAGCCAATAATTTTTTCAAAATTAGGCTTTACAGCAACATATAGTCGGGCAAGTAGATTGCTTTTTTCTTTTGGAAAACCAAGGCTGTCGTTCCCGTTTACCAAGGCATAGTGGGTGAATTTCCAAAGTTGGGCGGTTTCGTTGATGCGATAGATTCCTTGTTTTTTCTGGGTGGTATCCGTCAAGAAATTTAAAATCAAAATTTCTTTCACAAGCTTTTGACTCAGCATTCTTTGTTTTCCCGAAATATTTATGATTCGGGAATCGCTCAACTGTCTTTTGAGATTGTATTGTATCAACAGTTGGCTCAATATTACCGCTACGGCAATGGTCAAGAGCGCAAAAAGATACAGTCGTCGTAAATTTTTGAATGAAATGGTATCGACAGACTCTTTAGTACTGTTCTTCATCGTTTATCGAATTATAAACCCAGTGCCTCTTTAATCAATTGAAAATTTTCGGGGCTAAAGCTTATTTTTAAGGCTTCCTGATGGCCTTTGTCAGACATTTTATTCCAGGTTTTCTCAATGATAGTTTTCATTTTTTCACGATCGTGTTTATGAACGAATGGGTCAAAATAAAATTCCAAGAACACTAAGCAGATCACATCTTCTAAGAGTTGTGTCTCTTCGTCTTTTTTGAGTAGTTTTTTTTCGACTAAAAAAGAAACTCGGGCAATGAAAGCCTCATCATAGCCTGCTTTTTCTAGGATGGCAGCAGTAGTTTTGGCATGAAATTTTTTCAAATCTTCGCGCCATTTTAAATAGCCTACACGATCCATGGGGTAGGATTCCCGAGCTATTTTCCATCGGCAAATGTGCTGCGCTTTGGAGGCAATCTGTACGGCTTCGGAGGCATTTGGATGAAAATCCATAAGCTTTGCGTACATTCTGTTGGAATACAATAATTCCTTTGGATAAGAAATAGATTGGTCTGTTTCTAGGTTTGGATCTTGCGCATTTTCTGCGTCAATCCATGCACTGGCGTTTTGAAAAGATGTCATTGTCATTTGAAAAGGATATTTTCAAAGATACATATTTATTCCAAAAAGCCAATAAATACTTCGTCATCCAAAATTTTCACGGGATAGGTGGCAATTTTCAAATCATCACCATTTAAATTCGTTCCATCCACAAGAGAAAAGGTCTTTTTGTGCATAGGACAGGCAATTTTAGGCACATCATCTACAGAACCTGTCATGCCTCTTGAGAGCACCATTTCCATTTTATGGGGACAAGCATTTTGGCAAGCATACCATTCATTTCTTCTTTCGAAGTTAAAAATCGCAATTTGCTTGTTTTTATATTTGATGCACCCTCCACGATTACTAGGGAAGTCTTTTATATTTCCGGCTTTGAACCACGTTTTTACATCACTTAAGTTTACGGTTTCGTATTGATTTAGAATATTTTCCATTTGAATAATCTTTTAATTTTTTCACTCCTAATCCCTCTCCAAAGAGAGGAATCAGCAGTTGAAAATAGTTAATGAGTTGTGAATATAGTATAGTAGTTGTTTTATTTAAAAAAAACGGCTGATTACCAAGGTTTAGGCATTTTTTGATCCCTTAACGGAACAAATTCAATATTGTCATCTTTCTCATCTGAATTCACGAAGTGGCTGAAACGTTTCATCAATCTTGGTTTTTCAAGTACTTGTTTCCATTCACATTCGAAAGTACCTACCAAAGATTCCATTTCGGTTTCTAAGGTTTCACATATCCCTAAACGGTCAAAGATGATCACTTCTTTTAAATAATCCATTCCGCCTTCCAGTTTGTCAAGCCAAGTTGCCGTACGTACTAACGGTCCCGCAGTACGGATATAATACATTAAAAAACGATCTAAATATTTTATAACGGTTGCTTTATCTATTTGTTCTGCCAATAAAACAGCGTGTTTCGGATTGGCACCGCCGTTACCGCAGATGTAAAGATTCCACCCCCCTTCAACAGCGATTAAACCGAAATCTTTTCCTCTTGCCTCAGCGCATTCTCGAATACAGGCAGATACGCCCCCTTTTATTTTATGGGGAGCACGAATTCCTTTGTATCTATCTTCCAATTCGATGGCAAAACCGGCGCTATCGTCCATTCCGTAACGACACCAAGCATTCCCCACACAACTTTTTACAGCCCGTAACGATTTTCCGTAAGCGTGTCCGCTTTCAAAACCATTATCAATCAATATTTTCCATATTTTAGGCAAATCACTCAAGTGTGCTCCAAATAAATCGACACGTTGCGCTCCAGTAATTTTAGTGTACAAATCAAATTGTTTGGCAACTTCTCCTATCACAATCAGTTTTTCGGCAGTAATTTCACCACCGGCCACTCTTGGTACTACCGAATAGGTTCCATTTCGTTGAATATTAGCCAAGAATCGGTCATTCGTATCTTGGGTCGTAACATGTTTATTGGCAGTGTCATTATAGATACTGGAGAATATGGAAGCCACTATGGGTTTGCAAACTTCGCAACCATCACCACTACCATGATGATCAATCACTTCGTAATAGTTGGTGTATTTATTAATTTTTACAATGTCAAATAATTCTTGTCTGGTGTATTGAAAGTGCTCACAAATGGTGTCTTTTATTTCTTTTCCAAGCGATTTCTGAGTGGCTTTTACGATATCTACTACCATTGGTTTGCAACCGCCACAACCCGAAGTTGCTTTAGTCAGTTTTACCACATCGGCAAAAGTAGATGAAGTTCCGTCAATAAGCGAACAACAAATGGCACCTTTGGTCACGTTTTCGCAGGAACAAATTACGGCGGTATCCGGCAAATCGGCTGCGCTACCTAGCGTAGATCCTTCGCCACCACGAGAACCCAAAATCAAATCTTCCGGATTTATTGGTAACGCTAAAGCGTTGCTGTAAATTTGGAACAACCCATTATAGTCACTGGAATCTCCCACTAAAATTCCGCCCAAAAGGGTTTTCCCGTCTTTGGTAACATTGATTCTTTTGTAAATTCCGCTGAATTTATTTTCATAAACAATGGCGGTTACATTCTCGTTTTCAATAAAAGGGTCCCCAAAACTAGCCACTTCAACTCCAATTAATTTTAATTGTGTGGACATGTCTATGGTTTCCCGCATCGTTTTCGTGCCTTTCAAGATTTGCTCGGCAGCGACATCGGCCATTTCATAACCGGGAGCCACAAGACCGTAAATCATTCCGCTGTAAAGAGCTACTTCTCCTATGGCATAAATATAAGGATCGGAAGTTTGCATTTGGTTGTTCACCACAATGCCGCCTCTAACGCCCACTTCCAGTCCTGAAACTCTGCCCAGTTCGTCGCGTGGTTTAATCCCCGCAGAAATCACCAGCATGTCCACTTTCAGTAATTCATTTTCGGCAAACATCATTCCCGTGATGTGGTTTTCGCCATCTATATATTGAGTTGCTTTGTTGAGGTGGATACCAATGTTGAGCTCTTCAATTTTTGCCTGAAGCATGTCACTGGCACCTTTGTCCAGTTGTCTCGGCATCAATCGTGGTGCAAATTCCACCACGTGCGGATTCAATCCTAAATCATATACCGCTTTTGCGGCTTCTAGTCCCAACAATCCGCCACCCAGAACGGCAGCTTCCGTTGACCCATTTTGTTTTATCTTTTTGGCATAGGCCATAATCGCATCCAGATCCTCTATGGTACGGTACACAAAGACGCCTTCTTTTTCTACCCCCTCAATGGGAGGGACAAAAGCCGAAGAACCCGTAGCCAAAACTAAGTAGTCGTACGGATGCGTTTTTTCTAAATGTGTATGTATTGTTTTTTGTTCTCTGTTGATGTCCGTAACTAATTCAGAGGTATTTAGGATAATATTATTTTCCTCATACCAATTAGAGGTAGATAACGACAAGTCGTCGGCGCTTTTCCCTGCAAAGTATTCGCTCAAGTGAACGCGGTCATAAGCACGTCTTGGCTCTTCACCAAATACAGTAATCTGGTATTGTTCCTGTCCTGATTTCGCGATGAATTTCTCGCAAAACTTGTATCCCACCATGCCGTTTCCGACTACTATTACTCTAATCATGATTTCTAAATTAAGTATTACTACGCAAATATAAGTATTAATACTTAATTAATGTACTTAAAATTGATTTTTTTTATCCGTTCCTAATAATTAGTGCATTTTGTCATCATGAGTGCTGTGCCGGTAATCCCTATTTGTTGTTTGATATTGGATTCATACGTGCGTCCATTTATTCACATCCTAATAATCAATGGCAATTAGTACAACAAGACCAACAGAAAATCAATAACCAAAATGAAGCATTACAAAACTAATGCTTGTTTGGCTTGCGAATTTTTCTCCCAATGCACCCAAAACAAAAAAGGAAGACTCCTAGAGCATTCCCAACATGCCGATTTAATCCACGAGAACAAAGTAAGAATCCAAAATATTTATGAAATTTACCGCAGGAGACAAGCCATTGTAGAACATCCTTACGGCGTCATCAAACGGCAATGGGATTTTTATTATATCATGACAAAAAGAACCATAAAACACGCTTCGGCCTATGTGGGATTGATTTTTACAGCTTACAACCTGCACCGGATTTTTAACCTGATTGATCAAAATGAATTGAAACGGTATCTAAAAGTACTGTCCTTACTTTTTTGGATCATAAAAACCTTTTTTAGAGCTTTTTGCGGCTCCTTGTTTTTCGAAACCAACAATATGTCTTTTTGTAAAAGGAACTTTTATTGTGGCTTAAATCCACTATATTTACTTCCTGATTAACAAAGATTAGTTCCACTAGAGGTTTTTAGACGAACTGACGTTATATGCCATTTTAAAAACCCGATATTCATGACAAAAACTTTCAAAATTATATTATTCTCTTTATTGATTATTACCAATATTTCTTTCGCTCAAACAAATTCAGAAATTGCTTGGTCGAAAGCAAAAGAAGCTGTTAAGCTAATGGACAAAGGACAATATGAAGATAGTAGAAAGTTGTTGCTCGAAGCACAAAAACTTGATCCTGAAGAATACACTTTTTCATATGAATTTGCATATTCATATTATTTAGCTAAAAATTATGAATCAGCAATTAAAGAATTTGAAAAAACAAACAAGTATAATAAAGTAAGCGCTGCACTATACCAGACGTGGGGAAATGCTTATGATATTATTGACAACCCAAAAAAAGCATTTGAAATATATGATTTAGGATTAAAATTAAATCCAAAAGCTGGAGTTTTGTACTTAGAAAAAGGAAATGTTTATAACGACCGCGTAAGTGGGGAAAAAGCAATTCCTCACTTTGAAAAAGGAATTGAAGTCGACCCAACTTTTTCTTCAAATTATTATCGTGCTGCACTATATTATCTCAAATCAACTGAACAAATTTGGGGAATGATATACGGTGAAATTTTTATGAACTTAGAATCGAACACAGGAAGAACAGTCGAAATAAGTAAATTACTTTTTGATACATATAAAAGCCAAATAAAAATAACTGGTTGGGGTAAATCTCAAGTGGATTTTTGTACAAAAATGATAATGTATGCTGACCAACCTAATCAATTTCCATTTTGCATGACTTATGCATCAACATTACTTCTAGCTATTCCGCCTGAAACTACTACAATTGATTTAAGTTCATTAAATACTATTAGACAAAAATTTATTGAAGAATATTTTTTTATGAAGAGAAATGAGATACATCCTAACGTTTTGTTTGACTATCTAAAAAAAGTCTCAGAAGCCGGACATCTTGAAGCATATAATTATTGGCTATTACAAAAAGGTGATACTATTGAATTTGATAAGTGGAAAGTTACACATGGTGACAATTGGACAAAATTTGGAAAATGGTCAAATGATAATTATTTGATTTTGGACGAAACTCATAAATTTTATCAAAATCAATATTAAGAAAAACGGCATATAACGGCTAGAGTTTCGTTGCGTGCGTAGCACGAACAAAGAAAACTCGTGTTGAACGGAACCGATTACAAGTCCGTTAACACTATGGAGTTATCGTAAAGTTTAAGAGAGGGATTTGCCAAGAGGATTATTGAATCCATATTTTTAGCAACAGACAAAAAGTCATTTGATTAAAGGACTTTTATTGGGGTTTAAATCTTTTATATTTACGTGCGAATCAAACAAAAGTAAGAACGTCTGAAGGGTTTTTAGACGAATTGAAGTTAAAAAAAAATGAAAAATAAACTGGTTATGAATAAAAAAATTATTTTTATAGTTACATTTTTCAATTGTTTAACTTGTTTCTCACAGATTGCTAAAACTATAAACAAACTTGATATTGAGCACCAAAAATGCTTAGACAATGTAAATAACAATATGGCAAATTGTACTTTTGAATTTTATACAAAAATGGACAATTTGCTGAATACTACTTATAAAAGCATTAAGCTTAAATTAAATAAAACGGAACAGCAAAAATTAAAAAAAATGCAAATCGTTTGGCTTAAAAAAAGAGTTGAGTATTTCAAGAAAACGGAAAAAGAAACCGCGGAAGAATTAGACGGAGATAATTCATCTCAAGATTACAAAATGATTTGTACAAATGAAAATGCAATCTTTGTTAAAAATAGAATAATTGAATTGGATAAAATATATCGAAAATAACTATTGTAAATTAGACAATCTCCTTGAAAAAACGAAAATTTAATAGATAAAATGGAACATAAAGTAAAATCAATTCGGCCTTTCATAGGAGCTAAAGACTACACAGTATCGCGTCATTTTTATTTGGACCTTGGATTTCAGGAAGCCATTTTATCCTCTAACATGAGTTATTTCAGCACGGACGGTTTCGGCTTTTATCTACAAGAGGCGTATGTGAAAGATTGGATAGACAACACCATGGTTTTTATGGAAGTCGAGGACGTGAACCAGTTTTGGAACGAATTGTTGGACTTAAATCTTACTTCCAAATATGAAAATGTTAAACTTATGCCTCCCCGAGTGCTAGACTGGGGAAGCGAATGTTTTGTAATTGACCCTTCAGGAATTCTATGGCATTTTGGGGAATTTAGTTCTAAATAAACCCAATAAGATTTCGAATTAATTCTTACTAAAATTCATCCCCGCCGTTCTCGGTATCTCTTTTTTGCGTTTTGTCTTTTTCCGTTTTTAGTTTATTGAAACGGTAAGTGAATGACAGGTTTATTTGGCGTTGGCGTTGTTGCATTTCAGAATAGGAATTCAACGTTGGCAAATTTGTTTGGTTAATTCGTTTTCTGGAATTAAAAACATCATTCACATTTAGAGCCACGGTCGCTTTGTCCTTTAGGACATCTTTACTGAAAGCCAAATTGGCGCTAAAAACACCCAGACTTTTGCCTTGTGCATTGTTTTGAGGGGCATTATAAGTGGCATTGGTTTGCCAATCTATTTTGAGCGGTAGGGTTACTTTTGATGAAACCTTAGAGAACCACCCCAAAGCTTTATTGTCAAAATTTTCATTCACGATTTCATTCGTCTTGGCAAGCGTGTAGGAGTAATTGCCCGTTATGGAACTTTGAAAGAAGTTGAAATTCCCGTTCAATCGCCACCATTTGTAAGGCGAATAATTCACGTTGAATTCAAAACCGAAGCGATTTTCATTTGATAAATTGATGGGAGTAGATAGCATTACCGGGGTTTCTATGGTTTCACCATTTACAATTGAAGTTATGATTTCACCGTTTGGTCGTCGGATGAATTGAAAAACATCCTTGGTTTGGTTGAAGTAGGCAGAGGAGGATAAGGTGACTTTTTTCCATTTTGTCATATACCCAAAATCGATGGCATCCGTAAAGGAAGGATTGATATCTGGATTTCCCTGAAAAATATTTACATTGCTGGAATAATTGGAAAATGGATTGATAAATCGGTTGCGGGGTCTGGATATTCTTCGGCTGTAATTGATGGATAGCGAGCTTTCTTCGTTAATTTGGTAGGTCAAAAAAGCACTTGGAAAAAAACTGTCGTATTTTTTATTCGTGAAATTATTCGTGGTCAATAAATTGATATCGATGTTCGAATTTTCATACCGCATGCCTAATAAATAGGAAAACGAATTGATTTTAGAGCCAAATTGAGTATAAAAGGCATTGATTTTTTCTTTGTAATCGAAGACGTTGGTATAGTTGAGATTGGGTGTGTAATTCCCCATAGGATCCAAATTCCCCACGTTGTAATCAGTCAATAATTCGTTGAAATTTCCTTTGTAACCCGCCTCGAACTGACCATTTTTCCCTATAGGCAACACATAATCGGTTTGGATTAAATTTCGACTTTGGGTTTGAAAGTTTTTTGACGATTCTTTGGTGGCATTGTTTTCTTGCCCAATTACAAAATCGGTAATGATTGAAGAGTCGTTATCAATATTTCTGGAAAATGAAGCGTCTACGGTTAGTTTATGACCATCTTTTTTGAATTTTTTCGTGAAATTGGTAGTGTATTCCGCATCATTGGTATTGGTATATTGGTTGTTAAATCGGTTACGAACAAAAATGTTGTTGGGTTCATAATTGTATAATAATACATTGTCTGGATTGGAACCGTCATTTTTTCTATAGCTTAATGCATTGGTCCAAGTCAGGGTTTTGTCTAAAAACCAATCCATTCCAAAATTGTAATTGTATCCTTTTCGACCTCTTTCGCGGGTGCTTCTCTCGTTGATTGTTTTCTGGATGGAACCATCGGGATTCAAATAGTCTGAATCGGTTAATGTTTTCCCCGGAGCCTTACTGTCGTTGTATCCCAAGGATCCAAAAAGATTAAAATTTTCGGTTTTGTAGTTGATGCTAGAAACCAAACCATAATTTTTAGGGTCACCCAAGGTTGCAATAATGGTTCCGTTTACCCCTTGATTTTTTCCTTTTTTAAGGACGATATTGATAATTCCTGCTCCGCCTTCGGCGTCATATCTTGAGGATGGGTTTGTAATTACTTCCACTTTATCCAGCGCGTCGGCTGAAATGGTTCGCAAGGCATCTGCAATATTTATGGCATTTGAGGGTCTTCCGTCAATTAAAATCTTGACATTCTCATTGCCACGAAGGCTCACATTTCCGTCTCCATCAACTGTTACCGAGGGTACATTGTCAAGAACATCGCTTGCAGTTCCTCCTTTTACAATCATATCTTTCCCAACATTATAGACTTTTTTATCCAGTTTAATCTCCACGGTGCTTTTTTCGGCGCGAACCTCCACTTGGTTCAATTGGGTGGCGTCTTCGTCTAAAAGAATGATGCCCAAGTTTGTAGTTTCAAATAGTTTTTTTTCTTTAATTTCGGTGGGTTTAAAGGAAATGAATTCGGCTTTTATGGTATAAATTCCAGGATTAACCTCTACATCAAATTCGCCCTTAGCATTGGTAATTCCACCGAAAATCACTTTGGGATTTTTAGTGTTTACAAACGTTATTGTGGCATATTCTAGAGCTTGTTTACTTATTTTTTCGGTAATGGCACCTGTGATTTTTATTTTTTTTCTTTCTGGATTGTTTTGCGAAAAAGTGGCAATTGAAACCAATAATGCCAATACAGACAATAAATGTTGAATTAATTTCATGAATAGGGGGATTACGGTGCTAATAAAGCACAAAAGTAAGTGTTGACTTAAAAATCAACTCACAAAGCTTTGTTAAATGAAAGATTTTTAATCTTAAATTAGCGGAATTGCTTTTTCAAATGGTCTTGCGATAACTGCATTTTCTCCACTAATGACAATTGGTCTTTCAATCAAAATTGGATTTTCAATCATCGCTTGAATAATTTCTTCATCAGTCATTATGGTATTTTTGAATTTTTCCATCCAAATTTTTTCTTTTTGCCGCACTAAGGCTAAAGGAGGGATATTCAATTTCCGAATGATTTCAGTCAATTCATTGAAAGTGGGACTATTTTCCAGGTATTTAATAATTTCAAATTCTTTGCCCGATTGTTCTAAAAAAGCAATACAATCTCTAGATTTGCCACAGCGGGAGTTATGAAAGATTTGGATCATAAATTATGTTTTAAATTTCTGTAAAGGAATTGATTTTAATTTTAAAAATTAGACTAAATTCGGCCTTTATAAAATATGTACAAAAAAGACTATGTTTATAGAACAGGGCGTGAAGCCAGAAAATAAATTTTGGAAATATATTTTAGGTTCTCTACTAATAATTTTAGCATCAACGGTAGGGCAAATCCCTTTGGTTTTGGCCATTTTCATAAAAAATATTTCTGACGGTAAAGGTTTTTCTTCAAATACGGAGGATTGGATGACCCTATTGGATTCTAATTTGACCTTATTTCTTGTCATGGTTTCTTTTGTTTTTGCTATCGTAGGTATTTTTCTAGTGGTTAAATATGTCCACCAGCAACCTTTTATAGAAGTGACCACTTCAAGAAAGAAGGTAGATTGGAACAGGATTCTCTTTTCTTTTTCCATTTGGAGTTTGTTTACCATAGTTTCTACGGTAATCATGTATTATAACAATCCGGAAAATTTTGTATTGAATTTTAAACCCATTCCATTTTTGATATTGGCACTTGTTGCTGTCGTAATGATTCCGATTCAAACCAGCACTGAAGAATATGTTTTTAGAGGGTATTTGATGCAAGGATTTGGAAATTTAGCCTTAAATAAATGGTTTCCATTAGTAATGACTTCTGTTATTTTTGGATCGATGCATATTTTAAATCCTGAGGTAAACAAAATGGGGTATATTGTTTTGGTATACTACATTGGCACCGGTTTTTTAATGGGAATTATGACACTAATGGATGAAGGAATGGAACTTTCTTTAGGTTTTCATGCTGCCAACAATCTTGTGGGGGCTTTGTTGGTAACGGCTGATTGGTCCGTTTTTCAAACAAATTCTATTTTGAAAGACATTTCAGAGCCCACTGCCGGCTTTGATGTAATTCTACCCGTTATTGTTGTTTATCCTATACTTTTATTTATCTTTAGTAAAAAATACCATTGGACCAATTGGGTTGAAAAACTTACAGGAACCATTGCGAATCCTAATATCATAACAATTAACATCTTAAACGAAAACAAACATGATTCCGACTTATCATAATGTACACAACAGTTTTAAACTAAATGGTATCCATTTTGACCGTGAAAATTTATTGCGAGTTGCCTATAGTTTTATAAAGGAAGGTGAAGATTTTCAAAAGCCAATTGGAGAATTTCTTTTGGATTGGTTTGATGATCGCGCCTATATCGATTTGCAGACTTCTGGAACTACAGGCGGCCCCAAAACGATTCGAACTTCCAAACAAGCCATTGTAGAATCGGCCATCGCTACAGGAGATTTTTTTGACCTGCGTCCAGGAAATAAAGCATTGCAATGTTTGCCAGTACATTATATCGCAGGAAAATTGATGTTTATCCGAGCTTTTATTTTGGGCTTAGATATTGATTTTGTTGCGCCTAGTGCTCATCCCATGGAAAATAATGATACAAAATATGATTTTGTTGCCATGGTGCCTTTGCAAGCGAAAAATTCATTGAATGAATTGAAAAATGTAAAAAAACTAATCATTGGTGGATCAATGATTAGTAAAGTATTAGAAAAAAAATTATTAAAATTACCAACTAAGGTTTATGAAACCTACGGGATGACCGAAACCATTACCCACATTGCTGCAAAACAGTTGGGGGAGCATGCATTTACCGTTTTGCCAAACATAACGATTTCTCAAGATTTCAGAAATTGTTTGGTGATTCATGCTCCAAGAATTTCCGAGGATTTAATTGTTACCAATGACATTGTGGAGTTGGTTGATGAAAATCAATTTGTGTTTATCGGAAGATATGACAACATGATTAATAGTGGCGGAATAAAATTGATACCAGAACAAATTGAAGATAAACTTGCAGGAAAAATACCTGCTCGATTTTTTGTGATTGGAAAACCAGATGAACTATTAGGAGAAAAATTAGTTTTAGTGGTTGAAGGCGAAAAGCAAACGATTGACGAAACCGTTTTTGAGGTTTTGGATAAATATGAAAAACCAAAAGAAGTACTTTTTGTTCCTAAATTCAAACAAACAGAAAACGGGAAAATTTTGAGAAAAGAATCCAGTCAAAGTATTTTATAAAAATATAAAAACGCACTAAGGATTTCCTTTTAGTGCGTTTTTCTTTTATAGTGTTTATTTATTTTTCCATTTTGAAATAATAATCCGCAGAATGTTTACCGCTTCCATAAAACAAGAAAAATAAACTGACGATAAGTGCTACTGTTGCAAAAATAAAATTACCGATATGCATTACCCCAAGGAAATTAATAAGAACAGCACCCAATAAAATAGGAAGTTGGGCAATAATTGCCCATCGGGTCAGCAAACCGAAAATAATTATTGTTCCACCAACGATATGAGCAAAAGCAATATAATGAAAGGTAAACATACCCCCCATAAAATTACTAATTGGAGCAATCAAATCCTCAAAATCCCTATTGTGGGTTATAAAAGAAGCCCCTTTAAATAATAAAAATATTCCAAGTGTAATTCGCAAAATATCTAGCGAATAGGAAGTGTGTTTATTAGCCCACTTATTCAACCCTTTTACAGTAGTGTCCATGATAGCTTAGTTTAAAATTTATACTAAGTTACTAAATGTGAATGATATATAGGGTAAAAGTGTTGAAAATTTCAATATTAAAAAACAAAAGAATTAGGGATGTATTGAAAATTCATATAAGAACGCATTCGTATTGAAATTTTTACTCCCGAATGTATCTTTGATTTTTTCTTTAGTTTCAGTCCATTTGTCTGAAACTAGAATCCGATGCATTTTTCCATTGATGGTGACTTCAATTGGCATTCCAAAATTCTTTTCGTCAGTTTTCCATTTTAGTGAAAGAAACCTTTTTTCGTCTGTATGAACTTCTAAATTCGGGATTTTTGCATGTCTTAAATATTGATTGAAAATTGGAGTGAGATCTCTACCGCTTTCCCGATTAAAAAAAGCAATAACCATTTCAGTATCTATAATTTGATGGCGATAGGTGTTGGAATAGTCTAATAGTAATTTCCACCATTTTACATCGTCATTTATAACATGCCGTAACGTATTTAATAACAGTGCCCCTTTATAGTACATGTCATCGGAGCCTTCATTGTTTACACCATAATTCCCAATAATTGGCTTGTCGTTTCTGATATTTCTTCCTAAACCATTGATGTAAATTTGCGCTTTTTCATAACCGTATTGGCACTCTATAAATACAGCTTCAGCGTACATTGTAAATGCCTCATGAATCCACATATCGGCAATATCTTTGCTGGTAATGCTGTTGCCGAACCATTCATGGCCACTTTCGTGAATGATGATATAGTCAAAATTCAATCCAATTCCCGTTCCTGATAAATCACTTCCTAAATAGCCATTTCTATATTTATTGCCATAAGCCACAGCACTTTGATGTTCCATTCCCAAATAAGGCGTTTCGATTAATTTGTAGCCATCGGTAGCAAATGGATATGCGCCAAATTTCGATTGAAAACAATCCATCATGGATTTTACCTGTTCAAATTGAATTTTTGCTTTGGCTTCGTTTTCACGTAAAACATAATAATCTAAATCCAATCCTTTATAGTTTTCTCCAAAATGGACATAATCTCCTATATTCACCGTAATGTCATAATTGTTAATTGGGTTTTTCACCTCCCAATCCCAGCGGGTATATCCGTTTTTTAAATCTTCGGAACCGATGAGCCTTCCATTGGAAACATCCATCAGTCCGTTTGGAACGGCTACTTTTAGTGTTGCGCCCCAATCGGGTTCGTCAGTTTGGGAATCTTTGCACGGAAACCAAAGACTAGCTCCGGTTCCTTGCACAGCAACGCCAATCCAGTTTTTTTCGTTACTATCTTTGTTGAAAACAAATCCGCCGTCCCAAGGCGCATTTTTGGCAATTATTGGATTCCCAGAATAATAAAATCGAATTCGTTGTTCGGAATTTTGAATTAAGGGAGAAGGAAAATCGATAAAAACGGCACCAAACTCTCGTTTGTAATTCAGTTTCTTAGCATCCAAAACAATACTGTCAATTTTCATATTTTCGAACAAATCCAATTGAATTTTGCTTGTGTTTTCGACGACTTTAAAAGTAATATCGTTATATCCAACAATCGATTTTTCTAAAGGATTGATTTTGATATTCAAATCATAGCGCAAAACATCAAAACAAGTGCGTTCCGAGCGCAAACTACCGCGAAGGGAATCTTTTCTGGTGAAGGTTTCTTGGGCGAATAAAGATGTTCCCGCAAAAAGAATTGACGCAATGATTAATTTTTTCATAATCTGAAATTAAACTTGAATCACACCCAAATTAAATTTTTTCTCAATAGGCGAGTGGTTCGCTGCTTCGATCCCCATAGAAATCCAGGTTCGGGTTTCCAATGGATCAATAATGGCATCCGTCCACAATCTTGCCGCGGCATAATATGGAGATGTTTGCGCATCATAGCGAGCTTTTATTTTATCGAATAATTCGGTTTCTTTTTGTTCATCAACAATTTCCCCTTTTGCTTTAAGCGAAGAAGCTTCAATTTGGGCCAATACTTTTGCGGCTTGTGTTCCGCCCATTACAGCCAATTCAGCACTTGGCCATGCAAAAATCAATCTGGGGTCATAGGCTTTTCCGCACATGGCATAATTTCCCGCACCGTATGAATTCCCTACGATTACCGTGAATTTCGGCACGACCGAATTGGAAACCGCATTCACCATTTTCGCCCCGTCCTTTATGATTCCGCCGTGTTCTGATTTGCTCCCTACCATAAAACCGGTAACGTCCTGAATAAAAACCAAAGGAATTTTTTTCTGGTTGCAATTGGCAATAAAACGAGTTGCCTTGTCTGCTGAATCCGAATAGATGACACCACCAAACTGCATTTCGCCATTTTTGGTTTTCACAATTTTTCTCTGATTGGCCACAATTCCGACCGCCCAACCATCGATTCTGGCATAGGCTGTAATTAGGGTTTGTCCATAACCCGCTTTGTATTCGTCAAATTCAGAATTATCAACTAACCGCTTGATGATTTCATACATATCGTAGGGTTCGTTTCTGGCTTTGGGTAAAATTCCGTAGATTTCATTTTCGTCCAACGCTGGTTTTTCTGATTTCTCTCTATTGAAACCTGCTTTGTTGTAATCGCCAATTTTGCCTATAATATTTTTTATTCTGTCTAGTGCGTCCTTGTCGTCTTTCGCTTTATAGTCTGTAACACCTGAAATTTCACAATGGGTTGTTGCTCCGCCCAGTGTTTCATTGTCTATGCTTTCACCAATAGCGGCTTTCACCAAATAACTGCCTGCCAGAAAAATGCTTCCCGTTTTATCTACAATCATGGCTTCGTCACTCATGATGGGTAAATAGGCGCCACCGGCAACGCAGCTGCCCATTACGGCCGAAATTTGAGTGATTCCCATGCTACTCATGATGGCATTGTTTCTAAAGATTCTTCCAAAATGTTCTTTATCGGGGAAAATTTCATCTTGCAGTGGCAAGAAAACCCCCGCACTATCTACTAAATAAATAATTGGCAGGCGATTTTCCATGGCAATTTCCTGTGCTCGCAAATTCTTTTTAGCTGTGATAGGAAACCATGCTCCGGCTTTTACCGTAGCATCATTGGCAACAACAACGCACTGTTTTCCTTTAATATACCCCAATTTTACGACAACCCCACCGGAAGGACATCCGCCGTGTTCTGCATACATTCCATCACCAACAAAGGCGCCAATTTCGATGCATTTGGCCTTGGCGTCAAGCAAATAATCAATACGTTCCCGAGCTGTCATTTTGCCCTCAGAATGTAATTTCTCGATACGTTTTTCACCACCACCAAGTTTTACTTTGGCAAACTGTTGTTTTAAATTTGAGAGTAAAAGCTTGTTGTGGTCTTCGTTTTTGTTGAAGTTTAAGTCCATAGGGTTGAGGTTCTGATTCATCCAAAAATTAAAAGCTATGTTTTAGTTTTGTGATTTTATACTGCGAAAATACGAAAACGATTGATATAAAAAAAGGAGTCAAGTGGTTATGTGATTTAAGTAAAAGTGTATTAATAATTGGTTAAATTTTATTATCAAATGTTTATATTTGCACCATAAAATTTCAATATATGTCACTAAACAGTATTTTTCAGTTTTTAGTTCCAAAGGATAAAAAATTCTTCCCATTACTTGAACAAGCCAGTGGTAATCTGATTCTATTAGCTTCAACTTTACATGAAGCCGTTAATTTGCCGATTAAAGAGAGAGACACCCTTTTCTTGAAAATAGACGAGTTAGAGCAACTAGGGGAAGAAATTACACGTCAGACTAATCTTGAATTAAGCAGAAATTTTATCACTCCTTTTGACAGAGAAGATATTTATTCATTGATTACGGCAATTGATAATGTGGCGGGAAATATTCATGGTGCTTCAAGCAGAATGAAATTGTACCACGTGGATAAAATCACGAAATCGATCAGGAAATTGACAGAGATTAATCTTGAAGCTTGTCAGAATATTGACGCGGCGATTAGAGAATTACGTAATTTGAAGAAAATCAAGACCATTACGGATGCATGTGCTAGAATCAATAAATTGGAAAACAAATCAGACACTGTTTATGACAAAGCTGTGGCCGATTTATTCGAGAATGAAACAGATGCTAAAAATATTATTAAATATAAAGAAGTATTATCAGTTTTAGAATCTGCTGCTGATAAATGTAAAAGTGTAGCAAGTGTTTTAGAATCAATTTCTGTAAAACATTCTTAAAACAATCTCTTTCATCTTGAAATTACTTTTATGACTCTACTTATAGTTATTATTGTTTTGGCATTAATTTTCGATTATATAAATGGTTTTCATGATGCCGCTAATGCAATTGCTACGGTAGTTGCTACAAAAGTGCTTACCCCTTTTCAAGCGGTACTTTGGGCAGCTTTCTTTAACTTTTTAGCGTATTGGGTTTTTGGTTTAGGAGTGGCAAATACCGTTGCTAAAACGGCAGAAACAAGTGAGATCAATCTTGTCGTTATACTCGCTGGCGTTATTGGTGCTATCATTTGGAATTTAATTACTTGGTGGCAAGGGATTCCTTCAAGTTCATCACATACGCTCATAGGTGGTTTTGCGGGAGCTGCCATTGCACATGCCATTGCTATACATGGATTTTCCGATTACACTATACTTGATGGAGCAGTAACGCAAACGAAACATTGGTATGATATAGTAAGTTGGTATAAAGCAGGAAAAGACGGTGGAATGCCTTCAGGAGTTGTGATTATTATTGCTTTTATTGTATTGGCGCCATTACTGGGGGCTTTAATTTCATATATAATATCAATTTGGCTGCTCAATGCCTCTAAAAAAAGTATCTACCCTAAAATGTTCACGTTTGGATTAATGGTTTTGACAATTTGGTTTGTGAAAGGTCAAATGGTAGATTTTGAAGCTATTGAAAAACCTCGTTTTGAGTCTCATTTTTGGAGTGTCGTTTTTGAATCCCATAATATAAAATGGTTTTTGGTTGCTTTTATTATATTAACGGTAAGTTCTTTTTGCTTGATATTTAGCAGTTTAAATTTACATCAAGCGAATGCTTGGTTAAAAAAAATGCAATTGGTTTCCTCGGCTGCGTTTAGTTTAGGTCATGGTGGAAACGATTCCCAGAAAGTAATGGGTATCATTGCCGCTGCGGTAGCGGTTTATATTCATACAAGTGGAGTTGCTATTGCCAGTCTACCGGATTGGTTACAAGTAATACTTCCAGACGATGATAAAGGAATAAAAGGAGCAATGCCAGATTGGATTCCCCTAGCGTGCTATACCTCGATTGCTATTGGAACATTAAGTGGTGGATGGAAAATTGTAAAGACGATGGGGTCAAAAATCACTAAAGTAACTTCTTTTGAAGGAGTTGCTGCCGAAACCGCCGGAGCCTTGACATTATACATTACTGAACACTTCAAAATACCAGTAAGTACAACACATACCATTACAGGTTCAATAATAGGGGTTGGTTTAACCAAGCGTATTTCTGCGGTACGCTGGGGAGTTACGGTAAGTTTAGTGTGGGCTTGGGTACTTACAATACCAATTACGGCTATTTTAGCGGCTTTTGTTTATTATATTTTGAGTTTGTTCCTTTAATATTTTCATTTTCTATATTTTATTTGATTGCTTTTTGCCAATAAAAACAGACTGTTTATATTCAAAATAAATGTTTCGTTTTCGTTAAAATGAACCATTATAATGCGTAAATTTATCTGGGTTATTAATTGTAAAAAGTAGTAATTATGTCTGAAAATTTGGCTAAAATTGCCGAACGACTTCATGAAATCAATGATTTTATGATTCAGGTAGAGAAAGATTTTGATTATATTTTAGAAAAAATACATCCGGAAAATAAGAAGTGCGCCGTAAATTTACTGCATTATTTGGCCCTTCGGTCCCAAGACATAAGAGACTTGCAGGATGACTTGCATACCTGCGGATTGTCCTCTATGGCAAGTTCCGAAAGTCACATTCGAGGACAATTGTTGGCTATTTTAGAACGATTGGGTATTAAGAAAAAAATTACAGAAGACATTTTTAGTTATGAAACCAGTAAACTTTCTCTTTCAAAAAAATTAACTGGATTATTTGGTAAAAAGCTAACGGATTCTGTTCCTTACATCATGGTAACTTTTGACAATAGCTTGGCTACTGATTACTTAAAAGTTGAAAATTTATTGCAATCGGGAATGAATATTGCCCGTATTAATTGTGCACATGACGATCAGGCCATTTGGTATAAAATGATTAAAAATATTGATAAAGCCATAAAAACGACTGGATTGCAATGTAAAATTTACATGGATCTTGCGGGGCCAAAGATTAGAACTATTGTAAAAAGGAGCGGGAGGCTTAAAGTTGTTGAGGGACAAATGATTTATTTGACGGACGAAAACAACATTAATGACAGGAAACTAACAGTAGGCTGTACCATTGTTGGCGTTTTTAATCAATTGAATGTGGGTGAAATTGTTTTATTTGACGACGGGCTTATCGAGGCTCGAGTGGATAAAATTGAACCAAAAAGAGTTCGGTTACAGATAATTAGGGTTTCCTCGAA
Organism: Flavobacterium psychrotolerans; assembly: GCF_003097635.1. GTDB lineage: Bacteria > Bacteroidota > Bacteroidia > Flavobacteriales > Flavobacteriaceae > Flavobacterium > Flavobacterium psychrotolerans. The sequence continues at coordinate 84,825 of NZ_QCZI01000012.1, forward strand.
AAAACCATACATTAAGAACGAAAAAGGAGTCAATTTTCCGAATTCAAACTTGATGACGCCTTCATTAACGGACTATGACGTAATGTGCATTCCTTTTATTGTCCAACATGCAGACATGGTTGGGTATTCTTTTGTTCGCAATTCAAATGACATACTTCAATTACAACACGTGTTAGGAAACAATAAACAATTGGATTTAGTGATAAAAATTGAAACGCCACAAGCCGTTAAAAATTTGCCCGATTTATTGTTATCTGGCATGCAACAGGAAAATATCGGGGTGATGATTGCTAGGGGAGATTTGGCCGTTGAAATAGGCTTTGAACGGATGAGCGAAATTCAGGAAGAAATCCTGTGGATATCCGAATCGGCTCATGTCCCTGTAATATGGGCTACCCAAGTATTGGAAAATCTAAATAAATCGGGAGTAGCCACCCGTTCAGAAATCACCGATGCTGCCCATGCCGCACAAGCAGACTGCGTTATGATTAACAAAGGTGCACACACGCTTCAAACATTGGATACTCTAAAAAACATTTTGTTCAGAAGTGGCGGACACCATATCAAAAAGCGATTCACGTTCCGTCCTCTTGCTATTGCGACTCGGTTCATGAATAAATAGGGGATGCTTTATTTATTGTTGGAATCCCGAACCAATCTTTTCAAAATTGCCCATTGTTTCAGCGCATCACGAGCTTCCACTGCCGGATAACCCAATACTACTTTTCCTGCGGGGACATCTCCCGTTACTCCCGATCCTGCACCTACAGTGGCTCCGTCTCCAATAGTGGTATGGTCTTTTATGGAAGCACTTCCGCCAATGATGACTCCGTTTCCTAATGTTACTGAACCGGCGACGCCGCTATGTCCAGCCATGATACAAAATTTACCTAATTTACTGTTATGCCCAATTTGAACTAAATTGTCAATTTTGCAACCGTCTCCTAATACTGTCGAACTGAATTTACCTCTGTCCACACAAGAATTTGCGCCAATTTCAACACCGTTTCCAAGGATGACGTTCCCAATTTGCGGAATTTTAACCAAACCTCTTTGTGGATCAGGACGGAATCCAAAACCATCCGCACCAATAGTTGAATTTGGGTGTAAAATGCAATCGCTTCCCACATGGCAACGCTCCCGAATTACGGCTCCAGGCCAAATCACCGTATTTTTACCAATAGTACATTCGTCAAGAATTGTGACATTAGGATAAATGGTCACGTTTTCCCCAAGTTGCACTTTCGGACCAATATAGCACCCAGCACCAATTCGAGTTCCGTTTCCAATACTGGCCGTAGTGTCAATTGTGGCTGTTGGATGGATGTCTATTGCAAATAATGGGGTAGGTGGGGCAAAAAGTGCTAATACTTGCGACATTGCCAAATCGGCATTCTTAACTTTTATAAAGACCCTGTTTTCTCCGGGTTCTATAGAAATATCATCATTAACAACAGCTGCGCATGCTTTTGATGTAGCCCAAAATTTTTCGTATTTCTTGTTTCCAATAAAAGAAATTTCAGTATCGTTTGCCATTTCCAATTGCTCTGGAGCGGTAATTTTTTGATTCGTAGTTCCTATGAGAACTCCTTGAAGGATGTCATTAATTTCTTGAATGGAAAAGGATTTCATTGTTTAGAATTGGATTTGTGGTATAGATATCAAATAAAGTAAATTTGAGTTGAAATACCTAATATATTTTCAGATTTATGTGCTTTAAAAACAAGTCAAAAAGCTTTAATGATATTTGAATAAAAATAGTTTTACCTGTCAGATAAAAAAATATAGCATGTTTTATGGTTGCGATAATTTGTTTTTCCTCTAGTTAAATTGAATGTTTGCTGTAATTCAATTTAGAGTGATAGCTTTTCTATTTTGCATAAAAAAAACTGTTCGAAAAGTAATTTCAAACAGTTTTTATTTTAGTATAGAAAGATCAACTACTCCTCCATGGTATGATATACATTCATCACGTCATCGTCTTCTTCCATTTTTTCAATTAGTTTTTCTACATCAGCCATTTCAGCTTCCGACAACTTTTTAGTGATTTGAGGGATGCGCTCAAAACCTGAAGAAAGGATTTCCAGTTTTCTGTTTTCCAATTCTTTTTGGATGGTTCCAAAACTTCCAAAAGGGGCATAAATTAAAATACCGTCTTCATCTTCAAAGACTTCTTCGGCACCAAAATCTATTAATTCTAATTCCAATTCCTCTGGGTCAATTTCCCCTTTTGGAATTCTGAAATTACAGGTATGGTCAAACATGAATTCAACAGAACCTTGTGTTCCCATCGTTCCATTGCATTTGTTAAAATAGCTTCTTACGTTAGCAACTGTACGGTTATTATTATCGGTAGCCGTTTCTACAAGAATTGCAATTCCGTGTGGCGCATAGCCTTCAAACAAAACTTCCTTATAGTTGGCAGTATCTTTGTCAATTGCTTTTTTGATGGCACGTTCCACATTTTCTTTGGGCATATTGGCTGCCTTAGAATTCTGGATAACTGCCCTCAATCTGGAATTCGCTTCTGGATTAGGACCACCTTCCTTAACCGCCATTACAATATCTTTACCAATTCTGGTAAATGCTTTAGCCATTGCCGACCAACGCTTCATTTTTCTCCCTTTTCGGAACTCAAACGCTCTTCCCATTTCTGATTTTTTTTACGATGCAAAAATAGTATTATTCTGCATTTTTTCCAATGATTTTATTTTAATAATGATATGAAAGTTACGTAAGTTCATAACTACATGCAAACATAGAAATATTTATAAAAAACGGCTATTTTTTATAAATATTCCCAAATGATTTTTTTTAAGTAAGGAATTTAATAAATTGAAAAAAGGGATGATTATTTTTTTTCAGCTGGTGGAATTCCAACAATATCCTGAAATGTGTTGTTCAGTTCGGTTACTGATTTAAGGATTTCTGCATCTGGAGCTTTAGCAAGTACTAATTTGTGTAGCATTTTACTTTTAAGTTGCAGTTTTTCTGCAAACGCGAGAATGCTTTTGGTTCTATATTCAGCAGGAATATCCAATTTCAATAAAGCTTCAGCTTTTATCATCATTTCTTCAGAACGAATTTTTACGGGTTCTAAATCTCCTCCTTTTGCGGGAGGATAAGTTTGTGATAATACTTCATTAAATTCTTTAACGGCCTGCCATTTATCGAAAATAGACTGGGCAGTTATGGAATGGAATGCCAATAAGAATGCGAGAATTGTGAATGTTTTTATTTTCATTTTTTTAGTGTTTAATTGTTTTTATTTATTTAAGAAACTATTCTTTTCCACCCTCCACTAACCACCATTGATTGCCAAAAGGGTCTTCGAAACCTGCGGTATAGCCATATTCTTTCTTTTGGGGAATCATTAGGCTGATGCAGTTGTGTCTTAATCCGGCGTCATAGATTTTATCTACATCTTCAACAAAAATAAACATTCCTGCAGGCCGATTTCCCCAATTTTCATTGGATTGAGAGAACATAATAACTGCATCCTGAATTTTTATTTCCCCATGCTGTATGTCGTCATTTTCATGCTTTGCCATATATTGCTCTTTGGCATCAAAAACGGTTTTCACAAATTCTAAAAACCCCTTGGAATTGCTCAAAATTAAATAAGGTACTATAGGAAGATATTGCTTTGGTATTTTCATTTCATTTAAAATTAATGAGCCACTTAAAGGTACTATTTTTTTAGAACTAATCAAATAAAAAGAGATATTGTTATTTGAATAAATAAGTAAATTGGTTTCTAAATCCGCATTGGACAAACTATGTATTTGATGAACACTATTAATAAGCAAGCGATTAACAAATAGAATTGACTCTATTCATTAATCGCTTATCTTTCATCTCGTGACAATAGCTACTTTGTATTTTTGTCAATTAAAGAATGTACTTGCAGTTTGTAGGCTGAGATGAGATTTTTCTATTCAAATTACTCTCTTTTCATTCCTTTTCGTTCGCCTCTTTTCGCTTTGTTTTTTTCTCGGATTTCATTCCATTTTACAAATTGTTCCGGAGATAAAACGGCTTTCATTTTATCATTCATCGCATTTTTATCATCAAGCATTTGTTTTTTTATAGCAGCTCGTTCTTCGTCTGTAGGTCTTTTTTGCTCCGCTTTCATGGCTTCATGTTTGGCTTTCATAGCCTCTTTTTTAGTTCCTTGTTCAGCAATAATTTTTCCCACTTCTAGTTGCTGCTTCGCGTTTAAATCTAGTTCGGATGTCAGCCTTTTCAAATGCATTTGATTTTTTTGCTCTTGTGTGAGATTTTCCATTCCAGCTCTTTTTGGTTTGTCTTTTTGTTCTTGAGCAAAAGTTGTTAATCCAACAACTAGTAATGCTGCTAAAAATAATTTTTTCATTTTACTTTAATTTTAAGGGTTATAGAAATAAGACTATTAAAGGTATGAAAGGTTTAATGTGTAACAAAATTTTATTCAATTTACTTTATAATGATTAAAAAGTCATACAAAACCATTCAAGCTTTTAGTAAATTGCTGTTGTAAATATTAAGTTTATAAGTCATAGTAGTTTTAGGTTCTAATTTTTCCAGGATAGACACATAGTTTTTTTAGATAATTCAGATTATGTAATGACTTCGTAACGGGTTTAGTAAATTATTTAAGTTTTTATGATAAAATCAAAATAGATTCGAAATTAAGTTATCTTTTTACTGATGTGGTCAAGGTAAACTGGGATTAACATTTGCCTAGATTGTACAGTTATTTTGAAAATATTTTGTTAAATGAAGGGTGTTTACTTTTGAATGTTTTTTTGTAAATAAATTCATAAAATCTTTTTAGATGAAAGGATAGTCATCCAAAATTTTCAAAAATTTTTCTTTTGACATCTTAATAATGATACTGTCCTGAATTGTTATGGATTTAGAAATATTATGTTTTTCAATTAACAATATTGGTTCACCAAAAACATTCTCTCATGTGAAAAATACCATGAGTAAATTCTTTTCCGTCATCATTTGAATTATACAGTCTAACACTTCCTTCAAGAATTTGATAGAAAAAGGGGCTGCTTCATTTTCGTTAAAAATAGGTGCTTTTCCTTCTATTTTTCCGTCATCGCTACCTAAAAATAAAATAAATCTATTTGTATAACTGATTCCTTTTTTTTTAGTATTTTTATTTGATTAAAGAAGCAAATGGATTAAAGTCATAAAGTAATATAAATTAATGTATTAAATTTATGATTTAAATCATAAATTTATATTACTCATAAATATAAATAATCATTTTTCTAATCAATTTTTTCAAACATGATAATTATCATGATAAAGGATAAAATTGTCTTTTATATTTGCTTTATTATTTAAGATGAACTTAACAACTTTATTATTATGAAAACGACTTTTAAAAATGGTAAGCAAATTAAAATTGCGCTAATAGGATGCTTAGCACTTTCTTTAGGCTTATTTGCATTCAAACAATTAGCTGATTTTAGCTCAGCAGACAGAAACAAGTACATTGAGGTAGAAGGCCAAATGGAGGCTGAATTAACGGCTCCACCCTTGGTTCCAAAACCAATTGGAAGCAGAGATGCCACCAAGCTAATTGTGAATATGGAAGTCAAAGAAATGGAAAGCGAGTTGGCCGATGGTGTAAAATATACCTATTGGACATTCGGAGGTTCTGTTCCGGGCAGTTTTATCAGAACCCGAGTTGGGGATGAAGTTGAATTCCATTTAAGAAATCATCCAGACAATAAATTATCTCATAATATTGATTTACATGCCGTAACAGGACAAGGTGGGGGAGCTGCTTCATCACTTGTGGCTCCGGGACATGAAAAAGTATTTAATTTTAAAACATTAAATCCAGGTTTATATGTGTACCATTGCGCAACGGCTCCCGTAGGAATGCACATTGCAAACGGTATGTATGGGTTGATATTAGTAGAGCCAGAAGGAGGTTTGCCAGCAGTAGATAAAGAATACTACATTATGCAAGGTGATTTCTATACAAAAGGAAAAAATGGAGATCAGGGATTACAAGCTTTTGATATGGATAAGGCAGTTAAAGAACAACCAGATTATGTTGTCTTTAACGGAAAAACCGGATCCTTGGTTGGTAGTAAAGCGATTACGGCAAAAGTGGGCGAAACGGTTCGTTTGTTTGTAGGTAATGGAGGTCCAAACTTAGTTTCATCTTTCCATGTTATTGGTGAAATATTTGATAATGTACGGATTGAGGGAGGTGATATGGTTAACCATAATGTTCAGACCACATTGATTCCTTCAGGAGGAGCGGCAATAGTTGAATTTAAAGTAGATGTACCTGGAACATTAATTTTGGTTGATCACTCCATATTTAGGGCCTTTAATAAAGGGGCATTAGGTATGCTAAAAGTGGAAGGTCCCGAAGATAAAACAATCTACTCAGGGACAACCCAAGAAGGAATTTATTTACCTGAAGGTGGTGCAATTCAAACTATGCCAAAAGGAAAAGAAGTAGCTGTATCCAAAGTGGCAAAAACAATACCACAACAAATCCAAGCAGGTAAAGATGTTTTCGGAAAAGTTTGTTTCGCTTGTCACCAATCTGAAGGGCAAGGTATTCCAACAGTTTTCCCTCCATTGGCAAAATCAGATTATTTAAACGCTGATTCTAAAAGGGCGATGAATGCAGTGCTTCATGGTTTAACAGGTGAAGTTACGGTAAACGGTAAAAAATATAATAATGTTATGACCAGTCAAAACCTTACCGATGAGGAAATAGCCAATACATTAACCTTTGTTTATGATAGTTGGGGTAATAACAAAACAAGAATAACAGCAGCCATGGTTAAGGCTCAAAGAAATCAAAACAGTCACTAATCTATAAATATAACAATTATGAAAAAGTACATATTAAGTATCGCGTTTTTAGGGTTTGCATTCCAAGGTTTCAGTCAATCAGTAGACAAAGGAAAAGTGGTTTATGGAAAATTGTGTGTTGCTTGTCATCAGGCTACGGGTCTTGGAATTCCAGGTGCATTTCCACCTTTAGCCAAATCAGATTACTTGAATAAAGATGTAAATCGGGCAATAAAAGGAGTTGTAAAGGGGTTAACAGGTCCTATCACTGTAAACGGAGCTAAATTTAACGGGGCGATGCCACCAGCTGCTTTGACAGATCAGGAAATAGCTGATGCATTTACTTATGTTTATAGCAGTTGGGGAAACAACAAAACCAAAGTAACACCAGCTATGGTTAAAGCCCAAAGAAAATAAAATTGGAAGAGTTATGTTACAACTGAAAATTATAATATCCACATTTTTAGTAATGATTGTAACATCGCTTTTGGCTCAAGAAAGTCAAATGGTTGCCATAAAAAGGGGGGCTTACGTTCCCCTTTATGGGACTAAGGATAAAAAACCAGTAGAAGTTGATGCTTTTAGCATGGATGTTTATCCTGTTACCAATGCGCAATTTTTAGCTTTCATAAAAAAACGCCCAGAATTCAGTCGCTCTAAAATGAAAGGCATTTTTGCCGAAAAGAGTTACTTATCCCATTGGGAAAGTGAGTTTAATTATGGCAAAAATAATTTAAGTAATGCCCCTATAACCAATGTTTCTTGGTTTGTTGCCAAAAAATACTGTGAGTGTCAGGGAAAAAGATTGCCTACCATGGACGAGTGGGAATATGTGGCCATGGCCGATGAAAAACGAGCTGATGCACGATCAAAAGAAGAATTCAACAATTATATTTTATCTTGGTATGAAAAGCCTAAAACCTTTGTAAACCCAGTAGGTAAAACGTTCAAAAATTACTGGGGGGTCTATGATATGCATGGATTAGTTTGGGAATGGACTTCCGATTTCAACAGTATTTTCTTGTCAGGCGAATCTCGAAAAGACAAGGATACCGATAAGAATCTTTTTTGTGGTAGCGGTTCCGTTAATGCTTCCGATTTAATGAATTATGCCGCTTTTATGCGCTATGGTTTCCGCGCCAGCTTAAAAGCAAGATTCACGACTCGAAATCTAGGGTTTCGTTGTGCCAAGGATCTTAAATAGATTCAATAATTTAATAATTTAATAATGAAAAAATTAATTTTAGGATTAATGATGATTCTGTTGGGATTGCAAGGATGCAATTCTAATAAAAACGTAAATAATTCTTCAACAGCCAAAGGTATTTCTGATTTATCTATCTATAATCTTCCTTCAAAATGGACCAATCAGGATGGGAAAACTTTAGAAATGAAAGAAATGAAAGGTAAAGTGCTGGTAATGGTAATGATATACACCTCCTGTAAATCGGCTTGTCCGAGACTGGTTGCCGATATGCGTAACATTGAAAGTCGTTTACCCGAAAATATTAAGAAGAACGTTAAACTTGTTTTAGTAAGCATCGACCCAACCGTTGATACTCCAGAACGTTTAAAAGCATTTTCTATTGAAAATAAAATGGATGCAGACCAATGGGTATTCTTGCGTTCAACAGAAGAAAATACCAGAGAATTTGCGGCTGTGTTAGCAGTAAACTACAAAAAAATTTCCCCTATGGATTTTTCACATTCCAATATTATCAGTGTTTTTAATGCAGAAGGTGAATTGGCCTACCAACAGGAAGGATTAGGGGTAAACTCAGACGAAACGATTAAAAAAATCACCGAAGAAGCTGAAAAGCTAAATTAAATTAAATAATAGATGAAAATAATTATAAAAATAAGCCTATCCCTATTGGGATTAGTAGGCTTAAGCTCTTATGGCCAAGAATTTGACGCGAACATTCAATTGCGGCCACGTTATGAATATCGAAACGGTTTCAAAACATTGCTTAAAGATAATGATTTGCCCACTTCTTTCATTTCCCAACGTTCCCGTATTAACTTTAACTTCAAACAGGAGAAGTTAAAAGTAAAATTGACCCTGCAGAACGTTCGAACTTGGGGCGATGTAGCCACAAAAACTACGGCCGACAAAAACGGAATAGGTTTGTTCGAAGCCTATGCACAATATGATTTTAATGCCAAATGGAGTGCCCGTATTGGGCGTCAAGTTATCTCATATGACAACCAACGTATTTTTGGCGAAATAGACTGGGCGCAGGAAGGGCAAAGCCATGATGCTGCCGTTTTTTCGTACCATCCTACGAATCATCAACTGGATTTTGGAATTGCATCAAATGCAAATGCCGAAAATTTATTGGAACCAGCAACGGCATACACCACAAACTACAAGCAAATGCAGTTTGCGTGGTACCATACCCAATTCGGTAAATTAGGAATGAGTTTGTTAGTGTTGAATACTGGCTATCAATACGCAAAGACATCCACTGAGTTAAACATTGCCAACAGTCAAACATACGGAACTTTCCTTACTTATAAAACCGGAAAATGGGATACTAATTTAGGTTTATATGGGCAGTCAGGTAAAAAAATAAATGCAGTATCGACGGACACGAATACCTTAAACGCTTATTATGCGGGTTTAAACCTTGGCTATGCCGTAAATCCTAATTTTAAAGCAACGCTGGGATATGAATTACTTTCTGGGAAAAACCAAAATGATACAAGCTCTGATAACAAATCTTTCACTCCCATTTTTGGTACGAATCATGGTTTTAACGGCTATATGGATTATTTCTATGTTGGAAATCACTTGAACAGTGTAGGATTGCAAGATGTTTTTTTGAAATTAAATTATACTCACAACAAATGGCAGTTTAACTTAATGCCTCACCTGTTTTCTGCACCTGCAAAAGTATATAAGGCAGGTAATAAATTGAGTGGTAATTTGGGTACAGAGCTTGATTTTACAACTAGTTATGCCGTTCAAAAAGACATTACTTTTACTGCGGGATATTCTCAAATGTTTGCATCAAGCACCTTGAAATTTCTTAAAGGAGGAATTAATAATAGTTATACTAATAACTGGGTTTTTGTGATGGTTTCTATCAATCCGAGAATATTTACTTCAAAATAAATGGTTACAACTTGTTTAGTTCTGAAAAAGGCTGTGTAAATCAAAACACAGCCTTTTTTTATGAAATTTAGATGGAGTTATTTTATGGAAGCCAGTTTCACGAAACCACCACGATTCTCATTTCTTTCAATAGATTGTTGAACAATTAGATACCCAATGGCAATCATATTTTTAAGCTCATATAGATCCGTATTGATTTGGTAGTTTTTAGTGATTTCGTCAATTTCATTTTCCCAATGAATGAGTTGTTCTTTCGCTTTAAGCAAATCAGCATCGTTACGGACAATTCCTGCATTTTGGCGCATCAATAGTTGAAGTTTTGCCTTAATTTCGGAGATGTAACGGGAATCGAAAGCTGGTTTTGTAACTATTTTCCAGTCTGAAACCACTCCGTTTAGTTCGTTCATTGTTATGGGATTATGGGCCAAATAGGCATAGATTTTATCGGAATAGACCAAAGCTTCCAATAACGAATTTGATGCCAATCTATTGGCACCATGCAAGCCCGTTCGGGAGCATTCCCCGCAAGCAAATAAATTTTTGACAGATGTTTTTCCGTTTTTATCTACTACAATTCCGCCACATAAATAATGTTGTGCAGGAACTACCGGAATCCAATCTTTTGTTATATCAATCCCAATGCTTTGACAACGCTTATAAATCATCGGAAAATGTGTGGTAAAGGCCTCTAAATCCAGATGAGTACAATCCAGATAAACACATTCATCACCTGATTTTTTAAGTTCTAAATCGATGCTTTGTGAAACAATGTCTCTTGAGGCCAAATCGCCTCGAGAATCATAATCAAGCATAAACCGATGCCCATTTTTAGTGCGCAAATAAGCTCCAAAACCGCGAACCGCCTCTGAAATCAAAAAAGAGGAGGATCCAGCCTTATTTTCATATAACGCCGTAGGATGGAATTGAATAAATTCCATATCTTTTATCGCTGCATGAGCCCTATAAGCCATGGCAATACCGTCGCCTGTTGCAATGATTGGGTTGGTGGTGTGGCCATATAGATGCCCGATTCCGCCAGTAGCCAATAACGTAAAATCAGATTGAAAAGTAAGAATTTCATTTGTTTCTTCATTTAAGGCATAGGCACCATAACAACAATTATTTTTAGTTATTAAATCAAGTGCAAAATAATGGTCTAAAACGGAAATGTTTTCTTTTTGACTCACTTGATCTAAAATGGCACGTTGAATTTCTTGCCCCGTTTGGTCTTTATGATGCACCACCCTGTTTTCAGAATGACCACCTTCTTTGCCCAAATCTAAGGTTCCTTTGACGTTTTTATCAAATTTGGCGCCCCATTCTATGAGTTCTTTTAATCGTTTGGGGCCTTCGGTAATGACCATTTTTACCACGTCCTCATCACATAATCCATCACCGCAAATTAGGGTGTCCTCAATGTGCTTTTGATAGGAATCTCCGGTCTCGTCTGTAACAATGGCGATGCCGCCTTGCGCATACTTTGTATTTGACTCGTCGGCATTTGATTTGGTTATTATGGTGACTTTTTTGTCAGGAAATTGATCTGCAATTTTTATGGCAAAAGTCAGTCCTGCAACTCCAGAACCTATGATTAAGTAATTTGTAGGGATCATTATTTGGATAATTCAAGCATGCGTTCAATAGGAATCAATGCTTTTTTTCTAATGTGTTCTGGTACAGTGATTTCTGGGGTTTCGTTAAGTAAACAATCATATACTTTTTGTAACGTGTTCATTTTCATGTAGCCACATTCACTGCAAGCACAAGTATTGTTTTCTTTAGCGGGTGCCGGAATCAGTATTTTATCAGGAACTTCTTGCTGCATTTTATGCAAAATTCCAGCTTCAGTTGCAACAATAAATTTGGTGCCAGGATTTGTTTTTACAAAATCAATCATTCCAGAGGTTGAACCAATGTAACTGGCCGTTTCTAAGATGTGAGTTTCAGATTCGGGATGTGCGATAATTTTGGAATCAGGGTGTTGTTTGTAAAGTTCAATTAATTTATCCAATGAAAAAGCCTCGTGAACCACACAGGATCCATCCCAAAGCAACATATCTCGCCCAGTTTTGTTAATGATATATCTCCCTAAATTCTTATCTGGCGCAAAAATAATAGGAGTGTCTTTTGGTACCGATTCTACAATTTTTACTGCATTAGACGAAGTACAAACAATATCGCTCAACGCTTTAATTTCAGCGGAACAATTTACATAGGTAATAACGATATGGTCGGGATGGGCCTCGGTAAATTTCTTGAAGGCTTCAGGCGGACAAGATTCAGCTAATGAACATCCTGCTTTTAAATCGGGTAGGATTACTTTTTTTGTTGGATTTAAAATTTTTGCAGTTTCTGCCATAAAATGGACTCCTGCAAAAAGAATAATATCAGCGTCCGTTTTAGCCGCTTCTTGAGATAATCCTAAGCTATCTCCCACATAATCGGCAATATCCTGAATATCGGCTTCCTGATAATAATGGGCCAAAATCACCACATTTTTCTCTTTTTTTAAATCCAATATCCGCTCTTTAAGACTCTTCATTCCTTAATTAATTAAAATTATTTGCATTTAAATATTTTCACTACAAATATAATATGATATTTCTAAACGACACACTTATATGCGATAAACACAATATAAAATCACTTATTTCCTATCATTTTGGTGGATTTATTTACTTTAAGGCTGGGTTAGAATTTAAATATCGGACAAATGGGTATGATAATTATCAGTTTTTTTACCGTTTTCTTTCCCGAAATTTGTGGCATATTTATAATAAAAACAGTTAATGCATGACAACAACTAAACCGCTACATACGTTCCATATTCCTGTAATGGGTCTTGCTTATACTATAGACAGTCCAATTCGGGTGGCAAAGTATGGCATTTCATCGGTGATTTCGATTATGGATGATGAGCTTATTGAAAAGATGAATGCTTTTTACAGCAAAAAATTCGATATTCCCTATCATGAAATCACTCAAAAAATTCACGATTATCGGGCAGAACGAATTACTTCCTATTTGAATTTGGTTGACAAAATTGTCAAAGAAAAATTCGTGAATTTCAAAACAGAATTGTCCGAAAGCAGATTGGCTTTGGAAAATTATATCGCCATGTTGCCTAACAAATCCGAAATCAAAAAAGGATTGGAAAGTTTGATGGAGGACGGTATTGCTTTTAAAGATAACATTAAAAATTATCTCGAAAACAATCTCTCTCCCGGAGATATCGATGTGAATATTATGACCAAACTAGATAAGGACAATTTCCTTAAAGACGAACAACTTCCGGTTGAGTTTAATGATGCACACGCTGCACTTCGTGGATTTGCCAACAGTAATTTATCCTCTTCGGTAGTGCTTTCTGCGGGAATGAACCCAAGACTGTTCAGTTATTTTGAAAATTTCTCCAGTTTTTTTCCAGATTTAAACGACACTTTAAAAAAGAAAATTATTCTGAAAGTGAGCGATTTCCGTTCGGCGATGATACAAGGAAATTTTTTGGCTAAAAAAGGACTTTGGGTTTCCGAATACCGTATTGAATCTGGGTTAAATTGTGGCGGACATGCTTTTGCCACCGATGGTTATTTATTAGGACCCATTTTGGAGGAATTTAAACAGAAAAAGGATCAATTAGTCCAATCTGCACACGATTTAATGGTGAAAGCTCTCGGTCAAAAGGAATTGCATGTTCCCGAAAAACCATTGGAATTAAAAATTACCGTGCAGGGTGGAGTAGGAACTGCCGAAGAACACAGTTTTCTATTAGATCATTACCATGTAGATTCAGTGGGGTGGGGTACTCCTTTCTTATTGGTTCCAGAAGCCACATCTGTTGACAAAGCCACACGTGAATTATTGATAAAGGCTAAAGAAGAAGATTTGTATTTGAGTCACATTTCGCCTTTGGGAATCCCTTTTAACACATTGAGAGGAACCACCAATGAAATGTTCAAACAAAAACGCATTGATGATAATAAGGCAGGAAGTTCTTGTCCTAAGAAGTTCTTGGCGTTAAGTAAAGAGTTTGGAGCGAAAGGGATATGTACCTCATCCAAACAATTTCAAGATGTAAAACTAGAGGAACTAGAAGCTATAAAAGACACTTTATCGGCTTCAACTTTTGAAAAAATGAAATTTAACATTACTGAAAAAGCCTGTCTTTGCGTAGGATTGGCCAATGCATCCTATTTAGAAAATGATATCAAGATAAAAGGACAATCGCAAGGCGTGATTATTTGCCCTGGGCCTAATATGGCTTATTTTGATAAGGAACTGTCACTTGTCACTATGGTGCAGCACATTTATGGCAACGCCTCGGTGATGACGAATGCCAATCGTCCAAATTTATTTATCAAGGAATTGAAAATGTATATTGATTATTTGAAGAACGAGATTAATGAAATCACTGCTGAGTTGACCGCGGCACAAATAAAAAAATGGAATCTATTCAAAAACAATTTGATAGAAGGAATTGGCTATTACCAAACAATGTTTGCTTCTTCGCATTTCTTGGAAGACAATATTACTGATGTTCAAAACCAACTTCAATCCTACAAAGCAAAAATAGTTGAAATTAAAATCCCTGAATTAGCAATTGCATAAATCGTAGTTTCAATTTTTGCTTAAAAAACAAGCCTACTTAATTTATTTTAAGTAGGCTTGTTTTTATTTGATTGTCCGTAATATGCTGCATCCCAAAAACCAGACAAAAATTTCACATAATTTAAGATAGGAAAATATCTCCAGTTATACCTCAACGAGTTCGTTTATAAACTTAATAGACGATATTTTGAGGGAAAATTATTTGACAGGCTAGTGATAGCTAGTATTACAAGGTTATGACTGAAAACGGACAATCAAATGATATTTTAGTCATGTTAGGGGTTAAGTATTAAAACGGATAGCCAATAGCTAAATTAAACACTAAGTTTTCACTCCGCCAAGGGCCATTTCCCAGATTGATTTGGTTTAAAACCCAGCGTTGTCCGTCAGGCAAATAGGGTTTGCGAATTGGGAAGGCAAAGTCGGTGCGCAAAATCAGAAAGGAGAAATCAAACCGGAGCCCGGCACCGGTTCCTACTGCCAGTTCATGGAGAAATTTACTCGAGAATTGCGAACCCGGTTTGTTGACTTCGGGATTGACGAGCCAGATATTTCCTGCATCAATAAACAGGGCACCGTGAACAATGCTGAACAACTTGGCGCGGTATTCGGTGTTAAATTCCAGTTTCAAATCGCCGGACTGATCGGGCAAAAAGGCGTTGGTTTCTACCGTAGGTTTAAAACTTCCCGGGCCTATAGATCGCGCTCGAAACGCCCGTATGCTATTAGTCCCGCCTATAAAGAACTGTTTGATAAAAGGCAACTCCGAAGAATTTCCGTAAGTGTACCCCGCGCCAACGAGGAATCTGCTGGCAAGTTGGGCACGATCACCCAGTTTTAGATAATGGCGAAACTCAGTTTCCATTTTTGCAAATTGGCTGAACGGGACTTTAAAAACCGTAACCGTGTCGCCCTTTTTGACATTGGCACCCGTGGCTAATCCAGTAAGGGTTCCAGCCAAATCGAAACCGCCTTTGAAGTAAATGGTATTCTTCTTGGCGATTTCCATCGTGTTGGTGTAGGTATAGGAATAGGTTGGGCCAAAGATGAGCTGTTTTTCTATGACTTTGGCCAAGGAAGGGTTCGAATCGATTTTTTGATAGTATAAATTGGAGACGTGTGCTGGGCTTACAAAACTGATTTCGGTCACGTTGAGTTGGTGTTCTTTTCTAATATTTTCTTTCCATAAATAACCAAATGAGCTTTTAAAGGAATTTAGGGAATATAGTTGCGACCTGTTTTGGTATTCGTATCCCAGAGTTACTTTGGTTTTTGGGACATAGCCACTTGAAGAATGGGTTTTTATGGGTGCAATGATGCGTGGCCAAATTAAGCTGGCCTCAGTTCCTACACGGTACACGTTAAAGCCTTTGTTTTGTCCTGCCATCTGGACTTCCAATCCTCCAAACGCACTTATGGAGAGTAATTCGGCTCCTTTGAAGGTGTTTCTATTGCTCCAGTTGACATTCAATTCGGTTCCGGTATAATTCGCCGAATTGGTTTTGGCCAAGACTTCCAAACGAATGGATTTCCGGGTCAGTGGCGTCAGATAATAATAGGCGTCTAAATAATTTTCCAGTGTATCGGCCACTTTGAATTGATTTTTCACAAATTTAAAAGTACCGAGATTTACCAAACGGTTCAGTGACAAATTGTGGTTGGTTCGGTTGTACACATCGTTCTTTTTAAAGTACAAGGTGCGGTCAAATATTCTAGGATTAAAAGTATTGGCGCTGTCGATAATCGTAAAATCGTGATACTTCTGTATCGAATCGGAGGTTTTTATCTTGGCATCGGCCGTCAGGGAATAGTTCGGGTAAATGATGATGTCATTGATTTTGTAAACTTTCCGGGCCAATTCGGGTGTTTCGTTCTTTACCTTCACAATCAAATCGACCTGATATTTGCCCACGGTGCTATCCACTTGAATTTTCAAATAGTCGGCACTGAAATAGAAATAGCCTTGCTCTTTTAAATAGGAATCTATGCGGATCCTCTCGGCTTTGATCATATCCAAATCATAGCTTTCGCCAATTTTTAGAAACGATTTGTCGCCCGTGCCGGCAATTTTCTTTCCCAATTCAGAGGAATCCGTCGGAAAAAGAACCTGTTTGATTTTATAATTGGAACCCGGTTTTATGATGTATTCGGCAGAGGCTCTTTTGCCTTTTCGGGTAGAATCACTGGCGATTTTTGTGTTGAAATACCCTTTATTTTCAGCGTGGTTTTGCAACACGCTTTGGTTGTATTCTAAAGCCACTTTGCTGAAAAGAACTGGTGGTTCACCCACTTTATTTCTTAACCAATACCGGAATCCCTTCTCTCTCTTGGGTTGCCCCACCAGATTATAAATATACAGCTTCGGGCGTAAGCCCAAGATTTTCTTGTTGGGCAAAGGGCGTAATAATGCCTTGAATTCTTTTTTAAGGTTCTTGCGTTCTTTGCTTGATATTGCAGTATCTTCCACTTTAATTTTTCCGCCAATGTAAAGCAATTCCCCGTCAGCTAAATATTTGGTATTGCTGCACGAGGAAGCCAAAAAGAGTAAGAGGAGCGTATAAAATAGTGGTTTCGCTTTCATGTGGTTACTTTTTTTGAAAGGTTTTCTTCGGTTTTAATCTAGCCTTTTCTTCTTTCGCTTTGCGGAACAATTCCTTGAATTCATTATAATTCATCGTGATGATAAAAGCCAGACCGGTTTCTATTACCTGACCTTGCAAAGCCACTTGGTATTGGTCTTTTCGGTAGGCTCTCAAACGGTACCTTCCGTCTTTTGATAACTGGTAATCGGCAGAAATATCACCTGCGATAGAATTAGCCTGCTGATTGACCTGTTGTTGGCCTTCAATTCCGAAAGTACTGCCAATAGTGACTTTCAATCGGTCGTTTAACAATCGTTTGGATAGGCCCACATTCAAATCGGTCTTGTTTTCCCGTTGGCCGGAGGAGTAATTATCGCTACTTTCTAAATCTAAATTGACTTCAACGCCTTTAATCAAATCGCCAGCTAAATTGTTTAATTGTTGCGACATCATTTTGCTCACACTTTGTCTGGCTAACGACTCAGCACCGCTGCCGGCTTCACTGGCAAAAGGATTTTCTCCAATAAATCTATTGAGCAACAACAACGCAAATACTTGTTTGTTCAACTCGGAAGGCTGCTGGCGCAGTTGTGCCAGTTTGGTTTGTGTGCTGTTTATGATTTCGGCGGCTACCGAATTGTTGCCTTCCGGAAGCACGATATCAAAGGAAATTTCGGGTTTCATCAAATCGCCTTTCATGATTAATTCAGTTTCAAAAGGGACTTTTTGTTTGTAAGTATTTCTTTGTCCGGGTGTTAAATTACCCAATTGGTCATCCAATAAATCAATTGGTGACGCATTGGTTTTATAAACCGCAGTAATATTTACATCGGCTGTGGTTGGCTCGCCAGTCCATAAAATAGAACTCCCTGCTTTAATATCGAATTTTCTTTTTATTAGGTTGAAGGTCATTTCATAGGTTCCTTCGGTAAATTCATATCGTCCGGTCAGTGTTGATTTTCCTGAGGGATCAATGCCTCCGTTGAGTCGCGCTTCGCCTTTCAGTTTCAGATAATCGCCGTTTCCTTTGTCAATAATCAAACTCAATTCGGCTTCCTTGTCAATTTCAATATTAACCGAGGCATCGATTCCTTTAAATCTGGTTTTGCTTATCGAATCGGTTAGGACGACGGTTTTGATTAATTCCGGATGGTCTTGGTCAATAAATTCAACAATGCCTTCGCGGTCTGCAATTGACGGGTCGGATTGTGGCGTCACGACCGTGAGTTTGGTGTCTTTATTTATTTTGATATTTCCTTCTACAATTGGTTTTTCCAAATCCCCTTTAACGGTCAATCGACTGTCTAAGTACAATTCACCGTAATACAATTCATTGTCTTTGGCTTTCGAATTCAGTGCTCGGAAATTGTCGGCATTGACCGTTAAATCGAGACCATAATCCCTGAAATTGGTGGTTGCCATTTTGCCATCTACCACCAGAATATTGTTTTCTTCATCACTGATGGTGAAGGTGTCAAAGACAATTCCGTTCTCGTTAACCACCACTTTATCATTCATGGATTTGAAATAAGAGTTGAGCTGCGTGACTCTAAAAGCAATGTCGTTAAATTGTAAATCCCCGTTTATTTTGGGTTCTTTTGCGGTTCCTTTTATCTTGAATTTCCCCGAAAGAAAGCCACTGCTTTGGGTTAAATTACCCAATGTAAAGCCTTGAAGGCTTTTTAGATTCAGATGTTGCATGTCCAAATCCATATCGAAACTGTTGTTGTCGGATCTGTAAAAACCGTCTAAATTGACCTGATTTCCCTTATCGGTGATGCTTATGTTTGCGTTATAAGTACTTGCGACTTCGTTATTGACTTTGATGTTGATGGTTCCAATGGTATCGGTATTGAAACTGAAATCGCTAATGTCCAAATCGGCCGTAAAAAGAGGACTTTTATTGCTGTTTTTAATTCGGGCATTCCCATTAATTTTTCCGCCAAAAGCCATCGAATCCTTCTTAATACTATTAGTGATGGTTTCAATTTTGAAATCTTTGAAGTCGACAGTTAAAGGAGCATTTGGTTTCTCGGATTCTGATTGAATGGTTATCGCAGTTTCGTCTTTGCTCAAGTTGACGGCATTGGCAAATATGCCACTTTTCCCAAAACGAATCCGGTTTTCGGCATCTATTTTCCATACTTCATAATTCAAAACCAGATTATCATTCAGTTCCATATCGGTATCACCACCATTGGAGTTTAAATCGCCTGAAATGAGGTATTGCTCCTTGTCTTTATCGTCTTTTAACTGTAAGGCATACGCAACCGTATTGTTTTGGATCGTCCCGGATAAATTGGTTTGTGGTAGTTTGAATTGTGCATTTTGAATGTTGTTTACTTCCAGATTGTATACCAATGCGTCGTTTTGCGTGTCCACCTTAACAATGGCATTGGTTATGGAAATTTTGTTGTAAATGAGTTTCGGAATTGAACCATTCAAAACAATGGAATCATTCACGGAATTGTAGCGACCTGAAACGGAAATGGGATCTATGCTTTTTAATCCCGGAATTAATTTAAAAATTACTGGACTGTCTTTTACCGATAAATGAAAGGCCAATTGTTGCGGTTCTGATTTTGTTTTTTGGGATAAAGGATGGATGTCATAATATTTCGCAATAGAGTTGGTTAAGGCGTTTGCTACTTTTGTCAATTGGTATTTCCCAGTAACATTCGCATCCAAAAACTCTGATTTGAGGGCTATCAAATTTTTTTCCGGTGTTGCGGTTGCGATAAGATTGATGGTATCGAGGGTAAATTCACCTTTACTATTTTCTATTTTAAAATGGTGCAAATGAAGGATTCCGTTGAGGTAATCGGGGTCGGCGGTAGGAACATCGGCATCAATTTGTCCTTTTAATTTCAATGGTCCAGCATGAAGATTGAGTTTTTCCAAATCGGCAATATCTACATTCATTTTGAGTTTGACTGCAGGATATTTGTCTTTAAAACGGCCATTGGTCACCAAATCAAAGGCCAGATTCGGATCTTTCATCACTAGGGTTGCCTGAAAAGCTCCGTTTTTAATGCTCCCTTTAAGATTAGCATTGTGATAGGTGTATTTGTTGTAATTGGCTCGTATTATATTTCCGTCCACTGTTGCCGTTGCCGTTTTTGGGTTTAAACCGTTGCCATTTACTTTGGCGTTTAAACTAACTTTTCCAACATCGGAATTTTTAATTAATTTTCCGAAATCAAAATTATCCAGTTCGGCATTGGCTTGATAGCGCTCTTGGTATTTTCTTTCCTTAATGAAATCCCCTTTAATTTTAGCATGCCCAAAACTACTGGTCAAATTGACATTAGTGAAAAAACGAGAAATGGTACCTTTAAAAGTTCCTTTGGCGGCAAGCCGAGAAGGCAACTGTATAGTATTGGGAATGCTGCCTTTTGGGGCAAACTGATTGATGTCATTTGCCGAGGATTCCAAATTTTTGATGTTCAAATCAAAATAGGTTTTTTTAATATCGGGCAAACCGGTAATGCTTCCGCTGGCAGCAATTTTGGTAGTTCCAATTCCGCTGATTTCCAGATTTGGAATTTGGATGTTGTTTACTTTTCCGGAAACGGAACCATCGATTTTCATAATGGCATTCGGGTTGCTTTTGAAAGGGTTGGTATCGGCTAAACCAGGAGCGAAAATCAAAACATCCCTAAACCCTATTTGGCTTCCAATTAACGTGGTATTTAAATCCAGTTCACCAACGTTTTTGCTCAGTGATGCAATCGATGGATAATTGACAATCACTTTGTTTTTTAAAAGCGTTTGGGGTGTTTTGAGGTATAACTTTTTGAGGTAGGCCGATTTTTGTCCGTAGTAAAATTCGGTTTTTAAGGATTGCACATTAAGTCCACTTTTTTCCTGAACCGTAAATGCATAAATTTTTCCATAAATAGTGTTGGAAGTATAGCTGAATTTTTCGCCATCGAGATTGAAGTTTTTCAAATTCAAATGATAGTAGTCGATTCCGGTTTTTGTTGGTGCCACATTTTGATCGTCAAACCGGAACGCAATCTCTTTTAGATTGGCTTGATTCAACTTGAATTTCCAGTTGTTTTTAGAAGAATTTGTTTCTGGATTCGTTGGCTTGTCAACTGCTTTGGTTTGTAATTTCCCAATGACTAAATTCCCCTTCAATGTCTTGATGTCGAGACTTTCCAAATCAATGCTTTGGTTTTGAAGATCAAAACTGTTCACTCGAATCAAGGCTTGCTCTAACAGCATCCCGGTGTTGAGTTGCGTTCCGAGATTATCGTATCCGATGTTTATTTTTGACAGCGCAATGTCGCCGAGTTTCAATTTTAGATTGGTGTTTTTAGCTAGAGAATCGGTGACTTCAATTGTTTTTTTAGCAATTTCCTGAACCAATAATCCCTGTTTCAATTTCAGTTTTAAGCCATCGAGTTTGATTTTTGGAATTTCAAAAGCCATATTGTCCAGATCAAATTTTTCGATTTGAGTATCAAAATGTTTGAAAGAAACGCTCAAATCATTTTTAGTAATGGCATCCTCAAATTTCACATTGATTTTATTCAAGTTGATTTCTTTAACCGAAATCGTCATGGGTTTTGCATCGGGTTTGGTCTTCTCTTTAGATGCAAAGGCTTTGATGATGTAATCAAAATTAAAAACCGAGTCTTTATTTCGTTTGATATTTGCTTTAATGCCAATCAAATTAATGGTCTTAATTTCGACTTCATTACTCATTAATTTGAAAAGCGAAATATTAACTTCCAGTTTATCGCCATACAAAAGTGTTTCTCTATGTTGACCTTCCAGATAAACTTTTTCCAGAATAATATTTTTTGGAAACTCTACATCTAGGGTGCCAATGGTTACCTTAGTATGAATTTTTCCTTCTAAATAACTAACGGCTTTGTCTTTAATTTTATTCTGTACGAAGGGAATTTGAATAAGAAGTGCCACTAAGAGAAATAGTGCCACAAGGGTAGCAATAATCCAAAGTGTAATTTTTGCACTTTTTTTAATGTACTTTTTCCAATTCAAACGACGAAGATTTTTAAGGTCTAAAAGTAACTAATGTAAATAAAATTTCCAATTTACTGGATAAATCATGTATATGGAATTTGGATGTAAAGGTGGGTATTTATATCATAATTTTATTATATAATTACATCTAAATGTTACAAGATTATTGACAAAAAGACAACGCAATTTATAAACCTAACCCGTTGGGTGTAATTAAATTGTTTGATTTTTAATATTGTTTATTGGCCTGTCAAATATGAATTTATTGATGTA
>NZ_QCZI01000013.1 GCF_003097635.1 Flavobacterium psychrotolerans
GTAATGGCCGTGTTTTTAGTGAACACGTTCGGTGAATTATAACTCAAAGAATTCGGAGCGACATCATTCACGGTAATTACGACCCCAAAAGAAACACTTCCACCAGAATTGTTAGCAGTAACGGTATAGGTTACGGTTGAACTAATTACGGTAGGCGTACCTGAAATCACTCCGGTCGAAGTATTAAACGACAATCCAGAAGGCAAACTGGGAGCAATGCCATAACTTGAAACGGTTCCTGTAATCGAAGGCAATAAATTAGTAATTGGGCTTCCAACAATAAACACATTAGGGGAGTTATAGCTCAATCCGCTTGGAGGTGTCACAGCATTGATGGTAATGACTACACCAAAAGTAAGACTGCCACCAGAATAATTTGCCGTGACAGTATAGGTTGCGGTCGCTATACCAACTGTTGGTGTCCCTGAAATCACGCCAGTTGTTGCGTTCAAAATCAATCCGCTCGGTAAACTAGGGAAAACACTGTAACCAGTTATTGTTTGTGTGGTTGAAGGCGTAAGGTTTGTAATGACAGTACCAACATTAAACACGTTTGGTGTGGGATAGGATAATGGCATTTTTACCCCATCAACGGCAATATTATTAAAAGTTACCCTTGCTCCCGTATCGGCAGTCATATTAGAACCGGTAAATCGCAATCGGACTTTAAAATCCGGATTATTATCAACAGTCGTTATCGTTGAAAAGTCATTTTGAAACAATTGATAAGTGGCCGTCAAAGGTAGTGAAGTGGCCGTTAATCCGGAGGTAATCCAAACAGGAGTTCCTGAGTTTATGGCGTAATCAATTGAGATGGCAGAGGCATTTGTCAATTCGTTTATTGCGGCAAAAGAAAATATGATTTTTTTGTATCCGGCGGTTGAAAAATTAAAAATCATGGTGTTTTCTAATCCACCGCTTTGCAAGGGTTCTTTAATTTGCAACCCTTTCATGATGCCGGCGGAATAAACAATATTATTGTTGGCTTCTGGCCTGTAGTTGATATTTGTAGGAAGATTTCTTCTTTCCATTGATGCTTTGCCAAAACTGGGGTTTCCCGAAATAAACGGATAACCTACAATACAAGATTGGTATTGGATGACGCCATCGGTCAGCAGTTTATAGGTAGAATTTAATGAGGTTAACTGCGCGCCATTAACAATTGCGTTATCCATCATCCAAAAATAAATGGGCACACTGGTTTCTACTGGACCATCTGGAATAAAATTGGCAGTAATAGAAAAATTTCCTGTAGGAGTAATCGTTATTTCGGGAGTAGTACTTGAAGAAGCCCCCGACCAATGGCTAAAAACAAAACCAGGTTTTGCAATTGCTTTTAGTTTTACGGGAATATCTTTAAAATAAATTCCTGTCCAAGGATAAGGATTTCCTGTAATTCCGGGAGTTCCATCGATAATATCAATAGTATTCATTTTTATATATCCATGGGTTACTCCGGAAACATTTAGTGTGGCATTGATATTTGATGCAATAGCAAATACAGATCTAATGTGATTTCTTTGTAATGCAGGTCTTGCATTGGCAAAATTTATTTGATCATCAATATACTCTTGCCATTCGTTTAAGTCTGAAGGAACATTCCATCTCGTCATTTCTCCAGGCATTTCTGGAGCTATTACTGTCTTCATTTCATTCATTTTTGAAATAATTCTGGCAGGAAGAAAAGAAGTGTTTAATAAATCGGCGAAGCGATTAATAAAATCAGTTTTAAATGTATTGTTTTCTAACATTTTACGCAATAACAAAGTAGACCATTCTGGGTTTGTATCGGTGGTGTTAATTGAGGTGGCTAGCTCTAAAGTGTTTCCATTAAAATCATTCGTTCCAAATGAAAATGTCGCATCCATATCATGAAGTAACCATCTCCATCTCCCATCAAGTCCGTAGGGAGCAGTTGAGTCGTAAGCGGAAATTTTATTTCTCCAATACTGAACATTATTGTTGGGCCAATCTGCATTTTGAAAGAAAATATTTGTGATAAAGAAATCGCTAAAACTTTCGGGGTCAAGTTGTGTTTTGATATAATCAAAATTTGAGGTATTTGCTAAAGAATGTGTTCTCACATAATTTGTCATGGCATTATAATGAATAGCATCTCCTTCTTTTAAATCCATATTGTTCTCTAAAAAATCAACAGCTTTAGTGTTGTATACTCTTTCGAAATAGTTGTTGTCGTATCGTTCACGAATGCCTAAAATCCCCCAATACTCTCCATTTACAAAGGCAACGGCCGGTTGATATGCTTCGATTTCGGCATGCAATGATTTGCATAATTGATGTTCTAAAGCGTCTCTAAATTTAGTAAGACGAAAATCCCATCCTGATGAGGAAAGCGTTAGTCTGTCATAACTTGTAAAAGGCAGATCGGGAAAGAATTTATAATCTAAAGTACTATCACCATATTCAGACCGCGCATAAACGGTTAAGGATTTTTTCTCATATCTTCTGGTTGCCCCACCACGAATTTTCAAACCAATATCCTGATTAATGACTTCGGAACCATTTACATAATAACACATATTTGCAAATCTCTCGTCATCAGTCTCACGGTAATAATTACCCGCTTGGCTTCCGCGAGCAGATCCATTGGGATTAGCAGCTCTCCAATCATCAAAGTCCTTACCGGCAACGTATATTCCGTTGTCATAGCCATAAAATCGGTCCTCATTTATACTTAATGCTATTACTGGTAACGTGTATTTACTGCTTCCTTGTGGGGAAATAAAATAATTTTTTGTAATTACTTTACTGGCTAAATATCCGGGCTTTATAACTTTAACTCTAATTATGGTACCTTTAAATATGGGGTTATCTGGAAAATAGTAAGACGGATCAAAATCATAGGTCGACGAAATGACTGAAACCTTGTTTGGTTGGGAGGATCGGTCAATAATAGTAATCGGAGTACTGTATTGCAAAGTTTTATAACTGTTATTTAATAGTGGTCCAGTAGCTTGTCCAGGTATTTCCGTATATTGGTTTTTATAAGTATAAGTTGTTCCGCCTAAATTATTCTCACTGGGTTCTGAGCCATCAAGTGTATATAAAATAGTGGTTTCCGTCTCCAAAGAAGATAACGTCAAATTAAAACCAGAAGTGAAAAAACCGCTATTTTGAGAAAAAACGGGTGGGCTTAAAACGCCAGAATACCCCGTAGATGAATTTGCAGCATTTGGTGTTGGTGTTCCAAAAAATACAAACGGACCAGTCCCATTTGGCAATCGGCCATAGGAGACATCGGGTTGTAAGTTTGCTGGGGGTATGGTGTCAATGGTATTTCCGGAAGCATTTGTCAATAAAATGGTTTCGCCTGAAGCACTTATTTTGAAATTAGTATGCAAGGGACTTCCAGCAACGGAGCGATTTTTATCAGAAGCCCAAATCAATAGGTATTGACCAGGTGCAACAGAAACATTTGGGAAAGTCCATTTAAATAGAAGTAACGCATCATCACTCAAACCATAGCCAAGTAAATTAACAGAAACAGACCCCTTGTTGTGTAATTCAATCCAATCTTGATAACTGTCGTCCTCGTCTTTAATAGAACTCGTATTAGAAGCCAATACTTCGTTTAGCACAATGTTTTGGGCTACCCCGGCATTGGAAAACAATATATAAAGTAAACCTAAAAATAAAATTTTTTTCATTTTATTGATTATTAAGTTGATAGCAACATCAAAGCTATGTACAAACCCAACAAACCCATAATTTTTTCGCCACATGACGGATTTATCCGATTAATAACATCTATCAAAAAATATTTTTTTGTCATAAAAAAAGGAGATAATAGTGACATCATCTCCTTTGGAACTTATTTGACGGAAGTTTATTTCTTGATTATTTTTTTGGTTTCTACTTTTTCTTCTGATGATAATTGAAGTAAATAGATCCCTTTAGATAAATGATTCAAGTTGATTTGGGCATCTTCTAAAACCCCGGTTTTAATTAATTTTCCATCAATCGCATACAGTTTATAAAAAACGGATTGCATGTCATTTATCCCCCTAATAGTTACGAAATCTGAAAAAGGATTTGGTGAGACCAAAAACTTCTGCGTTACATTCTCTGTAACAGCTAATGGTAATTGTGTTCCGTTTACTGCTATATTATTAAATGTAATTTGCGCTCCGGTATCAACGGTCATATTGGTACCTGCAAATCGCAAACGCACTTTGAAATCGGCATTATTGTTTATAGTAGTGATGGCTGAAAAATCTAAATGGAACAATTGATACCTAGTCGTTAAAGGCAACGAAGTTGAAATCAATCCGGAAGTAGTCCAAACGGGAGTTCCAGGGTTTATGGAATATTCAACAATAATGGCATTTGCAGGAGTCGATTCATTTATGGCTGCAAAAGAAAATGTAATGTCTTTATAGCCAATAGTAGAAAAATTAAATACCATTGTGTTTTCCAGAGTGCCATTTTCCAGAGGCTCTCTGATTTGTAATCCTTTCATATCACTTATATTAAAAGCAATATTATTATTGACTTCGGGAATGTAGTTAATATCAGTAGGGCTATTTCGTCTTTCCATCGACGCTTTTCTCCAATGTGTCAAGTCGGCAGCAACAAACGGATAACCCACAAGACAGGATTGATATTGAATAACTCCATCACTATTTCCTGTTTTGTATGTTGAATTTAGCGTTTCTAAAGGGATATTGTTGGCAATAGCGGCGTTCATCATCCAGTAATAAATAGGTCGACTTGTTGCAACGGTTTCTGGAACAAATACTGCGGTAACATTAAAATCAGTATTTGATGTTATCGTAATTTCAGGATTTGTGCTTGTTGATGCTCCAGTCCAGTGGCTAAAAGTAAACCCTGGATTCGCAATTGCTTTTATTGTAACTGGAATTGCCGAAAAATAGATCCCTGTCCACGGATACGGATTTGAGGTAATGGAAGGTGTTCCTGTTTTTATGTCAATGGTATTCATTTTTATATAACCATGGTTTGCACTGGACACATCTAGAGTGGCATTAATATTTTTTGAAATCCCAAACTGAGCGCGAATGTGGTTTCTTTGAAATGTAGGTCTTTGATTTATAAAGTTAGTCTGGTTATTTAGGAAATATGTCCAATCACCATTATCATATGGAGCACTCCATCTGGCAAATTGTTGAGGCATTTCTGGAGCAATGACCGCTTTCATTTCAGTCATTTTTGACAGCATTCTTGATGTGAGGAATGTTGTATTCAACAAATCGGCAAAACGGTTAATGAATTCAATTTTATATCTATTGTTTTCTAGCATTTTGCGTAGCAAAAAGGTTGCCCATTCTGGGTTTGGATAGCCCGGTCCATTAGGATCAGTTGCTGCTGCCAATGTATTAAAATTAATATCGCTGTTAGTAATGGCAAAAGTATCATCCATATCATGTGCTGCCCATCTCCATCTTCCATCACTACCAAAAGGTGCATTAGGCTCGTAAATCACCGTTTTCTTTCTCCAGTACACGATATTGTTTGAAGGCCAATCGGTGTTTTCAAGAAAAATTTCTGAAATATAATAATCTTTAAAGTTTTCAGGATCAAGTCTTGTTTTTATGTAGTCAAAATTAGTTTGAATCGACAAGGGGTTTTTAGTAATATAATCTAAGAGGTCAAGATAATCCAGATTGTCACCTGCTATTAGTTTATTCCCGTCCTCTAAAATGTCAATTGCAGTTGATGGAACATTGTATTCCCGTTTAAAATAATCGGCCTCAATTTTATCCCTAAAACTCATTATTCCCCAATACTCTCCATTAATCAGTGTAATTGTAGGTTGGTATCCTTTAGTTAAAATATTTAAGGATTTCATTAATTCATGACAAAATGCATCTCTAAATAAGGTTTGGTTATAGTCGTTTCCAGAATTATGAAGTACTAATCCTGTAAAACTATCATGCGACTTATCTGAAAAAAATTTATAATTCATAGCGTCATTTCCATAATCGGATCTTGCATTTATGCTTAAAGATCTATTTTGGGCAACTCTTGAAGACCCTCCGTGAATACGAAGACCCACATCTTGATTCAAGACTTCCTTGCCGTTTACAAAGTAGGTCATGTTGGCAACCGCCTCATTATTAATTCCGTGTCTAAAAAAATTACAAACATTTCCGATATCCGGTGTATCTAATGTTGGATTTGCAATTCTCCAGTTATCAAAATCAATCCCGGCAACATTTATCCCTGCATAATAATCAAAAAATTTGTTTTCATCTAAACTCAACGAAACCACAGGCAAGGTAAATTTTGAGGCTCCTTGGGGACAAATGTAATAGGTTTTAGTTGCTGTTTTACTTTCTAAAGAGCCGGGTTTAATTAGTTTTGCCCTAACAACAGTGCCCTTAAAAATGGGAGTCTTTGGAATATAAAACGGATCAAAATCAGTTGTTGTAGAAATGGCGGCCAATTTATTTGGAAGGGGAGATCGATCGACAATATTTATGGGGACAGTGTATTGTAATGTCCTAAAACTTTGAGTCAAAAGTGGCCCCGTAGCTTGGCCAGGGAAAAAGGGATATTGATTTTTATAACTATACGTTGTACCTCCTAAATTAGATTCTTTAGGCTCAGAACCGTCCAAAGTATATAAAATAGTTGACCCCGCAGTGGCACTGGATAAAGTCAAATCAAAACTAGCGGTTAAAAAACCAGATTCTTGAGAAAATGTTGGGGGATTTAATACTTCAGAATAGCCTACGGTCGAGTTTGTCGCGTTTGGAGTAACATTTGAAAAGAAAACAAAATTTCCAGTTCCATCCGGTAAACGACCTAAAGAAATATTTTGTGCACTCACGGTTTTGGGTACAAAATCTACAGTTACTCCGCTATTGCTAGTTAAGGTAATTACTTCTCCTGATGAACTCAGTTTAAAATTTGTATGTAGAGGATTGCCGGGAATAGCTCTGTTTTTATTAGAGCACCATACCAATAAATACGTGCCAGAAGCAATAGAAATAGTTGGAAAAACCCATTTGTACAATAAAGTTGGATCGTCTGATAATCCGTAACCAGACAAATTTACCGTTGTTGTTCCGGTGTTATAGAGCTCAATCCAATCTTGGTATGTTCCGTCTTCATCTTGGTTGATTGTGGTATTTGAGGTGAGAATTTCATTGATTACAATCCCCTGACTATGAACATCATTAAAAAAACCAAGGAAAAATAGAGCAACAAAAAATAAAGTGATTTTTAGCATGACTTTTTAAAGTTTAGGTTAAAAAGAAATAAAGCTAAAGAATCATAAAAAGAAATAAAATTTTTACCGTTGTATTGCCAATTTTGTCTTTTAAGTACACAATTTCAGTAAGATGAAATTCATAAGTATTTGAATTTAATTTACAGGTACGGATAGATATTTTCGCCCTGCGGAAAAAATTTGGGGTAGTCATTAGATTGTGTAAATGCCAAAGAAACTTCGGGGTGAAGGTTCCCAAAAAACCATAAAAAAACCGACAGTCTCACGAAAGGCGGTTTTCTAACAGTTATAAATAACTATAAATACTTCTTTAATACCACTTCTTTCTCTTTTGGTATAGAGGCAATTTCAATTTTTAAAGCAGTTATTTTAGCTTCGATTTTCTCAATTTTGGAAACTATTTTTTGCTGTTCGGAAATGGGGGGAAGTGGGATTTTTATGTTTTGAATAGTTGGAATAGTTAATTCAATTTGACCGCTTTGACCCATTGCCATTGCTTCAATATTTTTAAAACCAATTTTTGCTAAACTTTGTAAAACAAAATCAGGCAAAACAATTTCTTTATTCGGTCTTAAAATAGTAATGTGACTATCAACAACAAAAACACCTTCTAAATTAAATAAAGTTATTCTCCCAGCAGTTCCAACTCCTGAAGAATTTATAAGAATATCACCTTTCTCTAATTTTCTTTCATCTAAAATAAAGTCTTTAATCACAAAATGCTTTTGAGAAAAATCAAACTCTTTCAAGCCTCGTGCTTGCCCTGATTTGATAATTTGAATTTCAGAATCTCCATATTTTGCAGATTTTCCTCTTTTTAGTATAAGAGCCAAATTTTCTAACTTTTCAATTTTAGAATTTGAATTTAGCTCCATTAAATCAGAAATAGAACCCTTCAACTCCTCAACTTCCTCTTTTGCTTTCTTCTCTTTTGCTTCTAAAACTTCAATTTCAGAAACGATTTTTTGTTGAATGTCTAGTGGTGGTAGTGGAATTTTTAAAGCTTTTAAATTAGCAGAATTTAAACTTGCTTGATTTGCCGCCTTTATTGCATATTTCTGCATTTCAAAAATAAATTCTTTAACTTTAAATATTTCTGAAGCATATTTTGGTAGAACTTTAGATTTGTCCGGTCTAAACCTCAATAAATTTACGCCGTGAACAATTTTTTCATTTAAATTAAAATAAGCTGTTTTTCCTAAATGTTCGACACTATTAATATGACTTAACAAAATATCTCCTTTTTGTAAGAAATCATTTTCGGCAACTTTATCATTTGTCCATTTTGTTGCATTGATATTAAAATTTGCATTTGCAATTGACTCAATTCTAGAAACTCTATAATTTCCAACTTCATCACTTTGTGCAACATTCTTACCGTTTTTTATTTCAGTAAAAATATTCTCAACTTTATCTTGTTGATATTTAGAGTTAATAACTACTTTTTTTTTAACACTAAGCGAAATATTTTTTTCAAATTCCACTCTATCAAAAGTCATCATGTCTACCAAGTTGTGGCGAGAAACTTTGTTTTGCATGGCTTCGTCAATATCAAAATCGTAATCGCCTGCAAAGGCTTTGTAAATATAAGTACTTGCTTTGGTCGGGTTGTCAAAAACTTCTGGGTCGAACATTTGTGTGCAATCTTCAATGTTTTTGCCTCGTTGTATTGGGTGTATGCCTTCGCTTCCTCTACGGTTGCTAAACTCATAACCCAAGAAACGTTTTTCAGCATCTTTTTCGCCGCTTTTTACTAAAACCACTTTTTGTGGAAATGCAATAATGAAGTAAAACAGTTTGTCTGCTTCTTTTTCTAAAAGCATTGTCCAAAACTCCTTGTCGTTTTTAGCTTTTAGTTTCTTTTGGTATTCTATGTATATTTCGTGTTCGGCAATAGCTTTGTTGGGCGCTTTTTTCAATAAAGAAACATAATCGTCAAACGAAATTCCTTCCCAAACGTGGTTTACATATTTGGTTACAGGTTTTTCAATTCCGTTGAGGGTTACATCTTGCATATTGGTAAAAAACACCGTAACATCATTTTTCAGATGAATGCTTTTGTAATTGCTTTTTCTGCGTAGGAATAAAACAACCGTGTTTGTTCCTGTAGCCATAAAGGTATTGCTGCCTAATTCCGTGATGGCAACAATATCAAAATACTGCAAAATAATTTCTCGAGATTTGGTGTAAATTCCTGCATTACTCAAAATAGAACTTGGCAATATGATTCCGGCAACACCTCCGTCTTTTAGTAATTGTTTGGTTCGTTCTATAAACAAACATTCAATTTCAGAACTGTTATCGGTAAGTTTTTCATAAAGTTCAAATTCCTCACCTTTATAAAATTTACTGCTGGTGTTTTTAAAAGAAGAAACCGAGTAAGGCGGATTAGAAACTATAATATCAAACTCTTTGTTATCCTTTGGAAAAATTTTATCTATCGTTAAAAGTTTTCCTTTGTAATCAGGATGAGCAAAACGAGCCAATCCATCGCTATGAATTACATTAGCTAATCCATCACCGTGTAAATAGCAACCTACTTTGCCCACTTTGACCAAACGATAATCTTTTTCTATTCCATAAACATAGTTTAAAGCCCAATCAAAATGGTTTATCCGAGAAGTTTCAACAAATTTTCGTGCATCAACTTTAAGTTTTGAAGCATCAATTTTTTTATCTAACAATCGTTGAATTTCGTGCATCGTTTCTGTCAAGAAGTGTCCGCTTCCAGCTGCATAATCCATTACATAAGGCAACAGTTCATCTCTTAATCCTTTTTGCAATTTTTCTTCTACAACAACATCAATAGGTAAACTTTTAATGATAAATTGTGCTACTGGTACAGGTGTGAAAAATTGTCCTGACTCTTGTTTTAAACCAGTTGTAAGAAGCAACTCGAAGAAATCGGAAAGGTATTGTTGTTTTTTAGTATATCTTATTTTAAAGCGTTGCAATAATTCTACAACTTCTTTTACTACAATGGCATTTTCATTAAAAGATTGCTCATCGTAAACATCTTTTATAGCAAATTCATTGTTTTTTTCAAGGCGTATTTTTCTAAATTCATCTAGTAAAGAAGTTCTGTCAGATTCTTTTAAATAATTGAATTTATTGTTGAATTCCGTTTCAGAAAAATCAGTTACTCTTTTTTCTAAAAAATCGTACATTCCTTTTTTATACAAATCAGTAAGTCTCAACTGAAAATCACGATGGTTTTCGCCTTCTTTCCATTGAAATTCAAGTTCATTATCTGTTCCTTCTTTGTCTTTTTCATCATATATTTTACAAAGAAAAAGCGTAAATATTTTATTAAAAGCATTGCCTTTATCACTTACCACATTATGACGAAGAATTTCAAGAAAACGGTTGAATATAAAACTGCTGTCTTCTGGTTTTATTTCTACCAGTTCGTTTATGGTTAATGCTTTACTTTCAAAATTATAAGGATTTACCCAATTGTCAAAAACACCATTGTCTTTAGTGAGTTTACTCCATTTATCATAAAAATCTTTTACATCACCCGTTCTGTAATCGTCCTCAATCTTTACAATTTCATTTTTATAAACAATTTTTTTACCATTTAATTCAGAAGCGTAAAGCATAATAGCATCCGCTTTTCTGCTAAAATTAAAATAGGTAAATAATTGTCCTCCGTCTTTTTTCATTCGAGTAAATTCTTTCTCGAATTCTCTTCCGTAGGTTTTACATTCGATTAATAAATATTCCGAACCATCTTCGCGAGTAACGCAAACATCTAATCTTGCTGAAAATCCGTGTCCTGCTGGATATACTTTTTCTAATGAAATGTTTTCGGGTTTGTATCCTTTTTCAAGTAAACGGTTTACACACTCAAGAACTACCCAGTCTTCCGGTTTAGTGATGTTTTGAGAGTCTTTTCCTTGAATTTTTATTTTTCCTCCAAAATGGAATGTGTTTTTTTCAAAATCAACCTCAATACAATAACCATCAACATATTTTTTATAAAAAATACCCGATGTATTTTCTTTAGGAAGAAAGCCAAGTTGTTGTATTAATTTTTTATGAGGCATATTTATTGATTTTGAACAAAAATAACTTAAAAATAAAAGTTGCGTATAAATACGCAATTTATTTTTAATAATTGTATTAACAAAATCTTTTAGGATAGAAGCAGATTTATGAATTTGCATTAAAATAGTAAAGAAGAACGAAAGTCCTAGCCCAGATAGAAACGGAAATCCTTTATTTGTTTTTCTTTAAAACAATAAAGATTGAAGTAGATAGCTGGAAAAAGCTCCTAAAGAATAGATGCTTCGTACCCCATAAAAGCCATAAAAAAACCGCCAGTCTCACGAAAGGCGGTTTTTCTTAATCTTTTATTTTTTTCCCTTTAGTATCGTAGAAATGATACTCTAAATACGTGTAAGCATCACGAGGGATTATTTTTACCCATTTTTTATGTTCAAAAAACCATTTTAAACGTAAAGATGGAAAACCTTTGCTGAGGTATGCAGCCACAAATGGATGTACATTAAGGACTACATCTTTGTGGATTTTCAATATGGTTTCTAAATCTAAAGCGATTTTATCAATGATCTGAATGGGCGCTTCAATTTCGCCTTTATCATTGTTAGGATCCTCTTCTCTAGTTTTAATGTTTACTTCTGGTCTTACCCTTTGTCTGGTAATTTGGACTAATCCAAATTTGCTTGGAGGCAAGATTTTGTGTTTGGCCTTATCATCACTCATTTCTTCCCTCAAGAAGTCGAATAACACTTTTCTGTTTTCTGGATTAGACATATCAATGAAATCAATGACTATAATTCCGCCCATATCCCGCAAACGTAATTGTCTGGCGATTTCGGCTGCGGCAATCATATTCACTTCCATAGCGGTATCTTCCTGATTGGAGGCTTTATTAGAACGGTTTCCGCTGTTTACGTCTATAACGTGCAAAGCTTCGGTATGTTCTATAATAAGATAAGCGCCTTTGCTCATCGATACAGTTTTGCCAAAAGAAGTCTTGATTTGTCTCTCTATGTTGTATTTCTCGAAAATGGGAGTGTCGTTTGATTGATAAAACTTAACAATTGATTGTTTTGAAGGCGCTATTTCTTGAACATAGTCCTTTGTTTCGTTGTACAACTCTTCATCATCTATGTATATACCACTAAAGGTATCGTTAAAAACGTCTCTTAATATAGAAGAAGCTCTGTTGAGTTCTCCCAATACCTTGGACGGATGATGAGCAGTTGGTAATTTTTTACACATTGCAGTCCATCTGTCTAACAGGTTCTGCAAATCTTTTTCTAATTCTGCTGTATTTTTGCCTTCGGCTACTGTGCGAACAATAACACCAAATCCTTTTGGTTTGATTGATTGGACTAATTTTTTAAGTCGATCTTTTTCTCCTTTTTCTTCTATTTTTTGTGAAATAGAAACTCGGTCAGAAAATGGGACAAGAACAATAAACCGTCCAGCAAGAGAGAGCTCAGAGCTAATTCTTGGTCCTTTGGTTGATATGGGTTCTTTTACGACTTGTACTAAAATAGACTGATTGGCACTTAAAACACTAGCTACAGTGCCATCTTTGTCAATCTCTTTTTCAAACTGAAAGTTTTTTAGGGAGAAATCTTTTATTTTACCTGCGCTTACAAGTTTTATGAATTTCAGTTGGGAAGCTAAATTAGGACCTAAATCGTGATAATGTAAAAAGGCATCTTTTTCGAAGCCCACGTTTACAAAAGCGGCATTTAGTCCAGCAACTGGTTTCCTGATTTTGGCTATGAAAATATCGCCGACCTGGAATTTGCTTTTTTCTTCTTCCTTGTGTAATTCAATTAGTTTTCCATCTTTTAATAAGGCAAAATCTACGGCTTCAGAACTAGATCGGATGATTAATTCTTTATTCACGCTGTACATTTTTATCCAGACGTTAAGGGACAGTGGAGATAGTGCTTGATACTTGGTGTAAAACCTTGAATCTAAGACCTAAAACCCTGAACCCGTCCGCAAGGATGGATTAAACAATAATTTTAACAGGTACTGTACCCGGGGGGAAAGAAGACTTTGAGATAATAGATTAAAAGACAAGATACTGATTGTGTCTTTTATCTTTTTCGTCTTTTATCTTTTTCGTCTTTTTCTCAATTTCAATGAACTTTTAAAAAAGAAAAAAGTAGTTATTAGACTACTTTTTCTTTTTGTGACGGTTAGCTCTCGCTCTTTTTTTACGTTTGTGCGTTGCTACCTTATGTCTCTTCCTTTTTTTACCACTTGGCATAGTTGGTGATTTTGTGATTAATAATATGTTTTATTTTGCTTCGTTATTCGTTTTTACGCCTTCAACAAACACTTTTGCAGGTTTGAATGCAGGAATATTATGAGCTGGAATTTTGATAGTGGTATTCTTAGAAATATTTCTACCCGTTTTTTCCGCCCTTGTTTTGATGATAAAACTACCAAAACCTCTTAAGTATACATTATCTCCTGTTTCAAGAGAGTTTTTTACTTCTTCCATAAAAGATTCTACAGTTGCTTGAACATCTCCTTTTTCAAGACCCAATTTTTCTGAAATTTTCGCTACGATATCTGCTTTCGTCATTTTCTTTCGTATTTATATTGTGTGATATTTTTTTTGAGGTTGCAAATATATGAATTTAAAAAACAATTAATCAACCTAATTCATTAAATTTTAATTACATAAACTTATACTTTTGTTAACCAAAAAATAAATCATGAATTTTACTAACTCCTTAACAAAGTGGTATTTACAAAATAAACGCGATTTGCCGTGGAGAAACACCCAAAACCCGTACTTCATTTGGTTGTCGGAAATCATGTTACAACAGACTCGGGTGGCGCAAGGAATGCCTTATTTTTTTGCTTTTTCTACTGCTTTTCCCACAGTTTTTGAGTTGGCTAATGCTTCAGAGGAACAGGTTTTAAAATTATGGCAGGGTCTAGGATATTATTCTCGAGCTAGAAATTTACATAAAACGGCGCAAAAGGTCGCTTTTGAGTTGAATGGCATTTTCCCGACTACTTATAATGACCTATTAAAATTAAAAGGAATTGGAGATTATACAGCTGCCGCAATCGCTTCTTTTTCTTACAATGAAGCGGTTCCGGTTGTAGATGGAAATGTGTTTCGTGTGCTTTCTCGTTATTTTGATATTGAAACCGATATCGCCTCGGCATCAGCCAAAAAAGAATTCGCATCCATAGCTTTTGAGTTGATGACAAAAAACGCCCGAGGCGGAGCCGAACTGAGCGAAGCTAATCCCGCGCTGTTTAATCAGGCCATCATGGAGTTTGGCGCTTTGCAATGCGTTCCTAAAAGCCCGAATTGCGAAATTTGCGTTTTGAATTCTGGTTGTCTGGCATTGAAGAGAAAGAAAGTAGGTCAATTGCCTGTAAAATCAAAGAAGACAAAGGTGAGAAACCGATATTTCAATTACATAATTTTTTCGGATGTGAATGAAAATACCCTGATACAAAAACGCTCCGACAAGGGAATTTGGCATAATCTCTATGAATTTCCGTTGATTGAAACGGAAACCGAGGAAGATTTTGAATTCATTTCTGCTCAAATTCAAGAACAGCCCATGGTTGAAAATGGAATCATTTCAATATCAGAATTAAGCCCTAAAAGCCAAATTCATAAGTTGTCACACCAGCACCTTCATATTAAATTTTGGAAGGTAAATGTAAATGAAACCCTTGAAAACGGAATAGATTACGAAACGCTATTGCGGCTTCCTTTTCCTATTGTAATTTTTAATTTTATAGAAAAAGAATGGAAATAATTTCAAAAATTAGTACATTTGAATTGTAAAGAAATCGAAATAAAATGAGTGGTACGCTAAATAAGGTAATGTTGATAGGCTATTTGGGAGATGAAGTGAAAATGCATTACTTTGACGGAGGGAATTGTATTGGTAGGTTTCCATTGGCAACAAACGAAACGTACATCAATAAATCGACTAATGAAAAAATCACTTCAACGGAATGGCATAATTTGGTTGTGAGAAATAAAGCGGCAGAAATATGTGAGAAATATTTATCAAAAGGAGATAAAATATTTGTGGAAGGCCGAATAAAATCACGTCAATGGCAGGCAGAAGATGGTTCGGTAAAACATACCACAGAAATTCAAGTAACGGAATTCACTTTTCTTACAACAAAAAAAGAGACTGAAAACCAGAAACCAATTTCGGCCTCTGAAACTAAAAGCGCTAACTTTGACGCACCAAGCAATCCTTTACCAGAAAACGATTTGCCGTTTTAATTGTTTAATTAATCTTTTTTAATTTGGACCCAGAGCCCAGTTTTTCTTTTTTATCAACTATAGACACTAATGTTCTCTTTGGTTTTGTGGCAATTTTTATATTGCTTTTTTGTTCCGCTTTAGTTTCTGCCGCTGAAGTTGCCTATTTTTCTTTAACCCCAAAAGATTTAGATGATTGTTCCCAAAATCATCCGACTCAGGCCGCTATTATCACCACACTTTTAGAAAAACCAAAGAAACTCTTAGCAACATTACTCGTTGCAAATAATTTTATCAATATTGCGGTGGTGATATTATTTTCCTTTATTGGTAAAAATCTATTTGCTTCTATTGCATCCCCTTTGCTTAAATTTATTGTCGAAGTTATAGTTGTTACTTTTTTAATCTTGTTGTTTGGAGAAGTTTTACCCAAAATATACGCAAGCCGAAACAACATAAAGTTCGCTAAATTTTTCGCCTATCCGCTATCCATTTTAGACCAACTGTTATCTCCCATAAGCATGCCTATGCGTTCCTTGACTATTTATCTTCATGATAAATTAGGCAGCAAACAAAAATCAAATTTTTCAGTAGATCAATTGTCGCAGGCGTTAGAGTTGACTTCTTCGTCTGATACTTCTAATGAAGAACAAAAAATATTGGAAGGTATTGTCTCTTTTGGTAATACTGATGTTAAACAGGTCATGAGCCCTAGAATTGACATTTTTGCATTGCAAATTGATGAAACATTTGAAGAAATCCTGCTTAAAATCACCGAGAGAGGCTTATCTAGAATTCCGGTTTATACGGATAATATCGATCAGATTGAGGGCATTTTGTTTGTAAAAGATTTGATTCCACACATTAACAAAAAAGGATTTGATTGGAAATCACTATTAAGGGAACCATTTTTTGTTCCAGAAAACAAGAAATTGGATAATTTACTCAAAGATTTCCAAAGCATGAAGAGTCATTTGGCCATTGTGGTTGATGAATATGGAGGAACTTCGGGATTGGTTTCATTAGAAGATATTATCGAAGAAATAGTGGGCGATATTAGTGATGAATTTGATGTTGAAAATGCGAACTATTCTCAAATTGACGATAAAAATTTTATTTTTGAAGGCAAAATTAATCTGAAAGATTTTTACCGAATCATAGATGTCGATGAAGCACTTTTTGAAATCAGAAAAGGGGAAGCAGAAACACTGGCAGGATTTATTCTGGAAATTTTGGGAAATTTTCCTAAAAAGGGACAGAAAATAAATTTCCTAAAGTGTCGTTTTACTATTGAGACCGTAGATAAAAAACGAATCAAACAAATAAAAGTAACCATTGAATAATACCAGATGTACAATAAAATAATTACTTTTTCTATGGTTTGCATCGTCTTTTTTACTCTGTCAAGTTGTAAAAAAGAGGTATTGCCCAAGCCTTCAGGCCAGCTGCGGCTGGATTATCCCGTGGCGGAATATGCTCATTTTGAAAATGCCTGTCCCTATACATTTGATATCAATTCTGAAGCGATAATTAAGGGAAAGCCAGATTGTAATTTTACGATAGATTACCCTAAAATGAAAGCCACGATTTATTTGAGTTACAAACCGGTCAATAACAATATCAATCTTCTTTTGCGGGACGCCCAAAAACTGACTTATGAACACGTCATAAAAGCCGACGATATACTAGAACAACCCTTTTTAAACCCCAAAAACAAGGTTTACGGCATGTTTTATCAAGTAAATGGAAATGCGGCTACAAACGCACAATTTTATGTAACCGATAGTGTTAAGCATTTTGTTGATTGCTCAGTCTATTTTTACGCAAAACCCAATTTTGATTCAGTGATGCCGGCAGCGAGTTACATTAAAAATGATATGCAAAAAATAATGGAAAGTATGCGTTGGAAATAAGAATTACTAAACAATAAGAAAGAGCCAAGAAGTTAAGATTATTAAATCTAGCTTCTTGGCTCTTTACTTTATATTTTAAAAAATTATGCTTTTTTCTCGTCCTTATCGCAGTGTTTCTTTTTAGCGCAACAAGCCGGTTTTCCGTCTTTAGATTTTTTTTCATCAGCAGAACATGATTTCTTTTTAACAGAATCATTTTCCTGACCTTGAATCACTACCATAGCTTTGTCTTCGGAAGATTTCACGTTCGAAACTTTATAGGTTTTTCCATCCCCGGTAGCTTCAACCGCTTTCACCAAAACCTCTGGAGTTTGTTTTGTTGCATCAAAAGAAACGGTAGCCAGTTTTTTATCAAAATCGACGGTCACTTTTTGAACGCCTTCCATTTCAGACAATTCTTTTTCGATGGTTTTAGCACAGCCTATGGCGCAGGTCATCCCTTCTATTGAAAAGCTAGTGGTTTCCAGTTTTGCAATTGTAGC
The DNA here is from genome assembly GCF_003097635.1 of Flavobacterium psychrotolerans. Taxonomy (GTDB): domain Bacteria; phylum Bacteroidota; class Bacteroidia; order Flavobacteriales; family Flavobacteriaceae; genus Flavobacterium; species Flavobacterium psychrotolerans. The sequence continues at coordinate 17,860 of NZ_QCZI01000013.1, forward strand.
GGGTTTTTCTGTAGCTGTAACGGAGGTAGAAGCTTCCGTTTTAGGTTCGCTGTCAGTTTGTTTACAACTTGCAAATAGCAGTGCAGCAAATGACAATGCTAATAATGATTTTGGAAAATTCATAATTATGGGTTTAAAATTTATTATAATTCAAGTTCTTAAATGGAAATCGTTTACAAAAATAACTAAAAAAAGAAGCGGTAATTCATAAAATTAGTACAATTTTGACAATCCAAAATGTGATTATGAATTTTAAACAGTTAAAGTGGTTTTACCTTATTGTTCTTGCCTTGATTTGGGGAAGTTCATTTATACTGATAAAAAGAGGATTGGTGGGATTAAATCCTTTTCAATTGGGTTCCCTGAGAATCATTTTTGCAGCTATTTTCTTGTTGGCAATCGGTTTTAAAACGTTGCCTAAAATTCCGCTGGGACAATGGAAATTCATCGCAATAACCGCTTTGTTTGGGACATTTCTTCCAGTCTATCTTTTTGCTATTGCCCAAACGGAGATAGACAGTTCAGTTAGCGCCATTTTGAATTCGTTAACGCCATTAAACACTTTAGTTTTGAGTGTTTTGGTGTTTGGGTTGGGCTATAAAAGAAGTCAGGCATTTGGCGTGGGTATCGGTTTAATTGGCAGTATGCTTCTTGTTTTTAACGGGGCGGTAAACCATCCAGAGCAAAATTATTATTACGCCATTTTGGCTTTAATCGCTTCGGTTTGTTATGCCATTAATGTCAATTTGATTAACAAATATTTGTTCGATTTGAGTCCGCTGACCATTTCTACTGGGAATTTCACTATAATGCTGATTCCGGCTATTGTAGTGTTGGGTTTTTCCAATTTTTTGGAAATAATTCCTGTTGAAGAAGTGCAACATTCTATTTTTTACATCCTAATTTTGGGAGTGGTTGGTACGGGTATTGCCAATATTCTTTTCTTCAAATTAATCAAAATATCTTCTCCTGTTTTTGCGACCTCGGTCACCTATTTAATCCCTATAGTCGCTTTCTTTTGGGGATTGTTAGACAATGAAATGCTTACGGCAGTTCAGTTTTTTGGTGCTTTCATTGTTTTGGTTGGGGTGTATCTTTCGAGTAAAAAATAAAAAGGCCATCGATTAAGACAGCCTTGATATTAAAAATAAACAGTTTTTAGATACCAGAATTTTATTTGCTGATTACTATCTTTTTAGTAACCGATTTTTTTGAGTTAGACGTCATTGTATAAAAGTAAATACCGCTTTTTAAATTAGAAGTAGATAGTTCCATTTGATTTGATCTGGCCGGTAAATTAACTTCTTGAATAATTGCTCCAAGCATATTTGTGACAATCAATTTGCTGGTTGCATCTATTGTGTCTGCATTATAAGTAACCATAACATGATCGACCGCAGGGTTAGGGTAAATATCAAATAACGATTCTGATTTAGAATACCCGTTTATACCAAGAGGTGGAGTTACGCTCCATATACTATTTCCTTCGGTTCCGGCAAACAGTTTAACGCCGTCAGATGCCAAACGACTAACGTTTACACCAGGATAAAAACCGGAACTATACGCATTGAACGTTGCTCCCTTGTCCGTACTGTAAAACAATCCTTGATTTGTCATAAAATACAAATTAGAGGCATTTGAAAACCATTTGCCTGTATCATAATAATTGCCACCACAGTTTGTACAGGTGTTAACAATATTTTGAGGTAAGCCGCTAACGGTTACCGATGTCCAGTCGGTTCCTGTATAGGTACACATTTTATAAGTCGAAGGGAATGATGAAAAATCTGCCCATAGGGACATTAAAGTTCCTTCCGATACAAATAGATTATCTGCAATGTAACCGTTTGGAGAAGGTATGCCTGTCATACTTACGGTGTTCCAGGTTCCGCCATCATTGTTAGACGTGAATATTTGAGAGGTTGACCCATTCTTTCCCAAAACATAAACATTTTTTCCGTCCGATACAAAAGGGATGTCATAATTGTAAGATACATTTAAATTAGCCGTAATATCCGTCCAAGAACCGCCTGCGTCCTTGCTGCTATAATAAGCACTTCCAACTCTAAGAAATAGAGCGGTATTGCTGTGCCCAAAGAATCTGATGTCATTAGTTCCAGGAGGCGTTGTGGCGGCTTTCCAGCTAACGGCGCCATCTGTAGATTTATATAAATAACGTCCGTTTAAATCCATAAAGGAAGAATATATGGTATTATTGGCATTATATAAACTATAATTGAAAAATAGAGTTGTTGGCATTCCTGAATTAGCCGACACCCAGTCCATTCCTCCATTAGTTGAACGAACGATGCTCAAATCCTGCGAGGCGATTAAATTTCCATTAGAATAGGTTAATCCCCTAGTATCACGGAAAACTTCCGCTTTAAATCCGGTAATGTGCTGTGTCCATGTGCTGCCATTATCTGTTGAAGTATTAAGTTCATCAACTGGATTATACAGTAACATTTTACTGCCTCCCAAAGAATAGATTTTTTCTACGAAGTCTTTTGTCAAACCAGGCAAAGTGATTTGATTCCAAGTGGCTCCCTGTGTTGAAGAGGTATATGTTTGAAGTGTCATTGACGTTGTCAAAACGGATACATAAAGAATATTATTTATTAAATGAGGACCCGCAGAAAAACGAAAAGCAGGAATCCCACTTGTTGTGCTTTCCCAGATACTGGTTCCCATATCATAACGAAGAAAACTACCGCCATCATTTTCAAACCCGGCATATAAGTATTTACTATCACCAACTAAAGAACCTATTTGGTCTCCCGTAACAGGAAAACCGGTAGTGCTCATGGCGGTTAAACTTGCTCCAGTTGTTGTAGTGAAAATGGAATCCTGCAGCGTTACATATATAGTGCCACCTACATTAAATAATTTTGGACTGTTGTTGTTTGAATTTGAATTAATGGTAGCTCCAGCTGTCCAAGTTGCACCATCTGTTATGGATGTAAAGATTTGATACGTATTCATGGCAGTATATCTGCAGACATACAATTTGTTGCTTACAGAAACCAAACCCGAATAATTCCCAGAATTAGTTGGCATTCCAGTATTTCCGACAGCGACCCAAGTAGTACCATTATCAGTTGTTTTTGCTATACCGTTATTTGTTTGAACAAAATAAGCGGTTGAAGTATTTGCAAATTGTCCACATGAAATGGCTGAGGTGGCTGCAAATAACCCGTTAGAAGAATAAGCCCAGGTGTTACCGCCATCAATAGATTTAAAAACACCGCCTTCAGTGGCCAATAAAATACCACTGGGAACAGTTATCATGTCTTTAATGCTACCTCCTTCTGTAGGAAGTTGTGTCCATTGTGCAAATGCCACACCCGATGAAATGGCTAGTAATAAAGAAAGTAAAGTTTTTTTCATTTAAATTTCATTTAAATTTTTAATACGACTGTTTCATAAGGTACTGGTATACAATTTACTTAAAAAGTATCCCCATAACCATTCAAGAATGAGCACCTATTTTTAGGGCAAAGATATAGGGTTAATTTAGGTTTTACAAGGTGTTTTATCGGAATCTCAATTTAGCACGATCAAGTCATTTGGAAAGTAGAACATCCTAGTTTTGGGAGTGGTCAGTACGGGTATTGCCTTTAAATTGATTAAAATTTCGACTCGGGCTTCCTCTACCCTGGTTACGTATTTAACTCCCAGTATTTGCTTCCTTTTTGAGATTTCTAGATTCCGAAATGCTTACAGGGATTCAGTTTTTTGGCGCTTTCATCATTTTAATCGGGGTGTATCTTTCAAGTAAAAAATAAAAAGGCCATCGATTAAGACGGCCTTGATATAGAATTTAAATTTTTAATTATAGAAAGTCAGCATCCGTTACGCCTTCGTTAATTTTCACGTCGGTGGTGGTTAATTCAATTTCCATTCCGATGTTAAGAACTGTTTTATATGGAAATTTAATTCCTTTCACGTCTTTATAATCGCTGTAACTTGTGGTCTGAGTAATAGTTTGCCCGCCTTGTTCCATAGTTTTAGATTCGGCCACTTTTAGTCCGGATTTCACATCATAGTACAAAGTAGATTTCCCGTCTTTAATGACATACGCATCGCTGCCGTTCATATCTTCAATTCCGTCAAGAGTAACTCCTGCTTTTTTAGACAATAACAATTCATCAAAAGGATTCGCGCTAGCTTTCATTTCTGCCAAGTCATCTCCTGATAAATCTTTACGTTGCCCTTGCTGAACCATGTACGCCCCTTTTTCGTTGACCACTTGTTTCATCATCGATATTCCCATTGCTTTAATCTCTTTAAGCATTTTATTGTTGGATGTTGTTTTTGAAGTCAATTCCAATGGAGTTCCCTGAATGGTTCCCGAAGAAATGGTTACTAAGGATTTAACCTCATTCAACGCTTTTGCCCCTCCAACGGTTTTGATATAATTATCGATTACTGTTTTTGCAGTTACCCCAACAGGAATTACTTTTTTAACCGATAGTTTTTCGGTTGGATTACCATATTTATCAAAATAGAAAATTGGAATTTTCAGTTTTTCTAATGCAGGCAATACTTCCGAACCTTTCCCTACAATAACAATTCGGGCTTTATCCGCTTGGAAATAGGTATTGGCCACACGCAAAACATCATCAGCCGTCACATCATTGATGCTTTTGATGTAATTCTCGTAAAAATCTTCTGGAAGTCCTTGGGTTTTAATTCTTAAAGCATAACCAGCAACCGTTTGTGGTTTTTCAATTTGCATCACGAATCTACCCACATAACCGGCTTTCACATTTTTTAATACCTCTTCGGAAACTTTTTCTGTGCGAATTCTTTTAATTTCTTTCATGAATTCTACAACGGCACTATCCGTTACGGCGTTTCTTACTTGGGAAAAAGCACCAAATGAGGAAACATATTTACTGCCCCCAATACTGGATTGTGCACCATAGGTCCATGCGTGTTTTTCTCTCAAATTCATGTTCAGGTAACTGTTGAAATCACCTCCTAAAAGTTGATTGGCAACTATGGCAGCAAAGTAATCTTTGTCAGTCATTTTTAGATTACTGATGTTCATTACAGCTATTTCTGATTGAACTGCATTAGGCATATCCACAAAATTGATCTGTGTATATTGAACATCTCTTGGATCTGAGATAGAAAGGTTAGGAGCTGTCGCTTTTAACCATGGAGAGAACAACGTTTCCACTTGTTTTTTCACAACATCAAATTTCACGTCACCAATAATGACTAAGTACGCATTTTCAGGAACAAAATAAGTGTTATAATTTGATTTTACATCTTCTAATGTAACGTTGTTAAGGGTTGCTTCGCTCAAGAATTCACCTGAAGGATGGTTTTTTCCATACGTTAAAACATTTTGAACTCTTCTGGCTACTGAAGGAACGCTTTTTTCTTCGGATTTTAAACCTTCAATCAGTTTGGCTTTGTTCTTGTCAAATTCGGCCTGAGTAAAAACAGAATTTAAAGCACCATCAGCCATCAATTCTAAAATCCGATTCGCATATTTAGAAAGACCACTTGCATAAGCGCCACTGTTTTCAAAACTAATATCAGCACCCAGGAAATCTACTTCTTCATTAAAAGCATCCTTAGTGATTTTTGTGGTTCCGTTCCCAATTAATGCGCTGGTTAAATCCGAAACTCCCTTTTTGCTGCCTTCGGCATAAGGAGTGTTGTCTATACTAAGGCTGAAGGAGACCCTGGGAAGTTTGTGGTTTTCTACCACCATTACTTTTAAACCATTTTGTAAAACAAAAGTTTGCGGTTTTCCGATTTTAATACTTGGTGACGCACCAGGTTTTGGTTGAGGTATAATTTGTGCTTGCATAATTAAAGTTAAAAACAAGCCCGACAAAATAAAAATTGATTTTTTCATAATAATTATATTTTAGTTTTGAGCTTTGTCTTTTGATGGAACATAATCCAACAACAATCGTTGGTTTGGATTCAAATATTTTTTTGCGATGTCTCTAATTTCTTCCCGAGTAATAGAGCGATAGATGTCTATTTCGGTGTTAATTAGGTTTACGTCGCCATACAATAAATAGTAAGTGGCTAGATTGTCTGCAATACCCTCCACACTTGCGTTATTGTTTACGTATTGATTTTCGTATTTGTTTTCTAATTTTTGTAACTCTTTTTCAGAAATCAGTTCTGTTTGCAACTTCACGATTTCCTCGTCAATTTCTTTAGTGATGTCGGCAGTGGTAAAGGGAGCTTGAGGCAATCCATAAACGATATATGTGCCATAATCTTCCTGACTGTAGCTAAAAGCCCCAATTTGCAACGCCATTTTTTTGTCGTCAACAATTTTCTTATAGAGTCGGGAGCTTTTGCCATCGCTTAAAATGGTCGAAATCATATCCAAAACTCTTGCGTCGCGGGTTTTCATGGATGGAGTACGGTATGCAGTAACCACCATCGGGATTTGAATGTTAGCGTCTTCGTAAGTAGCTTTTATTGTTTTAGTGATAGGCTCTTCAACAAAAGTTTCTCTTTTAATAACAGGTCTTTTTTTGATAGGACCAAAATATTTCTGGATCCATTCTTTAGCTTGGTCTTTGTTAAAATCTCCTGCAACTACTAGTACAGCGTTGTTTGGAATGTAGAATTTTTTGTTGAACGCTTGAAATTCTTCCAGTTTTGCAGCGTCCAAATGTTCCATAGAACCAATGGTTGTCCAGCGGTACGGATGGTTTTTAAACATGTTTCTTTTTACTTCAGGAATCAATTGACCGTAGGGGCTATTGTCATAACGCAATCTTTTTTCTTCCTTAACCACTTCATTTTGGGTGTTAACTCCAATTTGGTTAATTACGGGATGCATCATTCGTTCAGCTTCCATCCACAAACCCAATTCTAGATTATTTGACGGGAAAACCTCATAATAATAGGTTCTGTCCTCCGTAGTATTGGCGTTGTTGACTCCGCCATTTGAAGTCACGATGTTCATCCAGTCGCCACGTTTGATATTCTCTGTGCCTTCAAACAGAAGATGTTCAAAAAAGTGGGCAAATCCGGTTCGATTTGGTTGTTCGTCTTTCGCACCGACGTGGTACATCACAGAAGTAATAATAGTTGGAGCAGAAGGGTCGTTGTGCAAAATAACGTGCAACCCGTTTTCTAAATTGTATTCTTCAAAAGCTACTTTTTGAGCCGAAGCAACACCTCCAAGCATAAGTGCAGCACTTAAAGCCATTATTGAATGTTTCATAAAGTTAATAATTTTTTTGTATCCCGATTAGTGTTTTAACCGAAAATATTGTTACATCAAAAATACTTTTTTTTAACGATTTTCCTCATAGATGTGTAAAGTTTAATAAAATTTAACTTTACAGCCTCTTATTTAGGGCTTTATAAAATAATTGACTTTAATAACTGCCCAATAATTTTTTTGCCAACTAGTTGTGAGAATGATTAATAGTTGTATATTTGCAAACTTAAAAATTAATAAAACAATTTGTTATGTATGCAATCGTAGAGATAGCAGGGCAACAATTCAAAGTTAGCAAAGACCTAAAGGTTTACGTTCACCGTTTGACAAATGAAGAAGGGACTAAAGTTTCTTTCGACAAAGTTTATTTGTTAGATGATAACGGTACAATCACAATAGGCGCCCCAGCTATAGAAGGTGCTTCGGTAGAAGCCAAAGTGTTACAACACTTAAAAGGAGATAAAGTAATCGTTTTCAAAAAGAAAAGAAGAAAAGGTTACAAAAAGAGAAATGGTCACCGCCAATATCTTACTCAAATTGTAATTGAAGGTATTACTGCAACTGGTGCTAAGAAAGCTACTCCGAAAAAAGAGGTAGTTGAAGCAACTACAGAAGAAGCTCCTAAGGCTAAGGTAGCTAAAGCCAAAAAAGAAGATACTCAAGAATAATAACAAAATAAAACTAATACGTCATGGCTCACAAGAAAGGTGTCGGTAGTTCTAAGAATGGTAGAGAATCAGAATCAAAACGTTTAGGCGTTAAGATTTTTGGTGGTCAAGCTGCTATTGCTGGGAACATCATCGTAAGACAAAGAGGTTCTAAACATAATCCAGGTGAAAACGTTTACATTAGTAAAGATCATACTTTACATGCAAGAGTTGATGGAGTTGTTTTCTTCCAAAAGAAAAGAGATAATAAATCGTACGTTTCTATCCTTCCATTTGAAGTGGAAGCATAATCACTGCGATTGTATTTATTAAAAAACCCGTTTCGAAAGAAACGGGTTTTTTGTTTAGTAAGTAGTTTCGAAATGGGTAAAAATCGAAAATTTTTGTGGCTATATTTATTTTTTATCTTTCATGGCGTTATAGTATGCGGCTCTGCTCAAAGGTTCGTATTCCTCGGTTTCGCCTAGCATAACCAGTTTGTCCCCACCAGCTTTCCTAAAACTATAATTTGCGAGGTTTCCCGTTCGGGTGCAAACGGCGTGAACCTTGGTTACATATTCGGCTGTTGCCATGAGTGCGGGCATTGGACCAAAGGGATTGCCCTTGAAATCCATATCCAAGCCGGCAACAATAACGCGAATTCCTTGGTTTGCCAAATCGTTACAGATTTTAACGATTTCATCATCAAAAAATTGCGCCTCATCAATACCCACAACGTCGCAACCCTGAGCTAATAGGGCAATGTTTGCCGCAGCAGGAACGGGAGTAGAGCGAATTTCATTGGCATCATGGGACACGACCATTTCGTCATGATATCGGGTATCAATGGCAGGTTTGAAAATTTCTACTTTTTGTTTGGCAAATTGGGCTCTTTTCAATCGTCGGATAAGTTCTTCGGTTTTGCCCGAGAACATCGATCCGCAGATGACTTCAATCCATCCAAATTGTTCTTTATGATTTACTGTATTTTCGAGAAACATTTTATATTTTTCTTGCTCTTAAGATGAATAGTTTTTATTACTTTGTAACGCAAACAAAGTGACCCAAAAATTTTATATTCCGCATCGTTTCAAAAGTAGAAAATTTTTATCACATCGAAGATTCGCAATCGCTTTAAATTAAAAAAAGAAGTTAACAAAACATAATTCGTACAATAAGACAAACGAATTTATTTAAAAGTCACGCCTTACTCACCATAATTCTAAAAGTCATGAAAAAAAAGTTGGAAGCAGATTTAATCAGCATTGCACACAGAATTTTAAAACTTAAAAATAAATCGGAACTCGTTCAATTGCATCAGGAAACACAAAAATTATTCGAGAAATTATCTGTTTTACGATTTGTGGAAGAAAATTTTGGAGATGTAAAACCAACTATTGGCTTGGCCGAAATCAAAAGTAAATTAGAGACTATTTTTGACACCCCGGCAGAGACACTAGAGGTTCAAGCGAACGATTCCATCCTTGAAATTGAAGTCCCGTCTGAAACGGTGGCCGAAGTTCCAACTGAAAAATTAGAAGAAGTTCAAGAATCTCCGGAAGCAGTTGAAGAAGAAATTAGTGCCGATATTCCTGAGCCAAATGAGGTTGTAGCGGAAGAAATGGAAGAGGAAATCGTTTTGCTCCAACCGGAAAAAGAAATAGTTTCGCAATCTACCGCCATTGAAACTCATGAAACCGCTTTTAAACCGTCATTTGAGCTGGCATTTGATTCGCAGGGAGAAGAAGCAACAGAAGAAGAAGTTGAAGAAGAGCCAGAAGCAATAGAAGAGCAAATAGAAGAAACACAAGAGCAAATAGCAGAAGAAATTAAGTTTGAGCCGAAAGAAGAAGTGAAAGAAGAGGTAAAAAGCAAGACATCCCAAATTTCTTTTGATGATTTATTAGGCGCCAATTATGCTGACCCTGTTTTTATTACTCCTGAAGAATTAGAAATAGAAAAGGCAAAGTACAAAGCAAACGAATCCAAATTAATGTCTTTAAACGATAGTCTTTCTAAAGGGATCACCATTGGGTTAAACGACAGGATTGCCTTTATAAAACACCTTTTTGCAAACAGCAGCGAAGACTACAATCGCGTACTATCGCAATTAATCACTTTCGATACTTTTCAGGAAGCAGAAGCCTTTATCAATGATATGGTCAAGCCAGATTATCACAATTGGGAAGGTAAAGAAGAATATGTAACCCGTTTTATGGATGTTGTGGAGAAAAGATTCTCGTAAATGGGTAAATTATACATTGTTCCTACGCCAATAGGCAATCTCGAAGACATGACTTTTCGGGCTATTCGTATTCTCAAAGAAGTCGATTTAATTTTGGCCGAAGACACGCGTACCAGTGGTAAACTCCTGAAACATTTCGAAATTGGTACGCACATGCACAGCCATCATATGCACAACGAGCACAAAACGGTGGAGAATATCATCACTCGTTTACAAGCGGGCGAAAACATCGCCTTGATTTCGGATGCGGGAACACCTGCCATTTCCGATCCCGGATTTTTACTGACTCGCGCCTGTGTCGAAAACAAAATTGAAGTGGAATGTTTGCCTGGAGCAACTGCTTTTGTGCCCGCACTTGTAAATAGTGGTTTGCCCAACGACAAATTTATTTTCGAAGGCTTTCTACCTGATAAAAAAGGAAGGCAAACCCGATATTTGGCTCTTGCCGAAGAAACCCGAACCATGATTTTATACGTTTCCCCTCATAAATTAGTAAAAACATTAGGGGAATTTATTACTTATTTTGGCGAAGACCGACAAATTTGCGTTTCCAGAGAATTGTCTAAACTCCACGAAGAAAATGTTCGCGGAACAGTTCGAGAAGTGTTGACCCATTTTGAAAAAAATGCGCCAAGGGGTGAAATTGTGGTTGTTGTTGGCGGGAAAACAATGGTAAAAGAAAATAAAAAAATCTAAAAATAGAATAAAATCGATGAAAATAACGTCCTTTTTAGAAAAATTAAAACAAACACCAGAAGCTATAACCTTTGCAGAAACCATCGCCGTTATTGAGGAAAATTATGATTTCACTCCAACTCCTTTCTACAATGGTGCCCAACACAATGCCGCAGGAGAAAACTCGGGTTCTTGTAAATTATTTGCTTTTGCACAATTGCAAAACTTATCTCAGCCAGAAACTTTAGCTTGTTTTGGAGCCTATTATTTTGAAGATGTATTGGGAGATCCTGAAGGAACAAACCACCAAAACATCCGTAATTTTATAAAAACAGGATGGCATGGAATCCAATTTGAAGAAGAAGCTTTGGTTTTGAAAGCATAATTAAAACAGTAGATTTAACAATTCAACATTACTAGGAACGAAGCAATTACAAAATCGGAATAAAATCTTTGCGACCTAGCGTCTTTGCGGCTAATTTTCCACTTCCAAATCCACAAACGAAAACGTATTCCCACTAAACAATCCTTTATCGGATAATTTCAAATCAGGAATTACCAATAGCGCCATAAATGAAAGTGTCATAAAGGGCGCTCTTAAATTGCTTCCCAATGATTTTGCCATAGCATCAATTTCTTCATATAATTTTCCTGCTACCCAACCGTTTTGGTCGCTCATGATTCCGGCAACGGGTAAGGCTAAAGATTTGTTTTCGGTACCATTTACAGCACAGATTCCGCCAGTATTTTTTATAATTAGATTTACGGCATTACAAATTTCTTCGTCAGAAGTTCCCACAACCACAATATTATGACAATCGTGCGCTACAGAACTGGCAATGGCACCCTTTTTTAATCCAAAATTTTTGATGAAAGCCACAGCGGGTTTTACATTTTGATAGCGATTAACAACGGCCATTTTAAGCACATCATTTTCGATATCTGAAATAATATTACCTTCTTTAATTAATGGTTTGCTATGAATTTCATTAGTAATCAGTTGTCCTTCTAATGCTTCAATTACTCTTATTTTTGTTCCCGAACCAGAAACTTTAAAATCACCAATCTCTTTTTCGCTAATATTAAAATTATTTGGGGTTTCAAACAGAACATGTTTCACAAATGATTCCCCATTTTCTGCAACTAATTCACCTTCAATATAGGTTTGCAATACTTTAAAATTAACCAAATCTTCTACTACTATAAAGTCGGCAGCATCATTTTCGTTTAGTAAACCTACATCCATTTTATAATGATGTACAGGGTTAACACAAGCCGCTTGCAAGACTTTAAAAATATCCATGCCTTTTGCAACTGCTCGGGCACAAAGCAAATTAATATGGCCTAAAATCAAATCATCTGGATGCTTATCATCGGAACAAAACATCATATTTCCATAGTGTTCCGGAAGCAAATCAATCAAAGCATTGAAATTTTTTGCAGCACTTCCTTCTCGAATAATTACTTTCATTCCAAGGCTTAATTTTTCCTGAGCTTCCTCAAAAGTAAAACATTCATGATCGGTAGTAATTCCTGCGGAAATATATTTTTTTACGGGTTCACCACGCAATCCTGGCGCATGACCATCAACCGGTTTTTCAAAATGTTTCGCCCATTGTATTTTTTTCAATACTTCTTCATCATCAAACAAAACACCTGGATAATTCATCATTTCGGCTAGATAATAAATATCTGGCGAAGCCATTAATTCTTTGATTCCTTCAGAGTCAATAATGGCTCCTGCGGTTTCAAAATTGGTTGCAGGAACGCAAGAAGGTGCGCCAAAATGAAATTTTAACGGCACTTTTTTACTGTTTTCAATCATGTAATACACGCCGTCCTTTCCTAAAACATTCGCTATTTCATGGGGGTCAGAAATAGTAGCTACGGTTCCGTGAAGCACTGCAATTTTAGCAAATTCTGAAGGGACAAGCATCGAACTCTCAATATGGATGTGCGCATCTATAAAACCTGGAAGAATATAGTTTTTAACCCCATGTTCTTTTTCGATAATAGAAGTAATTTTTCCGTTTTCGACCGTAATTTCGCCTGCGTAAATGCGTTGATTTTTGATATCTACAATTTGTCCTTGAATTTGCATGTAATAGATGTTTTGAAAAAATAATTGGAGGCACAAGGAACGAATTTTTTTTGGATTTATAAATTCCAGTCTGTTAATTTATAATTGATTGGCACACTTTTAAAAATTTATAGTAAATTTGAGAATCATTTTATACACCATACAAATCTAATTTATGCGCTGGACTATCAAACCCATTCCCAAACCCGAAAAGACAAAACAACTCGTTGAAGCTTTAAAAGTTGACCCTTTTATTGCGCAATTGCTTGTGCAACGTGGTGTAGAAACCTATGAAGAAGCACGACAATTTTTTCGTCCAACATTAAACGATTTGCATAATCCGTATTTGATGAAAGATATGGATAAAGCCGTGGATCGCATTGAGAAAGCAATACAGAATGAGGAAAATATTCTTGTTTTTGGCGATTATGATGTGGACGGAACCACAGCTGTTTCGCTAGTTTCTTCTTATCTAAAAACGTTTTATCCCAACGTAGCGACTTATATTCCTGATCGTTATGATGAAGGTTACGGTATTTCTTTTAAAGGAATTGACTTTGCCAGCGACAATGATTTTTCTTTGATTATTGCCTTAGATTGTGGTATCAAATCTATAAATCATGTGACTTACGCCAAAGAGCGAAATATTGATTTCATTATCTGTGATCACCACCGACCTGGAGAATTTTTACCTGAGGCAATTGCAGTTCTTGACCCAAAAAGAGACGATTGTACTTATCCGTATGACGAATTGTGTGGTTGTGGCATTGGCTTTAAACTAATACAGGCTTTAGGCGTAAACAGAAACCAAACCATAGAGGATTTCATTCCGTATTTAGATTTGGTTGCTACGGCAATTGCAGCAGATATTGTTCCAATGACGGGTGAAAATCGAATTTTAGCCTATTTTGGATTGCAAGTGATTAATGCCGAACCAAGACCTGGAATTAAGGCATTGATCCATCAAATAAAAAAACAAACCCTAGACATTACCGATGTCGTTTTTATAATTGCTCCCAGAATTAATGCGGCGGGAAGGATTAAACACGGCAATCATGCAGTAGAATTATTGACAGAATTTGATTTTGAGCAAGCCCAACAATTTGCATCTGAAATTGAACAATACAATTCAGACCGAAAAGATTTAGACAAACAAATTACCAAAGAAGCGCTCTTGCAAATTGAAGAAAATCAAGAAAAAGAACGATTTACTACGGTTGTTTTTCAGGAAAATTGGCATAAAGGGGTAATTGGCATCGTAGCTTCTCGGTTAATAGAAACCTATTATAGACCCACCTTAGTTTTTACAAAAAGTGGCGATTTTTATGCTGCATCTGCTCGTTCAGTTTCGGGTTTTGATGTGTATAATGCTTTAGAAGCTTGTTCAGAATATCTGGAGCAATTTGGTGGTCACATGTATGCTGCGGGTATGACTTTGAAGCCTGAAAATTATGAAAATTTTAAAGCGGCTTTCGAAAAAGTGGTTCAACAAACCATTCATCCTGATCTTTTAACTCCAGAAATCACGATTGATACCGAGATTAATTTTACCGATATTACGCCAAAATTAACTCGGATATTAAAGCAATTCGAACCCTTTGGCCCGCTAAACATGACACCTGTTTTTTTAACCAAAAAGGCTCGGGATACGGGTTACGGGAAACCGCTGGGCCAAGAAAACGAACATTTAAAACTTTTCATAAAGCAAAATAACTCGGAGGGAATTCCGGCTATTGGGTTTGGATTAGGAAACAAATTGGAAGTCATTAAAGACGGACGTCCCTTTGATATAGTGTATTCTATTGATGAAAACGAATGGAACGGAAAAGTAAGTTTGCAATTAAGATTGAGGGGTATTATACCCAACGAGAATTATGAATAATTTCAAATTTTACTTTTTTACATGTCAAATAGAACTCCTAAAACAATGTCTCTTCCAATATTGGGTACCCCATCCGTCTTCAATCTTGATAAATGAGCGATATAGGATTTATTGAAAATATTATTCCCATTAAGATTGATGTCAAAAACGGTTTTTCCTAATTTTACTTTTCCGCCAAAGCCAATATTTACCAAAGTATATCCATTTGATTTGGTTTCAAAACCACTCACATTATTTTGATGGAAAGTGTTCGACACATTTAACGTTGCAAAACCATCTGACAACCCATTTTTGATATTGAATTCCGTCCGAATTGTATTGTTCCAGTTGTTTGCAGGAATCAAAGGCAAGTAATCGCCATTTTGTTTTTGGCCCGTTACGGTTTCAAAACTACTTTCAAAATGCAACCAATCTAACGGATGCGGATGAAAATGCAACCCCATTTCACCACCATACAATTTGGCATTATTCTGTATATAATCAAAAACGACATTGTTCGCTATCACTGCTCCAGTTGGCGAAGTATAAATGTAATTATTTATATGATTGTAAAATCCGTTTGCGAAAAATTCAAAATGGCTGTTTTTGTATTCTAAATTCAAATCGGACTGTACGTTTTGCTCCGTTTTCAGTTCGTTATTCCCTATTTCATACCGATTGGTTCCTTCATGAACGCCATTTGAAGTTAATTCAGCCAAATTGGGAGACCGAAATCCGGATGCTAAATTCAAACGCAAAGTCAAATTGTCTTTCAAGTTGGTTTTATAACCCATCGATGCGTTAAAACTATGAAAGGTTTTATTGATGGCTTGAAACGACCCTTCTTCACCAACAATTCCGTGGCTTTCGCTTTCAATTGCTCTATTGTCAAAACGCAATCCAGCCTGAATCACATTCGACTTCCAATCGTAATTACCCGTTCCAAAAATTCCAAAATCATTGGTTATGGCATCCGGAATTAAATATTCTTCTCCAGCGTTTTTATTTGTTTGGTGCATGCCTTGAATTCCGACAATCGTTTCTACTTTGCCTAATTTGGGCAAATGGTACTTGGCATCATAGTTAAAGGTTTTCAACTTCATGTGCAAAATAGCAACATCACTATCTTCAAACTCGCTTCTGTCATTGGCAATGTACCCCAAATCAACATCTAATTTTGAGTTTTGAAAAAAGAAAATAGTATTCAAACTCCATAAATTATTGTAAACGCCCTGTTTGGGATACGTTGTTTTTTTGCTTGTGGATTGTTTGTCTATTCCGTTTTCAGGGATTCCTAAATCGAGTTTGTTGAAATTGTATCTCAGGACGCTTGAAAATTTGGCATCACTATATCCAATTCCGGTTTTGAAATCACTTTCGTTATATCGGGTGTTAGTCACTCGGTTTTTACCAGGAATAGTATAATCGGAATGTGTATTATAACTTCCCCGGGCCAAGAATTTCCATTTTTCGGATGATGTTTTCAGTCCCAATGAGGAATTGCTTCCTAAAGTGTTAGAAAATATTTTTTGACTGAAATTGGCTTTGAAAGTATGGGCATTAGCAAACTTTTCGGGATTAAAATACAACACGCCGCCCAACGCATCCGAACCATAAAGCAAGGAAGCGGGGCCCTTTATGACTTCGACACTTTCTATTCCGGAATCATTTAAACCCAAGCCGTGTTCATCTCCAAATTGTTGATTTTCCATGCGAACCCCTTGTGAATAAACCAAAACGCGATTGCCACTCAAGCCTCGAATAACAGGTTTCCCGATAGACGTACCCGTAGAAACCTGAGCAACTCCAGGAATGGTTGCCAATCCTTCAATTAGGGAGGAAGTTCCTTTTTGTTGTAGGGATTTCATGGTTTCGTGTTCTACTTTCATTACGTTTTGCGATTGCAATTTATTGAAAGCTGTAGAAACGATGACTTCATCCATCTGGAATATGGTTTCTTCGAGAATGACGTTTAAAATGGTTTCTTTCTGCTGAATATTTAGCGTTGTATATTGTGTGTTATATCCTCCAAAAACAAAGGATAATTTAACGGTTCCGTTGGGCAAATTATTAAAGGTGTAATTGCCATTTTCATCCGTGACAGTTCCCTTATGCAAATCGGCAACAAATACAGAAACGCCTTTTATTGGTTGGCTTTTGCTATCGGTTACCGTTCCCGAAATTGAATTTTGTGCCTGAATTAATGTTGAAGAACCTAATAGTATTGCAAGTATGATATTTTTCATTATAATTAATTTATTGTTAAATATGATTTTGTTCCTTCCAAAATGAATTTTAGAAGAGGCAATAGAAATGATTTATACAATAAAATATGGTGGGGGACCGCGGAGTGAATTGGAATTGCCTGAAAAAGATACAATCAGCTCATCAATATTTCGTAAAGATTTTTTTTTCTGAAAAGTAAGTAGCGGTTGAAATGTGAAAATTTCTGAAGAAATGAAGCTGCTAAAAGTAAATTCGCAAGCAAAACAATGGTCTAAATGGTGATGCTGATGTGTAATTTCGGCATTCGAATGGTATTCATGAAGACATTGTTTTTCTGTTCGTAGCTTTGCGAAATGACCATAAGAGTCTATGGATTGAAACAGTATTGAGAACAATACGGCAACCGTCAATACCCAATTTAGTCCTACGAGTTTCTTTTTCATTCCTTACAAAAGTACGAAACGAACAAAAGAAATCCGTTTGTTTTAACAAAAATTGGGATTTGCTAAAACAAACGGATTTGAATTGTGTATTTAACTTTTATACCAAGTGATTCGCCACTAAATACTCCGCTATTTGAATCGTATTTGTAGCAGCTCCTTTTCGTAAATTGTCGGCAACAATCCACATATTTAATGTGTTAGCTTGGCTTTCGTCGCGGCGAATTCTTCCCACAAAAACGTCATTTTTGCCTTCTGCATATCTTGGCATCGGATAGGTAAATGTATCTAAATTGTCTTGTACCACAACTCCATCGGTATGATGAAGAATATTTCGTACTTCGGCAACATCAAAATCATTGCTAAACTCCACATTTACGGCTTCGCTATGTCCGCCAACAACTGGAACTCTAACTGCAGTAGCGGTTACTGCTATACTACTGTCGCCTAATATTTTTTTGGTTTCATTAGACAATTTCATTTCTTCTTTGGTGTATCCATTAACTTCAAAACTATCGCACTGCGGAATACAGTTTCTATTGATTTTATATTTATAAACCATGTCCCCTTCAATACCCGCACATTCGTTTTCAAATTGTTGAACCGCTTTTACACCAGTTCCAGTGATGGATTGATAGGTTGAAACCACCACACGTTTGATATTGTATTTTTTATGCAAAGGGGCTAAAGCCAATACCATTTGGATAGTAGAACAGTTAGGATTAGCGATTATTTTATCGTCTTTTGTTAATTCATTCGCATTTATTTCTGGAACGATTAATTTTTTCGAAGGATCCATTCTCCATGCTGATGAGTTGTCGATAACGGTTGTTCCCGCTGCAGCAAATTTTGGCGCCCAGTCTAAGGAGGTATGTCCTCCGGCCGAAAAAACGGCGATTTCCGGTTTCATGTCTACCGCAGTTTGTAAACCAACTACAGTGTGTTTTTGTCCTTTGAATTCGATTACTTTTCCCACTGATTTTTCAGATGCCACTAGAATTAATTCTGTGTACGGAAAGTTTCTCTCTTCTAATACTTTTAACATTATTTCACCAACCATTCCGGTTGCCCCTACAACTGCAATTTTCATACTATATTTTTTAATATTATAATTTATTTTGAGAAGCAAAAGTAAGTAATATCCAAACCAAAACAATCGACCTCACAAAAAATAACAAAATGTTATATTTGTAACAAATAAAAAACCACGTATTTTAACGTGGCTTGGTTACAAAATAGTATTATTATGTAAATTACTTTTTCAATAAATCCCTTATTTGAGTTAGCAACTCTTCTTGGGAAGGTCCGGCTGGTGCAACGGGTTTCGCTTCTTCTTTCTTTTTTGCTTTTTCGGCCGCTCTTAAAACAATAAAGATGAAAAATGAAATGATGACGAAATTAATTATGGCTTGAACCAAATTCCCATAAGTAATTACAGCCGCTCCGGCTTCCTTTGCCTTAGCTAAATTTTCATAACTGTTTCCATCAAGGGTTACGAATTTTTTAGTAAAATCGATACCGCCAGTTAGTAAACCTACAATAGGCATGATGACATCATCAACTGCGGAGCCAACAATTTTACCAAAAGCACCACCAATAACCACGGCAGTTGCTAAGCTTAATACATCACCTTTCATTAAAGATGCCTTAAAATCTCCAAAAAATCCCATAATTAATTGTTTTTTAGGTTAAAAATCGCTTGTTAATTAGAGCTAATTTAGTAAAAAAAATAACACAATTATAGGTTACAGCTAAAAACAACTAAAATTATTCTCTATAAAACATCCGTTTCACTCTTTGTGAAATACTGGTAAGGATTTCATAAGGAATAGTTTGTAATTGTTCAGCCATATATATCACAGTCGGGCTTTCGCCAAAAATGATAACTTGGTCTCCTTCGTTGCAGTTAATCTCTGAAACGTCAACCATCAACATGTCCATACAAATGCTTCCCACTATGGTCGCTTTTTGATTGTTTATGGTTACAAACCCTACGCCATTTCCCCAATGTCTCGATATTCCGTCCGCATAACCTATAGGTATTGTGGCAATTTTAGTTGTTTTATCGGCAACAAATCGTCTTCCATATCCTACACTTTCTTCCGCATCAATAGTTCTAATTTGCGAGATGATAGATTTTAACGTGCCTACATTCTCTAAGTATTTTTGTTCTCTTACATCATTTGAAACGCCGTAAAGGCCTATACCAAGTCGAACCATATCGTATTGTGCATCGGGAAAATTACTGATTCCGGAAGTATTCAGGATATGTCTTATGGGTTTTATTCGCAATTCTCGCATCAATTTAGAGGATAATTTTTCGAACAAATCAATTTGAGAAAGCGCAAAATCACGATGGTTCAAATCATCGCTCGTTGCCATGTGCGACAAAATACTTTTTACAGTAACCAATTTGTTTTCCTTTAAAGTAGCAATTAGTTCCTCTAAATTTTCTTCTTCAAAACCCAATCGGTGCATTCCGGTATCCAATTTGATATGAATTGGGAAATGGTTTAGTTTTTTTTGTTCTGCTATTTTCAGGAAGGCATTCAGTCCTTTCATGCTATATATTTCGGGTTCCAATTGATGTTGAATTATGGCTGAAAAACTGGTGTTTTCAGGATTTAGAACCATAATTGGCAAATGAATTCCTGCCGTTTTCAGCGAAATTCCCTCATCAGCAAAAGCCACACCCAGATAATCCACTTTGTGATGTTCGAGTAATTTGGCAATTTCAAATCCGCCACTTCCGTAACCAAATGCCTTTACCATTGCCATCATTTTGGTGGCTGGTTTTAACTTCGATTTGTAGAAATTCAAGTTATGACTTATGGCATTGAGGTTTATTTCCAGGACGGTTTCATGCGTTTTTTCTTCTAATGCGGCTACAATTTTTTCAAAATGGAAGGTTCGTGCGCCCTTAATTAATATGGTTTCATTACTGAAATTGAGTTCGTGGATAGCAGCAATACAACTTTCCGTATTTTTAAAAGTTACGCAATTTGGGAATTTGTTTTTGAATGCCGAAATGGTTTCTCCAATGCCAATAACCCGATCAATTTTGTTAGAAACAATTAAATGCGAAACTTTTGAATATAAATCTTCATTTGACAATCCGCTTTGAAAAATGTCCGAAAGGATTAATGTTTTCTTTTTGTATTGTTTCTGGCTCTCCAAAAAATCCAATGCAATTTTCAGAGATTGAAAATCAGAACTGTAACTGTCGTCTATTAAAGTGGTGTTGTTAATTCCGTTTTTGAGTTTTAAACGCATTTCGACGGGAAATAACAATCCAATCCTGTCTTTAATAGTTTTAGCATCGTAGCTAAAGTATAACAGCGCCATCATACATTGTAAGGCATTTTCTATGGAAGCTTCGTCTTGAAAAGGAATTTTAATTTCAAATTCCGTTTTTTGGTGTCGAATTTTAAGGAGGGTTTGGTCAAAATCCAATTTTTTGGTAATGAAAACATCGGCGCCTTCGTCTTTGAAACTCCAAGAGAAGGTTTTCAATTTTGAATCAATAAAGGCGTCAATCGTTTTGTCTTTATGATATATTAAAATTTTCGCGTTTTGAAAAAGCTTTAATTTTTCTTTAATTTTTTCACCAATACCAGTAAAGCCCTCATCGTGTGCCGAGCCAATATTAGTTAGAATCCCAATGGTGGGTCTGATGATGGTTTCCAGTTTTTCCATTTCATTTCGGGTGGAAATCCCCGCTTCAAAAATCCCTAAATTGTGCTTCTCGTTGATTGCCACTATTGACAATGGTACTCCAACTTGCGAATTGTAACTTTTTGGACTTCGGATAATGTTGTAATCGGGACTTAATAGAAAATTGAGCCATTCTTTAACAATCGTTTTGCCGTTACTTCCCGTTAATCCGATAACAGGGAAATCAAAAAGATTCCGATAATAGGCAGCAAATAGCTGTAAACTGTCTAGTGTGTTTGCCACTACCAGAAAATTAGCGTTATTTTCTAAGTTTTCGGGAATATGGGTTACCACAAAGTTCTGAACGCCTTTTTCGATTAATGCCGAAATATAAACATGAGCATCATTATTTGGGCCAACTAAGGCAAAAAATAGGGTTTGTGAACCATTTTGAAGTGAACGGCTATCGATGGAAATGTTGTCAATTGTGGCATCATTGATTCCAAACCATTTGGCGTGCAGGATTTGGACAATTTTTTGTATTGATAAAGCCAATTTTTAATTTTTTTGAAGTGAAACGAAAAACTCTTTTGGAGTCATTATAGGAATTTAAGCGTTTTAATTTTTAATTTATTTCTAGTGATAAAAATATCACACATGCACTAAAATAAGAAACGTTATCCAAATTATTAGACTTTCATTATTTATTCTCTTCACCCGTTAATGCTTTTAATTTAGCGGCTATAATTTGAGACAAATTCCTTTGTAGATTGCATCATATATTAGCTTTTTCAATAACGTTTTTGTCTAATTTAAGAAGGAGTTTAGAGCCCATCATGAGCATTATATTCTATACGTACAAATATAACAAATATACTTGCATTGCCAAAACAATAACGAGTTGTCAATATTCGCCTCGGTTAGACTTTCCGTATCGGCGTAACCGGAGGGAAAAAAATTATGATTTTTTGGCAATTTCAACCGTTGTAACTTAAAACTAAAAAGTACTATCTTTACGCATTAATCTTTTTAAGAACTTAAATTGTGTTCGTCACAATACTACATATAAAATTATGGCATGTACAAGTTGTTCAACTTCTGATGGTGGTGCACCAAAGGGTTGTAAAAATAATGGGACTTGCGGCACCGATAGCTGCAACAAATTAACGGTTTTCGATTGGCTTTCCAATATGAGTCTGCCTAGTGGAGAAGCGCCTTTTGACTGTGTTGAAGTCCGTTTTAAAAACGGAAGAAAAGAGTTTTATCGCAATACTGAAAAATTGACTTTAAGCATGGGGGACATCGTGGCTACGGAGGCTTCTCCGGGACACGACATAGGCATTGTAACTTTGACAGGGGAATTGGTTCGGATTCAGATGAAGAAAAAAGGAGTCAATCATAAAAGCAATGATGTTCCTAAAGTGTATAGAAAAGCATCTCAAAAAGACATTGATATTTGGTCTAAAGCGCGCGATAGAGAAGAGCCGATGAAGGTTCGAGCACGTGAATTGGCGATTGCCCAAAAGCTGGAAATGAAAATTTCGGATATCGAATTTCAAGGAGATGGTTCGAAAGCTACTTTTTATTATACGGCAAACGACAGAATTGATTTTCGTCTTTTAATCAAGGATTTTGCCAAGGAATTCAGCACACGAGTAGAAATGAAACAGGTCGGTTTCCGTCAGGAGGCGGCTCGATTGGGAGGCATTGGCTCATGCGGAAGAGAATTGTGCTGCTCCACATGGCTTACCGATTTCAGAAGCGTAAATACTTCAGCAGCCCGTTACCAGCAATTGTCTTTAAACCCGCAAAAACTGGCGGGTCAATGCGGAAAATTAAAGTGCTGTTTGAATTATGAGTTGGATACTTACATGGATGCTTTGCAAGGTTTTCCTGATTTTGACACTAAATTAGTTACCGAAAAAGGAGATGCAATTTGTCAGAAACAAGATATTTTTAAAGGATTGATGTGGTTTGCTTATACCAATAATTTTGCCAACTGGCACGTATTGAAAATTGAACAAGTACGAGAAATCGTAGCTGAAAATAAGTTAAAAAACAAAGTTTCTTCTCTGGAAGATTACGCATTAGAGGTTGTAGTAGAGCCAGAAAAAGATTTCAATAATGCCATGGGCCAAGAAAGTTTAACCCGTTTTGATCAACCAAAGAAAAAGAAACGACCAAACAAAAACAGAAAACCTACGGTACAAAATGCATCTGCCCCAGGAAACAACAGACCGGCAGTAGAAAAAAACCTAGCGGACAACAAAATAAAACCGGTTGATAAAAAGATTAGACCAGCCGACAATAAAATAGTTCCTAACGTCAATAAGATAATCCCTGTTACTAAAAATGAACCTAAAAAGTAGTTTTCACTCTTTTATTATAAAAACAGTACTCTTTTGCTTCGCAAGTACTCTTTTACTTGTGTCATGTGATAAAAAAAGAGTGTTTGACGAGTACAAATCCGTGGGAACCGGCTGGAATAAAGACAGTATTGTAAGTTTTGATTTACCTAAACTTGACACGTCCAAAAAGTACAATTTATTCTTAAACGTGAGAGACAACAATGAGTATCCGTTCAATAATCTGTTTTTAATTGTTTCTTTAGAGCAACCCAATAGGGTGACTCTTGTGGATACTTTACAATATCTAATGGCAAATCCTGACGGAACGTTACTTGGGGATGGTTTTACTGATGTTAAAGAAAGCAAACTTATTTATAAAGAAAGGTTCAAATTCAAAACTGGAAATTACAAGATACACATCAAACAAGCCGTAAGGAAAACGGGCAAAGTGGCTGGAGTAGAAAAGTTAGAGGGAATTACCGATGTAGGTTTTAGAATTGAAAAATTAGATTAAAAACATTATGGCTACTACAAAAAAAAACGACCAAATTAAAGATATCAATTATTATAAAAGGAAATTCTGGAAAATCTTCTTTTATAGTTTTGGAGGGATTATTTTGTTTTTCATCATGGCTTCCTTGGGGCTTTTGGGTTCTATGCCTTCCTTTGAAGATCTGGAAAATCCGGATTCCAATTTGGCCACCGAAGTCATTTCAACTGACGGAGTAACCATTGGTAAATTTTATAATGAAAACAGAACGCCTATAAAATATGCTGATTTGCCCAAACATCTAGTTGATGCCTTAGTTGCTACTGAAGATGAACGTTTTTATGAGCATTCGGGAATTGATGGAAGAGGGACTATGAGAGCTGTTTTGAGCTTAGGTACCAGTGGTGGCGCAAGTACATTGACACAACAATTGGCAAAATTATTATTTCATGGGGAAGGATCCAAATTTTTCCTTTTTAGGATTGTCCAAAAAGCTAAAGAGTGGATTATCGCCATTCGTTTAGAACGACAATATACTAAAAATGAAATCATTGCCATGTACTTAAACAAGGCCGATTTTGTGAATACTGCTGTTGGAATTCGTTCGGCGGCAAAGGTTTATTTTGGGAAAGAACCCCGTGATTTATCTATCGAAGAAGGTGCCATGCTGATTGGAATGCTAAAAAATCCTTCGCTATTCAATCCCGTACGCCGATTAGAAAAAGTGAGATCAAGAAGAAATGTGGTTTTGGGTCAAATGGTAAAAAATGGTTTTTTGGAAGAATCCGCTAAAGAATCTTTAGAAAATAAACCTATCGTATTGCACTTCCAACCCGAAAGCCACAAGGAAGGAATTGCCACTTATTTCAGGGAATATTTAAGAGAATTTATGAAAAATTGGGTAAAAGACAATAAAAAATCCGATGGATCCGAATATGACATTTACAAAGATGGTTTAAAAATTTATACGACAATTGATTCCAGAATGCAATTGTATGCCGAAGAAGCGGTGACAGATCATCTGAAAAATCTACAGCAAGAGCTTGACAATCAGCATAAAAATAGTAAAAATGCACCATTCGTAAACATTTCTACAGATGAGACCAATAGCTTGTTGAGAAGAGCCATGAAATCGTCTGCCCGATGGAGTACTTTAAAAGCGCAGGATATGAGTGATGAAGATATTATAAAATCATTCGGGATTAAAACAAAAATGACCGTCTTCACATGGAAAGGAGATAAGGACACTATAATGACCCCAACAGATTCCATTAGGTATTACAAAGGTTTCCTACAATCGGGCTTAATGGCCATGGAACCACAGACAGGTCATGTAAAAGCGTGGGTTGGCGGAATCAATTACAAATATTTTCAATACGATCATGTAGGTCAAGGCGCCAGACAAGTGGGGTCCACCTTCAAGCCGTTTGTCTACGCTACCGCAATCGAACAATTGAACATGTCACCTTGCGATTCCATTATCGACAGCCCGTTTATGATTCACAAAGGACGTCATCATGTCACCGAAGATTGGGAGCCTAAAAATTCCGACAATAAATACCGCGGAATGGTCACCTTGAAAAAAGCTCTAGCAAATTCCATCAACACCATTTCGGCAAAACTAATTGACAAAGTGGGTCCGGAAGCCGTAGTCGAATTAACCCATAAATTAGGTGTGAAATCAGAAATTCCCGTACAGCCATCCATTGCTTTGGGCGCTGTAGAAATTACCGTTCAGGATATGGTTGCCGCTTACAGCACCTTTGCTAACGAGGGTGTTTACATGAAACCCCAATTTATTACTCGAATAGAAGATAAGAATGGAGTCGTAATTTATGAGCCTATTCCAGAATCTCACGATGTGCTTAATAAAGATATCGCTTTTGCTGTAATCAAATTATTGGAAGGTGTTACCGAAGGAGGTTCCGGTTCAAGACTGAGAACTGAAGGTGGCGGTGACGGCGATAATCGTTGGACAGGTTATCCATACTCTTTCACTAATCCAATTGCGGGAAAAACAGGGACTACACAAAACCAATCTGATGGTTGGTTTATGGGAATGGTTCCTAATTTAGTAACTGGAGTCTGGGTGGGTTGTGAAGATCGTTCCTCACGTTTCAAGGGAATTACTTACGGACAGGGAGCGACTGCTGCCCTGCCTATCTGGGGTATATTTATGAAAAAATGTTATGGTGATACAACACTCAATGTCTCTAAAAAAGATTTCGAAAGGCCAGCCAATCTTTCCATAAAGGTAGATTGTTGGACACCCGTAAAAGACACCACCGATTTCGAGCAAAGCACCGATGAATTTGCCTTGTAATTGTCATTGCGAAGAATGAAGTAATCTGTTTTTGGATTTAAAATAAGGAGCTATTTCCAGCTGTTCGCTAAATCTTTTCCCACGCAAAAAAGCGTGGAAAAAGGATATCGCTGCCATCTGGGCTAAAAAACGGAATCATGATAAACAAAAAAGTAAATGCCGTCCAAGATGCACTTCAAGGAATCGAAAACGGAATGACCCTTATGTTCGGCGGTTTCGGATTGTGCGGCATTCCGGAAAACTCCATTGCCGAACTGGTAAAAAAAGAAACCAACAACCTCACCTGCATTTCTAACAACGCCGGAGTCGATGGCTTTGGTCTTGGATTGCTCCTGCAAAAAAAACAAATCAAAAAAATGGTTTCTTCCTATGTGGGTGAAAATGTGGAGTTCGAACGCCAAATGCTTTCTGGAGAACTCGAGGTAGAACTCATTCCTCAAGGAACTTTGGCCGAACGTTGCCGAGCTGCTCAAGCCGGAATCCCCGCTTTTTTTACCCCTGCAGGTTTCGGAACCGAAGTCGCCATTGGCAAAGAAACCCGGGAATTCAACGGAAAAATGCACGTGATGGAATTGGCCTTCAAAGCCGATTTTGCCATCGTGAAAGCCTGGAAAGGTGATACTGCGGGAAACCTCATCTTCAAAGGAACTGCCCGAAATTTCAATCCCTGCATGGCTGGTGCCGCCAAAATCACCATCGCTGAAGTCGAAGAATTGGTAGAAGCCGGAACACTCGACCCCAACCAAATTCATGTTCCTGGAATACTGGTGCAACGCATTTTTCAGGGCGAGAAATACGAAAAGAGGATTGAGCAACGGACAACTAGAAAAAAGACTAATCATGGCATTGGATAAAATAGGAATAGCGAAACGCATTGCTCAGGAATTGAAAGATGGTTTTTTTGTAAACCTAGGCATCGGAATTCCAACTTTAGTAGCCAATTATATTCCAGAAGGAATTGACGTGGAATTTCAAAGTGAAAACGGCGTCCTGGGAATGGGGCCTTTCCCGTTTGAAGGAGAAGAAGATGCGGATTTAATCAATGCCGGAAAACAAACCATCACCACTTTACCGGGTGCTTCTTTTTTTGATTCCGCTTTAAGTTTCGGAATGATTCGAGGGCAACACGTCGATTTGACAATTCTTGGCGCCATGGAAGTTGCCGAAAACGGTGATATTGCCAACTGGAAAATTCCTGGAAAAATGGTCAAAGGAATGGGCGGTGCAATGGATTTAGTCGCTTCGGCCGAAAACATTATTGTGGCTATGATGCACGTCAACAAAGCTGGAGAAAGCAAAATTCTTAAAAAATGTACTTTGCCATTAACAGGCGTGAACTGCGTAAAAAAAGTCGTAACCGAACTTGCCGTTCTCGAAGTAACTCCAAAAGGTTTTAAACTTCTGGAACGAGCACCGGGAGTTTCCGTGGAACACATTATTGCTTCTACCGAAGCCGATTTAATTATTGAAGGAGAAATTCCGGAAATGGTGATTGATTAAAGAAAAACTTATGAAATAAAAAGACCGCTTACTCATCAAGAATAAACGGTCTTTTTCATTATATATCTTTGCGAACTTCGCGTTTGACTTTGCGTCTTTGCGGTTAAAAACTACAAATTCTCAAAAAAATCATTCCCTTTATCATCGGTAATGATGAATGCAGGGAAATCTTTAACCGTGATTTTACGCACCGCTTCCATGCCTAATTCTTCAAAATCGACAACCTCAACTGAAACGATATTCTCTTTGGCTAAAATTGCCGCTGGTCCGCCTATGGAACCTAGATAGAAACCTCCATATTTTTGGCAAGCCTCTTTCACTTCTTTGGTTCTATTTCCTTTGGCCAACATCACCATGCTACCGGCATGTTTTTGGAATTCATCCACATACACATCCATTCTACCGGCAGTTGTTGGTCCAAAACTTCCAGAAGCCATTCCTTCCGGTGTTTTAGCTGGCCCTGCATAATATACTGGATGATTTTTGAAGTATTCTGGCATTGATTTACCCGCATCCAATAATTCTTTAATTTTAGCGTGAGCGATATCACGAGCTACAATCAAAGTTCCGTTTAATTTCAAACGCGTTTTGATTGGATATTGGGATAATTTTTTAAGAATATCAGCCATTGGTTGATTCAAATCAATTTCGACTGCTGGTTCCAAATGTGGCGCCGTTTCCGGCAAAAACTGTTTTGGATTCACTTCCAATTGTTCAACGTAAATTCCGTCTTTGGTAATTTTACCTTTAATATTTCTATCGGCAGAACAGGAAACTCCTAATCCAACCGGGCAAGAAGCAGCATGACGTGGTAGACGAATTACACGAACATCATGGGTGAAATATTTTCCTCCAAATTGCGCTCCGACATGACTTTCCTGGCAAATTAATTGCACTCGTTTTTCCCACTCCAAATCACGGAAAGCCTGACCTGCCATATTTCCAGAAGTGGGTAAATTATCAAAATAACCCGCAGATGCTTTTTTGACCGCTGCCAAATTCGCTTCCGCTGAAGTTCCTCCAATCACTAAAGCCAAGTGATACGGCGGACAAGCCGAAGTTCCCAAATCCATTATTTTGGCACGAATGAAAGCATCCATTGATTTTTCATTCAATAAAGATTTCGTTTGTTGGTATAAATACGTTTTATTGGCAGAACCTCCACCTTTTGCTAAAAACAAAAATTCATAAGTAGCTCCTTTTTTGGCATAAATATCAATTTGTGCCGGAAGATTAGAACCTGAATTTTTTTCTTCAAACATGCTAATCGGAACAATTTGAGAGTAACGAAGATTTCTTTCTTGATAGGTGTTAAAAATCCCTTTCGAAATCCATTCAGCATCATCAACGCCTGTATATACATTTTCGCCTTTTTTGGCCATAACAATCGCTGTTCCGGTGTCCTGACAAGAAGGTAATTCCCCATCAATTGCCACAACTGCATTTTGCAATAAATTATAGGCTACAAAACGGTCATTGTCGGTTGCTTCCGGATCGTCAAGAATAACTCTTAGCTTAGCTAAATGTGCAGTCCGCAACATAAACGAAACGTCTTTCAAAGCTTCTTGCGATAACAATTCCAATCCTTTTGGATTAATTGTTAAAATCTCTCTGTCTCCTAATTTTTCTAAGGTTACGTAGTCAGAAGTAATTTTTCGGTATTGGGTATCGTCTTTTAAAATTGGATAAGGATCCTGGTATATAAATTCCATAATATGAGGTTTTTTAAAGAATGCCAAATATAAGAATTGTCAAAAGAACTAAACCTGATTTATATCAACTTATGCTTTAGAATGATTTAAAATTAGATGTCAAAAAGTCATCGGCTTGCCCGCACTAATTAACAGAAGTCTGGTGTTATTTATTTTAAAAAAACCAAGTCGCCACAAAAATAGCCGTAATTACACAAATAAAGTCAACTACAAGCATCGTTCCTAAAGCGTAACGTGTATTTTTTATATTAATTGAACCAAAGTAAACCGCAATTACATAAAAGGTGCTTTCGGCACTGCATTGAAAAATACTACTCAACCTTCCCGTTAAGGAATCGGCACCAAAAGTATTCATCGAATCTATCAAAAACCCTCGTGAACCCGCAGAACTAAAGGGTCTTAGTAATGCTACCGGTAAAGCATCGGTGATTTCTTTGCTTACGCCCATATTAGAAAAAGCAAAAGCAATCCAATTGCTAATAATTTCAAACAAACCACTGTTTCTGAATAAAGATATGGCAACCAACATTCCCAAAACATAAGGAAAAATGGTAACTCCAGTTTTTACGCCATTATTGGCTCCAACTACAAAGGCTTCATAAACAGTAGTATTGGCCTCAGCAAATTTTTTCTCTTTAATAAAGGAAAAGATCAAAGTGAAAATAATAATTCCTACCAATATCAAAGCGGAAAGATTAGCTGTAAAATAGTTTTTACCAATTAAATCCAAATGGTTTACATACATCAACAAACCAACAATTGCAGTAATTAACGCCATTAATGTAACTACTAAAGACGCACTTTTGAAATTAATTTTTTGTTTAATTCCAACGATAAGAAAAGCAGCAATTGTACCAATAAAAGAGGTAATAATGCAAGGCAACATCACATCAGCTGGATTGCTGGCATTGGCAGCAGCACGATAGCCAATTATAGAAGTTGCTATTAAGGTAAGTCCCGAAGCATGCAAACACATAAACATAATTTGCGCATCACTCGCTCGATCTTTGTCGGTATTCAGTTCTTGCAAACTTTCCATAGCTTTTAATCCAAATGGTGTCGCGGCCGAATCCAATCCTAAGAAATTGGCAGCAAAGTTCAAGGTCATATAGGAAATCGACGGGTGATTTTGAGGAATACTTGGAAACACTTTTACGAATACCGGACTCAATACTTTTGCTAGTTTTTCAGATGCTCCGGAAATGATTAGAAGCTCCATCAATCCACAGAAAAAAGCCAAATAAGCAATCAACGGAATGATTAAATCAAGTAATGTACTTTTGCAAGTTGGCAACAACCCATCTGATTTTTGAACTCCACTAAAAATTTTAACTACTTTATTTTTATACACATAAGTAGTATCGGCATTTAGTGTATCTCTATTGATAACAAAGGTTTTTTCTTTCGATTTATTGATGCTGTCTTTTATAAAAACAGGAATCCGACCCATATATTTTTCTGAAATTAAAATAGGATCGTCTTTTTTTCCGTTTAAAACATTGTCAATCGTGTAGCTGTTACCAGAAAACAAACTGAAAATCACAAATGCAATTGAAGAAATAAAAATAGCCAACCAAAATCTACTCAATACCATAATTATAATTTTTGTAAATGTAATAAATCAATAACAATTGCAATAATGAATCCTTACACGTGAATAATCTCGTCCTCAATCAACAAATCTTCTCGACGCAAGCGAAGGAAAATTTGTGCCACAGCAATCGTATCTTTTTCACAATAGGTAACAATGCGATCAATGTCTTTATCTACATAAAAAACGTGACCTACCTGGCTACCGTCGATGTCTCCTTTTGGGGATGGAATTCCGAGTACTTTACACATCAATTTTAAAGAAGTAAAATGCTTGTAATCGCCAAATTTCCATAATTCTAACGTGTCCAAATGTGGGATTTCCCAAGGTTTTTTGCCAAAAAGATTCAACTTATTTGGAATCGCAATTTGATTGATTATCATGCGCCGGGCGAGGAATGGAATATCAAATTCCTTGGCATTATGACCGCACAAAACATGATGCGGCTGATTGAAGTGATTGTTCAGCAAATTATTAAAGTCGTTCAATATTTTCTTTTCCTCCCCAAAAAATGAAGTCACCCTAAAATTTCTGACATCCCCTTTAATGATGAAATAGCCTACTGAGATGCAAATGATTTTGCCAAATTCTGCCCAAATTCCGGCGCGGTCATAAAAATCTTCTGGAGTATATTCGTCTTTGCGTTGGTATTGGGTTTTGTGTTCCCAAAGTTCCTTCATTTCGGCATCTAAGGTATTGAAATCGGCTACATCGGGAACAGTTTCTATATCAAGAAATAGGATGTTTTCTAGGCGAATTTTTTCTATCATAATTTAGCTTTTAGACTTCTTATTGATTCAGACTTTCTACAAATCTAATAAATCTAAGCGGTCTAAGGATTCAATTTTAAAACAAACTTTGCTGGGTTACTGGGTTTTCGTGCTCGAGCAACCATTTTTTTCTCCATAAACCACCCGCGTATCCTGTAAGCGAACCGTCTGTTCCAATGATTCTGTGACACGGAACCACTATCCACAGCGGGTTTTTCCCATTGGCGGAAGCCACAGCCCGAATGGCCTTGACATCACCTAATTTTTTTGATAATTCTAAATAAGACATCGTTTTCCCGAAAGGAATTTCTAATAATCCTTTCCATACTTTTTGTTGAAATTCGGTTCCTTTTGGATTGATTTTGAAATCAAAACGAGTTCTTTTTCCTTCAAAATAATCTTGAAGTTGGGAAATGGCTTCGACTAAAACTGCTGGTATGGTTTCAGAGACTTCTCCTTCATCGGAAATGGAAATTTTTGAAATTCCGTTTTCGTCTCCAATAATTTCGGCAATTCCTAAAGAAGTTTTGAATAAGGCAGTTTCCATTTTATAAAAGTAAATAATTTATTCCTAGAAGTTGTCAAAAAAAGAACGTCTACAAAAAAATCTGTAGACGTTCATATTCTATATTTCGGATGTATCCTTATTTTAAGTGAGAATATACATAAATTTCTAGAGCTTTCAACTCTTCATCGGACATGGTTTTAGTGATGACAAAATTTGCTTTCATCACTTCATATTGTGCGGGATCTACAATTGGTTCTCCCTCGCCTTTAAGGAATTGAACCATATTTGCATTTTTATCTTTGTAGATTTTTGCAATTTCCTGTAAACTTGGCCCTACCACTTTTTGCGCTACTTGGTGACAGGCAATACAATTTCCTTTCCCTTCAAAAATGCTTTTTCCTAAATCTTCCGGTTTTTGAACTTCAGATACGTTCTCATCGGGTTTTCCAAAAGATTCAGCAGATTCTTTTTTACAAGACAAGGTCAATAAAATTAACAATAGGAATAACTGTTTTTTCATGCCTATTTCTTCAAAAGTATTGCAGCCTCTTTGGCAAAATAAGTCGAAATCAAACTGGCTCCTGCTCGTTTGATACACATTAATTGTTCCATCATAATTTTGTCATGGTCTAGCCAGCCTCTTTCGGCAGCGGCCTTTATCATGGCATATTCGCCAGAAACATGAAAAACAGTTACAGGAACGTTCACGGCATTTTTAACTTCACGAACAATGTCTAAATACGCAATTCCTGGTTTTACCATAACCATATCAGCACCTTCTTCCACGTCCCATAAGGCTTCTTTGATAGCCTCGATGCGATTGGCATAATCCATTTGGTACGTTTTTTTGTCTTTTGGGATTTCAGTAGAATCAACCGGAGCGCTGTCTAAGGCATCACGGAACGGTCCGTAAAATGCGGAAGCGTATTTAGCAGAATAACTCATGATACACACATTTTGAAATCCAGCTGCATCCAATCCTTGGCGCAAACGCAGTACACGACCGTCCATCATGTCACTTGGCGCCACAAAATCGGCTCCGGCTTGGGCATGAGAAACGGCCATTTTTACCAGTGCTTCGTTAGTCGCATCGTTAGCAACATCTCCTCTTTCAATGATTCCGTCATGGCCATAAATAGAATACGGGTCCAATGCTACGTCAGGCATTACAATCATTTCCGGGCAAGAGGTTTTGATGGCACGAATAGTGTTTTGCATTAGTCCATCTTTATTCCAAGCTTCTTTTCCAGTATTGTCTTTTAGATTTTCGCCGACTTTTACATAAATATTTACAGCACGAATACCTAAATCAAATAATTCAATAACTTCTTTGACGGTCAAATCAATGGAACGACGAAATATTCCTGGCATGGAAGCAATTTCCACTTGTATATTTTCGCCTTCTGCAATAAACATGGGAAACATAAAATCACTTGGACTTAATGTGGTTTCGCGAACTAAACTTCTGATGGATTCGTTCGTTCTTAATCTTCTACCTCTGTGTAATGGGAACATAATTTTATTTTTTCAAGCTCCGTAGGAGCGTTATATTTATTAATCTGTTTATGAGCTCCGGTAGAGCAATATGTTATGTGTATTAAATTCACAACTATTTTATATTAAAAAGGCAAATCATTTATTGATTCATCTTCGCGTTTATTTGGATATTGCTCTATTTTTAGATCATCAACTGATATACTAAATTTAGTATTGGTATTGTCAAACAAGTCCTTATGAATATCAGATTCTACAATACCAACGGTAAATATTTCTCCTTCTAATATTCTCTTAAAAATATTATAAGATATTCTTGCGGCATTATAACTATTAATAGGAATATTAGGAGTTTTGTGAGAAAAATTCCAACCTATAGCAAATCCTATAGATTTATCTTCGTTAATAAAATAAGCATAGTTATCTCCATATTTACTTACAGAAACAGACAACTCCAATAATTGCTTCTTATTAAACAAAGCACTTCTTACCCAATTGTTAAGATTATAACCTACAGTCAATTTTCTTCTACTCTCACTTTTTACTAAGTATAATATGATGCAATTTTCATTTCTATAAAAATTATATTCACTTTTAGGTTCAATTATATACTCATCATCCAAAAGGTCTTTTACATTTACAATACCATTCTTTTTAAGAATTTCTTCATATTCATAAAACATTTTTTCGCTCTCTTTTGTTATCATAGCCTCGATAAATTTTTTATTTATAAATATGGCGCTCCGTTGGAGCTTTAAAGCCAATCAATTGGTTTTTCTAAAACTTTCAATAATTTTTCTTCTTCGCTTCCTTTTTCAGGATGATGGTCGTAAACCCACTGCACGTGTGGGGGTAAACTCATCAAGATACTTTCAATTCTTCCGTTGGTTTTTAATCCAAACAACGTGCCTTTGTCATGAACCAAATTGAACTCTACATAACGTCCTCGACGGATTTCCTGCCAAGTTCTGTTTTCGGCAGTGTATGAAAGGTCTTTTCTTTTTTCAACTATTGGAACGTAGGCTTCCAGAAAACTATCACCAACTTCGGTTACAAAGTTGTACCAATCCTGCATACTCATCGCATCCGTAGCTTTGCAATAATCGAAAAACAACCCTCCAATGCCTCGGGCTTCATTGCGATGCGAGTTCCAAAAATAGGCATCACATTGTTTTTTGTATTTTGGATAAAACTCGGGATTGTCTTTGTTGCAAGCTGTTTTGCAAGTTTGGTGAAAATGAATGGCATCTTCTTCAAACAAATAATAGGGTGTTAAATCCTGCCCGCCACCAAACCATTGCTGAATCACATTTTTGTTCTCATCATACATTTCGAAATAGCGCCAATTGGCGTGAACCGTCGGCACCATTGGATTTTTTGGATGCAAAACCAAACTTAATCCGCAAGCAAAAAAATCGGCTTCACCTACGTTGAATAATTTTTGCATGGCTTCGGGCAATTTTCCGTGAACTGCCGAAATATTGACACCTCCTTTTTCGAAAACTGTTCCGTTTTCTATCACGCGGGTTCTTCCGCCACCTCCTTCGGGGCGTTCCCAAAGGTCTTCACGGAATTTAGCCCGACCGTCGACCGCTTCTAATCCTTTGCAAATTTGATCTTGGAGGTTTTGTATGTATTGGTAAAACTGGTCTTTCATATTGCTTATTCCAGCATAATCTTCATAGGAAGAGGAAGCAAGAGGATTTGTATTGGTTTTTAATACTATTTGTGCTGCTTTTGTGTTGGGTACAATTGAAATTCAATTCAAAAAGCAACATTCAAATTTACATAAAATATTTTTCTTTTGATGAAAAGATCAAAAATTACTGGTTTTATGCGTTGGATATTGTATGAAATCAAATCCTAATTTTCGCTAATACCATCCCAACCTCTAGCCTTCAAAGCGATTTTTGTATTGGCTCGAGTCACTAGGTGAATGCCTTCACTTTCTTGGGTCATGTGACCGATAATTGTGAAATTTGGATTCCCTTTTATTTTGTCAAAATCATCTATAGGAATGGTGAACAACAATTCATAATCTTCGCCACCGTTAATGGCCACGGTTGTGGAATCGATGTCAAATTCCTCGCAAACATTAATTAATTGCGGATCTAATGGTAGTTTGTCTTCATACAAGTTGCATCCCACGCCCGATTGCTTGCACAAATGCATAATTTCCGATGACAATCCGTCCGAAATATCAATCATGGAAGTCGGTTTGATTTCCAAAGCGTGCAATAAAGTGCGTACATCTTTTCTGGCTTCTGGTTTCAGTTGACGTTCAATTAAATAGGTATAGGCATCCAAATCGGGCTGCGAATTTGGGTTGACCTGAAAAACCTGTTTCTCCCGTTCCAAAACTTGTAAACCCATATAAGCAGCACCTATATCTCCGCTTACCACTAATAAATCCGTTTGTTTGGCACCATTTCTATACACGATTTCATCTTCGTCGGCTTCGCCAATGGCGGTAATCGAAATAATCAATCCTTTTTGGGATGAAGTGGTGTCGCCTCCTATCACGTCCACTTTATATTCATTGGCGGCAAGGGTAATTCCTGCAAACAATTCATCCAAAGCCTCTAACGGGAAACGATTGGAAACGGCTATAGAAACCGTGATTTGTGTTGCTTTAGCATTCATGGCACAAATATCAGAAATATTAACCACGACTGCCTTGTAACCCAAATGCTTCAAAGGGACATAAGCCAAATCAAAATGGACACCTTCAATTAACAAATCAGTGGAAACGACCACTTTTTTGTCTCTGAAATCCAAAACGGCTGCATCGTCCCCAATTCCTTTCAAAGTTGAAGGTTGGTTGATGGTAAAGTTTGATGTTAAATGGTCTATAAGTCCAAATTCTCCCAGTTGAGCTATGCTCGTGCGTTGTGGTGATTTATCTTCTATCATGATTATTGAGGAAACGAAAGGTTCTCTTCGTTCTTTTTAGTTTTAAAAGTTTTAAGGCTGTAAATATACGAAGAAATTTTTGCCAAGAATTATACCGTTTTCCCCGAATTTTATCGCATCTTTAGATTTGTAAAACATACCTAATGAAATCATTTGACATAGTTACCATTACCGTTAATCCGGCCTTAGATAAAAGCACGCACTTTAGGGGTTTAGTACCGGAACAAAAAATCCGTTGTGACGAACCACGTTTTGATGCTGGAGGTGGAGGAATCAACGTCTCTAAGGCGATTTCCCGATTGGGCGGAACCTCTTTAGCGGTCTTTACTTCTGGAGGGCCAATAGGTAAAATGCTCGAAGAACTCGTAACCAAGGAATCAATAGTATACAAAGCCATCGAAATACAGACTTGGACAAGAGAAAGTTTTGTGGCGGTGGATGACAACACGAATTCGCAATACCGATTTGGATTTACCGGCGGAGTCATTTCAGCAGAAGAAAGCGCTAAAGTATTGGAGACCGTAACCAATTTGAGACCGAAATTCATTGTAGCCAGTGGCAGTTTGAATGAAGGACTACCGGTAGATTTTTATCAAAAAATTGCAGAAATCGCTAAAAAATCTAACGCTAAATTAATCGTGGATACTTCGGGCGAAGCGCTAAAAAAAGCATTAGAAATTGGTGTTTATATGATCAAACCCAATGTTGGAGAACTGGCAAAATTAATAGGTGTGGAGCGATTGGAACTGGAAGAAGTAAACGAAGCTGCAAAGCAAATCATTACCAAGGGCGGGGCCGAAATTGTTGTGGTTTCCCTCGGGCCGCAAGGTGCCGTTTTGGTAACTAAAGACAATTATGAGTTTGTTCCAGCTCCCAATGTGGCCAAAAAAAGTACCGTAGGCGCGGGTGACAGTATGGTAGGCGGAATGGTTTGGGCACTTTCCCAAAACAAAAGCCTGAAAGAAGTCATTCGTTGGGGCGTGGCTTGCGGATCGGCAGCAACCATGAATGAGGGAACCCAATTGTTTAAATTGGAAGACGCGAAACGGTTGTTTGATTGGTTGAAGGATAAATAAGCCCCCTAAGCCCCAAAGGGGGAACTAAAAACTAAAAACCTGACAATTTTAACATCGTCAGGTTTTTCTATAATCTATTCTCTTTTTTCTTTATCCTAATTTCCCCTTGGGGTTAGGGGCTTTAATCATTCAATTTCAATACCGCCATAAATGCTTCTTGCGGAATCTCAACATTTCCAACTAATCTCATACGTTTTTTACCTTTTTTCTGTTTTTCCAATAATTTACGTTTACGAGAAATATCGCCACCATAACATTTGGCAGTTACATCTTTCCGTAAGGCTTTAATCGTTTCACGCGAAATCACTTTCACGCCAATCGCCGCTTGAACAGGAATGTCAAACTGCTGACGCGGTATCAATTCTTTCAGTTTTTCGCACATTTTTTTACCAATAGAATACGCATTATCGGCATGCATCAAGGAAGACAAAGCATCTACAATAGTTCCATTTAATAGGATATCTACTTTTACCAAATTAGAAGTTCGCATTCCAATTGGGGAATAATCAAAGGAAGCATATCCTTTAGAAACGGTTTTCAAACGGTCATAAAAATCGAATACAATCTCTGCCAACGGCATGTCAAAGGTCAATTCCACACGTTCGGTCGTCAAGTAGGTTTGATTGGTAATCAACCCTCGTTTTTCGATACACAAACTCATGACATTTCCAACATAATCGGATTTGGTGATGATCGTTGCTTTTATAAAAGGCTCTTCAACATGATCTAAACGAGAGGGTTCCGGCAAATCCGAAGGATTGTTTACCACCAATGGCGTTTCTGGGTGTTTCTTGGTGTAAGCCAAATACGAAACGTTGGGAACGGTAGTAATCACGGTCATATTGAACTCTCTTTCCAAACGTTCTTGGATAATTTCCATGTGCAACATTCCCAAGAATCCGCAACGGAAACCAAACCCTAATGCTGCCGAACTTTCCGGTAAAAACACCAAGGAAGCATCGTTCAATTGCAATTTTTCCATCGAGTTTCGCAACTCTTCATAATCTTCGGTATCCACAGGATAAATTCCCGCAAAAACCATGGGCTTCACATCTTCAAAACCGTGTATGATGTTTGTTGTTGGATTCTTGGCATCCGTCAGCGTATCTCCTACTTTTACTTCTTTTGCCTCCTTTATGCCCGAAATCAAATACCCAACATCTCCTGCCGAAATCACTTGTTTCGGAACTTGGTTCAATTTTAAGGTGCCAATTTCATCGGCAAAATATTCATTGCCAGTTGCCATGAACTTAATCTTTTGCCCTTTCTTGATTTGCCCATTTTTTACACGGAAAATAACCTCAATTCCACGAAACGGATTGTAATGGGAATCGAAAATCAATGCCTGCAACGGTTCGTCAACGTTGCCTTTTGGAGGAGGAATTCTTTCGATAATGGCCGCCAAAATATTTTCGACACCCAAACCCGTTTTTCCCGAAGCGTGAATAATATCTTCCAATTTACAACCCAATAAATCAACAATGTCGTCGCTAACTTCTTCCGGATTGGCACTGGGCAAATCGACTTTGTTCAATACCGGAATGATTTCCAAGTCGTTTTCTAATGCCAGATACAAATTGGATATCGTTTGTGCCTGGATGCTTTGCGCTGCATCCACAATCAAAAGCGCTCCTTCGCAAGCGGCAATCGAACGGGAAACCTCATACGAAAAATCGACGTGACCCGGCGTATCAATCAAATTCAGGATGTATTCCTCGCCTTTATATTTGTACTCCATCTGGATGGCGTGACTTTTTATGGTAATGCCACGCTCGCGTTCCAAATCCATATTGTCCAGCAATTGCGCCTTTTCTTCCCGGGCAGTAACGGTTTGGGTTGCTCCTAGAAGTCTATCGGCAAGCGTGCTTTTTCCGTGGTCGATGTGTGCAATAATGCAGAAATTCCGTATGTTTTTCATTCTTTGTTTATGTCTATTTTTTTGGCGTGACCCTTCGTAAAAACTCCGGGTCGGGCTATTCGCTCTATCTTTTGTTCCGCTTTCGCTCCACAAAAGGATGCCGCTTCTATCCCTCACGCAAACTCAATTAATCTGCAAATATAGGTAATTTTTCATTGAAGATTTCAGATTCACGAATGCTGATTTCAGATGTTGTGAAATCCGAAATCAGCAATCGCGAATCATCTATCGAAAATCTTTCCTATTTTTGCAAAAAAAAACATTCCCCTTGATAAAAATTGGCAACATAGAACTTCCTGATTTTCCTTTACTTCTTGCGCCCATGGAAGACGTGAGCGATCCGCCATTTCGTAGATTGTGCAAAATGCACGGTGCCGATTTGATGTATTCGGAATTCATTTCCTCAGAAGGATTAATTCGTGATGCCATTAAAAGCCGAATGAAATTAGATATTTTCGATTATGAACGTCCCGTTGGAATCCAGATTTTTGGCGGCGACGAAGAAGCGATGGCATTATCATCCAAAATAGTTTCCACCGTAAATCCGGATATAATTGATATTAATTTTGGTTGTCCTGTTAAGAAAGTCGTTTGCAAAGGAGCTGGCGCGGGAGTTCTCAAAGATGTCGATTTAATGATTCGTTTAACACAAGCCGTTATCGATAGCACGCATCTGCCCGTAACGGTAAAAACGCGATTGGGTTGGGACGATAATTCCATTAATATTGATGAGGTTGCGGAGCGTTTACAAGACATTGGCGTTGCCGCTTTGAGCATTCACGCCAGAACCCGTGCCCAAATGTACAAAGGCCATTCCGACTGGTCGCATATTGCCCGGGTAAAAAATAATCCTAGAATCATGATGCCTATTTTTGGGAACGGCGATATCGATTCGCCCGAAAAAGCATTGCATTATAAAAACGAGTACGGCATTGACGGAATCATGATAGGCCGTGCCGCCATCGGTTATCCTTGGATTTTTAATGAAATTAAACATTATTTTAAAACAGGCGAACATTTACAAAAACCAAGCGTTGCCGATAGAGTAGAAGCCGTACGAAACCATTTAACATGGGCAATGCAATGGAAAGGGGAACGACTTGGGATTGTAGAAACCCGCCCTCATTATTCTAATTATTTTAAAGGAATTCACTCTTTTAAAGAACACCGACAAAAATTAGTTACCATTGATAATCCCGAAGGACTTTTTAAAGCTCTAGACGAAATTCAGGAAGTTTATTCTAATTATCAGGTTGGTTAAATTCCTAATCCAACAACTTCTTACTCACCCGACTGCTCGCAATCCAAGAAGCAATTAATCCTAAAGAAAAGATAGTAGCCAAAACCAGCAACACATTTTTAATACTGAAAACCACAGGGTAAGCTAGGGTTTGCGTAATCATTATAATTTGAAAATGCTGCTGGATAAGGACAATTATTGTTCCCAGGACAAGTCCTATTAGACCTCCAAAAACAGTTAGCAAGGTGCCTTGAAGCAGGAAAATTTTCCGTAAATCTTTAACTTCGGTACCTAGATTGTATAAAGTTTTCAGGTTTCCTTTTTTGTCCAGAATCATCATGATAATGGCGCCGGCAAGCGTAAATAGAGTAAGGATAATGACAAGGGTAAATATCAGGTAAACTGCTGTATTCTCGGTGTTTAGCATTTTGTATAGGCTGTCGTTGAGTTGCGCCCTGTTTTTTACAATTACAGTATTGTTGAAAATTTCTTGAAGTGCTGTTTTTATATGCTCTTCGTCGGCATTCGGTTTGAGTTTGATTTCAATTCCCGAAACCTGATTGGGTTTGTATTCCAACAATTCTTGAGCCAATCCTAAATCAGCAAAGACATATTTAGAATCTAAATCTTCGCTAATGGCGTAAATTCCAACAGGAATAATAGAAGTTTTGTTAAAGGCTTCCTCTGGATTTTCGATTGCTCCTTTTCCTGGTTTAGGAACAAAAACTTCTAGCTTGTTGTTGAAATCGAACAATCCCAAAGACAATTTTTCTGAAATTCCGTAACCCACTACTACTTGATAGGTATTTGGCTTGAGCCATAACCCATTAAAAATGTTTTTTTTAACGTCGTTTACTTTACTGTAAATGCTGTCAACGCCCTTTATTGCTGCGACTTCCTCTTTGCCGTCAAACATAAACAGCACCCGTTCTTCAATGATTTTGCTTTGGGCAAAAACGCCTTCTAATTTTAGTAATTTTCGTTGCTGTTCCTCAGAGATTGAAATAGATTTCCCTTTTAGAGCAGTAACTTTCAAATCGGGATCGAAATTATTGCTAAACGATAAACTGAATTCTTTTAATCCGCTAAAGACGGACAAAACCACAAACAAGGACATCGCTCCAATGACAATTCCTGCAGAGGCAATTCGGGTAATAATGTTAATCGCATTATTTTTGCTTCGGCTAAAAATGTATCGTTTAGCGATGTAAAGGGAGAAGTTCAATTTAAATATGTTTCCTTTTTTCTAAAAGATCGCGATTCTCAATAGGATTTTCTCGGTTAGACAAGGCAGTATTTATTTTTTCAATGTAGTCTAACGAGTCATCAATAAAAAAAGTCAAGTTAGGCACTTTTCGCAATTGCAGGCGCACGCGTTGCGATAAATCGTGCTTGATTAACTTAGAATTTGTTTTTATGGCCGCCAATGTTTCTACTGCTTTTTCTTGGGGGAATATGCTTAAATGCACCGTCGCCACGGATAAATCAGTAGTAACGCTAACTTTGGATACCGAAATTATCAAATTTGAAATTCCGTTTTTTCTCACTTCACCTTGCAGAATATCAACCAAATCTTTTTGGATAACTCCGCCTATTTTTTTCTGTCTATTTGTTTCCATTTTGCAAAAATACGATTTTTTTAGAGCCACAAAGACGCAAAGACGCAAAGTTTAACCCTTTCAAAAAATTACAACTTAATTTAACACTTTGATAATAGCGATATTGAACTCTTAATTTTACATATATTTACAAAAAATATGTGCCTTTGTGGCTTTGCGTCTTTGCGCCAAAATTTTTAATAAATGAGAAAAATAGAACACATAGGAATCGCCGTTAAAGATATAGAAGCGTCCAACCTTCTTTTCGAAAAACTATTTGGCGCGCCAGCATACAAACAGGAAGAAGTGGTCAGCGAGGGCGTTAAAACGTCTTTTTTTAGGAATGGCCCTAATAAAATTGAACTTCTAGAAGCTACAAATCCGGAAAGTTCCATAGCTAAATTCATCGAAAAAAAAGGCGAGGGCATTCATCACATTGCCTTTGACGTACAGGATATTGTATTGGAAATCGAAAGATTAAAAAAGGAAGGATTTATAGTGCTTAATGAAATCCCAAAAAGAGGAGCTGACAATAAATTGGTCGCTTTTCTGCATCCAAAATCCACAAACGGGGTTTTAATCGAGTTGTGCCAAGAAATAATATAAAATGGGTTGTACTTAAAAAACAATACTCAAAGCAATAAAAATCAATAATTTGGGGGATCTAATGGATTAACGATCTTTTATTCTGGCAATCAAATTGAAAAATAGTTGCGAAAAATTAAAAATAGTGGTAATATTGCAACCTCATAATTGGTCCTATAGCTCATTCGGTTAGAGCAACTGACTCATAATCAGTAGGTGCTTGGTTCGATTCCAAGTGGGACCACAAAAGACTTTTATAATGAAAGTCTTTTTTTTTGAAAAATTCAAAAAGATAATTTTGAATTTTTCATCGATTGTAGAAGCTAAAGTGCTCAACTTTACATTAATATAACCTATTAATGTGTTGTTTTTTAGATTTAAATTGTATGTTTGCGCTTTGTTTAAATTTTACAAAAAAAATTTTGATAAAAAGATTTTTTATTTACTTTTACAAACTATGAGAATATCCATAAATAAAATTCTAAGCGTCTTGGTTTTTATTAGTGCCTCTGCTTATGCAGCACCAAAAGAACCACCTCCGCCGGGAACGCCACCTCCGCCAGGTTTGCCAATAGATGGCGATTGGTTGGGGCTGTTGATTATGGCGATGTTATTTGGACTTTATAAAATTTACGAATTCAAATTAAAAACAAAAACTCCGATGTGAATCGGAGTTTTTTTATTGTTTCAATGAATATAGCCGACTCACATATTTTCCTATAACATCAAATTCTAGATTTATTTTTGTGCCAATTTCGAAATTTTTAAAATTGGTATGCTCATAAGTATAAGGAATAATGGCAACGCTAAATTCATTTTTCTTTGAATTAACCACCGTTAAGCTGACCCCGTTTATTGTAATAGACCCTTTTTCGATGGTAATGTTGTTAAATTTTTCATCATACT
Source organism: Flavobacterium psychrotolerans (assembly GCF_003097635.1). Taxonomy (GTDB): domain Bacteria; phylum Bacteroidota; class Bacteroidia; order Flavobacteriales; family Flavobacteriaceae; genus Flavobacterium; species Flavobacterium psychrotolerans. The sequence continues at coordinate 61,873 of NZ_QCZI01000013.1, forward strand.
CAAAGGTGTAATACCAGCTGCCATCAGTTTCGGAGATAGATTTACATACCCCAATTTGATCCACATGACCTTGAACAATATGTCCGTCAAGCCGTTCTCCAAGCTTCATCGCTCTTTCTAAATTTAGTAGATCTCCTGTTTTCCAACTGGAAATATTCGTTTTTTCTATCGTCTCGTTAATGGCAGTAACAGTATATTTATGATCTTCAATTGCCACAACAGTCAAACAAATGCCATTATGGGCCACGCTTTGATCTATTTTAAGATCATCGGTAATTGACGAGCTTACCGAAATATGAAGGTTAGCATTTTCTTTTTTAATTTCTTGGATGGTGCCAAGTGTTTCTATAATACCTGTAAACATTCTTGTTTTATTTTACTAAATTTGCACCTCAAAATTAGCAATAAATAACTTGAAGTCATGGTGAAAAATGCAGAAAATATAATTGTTGGAATTTCAATCGGAGATTTAAACGGTATTGGAAGCGAAGTGGTGTTAAAAACGTTCGAAGATGCCCGAATGTTAGAACTGTGTACGCCAGTGATTTTTGCGAACGTGAAGGCCTTGTCTTTAGTAAAAAAAACTTTTGAATCTACCTCGCTACTGCATGGAATTGATCGGTTAGACCAAGTAATTTCGGGGAAAATAAATGTTTTAAATGTTTGGAGAGAAGGGGTCGATTTGAATTTTGGAGTAAATGATGATATTGTGGGTAAATATGCCATAAAATCATTTGTGGCCGCTACAAAAGCCCTTAAGGAGGGTTTGATTGACGTATTGGTTACGGCACCCATAAACAAATACAACATTCAGTCTGAAGAATTTAAATTTCCTGGGCACACAGATTATTTAGACCAAGAATTAGAAGGTAATGCTTTAATGCTTATGGTTCAGGATAATTTGAGAGTAGGATTATTGACGGATCATATTCCGGTAAACGAAGTTGCAAAACAGCTGAGCGAAACTTTAATCATTCAAAAAATTGAAACAATTAGAAAATCGTTAATTCAGGATTTTGGCATAAACAAGCCGAAAATAGCAGTTTTAGGGTTGAATCCTCATGCAGGGGACAACGGGGTTATTGGTAAAGAAGACGAGCAGATAATAAAACCAACCATAAAAAAAATATTCGATAAAGGGACATTGGTTTACGGTCCTTTTGCTGCGGATGGTTTTTTTGGGAGCAATCAATATGAAAAATACGATGCTGTAATTGCGAGCTATCATGATCAAGGGTTAATTCCTTTTAAAACGTTGTCTTTTGGGAAAGGCGTCAACTATACTGCGGGATTAAATAAAATTAGAACTTCTCCAGATCACGGAACGGCTTATGAGATTGCCGGGAAGAATAAGGCAGACTATAATTCATTTAAGGAAGCGGTATATTTAGCGATTGACATTTTTAATTCCAGAAATGAATATGAGGAAATTAGTCGTAACCCAATGAAAATCAAGGAAAAGCCGGAAGAAAAAAATAATAGATAAAAAAATACGGTCAACACTTTTGATTATCTAATAATTTTATATCTTTGCGCTCCCGAATCATTCGGAAAAATTGTTGTTGAAATGAAGCAGTTAAATGAATATTTAATTCCTTTTGTAGGATTAAAGTTAGGAAAACACCAGTTTGAATATCAAGTAAGTAAGGGGTTCTTTGAAAACTTTGAATATGACGAATTTGAAAGTTCAAATATCAAAGTAAATGTAGTTTTAGAAAAGAAAAGCACCATGATGGAGCTTAATCTTAGTCATAAAGGCTCCGTTTATGTGTCATGTGATACAACAAACGAAATGTTTGACTTGCCTGTTAAAGGGAAAATCAAGTTGATAGTTAATTTTGGCGAAGAATTCAATAATGATAACGACGAGTTGTTAATATTGCCCCATGGCGAATATCAAATAGATATATCACAATATATTTACGAAATGATTGTTCTTTCTATTCCGCTAAAAAGAGTGCATCCGGGAATCAAAGACGGGAGTTTAAAAACCCCAGTTCTTGATAAACTGAATGAGTTGACTGTCAAAGAACAGAAAAAAGAAATAAAACAAGAAGAAAATACCGACCCGCGTTGGGACAAATTAAAGAAACTATTAACGGATAAATAATATAGTAAAATGGCACATCCTAAAAGAAAAATCTCGAAAACAAGAAGAGATAAGAGAAGAACTCATTATAAAGCTACGGTAGCTCAAATTGCAACCTGTCCAATAACTGGGGAAGCTCATTTATACCACAGAGCTTACTGGCATGAAGGTAAAATGTATTACAGAGGACAAGTTGTTATTGACAAATCAATAGTAGCTCTTGCTTAATACTTTTCGATAGATTATACGGAAACTCTCACCATTGTGGGAGTTTTTTTGTTGTTTTTAATTTTATATAAATAAGCAGATCTAAAATAATTTGGTTTAGATTTTTTTTGTAATTTCCGCCTCTATTCGCCACAACGTTGCGATTAGAAAATTTTAAAAACTTATGAATACAATTACTGCCGCAATAACCGCTGTTGGAGGTTATGTCCCAGATTTCGTTCTTACAAACAAAGCTCTCGAAACCATGGTTGAAACCAACGATGAATGGATAACTTCCCGTACAGGAATCAAAGAGAGAAGGGTGCTCAAAGGCGATCGACTTGGGACTTCTTTTTTAGCCATTAAGGCAGCGCAAGACTTGATAAAAAGAGGTTCAATTAACCCCTTAGAAATAGATTTAGTAATCGTTGCTACTGCAACGCCAGATATGCCTGTTGCGTCAACGGCGGTTTATGTTGCCACACAAATTGGAGCTACAAATGCCTTTGGATTTGACTTACAAGCGGCATGTTCTGGGTTTTTATATGGTATGTCTACTGCAGCAGCTTATGTGCAATCAGGAAGATATAAAAAAGTATTATTAATTGGTGCTGATAAAATGTCGTCAATAATTGACTATACTGATAGAGCTACATGTATTATTTTTGGAGACGGAGCCGGAGCAGCTTTGTTCGAACCTAACTATGAAGGTTTAGGGTTGCAGGATGAAATATTGAAAAGCGACGGGATAGGCCGTGATTATCTAAAAATTGATGCAGGAGGTTCCATCCTTCCACCCTCGAAAGAAACGGTAGAAAACGGACAACACTATATTTATCAGGACGGGAAAACGGTATTTAAATATGCAGTTATGGGGATGGCAGATGTTAGCGAACAGATAATGAAAAGGAATAACCTTACTAAAGAAGATGTGAATTGGTTAATTGCGCATCAAGCCAACAAAAGAATTATTGATGCCACAGCCAGTAGAATGGAAGTGGACGAAGACAAAGTTTTGATTAACATTCACAAATACGGTAATACTACTTCGGCTACTTTGCCATTGTTATTAAGTGATTTCGAAAATAAATTTAAAAAAGGAGATAATCTTATATTCGCCGCCTTTGGTGGTGGATTTACTTGGGGATCCATTTATTTAAAGTGGGCATACAACAAACAATAAACTAAAAACAAATAATCATGGATTTAAAAGAAATTCAAAATCTAATTAAATTTGTAGCAAATTCAGGAGTTGCAGAAGTAAAATTAGAAACAGGGGATGTTAAAATTACCATTAGAACTACTCTTGAAGGCAATGCATCTGATGTTACTTATGTACAGCAAATGCCTGCCCAAAATGTATTGCAACAAGCCGTAGCTCCCCAGCAAATAGCTGTAGAAGCTTCAACATCGGCAATACCTGTTGCCGATGAAACATCAAAATACATTACCATAAAATCCCCTATTATTGGAACATTCTACAGAAAACCATCTCCAGATAAACCCATGTTTACAGAAGTTGGAAGTACAATAGCAAAAGGAGATGTGCTTTGTGTTATTGAAGCAATGAAATTATTTAATGAAATCGAATCGGAAGTTTCCGGTAAAATTATCAAAATATTGGTTGACGACATGTCACCGGTAGAATATGACCAACCCTTATTTTTAGTAGATCCATCATAAAAATTTTAATCGTAAATTTTGAATGATGGATTTCATCATTTAAAATAATTCAAAATTTAGGTTACAAAATTTAAAATTTTAAAAAGATGTTTAAAAAAATACTAATTGCAAATAGAGGAGAAATCGCACTTCGTATCATTCGTACTTGTAGAGAAATGGGAATTAAAACCGTTGCAGTTTATTCTACTGCTGATGCCGAAAGTTTGCACGTTAAATTTGCTGACGAAGCCGTTTGTATAGGTCCACCGCCGAGTAATTTGTCCTACTTAAAAATGTCAAATATCATAGCTGCTGCAGAAATCACCAATGCAGATGCCATCCATCCAGGTTATGGATTCCTTTCGGAAAATGCTAAATTTTCAAAAATTTGCCAAGAGCACGGAATCAAATTCATAGGCGCTTCCCCTGAAATGATTGATAGAATGGGAGATAAAGCTTCTGCAAAAGCTACGATGAAAGCCGCTGGCGTTCCTTGTGTGCCAGGTTCGGAAGGGCTTTTGGAATCATTCGAGCAAGCACAACAACTTTCTAAAGAAATGGGTTATCCTGTCATGCTAAAAGCAACCGCTGGTGGTGGCGGAAAAGGAATGCGTGCCGTATGGAAAGAAGAAGATTTGCTTAAAGCATGGGAAGGCGCTCGTCAAGAGTCTGCTGCGGCTTTTGGAAACGACGGAATGTACCTCGAGAAATTAATTGAAGAGCCACGCCACATCGAAATACAGGTTGTTGGGGATGCTTATGGAAAAGCCTGTCATTTATCAGAAAGAGATTGTTCTGTACAACGTCGTCACCAAAAACTGACCGAGGAAACTCCCTCTCCTTTTATGACTGATGAATTGCGCGATAAAATGGGAGCCGCTGCAGTGAAAGCTGCCGAATATATTAAATACGAAGGTGCTGGAACCGTGGAATTTTTGGTAGACAAACACCGTAATTTCTATTTCATGGAAATGAATACGCGAATCCAAGTAGAACACCCTATTACAGAACAAGTCATTGATTACGATTTAATTCGGGAACAAATTCTTGTAGCTGCCGGAGTGCCAATTTCGGGTAAAAATTATCTACCACAATTACACGCCATAGAATGCCGTATCAATGCGGAAGATCCATATAACGATTTTCGCCCTTCGCCGGGAAAAATCACCACTTTACACACCCCCGGAGGACACGGAGTTCGTTTGGACACACACGTTTATTCCGGATATTCCATTCCGCCCAATTATGACTCTATGATTGCCAAGCTGATTACAACGGCTCAAACGCGTCAAGAGGCCATTAATAAAATGAAAAGAGCCTTAGATGAATTTGTAATAGAAGGTGTTAAAACCACCATTCCGTTTCATAGACAACTAATGGATGATCCGCGTTATGTGGCGGGAGATTATACCACGGCCTTTATGGATACTTTTAAAATGAACGATCCAGAATAAAAAAATTTAATAATCCCAGCTGAGAAGTTGGGATTTTTTTTATCTTGTTCAGATTTTTAAATCAATCCGACTATCTTAAAAGATTAAGTCTGGTAAATAAATAGCCAATTTCAAGGGAATCGGTTTTAGTTTTTTAAAATCATTTCCTTCTCTCGGCAAAAAATCGCTTCATCAATTCGGAAGCTTCATTGGCCAAAACTCCACGAACAACGGTAGTTCTTGGATGCAACTGCGTTCCCATTTTCTCAAAACCCCGATTGTCATCGCTGGCACCATAAACAATTTTTGAAATTTGGCTCCAATACAAAGCACCGGCACACATTTGGCAAGGTTCGATGGTGACATAAAGTGTGCAACCTATTAAGTATTTTCCGCCCAGAAAATTGGCGGCAGCCGTTATGGCTTGCATTTCGGCATGGGCGGTGACATCACGAAGTAATTCCGTGAGATTATGACTTCTAGCAATGACTGTATTTTCGACAACGATGATGGCTCCAACAGGAATCTCCCCTTTGTCAAAAGCCATTTCTGCCTCTTGCAAGGCTTTCTTCATGAAGTATTCGTCGCTAAAAATGTTTTCCATAAAGCAAAAATAGGAATTCAATTTGAGTATTTACGGTATGCCAGATAATTTACTTTAACATTCATTATCTTATGCAAACAATTTTAGAATTCCATTTTGGAAAAAAGAGAATATTTTTAGTATCGAATAGCGATTCAATTGGATTTTTTTCTGGAAACAAATTAAGTGTATAACTCAAAAATTAAAATTATAAAAAGCAAAAATCCCGATTGTTGTCGGGATTTTAAATTCTAATTACAAGTATTCTTGAATACTTTTTGTCAAAGCTTCAAATTCCTCTTTTTCCAATTTTACTTTCTTCTGAAAACGCATTTCATCCATTTCGCTTAGCGGAATCAAATGCACATGGGTGTGGGGGACTTCCAATCCTATGACAGCCATACCGATTCTTTTGCAAGGAACGGCTTTTTCTAATGCAGTTGCCACTTTTTTAGCAAACAATAGGAGTCCCATGTACGAATTATCATCCAAATCAAAGATCTTGTCAATTTCTATCTTCGGGACACATAATGTATGCCCTTTAGCGTTAGGATTTACGTCTAAAAAAGCCAAATAATTCTCATCTTCAGCGATTTTATAACACGGGATTTCTCCATTTATGATTTTAGTGAATATACTTGACACGATAATTTGGTTTTATATTTTAGACTTCAGGTGAACAGAAACAATGACTCTAATGTTAGTCTCTGGATATTTCTAAAATTTCAAATTTCAACACTCCGTTTGGAACTGAAATTTCGGCAACGTTGCCCACGGACTTACCTAGCAAGCCCTTGCCAATTGGAGACGTGACAGAGATTTTTCCTGATTTTAAATCGGCTTCACTTTCGGCAACCAGCGTATATTTCATTTCCATTCCGTTGGCTTGATTTTTAATTTTGACATTAGACAACACCAATGCTTTGGAAACATCCAATTGGGATTCATCAATCAATCTAGCGTTAGAATGTACCTCTTCCAGTTTAGCAATTCTCATCTCTAACATTCCTTGCGCTTCTTTAGCCGCATCATATTCTGCATTTTCAGACAAGTCGCCTTTGTCCCTTGCCTCTGCTATATCCTGCGATGCCTTGGGACGCATCACACTTTTTAAGTAATCTAATTCTTCTCTTAATTTTTTTAATCCTTCTGCTGTGTAATACGATACTGCACTCATAATTTCCTGATTGTTATAAATAGAAAAAATCCCATCGGGATGGGATTTGTTACCACAAAGATAGTATTTTTTTGTTTTAGTCTATAATTATATGTTAATCATAACCATTCCAAAGTTAAATAAATTAAATTTGTTTGCCTCATACTTTTACTTTTATTTAAAATGAATAAATTTTTACTGCTATCACTCATTATGGCCTTGCTTATGGGATGCACGAAAGATACCGTTAGGAATAACAACCCATATATCCCTAGCTATAGTTTTTCATATGTGATAAACTTAAATCTTAACCCTTCTTTAACGCTTCCAATTGTTCCGGTAACTTTAACTGAACCATCGGGAATTAGTATGATTGTCATGAAAATTTCTGACACGGATTACCGGGCTTGGAATGCCAATTGTCCGAATCAATACCCAAGTTCCTGTTCTAAATTATCAGTTAATGGCGTAAATGCAAAATGCAGTTGTGACGCGCTGGAATATAGCTTGTTTACAGGGATTGGCACTGCCCAATATACCTTGATTCCATACCGAATTGAGATTTTAGGAAACAATTCGATTCGAGTTTACAATTAAAATAAAAATCCTGACAGTAAAACCATCAGGATCTTTAGCAACTTAACCAATTCAAATTCTAAAACTTCAAAGTCATTCCGGCTAAAAAATTGGCACCTGCTTGCGGGAAATAATATACATAGCCACCGCCATAATCTGCTCCGTTAGAAACATATTTTACGTTAAAAAGATTGTTGGCTAGAACCGAAAAACCAATCGATTTGAATACTTTATTAGTTTTAATTTCATATAGCGCATGAAAATCTTGAATGAAATAATCTTTCAATCTTGAGTTTTGGTCATCAATATTGGATAAAAATTGTTCACCCACAAATTTTGATAAAAAGGACAACTTCAATTCTTTAGATAACGAATAGTTTAAGCTGTTTCCAGCTACTATTTTTGGAGAAAAAGCGATATTCGTTTTCCCTAAATTTTCTAGACCTGCTCCGTTATCAACTACAAAATCCTTGTTTTTATTTTCGCTTAAAGTGATATTAGGCCTAATGCTCCATTTTTCTGATACCTGAAAATTGGCATCCACCTCAACACCTAATCGGTAGCTTTCTCCAATATTGGTTCGTATGGGGTTCCCAACATTGTCCAAAGCGCCAGTCAACACCAATTGATCTTTATATAACATATAATATCCGTTGATGTTTAGTTGTGTTTTTGAAGTAGCAAAACGCCAACCCAGTTCAAAATCATTTAATTTTTCGGGTCTTGGAGATCCGTTTTCATAATCGGTTCTGTTAGGTTCTCTATTCGCACGAGCATAAGAGAAATATAGATTCTGATTCTGATTCAATAAATAGGTCAATCCTGCTTTAGGATTAAAAAATCGGAAAGTATCATTAACCAAATCCGATTGAACTCCATCTGCTTTATAATTTACTGTTCGGTATTGCAAATCACCATAAATACTGAATTTTTCGGTTAACTGGTAATTAATTTTCGAGAAGAAATTAAGATCTAATTTATTCCCGTAATTGTCATAATAATGATCTGAATTTTGACTGTTTGAAGCAAATTGTGCCCATATAATTTGTCCAAAATGTTTGCCATTGTATTTATTGGCAGAACCTCCAAAAACGAAATCTACTCTATCTTTCTTGTAATTTACAGAAAAGGTAGTGCCATAAAAATCATTGTCCAACCATTTTCGAGTGATCAAATTAGAGTGGTCAATGGTGGTTGCCCCAAAGGTTATTTGTGTCAATCCATAGTCTGAAAAGGCTTGATTTTCTTGAAATTCTTCATAATACCCCTTGCCTTTTGTGTAATGAAAAGCCAAATTGGTATTCCAGCTTTTTGAAATCTTTTCATTCCAATGCAACTGGTAATGGTCTTGCTGGTAATTGTCAGTTTGATTGTTGTAAAACTGGATTTTGCCATTGGCATCTGTGTACATTCCAGCAGCATTAAAAGTCCGGTCTTGATTTAATGTTGTAGCGTCAACACCATACCAAGCCTGATACGTTTTTTCTGTCCCGCCAAAAACCAAAGCCTTAATCAAAGTGGTTTTCCCAACATAAGTACCCTGTAGGAAATACGATTTTAAATTTGATGCGGCTCGGTCTACATAGCCATCCGAATGCATATCAGACAATCGTCCGGCCAATTCAAAATGGTCGTTCATTAAACCCGTGCTGAATTTTATGGTATGTTTTCTGGAATTGAAACTTCCAAAAGAGTTTGCAATTTCGCCTCTACTTTCCTTAGAAAAATTATCGGTCAGCAGGTTCAAACTTGCTCCAAAAGCCCCGCTGCCATTGGTAGAAGTTCCCACGCCACGTTGCAATTGAATGCTTTGTAACGAGGACGCAAGATCTGGTAAATCTACAAAATACGTCCCTTGACTTTCTGAATCGTTGTATGGAATTCCGTTAATCGTGACGTTAACACGGGCAGCATCACTCCCTCGAACCCGAATGCTGGTATAACCAAAACCGTTTCCAGCATCGGAAGTGGTGACAACCGACGGCATGTAATTCATTAAAATAGGAATGTCCTGGCCTAAATTTCGGTTGGCAATTTCTTGTTTATCCAAATTACTGAAACTGACCGGCGTTTTTGTAGTGACCCGAACGGCTGAAACCAACACCTCGTCAAGTGCATTGACTTTGATGGTGTCTTTTACTTGAGAAAAAACAGAAAAAGATAATAGAGAAAAGATAATAGAAAATAGAACTGGAAATTTAAAATTCTGAGTCTTTGTGCCATTGTGGCTAAAAAAAATTGTATTCATCCGTAAATAGTATTACGAATAAAAGGGGGAATTATTCTTTTGTTAAATTAATAAATGATTGTTTCCTATGACAAAAAGGTAGCGTGCACTCTAGTTTTTGTCATTTTTTCCCTTGGCAGCATTACCCGCCCAGGTTCTTTGGGTATAATCTCAGCTCGTTATTTAGAGCACCCCTTTGAGACGAGGCAAATGTAAACCTAAAAATCCCATAAATCAAAAAAGAAATTCCAAAATTCCGTTTTTTAGTATATCCAAAACCTATTCGATCCTTTTTAAGCTCGCTTTAAATAAATGAAATATCACTAATTTCAGTGAGGTCATCTTAAATAAATATTTATTTTCTTTGGCTAAGTTCTTACAAATCAAATACAATCCTAATTTATTGTCGGCCTGAAACCAAAAAAACAGCAGTTGTTAGTTGATGCTGTCTTAACGAAAGTCCAAGGCTGGCTTTAATAAAGGGTGGAATTTATCTAGTCCACATTAGGCTTCCTGCGATTTTGCTTGACTATGGACAAATTTTTCTTGTCCTTTATGCGCTTCTTGATGACCGATTTTGGGATTTTTGTCGCCTTCCTTATTTTAGGAACCACAAGACTTGAAGCGATTAAATCTAAAAACCGTTTGGTAACAATTTGTTTATTTTTAAGTTGACTTCGGTCTTCATCGCAATTCAAAATTAGGAGGTTATCACTGGTTAGTCTTGTGGCTAATTTGATTTCCAATTGTTGTTTTTCAACTTCAGACAACGCTTGAGAGGTATTCAAATCGAAAGTCAAAACCACTTTAGAAGAAACTTTGTTCACGTTTTGTCCACCAGCGCCCGAACTCCGAACGGCTTTGAAATGCAATTCCGCAATGATTTTTTCCTTTTCCAAAATTACTGGGCTTGATGTGCCGTTTTTAGCAAGTCATTTACCGTTTTTACAGGATTGAACGTCATTATGGGCACCTCAACAAAGAGCGTGATCCATTTTGCCATTGCTCCATTCCATAAACCGGGCAACTCATAGGCTTTTAATTCCCTGCCGTTTTTATTTTTCTCGACAATAAATCCGCTGTTGTGATCAATAAACTGGTACAAATCAAACTTGTCCCCTTTAAAATCCCTAATGCCGCAAACCAAATCAACAGGGTTAAAATGGGTTGAATTGGACAATATTTGTGCCTGTCTTTTATTTAGCAAGTCAATTTGAGCCGTTTCTATGATTTGTAACGACACGCGCCCCTTAATGTCCCGAACCCAAAACGGTCCGCCACCGGCTTCCCCTTCATTCTTTACCATTCCGCAAACACGAATAGGTCTGTTTAGAATCTCTTTGATATAACTGATTTTGTATTCACAAGTATATTTATAAAAATCTTCAATAATTTCAGTATTCAATTTCTGTTGAATAAATGAAATGACGTTTTCGATGTCTTTTTCTTGAATTTGATTTTCTTCGATTTGATATAAAATTTTGAAAATTTGTTCCTGCATTTCAACAAGGATTCCAGCCAATGCTTTTTTATATAAGGTGATGCTTTCAATATTGTTCTGAATCACATTGTCAATATTTTTAATAAAAACAATATCGGCATCGAGGTTATTCAAATTATCAATTAAAGCACCATGTCCTCCGGGGCGGAAAACCAGTTTGCCAAGCTCGCTTCTAAACGGAATATTCTCTAAATCGACCGCAATTGTATCGGTAGCACTATTTTGAAAAGAAAAATTAACCTTGATTTTGGTATTGTTCTGAATTTCAACTTTACTTTTTTCGTTTTCAATTATTTTTTCAAATTGTTCTTGATGAGTTTCTGAAATCGTAAAATGCAAATTGGAAATACCGCTGGCATTGGCATAGTGAGCCCCTTCATTCAAATGCTCCTCTACAGGGGTTACCATGTGTGATGGATACTGATGAAACGGAAGAATTCCTTTAGGTTTATTGGCAAAATTAAAATAGTCCTTGCTTAAAAGCAATTCTATGAAATGATAATTTTTTTTATCCCTTACCCATGAACTATAATCCAAATTGATTTCTTTTAACTTGTTGTAAACACTTTCATAAAAAGGAAAGTTTTTAAGTCCTGTTAAAAATACGGTTAGCTCATTGGCCTTTTTCCTGTTGATGTAGGCATTTATGGTTTCGTTTTCAAGGTCAAACTCATTCAAAAATTCATTCAAAAACTTAAACATTCTACTGGCCGCACCTGAAGCTGGAACAAATTTTTCAAGCTTTAAAGTATCCTTTTTTTGGTCAAAATAATTGGAATATTCTTGAAATTGATTCTCCGATAATTTTATGATGCCATCATTTTTTGTGGCGGGTTTCACCAAAATAGCCTTTGAAGTTCCAAAATTAAAAATGGTTAAATGATCTTTAATGGTATCTAAAGAAATTCCTCTGTCATAGATTTGCACAAAATCAAAAGATGTAAAACCCATTTCTCGGGCTCTTTCCAAATCTCTAATGATGACTTTAGCTTTCTCCAATCTAGAATTAGCATCGCCCGAAAGCGTGATAAAAGGCTTGTTGTTTTCTATTAAAATATTTTTGAATGCATTAAAATGGGATTTCCTATTCTCGGGACCGTCGCGCAAATCGTCCTTTTCCCAGGGCATATCCACATCGGTCAAAAAGAATAAATCGTATTTGTGTTTTCGGGCAGCCTTGTCAAGAATGGGGTCACAAAAATTATAATTGATTTCCGAAAAAACTTTAGTAACTAAAAGACAAGTGTCGCAAAAAAGATATTTATTTGCCGTAAGCAAGGTATCGTTTTCTAATCTTGTTTGGCCAATAGCAATAGGCAATAAGTCTTCTGGTTCACAAATTTGTCCGGTTTCCTCTAGTTTCTTTTGCAAATACTCCCGTGCATATTCAGGGGTCCAAACAGTATCAAAATAGGTCGCCAATTGTTTAGCCAATGTAGTTTTACCCGTACTTTCGGGGCCAAACAATGCTATTTTCAGTATTCCTGTCTGTTGTTGTTTAAGATTTTCTTCCATTCTATATAGCCATAAAAGGCAATTATTGTGAATATTATGTATTGAAAACCTGTAAAGGTAAACCCTTTTACAAAATATAATGGAATGGAAATCACGTCCCCTATAATCCAAAATATCCAGTTTTCAATTTTTCTTTTGGCCATGAGCCACATTCCTACAAAGAAAATTCCCGTAATGAATGTATCTACAAAGGCAGACCATGTTGTAAATTTGCCAAAGAAAAGATACACAATAATAACAAAAATTATTGTTATTGTGAAAATAATGACTGAAATTAGTTTTTCTTGCCTAGAAATTATTGAAATCGGATATTCGGCTGTATCTCCTTTTTTTCGTGTCCAATGGTACCATCCATAAATACTCATGATAAAATAATAGCCATTTATCATCATATCTCCTAATAAAGACCATTCCCAAAGAAGATAAACATAGATTAGGGTGCTTACAATACCTGTTGGAAACACCCATATATTATCGGACTTGGCGCACCAAACACTCCATAATCCGAAAATGACAGCAACAATTTCCAGAATAATGTCTAATGTGGGATGGTCTCTATATTGGGAAAAAAGAAATTCTATCATATAGTTTAAGATTTGAAAAAATTAATGTCTTTTTCGAAAGCAGTACCAATGACCACCAAATCAGCTCCAGCATCGTATGCTTTTTGAATTTCTCGAGAGTCCATGATTCCGCCACCTACAAGCAATGGAATCCGGATGTTTTTAGCGACCAATCGGATTGTTTCTAACGGAACTGCCTGTTTTGCACCGCTTCCCGCTTCGAGGTAGATCAACTTATTGCCCAACATTTCGCCTGCTTGTGCCGTTTGGAGAATATAGGTTGCGTTATTTCTGGATAAGGGTTTGGTTTTACTCACCCGTTCTACAGCCGTTTCCGTTCCGCTTTCGATGAGAATATAGCCGGTTGAAATGATTTCTAGATTGGTCTGTTTTAAAAATGGGACCGCATTTACCTGATGCTCTATTAAATAATCGGGATTCCGTCCTGAAATCAAGGAGAGGAACAAAATTCCATCAGCAAGACTGGAAATTTGTGATGGATTTCCGGGAAAAAGGACAAGGGGTAAAGGGCAATTTTGTTTCATCCTTAAAATTAATCCATCCATATTGTTGTTCTCTACGAGGCTTCCCCCAACAAAAATATGGGTGGCCGGCGATTGATTGATTTTAGAGATTATTGCGTCCATCTGTTCTAAAACAATTTTGTCAGGATCTAGGAGTATGGCAAGTAATTTCCGATTTTCGGCTTTTGCTTTTAAAATTTGAGAGTAAATGGACGGCATATTAATTTTTTTCGAAGGCATATACTAAAGTGAAATTTTCGATTTCTTCAAAATGTATTGAAAATTGTTTTTTTACACTTTCCATTTGAAGTAAGGCAGTTGCTTTTTTTTCATTGATTTCGAATGGGTAAACCCAAATATGATTTTTAAAACTAATGCCTTGTTCGTTTCTGATTTTGAAAACCGATTCTTTAGCACCCCATTTTACGGTTAGTTTTTTGATGTAGTCTTGGACTCCTTTGCTTTTTAAACGGTGCAATTCATTTTCATTTACAAATTTATCGGCGATTAGAACGATTTTTTCCCTTTGCAACTCGATGTCGATTCCCACTATTTTATCGCTGATGATTATGGCCGAAAACTCATGGGAATGCGTGATTGAAATGTGCTTGCCATCCTTTAAATATGGCTTCCCAAATTGATCATAATACAAATCAAAGTCAGAATAGCCTGCCTCAAGCATTAATTTTCGAACGCTCAAAAATGCCCGCTGGTGCATTTGGGATTTCATCCCATTTAAGCGAATGGCATTTATGTCGTTGAGGAGCACTTCATCCTGCAATTCCTCTAAAGATTCCGTTATTTTCCATACGAGAATTTGCGTCGAATCATTGAAGTTTGTGATTTGGTATAAAGGCATTTCTTCTAGGTTATGAATTCATAGGTTTTTACTAATTTTACTAGCCCTGATGGCAACGGAAATCCTTTTTTGGCTCGCCACGGCGAGATAAAAAAGATTGAAGAGTACAGCGGGAAACAGCTCCTGAAACTTAAAACAGCTTGAAAAAACAAATTATTTTATTGATTTATAAAAGATTAGGATATTAAACAACTCATAAATAGTACGAAATGCTTTTTTAATATATAAGTTATTCCGTAAATTTGCCAAAAATTTTACATATTACAAATATACTATAAATGAGTACTACAACTATGCCTTATGTGGCTTTCAAAGTAAAAGACATTTCTCTAGCGGCTTGGGGAAGAAAAGAAATTGAATTGGCGGAAGCTGAAATGCCAGGTTTAATGGCGCTTCGTGCGGAATACAAAAACGAACAACCACTTGCTGGCGCTCGTATTGCAGGATGTTTGCACATGACAATCCAGACTGCGGTTTTGATTGAAACATTAACCGCTCTTGGTGCTGAAGTGACTTGGAGTTCTTGTAACATTTTCTCTACTCAAGATCAGGCTGCTGCTGCAATTGCTGCTGCAGGAATTCAGGTTTATGCTTGGAAAGGTTTGAACGAAGTAGATTTTGACTGGTGTATTGAGCAAACTTTATTCTTTGGTGAAGACAGAAAACCATTGAACATGATTCTTGATGATGGTGGAGATTTAACGAATATGGTTATTGACCGTTTCCCGGAATTAGTTGCTGGAATCAAAGGATTGTCTGAAGAAACTACCACTGGAGTTCACAGATTGTACGAAAGAGTAAAAGCGGGAACATTGCCAATGCCGGCTATCAACGTAAATGACTCGGTTACTAAATCGAAATTTGACAACAAATACGGTTGTAAAGAATCTGCTGTAGATGCGGTTCGTCGTGCAACAGACATTATGTTGGCTGGAAAAAGAGTAATTGTTTGTGGATACGGGGACGTAGGTAAAGGAACTGCTGCTTCTTTTAGAGGTGCTGGATCTATTGTAACAGTAACTGAAATTGACCCAATTTGTGCTTTACAAGCGGCAATGGATGGTTTTGAAGTTAAAAAATTAGATACTGTTGTTGCTACTGCTGATATCATCATTACGACTACCGGGAATAAAGATATCGTTTTGGGTTCTCATTTCGAAAAAATGAAAGACAAAACTATCGTGTGTAACATCGGACATTTTGATAACGAAATTGACATGGCTTGGTTGAACAAAACCCATGGTGCTTCAAAAATTGAAATCAAACCGCAAGTTGATAAATATACTATCGCTGGAAAAGATATTCTTATTCTTGCTGAAGGTCGTTTGGTAAACCTTGGTTGCGCTACAGGTCACCCAAGTTTTGTAATGAGCAACTCATTTACAAATCAAACTTTGGCTCAAATCGAATTGTGGAAAAACAGCGCGGCATACAACAATGACGTGTACATGTTACCTAAACATTTGGATGAAAAAGTGGCCATGTTGCACTTGGCTAAACTAGGTGTTGAATTGGAAACTTTACGTGTTGACCAAGCAGATTATATTGGTGTTCCCGTTGAAGGACCATTCAAACCAGAATATTACAGATATTAATCCGATTTGTCATTTCGACGATAGGAGACACGAGCGAAAGCGAACTGACGAAGTAAATCTCAACCCTTGCAGAAATGCGAGGGTTTTTTGTTAAAACCTAAACGATGTTTTATTTGCTGACCCAAACTCTGTATAATTGACATACCTATTTACTCCCATATATGCGTCCGAGTGAAACGAAACGAACCAAAGAGGTAATTCATTCAAAAGTATATGCAACGAATAAAAATAATGAAATAAACTTTTGCTTGCTATTATATAAAAATATACTTTTATTTTTTTAATCCAAAAATATCGATTTTTCATAACCAGACATAACTAACAAATAAAAAAACATGAAAAAAACTATACTCTTTATTTTTTTAGTCTTAATTTCTTTCAAAGGAATTACACAAACAGCAATGGCTGACTCGGTATTTGGTTGTTATTCAGGAGGTTTGGTTGAGGCATATCCATTGGCAAACGATTATGTAAACTCGGGTACAATTGATTATGCTTCATTAGATTTAGATCAAACAATTTCAGGTATCCAATCATCAATTACTGTAAATGGAATTAGCTTTACAGCAGACATAAATGGAGTAGTTAGATGGTCTGGAGGTATAGGTGATTACCAAAGCTGTGCTATTAAATATACTTTTTCAGACAACTTAGGGAACATTTCAAACGAAGAGACATTATATGTTTATTTTGATCCTGACATTTTTAAATATGACGACGATTTCACACTAACACCTATTGATTCTGTTCTTGGTGGAACAACAATTAGCGTATTGGCGAATGATTATGTAACTGGTTTTGGGGCTTCTCCTATTTTTGGGGTTGGAGCCATTGGAAGGGCTACTGCTGCACTTACAACTACAGATCCAAATTTTACTATGAACCCTGATGGAACTATAACTGTAGCGCCTAATACCCCTGTAGGAATATATAACCTTAACTATCGCGCTTACGGTCCTCACCCATGTACCGACTACTTACCTTATCTTACTTCAGTAAAAATAGAAGTCAAAAACGCTGGTATTTGGAAATCAGTTTCTGTTGGCGATAATCATACATCTGCCATAAAAACCGACGGAACATTGTGGTCTTGGGGAAACAATGGTTTAGGTAGTTTGGGTATTGGAAGCACAACCGACAGCAACACGCCAGTTCAAGTAGGTACGGATGCAAATTGGGAATTTATTGCTTCTGGAGATTATCACGCAATAGCTATTAAAAATAATGGTACGTTGTGGGCTTGGGGAGATAATAGCTATGGACAATTAGGAATAGGTTCAACCACACAGAGCAATATTCCTGTACAAATAGGTACAGATACCGATTGGAACTTTGCATCGGCTAGGTATGGTAGTAGCGCAGCCATTAAAAATAATGGAACTTTGTGGATGTGGGGATATAATGCTGATGGCGAAATTGGAAATGGCACAAACACCAATCAGAATGCACCAGTACAAATAACTTCAAGTAATGATTGGAAAACCATTTCATTAGGAGACGCTCATACGGTAGCGATAAAAACCGATGGGACTCTATATGGTTGGGGCTTAAATGATTTTGGTCAACTTGGAAATGGAAATAATATAAGTTCAAACGTACCCATTTTGTCTGGAGGGGGCTTTAATCAATGGAAATCGGTTTCAGCAAGTAGATCTTATACAATTGCATTACAAAATGATGGTACTCTATGGGCTTGGGGCAATAACGCATACAATCAATTAGGATACCGGACTACTACAGATAGAAACACACCAATTCAGGTTGGAACTGATACAGATTGGAGTTCAATTTCAGCAGGAAATTTTCATAGACTAGCCCTAAAAAGCAACGGTAGCCTATGGGCTTGGGGACTTAACTCCGTAGGTGAATTAGGAGACGGCACAAATACCAATCAAAACACACCAGTTCAAATAGGTACAGATATGAATTGGACTGAAATCTCGGCTAAATCATCAAATCATTCCGCAGCCCTCAAATCTGATGGCAATTTATATACATGGGGTCGTAATATTTTTGGACAATTAGGGAACTGCACATTAACTAATTTGAACATACCAACACTCT
Source organism: Flavobacterium psychrotolerans (assembly GCF_003097635.1). Lineage (GTDB taxonomy): Bacteria > Bacteroidota > Bacteroidia > Flavobacteriales > Flavobacteriaceae > Flavobacterium > Flavobacterium psychrotolerans. The sequence continues at coordinate 80,427 of NZ_QCZI01000013.1, forward strand.
TAAATTGCACCGTTTTATCAAACCAAGAAATAACTAATTCAGATAAAGTATTGTCATTTTATCCAAACCCAACTTCCTCTATATTAAACATCCAAACAGAAGAGAAAGTCATTTCAATCGCTATTTATGACTTGAACGGCAGACGTATTAAAACACAAAAATCAGATGCAAAGTCTATTAATATTTCTGACTTAACTAATGGTTTGTATTTTATAGAAGTGAATACGGCAAATGGATGCGTTAAGAATAAAATAGTGAAACAATAAAAAATAAAAATCGCACTTTATGAGAAAAATTTATATTCCACTTACTGCTTTACTATTTAGTTTAAATAGTATAGGACAAATAACTTTTTTACCTGCTTCAAATTTTGGTACAGCTAGAACTCCTTATTCAGTCACTAGTGCCGATTTTAATAACGATGGAAAAATAGATTTAGCAACGGCGAATTATTTTGGTAATAATATATCTGTTTTAACAGGAAACGGATTAGGCAGTTTTTCGTCTTCCGTCAATTTTGCTGCTCCATCAGATGATTATTCTGTTGTTAGTGCTGATTTTAACAACGATGGAAAAATAGATCTTGGAGTTACAAATGGAGCCGCTAATTATATTTCCATACTGTTAGGAAACGGAGCAGGTAGTTTTGGAACTCCAACAACATTTCCTGTAGCTTCAGATCCACAAACAATGATTACTGGTGATTTTAACAACGATGGAAATGTCGATTTAGCCACAGCCAATTATAACACCAATAATGTTGGAGTTTTATTAGGTAATGGTACAGGTAGTTTTTCTGCGGCTACCTATTTCCCTGTAGATATTGGGTGTTATTCTATTATTGCAGCTGATTTTAATGCCGATGGAAAAACAGATTTAGCTACTGCAAATTTCAACTCTAATACAATTTCAATTTTAATTGGAAATGGTTTGGGAAGTTTTGGCACTGCAACAAACTTTAATTGTGATGCAGGGACTATTTCTGTTGCAAGTGGTGATTTTAACGGAGATGGACATTTAGATGTAACTAGCGCTAATTTTAGCGCAAACACATCCTCTATTTTATTAGGAGATGGCACAGGAAACTTTGGCACAGCCACAAATTATACTGTAGGAACAGGTCCAAAATCTGTAATTTGTAAAGACTTAAATTGTGATCTAAAAACAGATTTAATTATAGCCAATCAGAATTCAAATAACGTCTCTGTTTTAAAAGGAGATGGTACAGGAAATTTTTCCATACCCACAACATTTACTGTTGGCACAAACCCAATTTTTGTTATTGGGGACGATTTTAACGGCGATGGAAAAATTGATTTAGCTACTTCAAACAATGGCTCAAATAATGTATCGGTATTGATTAATACATCTGTATGTGTATCTACCACAACGTGTTATGCTGTTTCGACCAATTTATCAACCGGTCTTTTAGCTTACTACCCTTTTAATGAAGGAAATATTACCGATTATTCAGGCAACAGTCATGATTTAACGAATGCATCAACCGCACACCCTGCCACTGATAGAAATGGAAATACCAATTGTGCTTTTGAATTTGACAATTTATCTTCCTCAAACGAATTTCTATCAACAACAAATACAACTTTTTTAAACGGATTAACTGAATTTTCTGTATCCCTTTGGTATAAGCCATTAAATACGTCAAGATCTGTAGGGGCATTCGAAACTTTAGTAAACAGAGATAATGGGCAATATTGTCCTGATAAAAACGGGCAATGGTCTTTAAGTTTATACGATTGCAGAAATGCTGTTTTTGCTAAGAAAAATTCTGTTTGGCAAAATGGATCTGGAAGTTGTGACGTTGTTACAAATACAGGAACCTGGCATCATCTTACGGCAACATATAACCAAATCAATGAAACCATTAAATTATATCGAGACGGCATATTACAAAATACACAAACAGGAGTTGCCAATTGTGGTATCGGTACAATTGTTACTTCGTTAGATTTGGGCGATTTATTTATTGGAAAAAACTACACCGGTATTTTAGATGATATTTTTATTCATAACCGAGAAATCACAACTACCGAAATCACAGAATTATTCAACTTAGGCAGTTCTTGTTGTGGCGATGGAACGTTTGGTATAAGTGATTTTAATAATTCATCAAAATTAGATGTATCATTTTCTCCAAACCCAACATCTTCTATCATAAATATTCAAACTGACGAAATCATTATTTCAACCACCATTTATGACTTAAACGGTAGATGTATTATAACTCAAAACTCGTCTGAAAAATCTATTAATATTTCTGACTTAACAAATGGTTTCTATTTTATAAAAGTAAATACGGCAAATGGAAGCGTTAAGAATAAAATAGTGAAAGAATAATAAAAAAACCACAAATCAACACCAACAAACACCCTGTAATTTGGAAATAAATCACTATATTTGAGATAGCTATGAATTTATCAAATAAAAACGTTCAGAAATGGAAAATAAAAAATTTACCGTTACGGATGATTTATTAGCTTCAAATGGGCAGCGTTTTCTGAATCTAACTATTGATTTGTTCGTTCAGTATATCATTGGGTTAAGTATTTGGGCAACTCTCAATATTATTGCCCAAATCACGAATAATGATGGGTTGTACAACTGGGTTGGATTTACAGATAGGATGATACAGTTCCTTTTTGGGATGTCGATACTAATTTTTTACTACGGTATTACCGAACTGTATTTTTCCAGAACCATTGCCAAATATTTCACCAAAACACTTGTTGTGATGAGAAATGGTTCTAAACCAAATGCCAAAACGATCATCCAAAGAACGCTATGCCGCTTAATCCCTTTTGAAGCATTTACATTCTTGGGAAAACGATCCAGAGGATGGCATGATTCCTTTTCGCACACCTATGTCGTCCGAAAACACAGGTTTATTGAGAAAAAAAATTTGTCTGATTCCATTGATTAGATTGGCAAAGAATAAGAGAAACTAACAGCTGTCATTTTTGATGGCTGTTTTTATTTCAAACCCTTCCTTTTTCTTTATATTCGCTTAATCAAAATTTCTAATACTAAACCATGAACTGGGAACAACTATTATCCTTAAAACGGCAAGGCGACACGAGCAAAAGACTGAGAATAGAGCAAGACGATACCCGTTTAGGCTTTGAAGTCGATTATGACCGAATCATATTTTCATCCGCTTTTAGGAGTTTGCAGGACAAAACACAAGTCATTCCGCTTTCTAAAACCGATTTTGTACATACGCGATTGACCCACAGTTTAGAGGTTTCGGTCGTGGGACGATCCATAGGAAGATTGGTCGGAAAAAAAATCATCCAAAAATACCCCCATTTACAAGAAATTCACGGTTTTCACATGAACGATTTTGGAGCCATTGTTGCCGCGGCATCCTTAGCACATGATATCGGAAATCCGCCTTTTGGCCATTCGGGGGAAAAAGCCATTGGAGAGTATTTTTCCATTGGAAAAGGGCAACAATTCAAAGAGCAGCTGAATATAAAACAATGGCAGGATTTAATCGATTTTGAAGGAAATGCCAACGGATTTTCAGTCCTAACGGCAAGTCGTCCAGGAATTGAAGGCGGATTGCGAATTTCGTACGCCACGCTTGGTGCTTTTATGAAATATCCAAAGGAAAGTTTGCCGAAAAAACCAACAAAAAATATTGCAGATAAAAAATACGGTTTCTTTCAATCGGATAAAGCTTTCTTTCAGGATGTTGCTACAGAATTGGGAATGATTGCCAACAAAACGGGCGATGATGTAGGTTTTGAAAGACATCCACTGGCTTATTTGGTGGAAGCCGCCGATGATATTTGTTATACCATTATCGATTTTGAGGACGGCATCAATTTGGGATTGGTTTCAGAAGATTTTGCCTTAGAATATTTGATTAAATTGGTAAAAGACAGCATTGATACCGCAAAATACAAAACCTTAATTACCAAGGAGGATCGAATCAGTTATTTGCGTGCTTTAGCCATTGGAAGCCTTATTAATGATGCGGTGCGTGTATTTGTCGAAAACGAAGAGGCCATTTTGCAAGGGAAATTTCCTTTTGCATTGACCGATAAAAGCAAGTACAAAGCACAAATGGATGATATCATCAAATTGAGCGTTAAAAAAATCTATCAAAGCCGTGAAGTAATCGAAAAAGAATTGGTTGGCTATCAGATTATCCAAACGTTATTGGACAAATTTATAACGGCTTTTAACAATAAATTTGACGGAAAAGCATCTAGTTATGACCATTTAATCCTGAAAATGTTGCCTGAAAAATTCATAGAAAACAAGGACGATTTATATAAAAGACTGTTGCATATTTGCCATTATGTTTCGCTTTTGACAGATGGAAATGCTTTGGAATTATATGAAACGATTAACGGAAACAAAAGATCTTGATTTTAGAAATTGTAAACCAATCCTACACCCAGCATTTGTTTTAACTGGATTTTTGGGCCGGTAATAATTTGATTTCCATTAATTTCTTTTTTGGCTTTAATGTCATCGTCATACAATAAATTAAACCCGATATTGGCTTTTACATATTCATTGACAACCAAGTCAAATAGCGCTTGCCAGTCCACGTCAATGTTCCCGAAATGATTCAAATAATCGGAATACAAACTCAGTCGGTTTTCAAAACTGATGTTCTTTGCTATTTCCCTTTTAAAATGATTTGTGACAAGAATTCCCAATTCGGTTTTGGTTTTTTCACCCTCTAAAATAAGAGTTCCCGTAGGGTCATAAATGGCTTTTTTTACTCCAAAAGCTCCTTGATTAGCCAATCGTTGGTCTAAAACCAAGGTGTTTTTTAAAGTTAAAGGCGAGCAGTAAAAATTAAAACGCTTTTCCTTATTGGCATATTCCGCTCCAATTCCGAAGAAAGTGTAGGCTGGAGCAAAAGGCTTGGAAATGGCCAAATTGGTGTTCGGATAATTATAACCATTGGTAAATTGGGTATTAAAATTAAATTTTATGGAGTGGTACCAATTCGACAACGTGTCTTCCCTATACCCAAAAGTGGAATTAAACTGAAAGGCATCATCGGTTTTTCGAAGAGCAGAGCCATTTTGTTTGTTAACACCGTACCGCACAATCAATTCATTAAACCATTTTACATTTTCTCGATTGTAAACCCGACTGAAATTTCCTTTTAGCAGTCCCGAAACAGAGCTTTCGCCTCCAGCATTCCAGTTTACAAAAGCAATTTCACTCAAGTCAAACCCAACGGTATTTTTATTTTTCCAATACGAAATGGTGTCTGGAAGAGTAGTCCTGATAGTTCCATTCTCTTGCGCAGATGTTGCCATTGAAATAAGAGTCAAGAAAGTACCAATAAAAAAAGGTTTTAACTTCATCATAGAATAATTTGTTTTAAACGACAAAAACGAATGTTTTCAATACCTTGAAAATAGAGTTTCTAGACTTTTAACGTCAATTTTACAATATTGTTGCAGTTCTTCAACCGTTCCGTGTTCTATAAATTCATCCGGAATCCCAAGAGTTATTAGTTCTGAATAATACTTGTTTTGAGAAGCAAATTCAATTATTGCCGAACCAAAACCGCCTTTAATCACGCCATCTTCGATAGTGATAATCGTTTCAAATTCATTGAAAATTTCATGTAAAAGAACTTCGTCTAAGGGTTTTACAAAGGCAAAATCATAATGCGCCATAGTTTCTGGTTGATTCATTTTGGCTAGAGCCAAAGCCACATTATTCCCAAGAGTTCCGTTAGACAAAACCGCCACTCGGGTTCCTTCTTTAAGGCATTTTGCCTTTCCTATTTCTATTTTCTTATAGGGCTTTTGCCAATCGACATGCACGCCACGACCACGAGGGTAACGAATGGCAATAGGATGATTCAATCCCAATTGTGCCGTGTATAAAATGTTCCGCAACTCCATTTCGTTCATCGGAGAAAAAACAATCATGTTCGGGATGCAACGCAAATAGGCCAAATCAAAAACGCCATGATGCGTTGCGCCATCTTCGCCAACCAATCCCGCCCTGTCGAGACAAAAAATGACGGGCAAATTCTGCAACGCCACATCATGAATCACCTGGTCATAAGCCCGTTGCAAAAAGGTGGAATAAATATTACAGAAAACCACCATGCCTTGGGTCGCCATTCCCGCTGCCAATGTCACGGCATGCTGCTCGGCAATTCCCACATCAAAAGCGCGTTTTGGAAATTCGTCCATCATGAATTTCAGGGAACTTCCCGAAGGCATGGCCGGCGTGATTCCGATAATTTTTTGATTTTTTCTAGCCAAATCCAATACGGTCAGACCAAAAACATCCTGATATTTGGGCGGCAGGTTTTCGTCCGATTTCAAATGAATTTCTCCGGTGCTCTTGTCAAATTTCCCGGGAGCGTGGTATTTTACCTGATTTTCTTCCGCTTGCTGCAATCCTTTTCCTTTGGTCGTGATGACGTGGAGAAACTTGGGTCCTTTTATTTTTTGCAACCGTTTCAGTTCTTTGATGACGGCAAAAATATCATGACCGTCAATGGGTCCAGAATAATCAAAATTTAGGGATTTAATGATGTTGTTCCGCCTTGGGTTTTTTCCGTCTTTCACGGCAGTGAAGTAGTTTTTCAGCGCACCCACACTCGGATCAATCCCAATGGCATTGTCATTTAAAATCACCAGCAAATTGGCATCAGTAACTCCGGCATGATTCAATCCTTCAAAAGCTATTCCTGATGCAATAGATGCATCACCAATCACGGCAATATGTTGCTTTTCTATATCGCCTTTTAAATTGGAAGCAATGGCCATTCCTAAAGCCGCAGAAATGGAAGTCGAGGAATGCCCCACGCCAAAGGCATCGTAAATGCTTTCGCTTCTTTTTGGGAAACCGGAAATCCCGTTGAGTTGCCTGTTGGTATGGAAATTTTCCCGTCTTCCCGTCAATATTTTATGCCCATAGGCTTGATGACCCACATCCCAAACCAACAAGTCTTCGGGAGTGTTAAACACATAATGCAAGGCAATGGTCAATTCTATCACGCCCAAACTGGCACCCAAATGCCCCTCTTTTACAGAAACCACATCTATAATAAAATCCCGCAATTCCTGAGCCACTTGAGGAAGTTGGGCTTCGTCAAGCTGGCGCAAATCAGTTGGCGTAAAGATGGTGTTTAGAAGATTGCTTTTCATTTTACAAAAATAGAATAAAATAGTGAGGAAATGATTTTTTGGAATTTCATAAAAAAAGCGATTCGTCGTATTTTTTTACGCAGTTTGTCAAGGGGAAATGTTAAAATTTTATGTTTACCTTTGACTGTTAAAAACAATAAATATCAACCGATGAAAACAAAATTACACTTCTTACTTCTTTTATTTATTATTGGTATTTATAGTGCCAAGGCAAAATACACCTCTATCCCAGATGTAAATTTTGAGCAAGCATTAATAGACCAAGGTATAGACAGTGGCGTAATAGACCATAAAGTTTTAACGGCAAATATTAGCGGTTTGACTGATTTGGATGTTAGCGGAAGTTCTATTGCCTACTTAACAGGAATTCAAGATTTTGTTGCTTTAACAAATTTATATTGCGAGTTTAATCAATTAGTGAGTTTAGACTTGAGTGGGTTGACGGATTTAAGAACTTTATTTTGTAATAGTAATCAATTAACGAGTTTAAACGTGAGTGGGTTGACGATTTTAAAAGAATTGGATTGTTATGATAATCCATTAGTGAGTTTAAACGTGGGTGGATTGCAAGCTTTAACCTATTTGGATTGTCAAAAAAATCAATTAGCGAGTTTAAACGTTAGCGGATTGACTAATTTACAGCTATTGTATTGTAATAATAATCTCTTAACGAATTTAAACGTGAATGGGTTGACGGCTTTAACAACTATTGATTGTCGCTATAATGAATTAACGAGTTTGGACGTGAGTGGGTTGACGTCTTTAGGAGCTTTGGATTGTCAAAAAAATCAATTAACGAATTTAAACGTGAGTGGATTGACTAAATTATGGGGCTTGATTTGTAATGAAAATCAATTAACGAGTTTGGATGTAAGAGGATTGACCAATTTAGGGGAATTGATTTGTCATTTTAACCCACCATTATCGTGCATTCAGGTGGATAATGTAACAACGGCAAATGCAGAAAACCAATGGTATAAAGATGCTACGGCAAGTTATTCCACAAACTGTGCGCTGGCCACAAGCAACCCTCAAATAACTCCCCATGCGGTTACGGTGTTTCCTAATCCTGCCAAAGAGGTACTAAACATAAAATCGAATAGCATGATTTTACAAACCGAGATGTATGACACCAATGGCCGTACCGTTTTAAGTTCAACTCAAAATTCAGAAAATGTGGTTTTAAATATCAGTGCGTTGGCCAATGGGCTGTATTTATTGAAATTAACAACCGATGAAGGCAGTTCTATTCATAAAATAGTGAAGAGATAAATAATACTCTTTTAACCCGTTGGGTGTAATTAAATTGTTTGATTTTTAATATTGTTTATTGGCCTGTCAAATATGAATTTATTGATGT
>NZ_QCZI01000014.1 GCF_003097635.1 Flavobacterium psychrotolerans
GGACGCCGATGTTGCATTACTATAAGTTGAATTCGTTGGCGTACCATTGGCTACGTTTGCCCAACCTGTACTTCCATTCGCAGAATATTGCCACTGGTAGGTTAAAGAAGGCGTACCCCCTGAAGCGGTAACTGTTGGAGAATAAGTCCCCCCAACGCAAATTGAAGCACTAGAAGGCTGTGCGGAAATGGATGGAACTGCAACAACTGTCAGAACCCCATTACTACTGGTAGCACTACTACACCCGGAACCGGTTGCTGATGCAATACATCGATAATAATAAGAACCTGCTGCTATATTTCCAGTTACTGAAAAACTGGACGCCGATGTTGCATTACTATAAGTTGAATTCGTTGGCGTACCATTGGCTACGTTTGCCCAACCTGTACTTCCATCCGCAGAATATTGCCACTGGTAAGTTAAAGAAGGCGTACCCCCTGAAGCGGTAACTGTTGGAGAATACGTCCCTCCAACACAAATTGAAGCACTAGAAGGCTGTGCGGAAATAGATGGAACTGCAACAACCGTGAATGTAGCTTTGTAATTACTACCACCGTTTGTAGCATATACCGTTCCTCCAGAACATGTTACTGAAGCATCAGAATAAACTTCCATAGTATAACTGCCCGAAGATAAGGAATTTAACAAATTCACATTGTATGTCAAAGTTTTCCACTGTTGGTCTTGTCCTCCGCATCCATTATTTGCCCCAGAGAAATAATTAACATTATTGGATATAAAAGAACCTGAAGGGCTTCCTGAATAAATTCGATAGTAAAGTCTCGTACTTGTTAAATCACAACCTCCACATTTGTATATATTATGCTCTGCTCCTTTGAATGTGAGACCAGTAGTTGCCCCTGCACAAAAAGTACCTAAATTAGCTCCGTTAAAATCTGGATTTCCAGTAGTTGCTTGCAAATCATAATAAACATCTGAACTCCCATTATTTATCGAAATAAAAGTTGTATTAAATCCAGCTGATTGAGCTAAAACGTTTAATGATAAAAAAAGAAATAACAGACTCCAATAGTTAACAGGATTAAAAGAACTGTTTTTCTTCACTTTCAATAGCGGAAATGATTTTTTGGAAATATCTACGTGTACTGTTTTTTTTCTTAAAGTAAAATTTTTCATGTGTGGTATTTGTTAGCTTTTTATAAGCGGGTATTACTACTTCCTTTCTCTTTCTTATGAGACTTTCAATTGTAAAAGTTAAACGGCAAAAAAATATTTATAAGCGTTATATTAGGAATCAATTAACATTATTTTTATTAGTTAATTAATGCAAAATATATCAACATTTCATCATTGGAATTACATTAATTTATTTCCACAAAAAAACAAACTACATCGATATAGTTGTTTTATTGATGCAAAACTAATATACTAAGTTACGCATTTTTACATTTAATTCCGATGAAAAAAACTCAATCAAATAACTATAACGTTTGCATGTTAATAAATAATCATTTTTAAACTTTTTTTTTATGATATATGTAAATATAAATTTAGCAATCCGTTATTTAACATTTTAAATTTTCAGCAAAAAAAACCATGCATTAGTAGATCAAAATATTGCGAAATTTATCCATCCCACTTAAATTAATCCATTATTTTATCAAATTCCTATAATAAAAACTGCTAATTCTTCTTTAAACCATAATCACAAAATAGAAGTGTTCACAAAAAAATATAAAAAATTATTTTTTTGTAATTCATTTTAACTAACTTTATAAAACACTTAAAATCAATTGTTATGACTGTAAATCAAATACTAAACTCGAAAGGAAAAGAAATTTTTTCTGTAGCTTCCACTATTACGGTATATGAAGCTATAAAAACAATGGGCGAAAAGAATATCGGAGCGGTTCTAATTATAGAAGATTCCGTTTTAAAAGGGATTTTATCTGAAAGAGATTATGCTCGAAAAGTAGTTTTGAAAAACAAATTATCAAAAGAAACTTTTGTTCATGAAATAATGGAGAAAGAGGTAGTTACCGTAAAACCATCCGACAATATAGATTATTGCATGGAATTAATGAGTACCCAAAGAGTACGGCATTTACCCGTAGTAGATAACAATGCAGTTGTAGGTATTATATCGATTGGAGATGTGGTAAAAGCTATTATTGAGAAACAAAAAGAGACCATTGAACATCTACATTCTTACATTTCACAATAGGGAAATAGAAATTATTTTTCACGTTAAAACAAGAAGTGTTTTTTAGCCATTGGTTTAAATTAAAAAAACCGTTCGACTTTGCCGAACGGTTTTTGTTTTATGCTTGTCCTGCGGGACCAAAATTGAGCGGAATTGCAGGTTGCTCGGTGTCCTTGATTTCTCCGTGAGAAACTTCAAAACGGTGAACATTTTCAGCCAATGCCTTTACCAGTCTTTTGGCATGCTGAGGAGTCAATACTATCCTTGATTTCACCTTGGCTTTCGGTGTACCAGGCATGATACAGACAAAATCTAAAACAAATTCAGATGCTGAATGGTTGATAATTGCTAGGTTGGAATAAATTCCTTCAGCAGTTGCCTCATCCAATTCAATATTAATTTGTCCTTGCGGTTGTTTTGAATCACTCATTTAATATCAGATTTTTTCCATTCCCCTCCCCATTGGAGAGGGTTATGGTAAAGATTAATAAATATATTCTTCTCTATTGGCCATCATTTCATTATAGTCCTCTTTTGAACCTACAATTGTATTGTCATATTCTCTCATACCTGTTCCGGCAGGGATTCTGTGACCTACAATAACATTTTCTTTCAATCCTTCTAAATAATCGATTTTACCTGCAACAGCAGCTTCGTTCAATACCTTAGTCGTTTCTTGGAATGATGCTGCAGAAATAAATGATTTCGTTTGAAGTGACGCTCTTGTAATCCCTTGTAGTACAGGAGTTGCAGTAGCGGTGATAACATCACGACCAACAACCAAGTTTTTATCCGTACGTTTCAATAAAGAATTTTCGTCACGCAATTCACGTGGAGAAACAATTTGTCCTGGTTTTAAATTAGTCGAATCACCTGCGTCTTCGACCACTTTCATTCCATACAATTTATCGTTTTCAACAATAAAATCTTTGGTATGTATCAATTGCTCTTCAAGGAATAAAGTATCTCCTGGATCTACAACTCTTACTTTACGCATCATTTGACGGATTACCACTTCAAAGTGTTTGTCATTGATTTTTACCCCTTGCAAACGGTACACTTCTTGAATTTCATTTACCAAATACTGTTGAACAGCAGCTGGCCCTTGAATTCTTAAGATATCTTCAGGAGTAATCGCACCGTCAGACAATGGAACTCCAGCTCTAACGAAGTCATTTTCCTGAACTAAGATTTGACTTGATAATTTAACCAAGTATTTCTTAACCTCACCAAACTTAGATTCGATAACAATCTCACGGTTTCCTCTTTTGATTTTTCCAAAAGAAACAACACCATCGATTTCAGAAACTACTGCTGGGTTTGAAGGATTACGTGCTTCGAGAAGTTCCGTAATTCTTGGCAAACCTCCCGTAATATCTCCAGCTTTTGAAGAACGACGTGGAATTTTCACCAATACCTTACCCGCTTTAATTTTCTCCCCGTTTTCAACCATCAAGTGGGCTCCAACTGGTAAATTATAAGAACGAATCAATTCATTGTCTTTTCCGTAAACCAATAATGTTGGAATTAATTTTTTAGTTCTAGATTCAGAAATTACTTTTTCCTGGAAACCGGTTTGCTCATCAATTTCAACCATGAACGATTGACCTTGCTCTAAATCTTCGTAAGCTATTTTACCGGTAAATTCAGAAACAATAACTCCATTATACGGATCCCATTTACAGATAATATCTCCTTTAACTACAGACTGGCCATCTTTAACGAAAATACTGGAACCGTATGGAATATTATGTGTACTTAGTAAAATACCCGTTTTAACATCTATTAATTTCAATTCCGTTGAACGGGAAACCACAATATCAACGGCATTACCTTCGTTGTCTTCTCCTTTAACGGTTTTTAAATCCTCAATTTCAAGTTTACCATTAAATCTTGTAACGATACTTGATTCTTCAGAAATTCCACCCGCAACACCACCTACGTGGAAGGTACGCAAAGTTAACTGAGTTCCTGGTTCACCAATAGATTGAGCAGCGATTACACCAACTGCTTCACCTCTTTGAGTCATTTTTCCGGTAGCTAAATTTCTACCATAACATTTGGCACAAATTCCTTTTGTAGCCTCACACGTTAATGGTGAACGCACTTCTACTTTCTCGATTGGAGAAGCCTCGATAGCTTTCATTATTGCTTCCGTGATTTGTTGACCAGAATGAACCAAAACATCCGAAGTTAAAGGATTGATTACATCTTGCAAGGCAACACGTCCTAAAATTCTTTCTCCTAAAGTTTCAACAATTTCTTCATTTTTCTTCAATGCAGCAACTTCAATTCCTCTTAAAGTTCCACAATCCTCGATATTAACAATAACATCCTGAGAAACATCATGCAATCTTCTGGTTAAATATCCAGCATCTGCTGTTTTCAATGCCGTATCCGCAAGACCTTTACGTGCACCGTGAGTAGAAATAAAGTACTCAAGAATGGAAAGACCTTCTTTAAAGTTAGAAAGAATCGGATTTTCAATAATTTCACCACCACCAGCATTCGATTTTTTAGGCTTAGCCATTAATCCACGCATACCCGTTAACTGACGAATTTGTTCTTTCGAACCCCTTGCACCAGAGTCAAGCATCATATACACAGAGTTAAACCCTTGTTGGTCTTCTCTAATGTTTTTCATAGCTAATTCTGTAAGTTGAGCATTTGCTGAAGTCCAAATATCAATAACTTGGTTGTAACGTTCGTTATTAGTAATAAGACCCATGTTATAATTTGCAGAAATTCCTTCCACTTGCTCACGAGCATCTGCAATTAATTTCGTTTTTTGTTCAGGTATTCTAATATCACCTAATGAGAAGGACAATCCACCTTTAAAGGCAAATTTGTACCCCATATCTTTCATATTATCCAAGAACGCAGCCGTAGTAGGTACATTAGTTACACTCAAAACGTGTCCGATAATATCTCTAAGGTTTTTCTTAGTTAATACATCATTAATATATCCAGCTGCTTCAGGCACCACTTCATTAAATAGTACACGACCAGCGGTAGTTTGGATAATTTTGAAAACCAAATCACCAGCTTCATTAAAATCTTTTGCTCTAATTTTCACTTGAGCATTCAATTCTAATCTGCCTTCATTCAAAGCAATATTTACTTCTTCCGCAGAATAAAAAGTCAAACCTTGACCTAGAATAGTCATTTCTGGAGTTGACAAACGTTCTTTGGTCATATAATAGAGCCCAAGAACCATGTCTTGAGAAGGCACCGTAATTGGAGCACCATTTGCTGGATTCAAGATATTGTGAGAAGCCAACATTAACAATTGTGCTTCCAAAATAGCTTCTGGTCCTAATGGTAAGTGAACCGCCATTTGATCCCCATCAAAATCCGCATTAAATGCAGTACATACTAAAGGGTGCAATTGGATTGCTTTTCCTTCAATTAATTTTGGCTGGAATGCTTGAATACCAAGTCTGTGCAAAGTAGGAGCACGATTCAGTAATATTGGGTGCCCTTTGATTACATTTTCAAGGATATCCCAAACTACAGGCTCTTTTTTGTCTATTATTTTCTTAGCTGATTTTACAGTTTTTACAATTCCTCTTTCTATCAATTTACGGATAACGAAAGGTTTGTATAATTCGGCAGCCATATCTTTAGGGATACCACATTCGAATAATTTCAATTCAGGCCCAACAACAATTACCGAACGAGCAGAATAATCGACACGTTTTCCAAGTAAGTTTTGACGGAAACGACCTTGCTTACCTTTTAATGAATCAGATAATGATTTTAATGGTCTGTTAGATTCAGTTTTAACTGCAGATGCTTTACGAGTATTGTCAAATAATGAATCTACAGATTCTTGCAACATACGTTTTTCATTTCTTAAGATAACTTCTGGAGCTTTAATCTCCATTAATCTTTTTAGACGGTTGTTACGGATGATTACACGACGGTATAAATCATTCAAATCCGAAGTTGCAAAACGACCTCCATCAAGTGGTACAAGTGGACGTAATTCTGGTGGGATAACCGGCACCACTTTCATAATCATCCATTCCGGACGGTTTTCACGGTTCAAGTTAGACTCACGGAAAGATTCAACTACTTGTAATCTTTTTAGCGCTTCTGTTTTACGTTGTTTAGACGTTTCATTGTTAGCACTGTGACGCAATTGATAAGACAATTCATCTAAGTCAATACGAGCCAATAAGTCCATAATACATTCTGCTCCCATTTTGGCAACAAATTTATTAGGATCAAAATCGTCCAAATATTGATTGTCTGCAGGAAGTGTATCCAATATATTTAAATATTCTTCTTCTGTCAAAAAGTCCAATCTTTGCAGTGATTCTCCTTCTGGAGTTTTAGCAATACCAGCTTGGATTACTACGTATCTTTCGTAGTAGATAATCATATCTAATTTCTTAGACGGAAGTCCAAGGATGTAACCAATTTTATTAGGAAGGGAACGAAAATACCAGATGTGAGCAATTGGCACAACAAGATTGATGTGACCAACTCTGTCTCTACGTACTTTTTTCTCGGTAACTTCAACTCCACAACGGTCGCAGATGATTCCTTTGTAACGTATTCTTTTATATTTACCACAAGCACATTCAAAATCTTTAACAGGCCCGAAAATTCTTTCGCAGAAAAGACCATCACGTTCTGGTTTGTGTGTTCTATAATTGATAGTTTCTGGCTTCAATACCTCACCTCTTGACTCGGCCAAGATGGATTCTGGAGAAGCTAATCCTATCGAAATTTTGTTGAACCTTTTAACAGGGTTTTTATCTCTATTATTATTTCTATTATTCATCATAGTTTTTACTATTGATTTATTTGCAATTAAAAATTGATTTTGTACAGACGTTGCAATGTAACGTTTCTACTACCTCGGGTTACTTCTCTAAACTTCAAAAAAAATATGAAGTGCTAATTATACCATTTATTTCTATATAAAAAATCGGAACGGTTTACGGGTATAAATCCTAAAAACTCTTATAAAATACCAAAGTAGAGGCGTTGCGATGCAACGTCCCTAGCTGAGGCAGATAATTATTTATTCTTCTAAACGAATGTCTAATCCAAGACCTTTTAATTCATGCATTAATACATTGAATGATTCAGGCAATCCCGGTTCTGGCATCACTTCTCCTTTTACGATTGCTTCGTATGTTTTAGCTCTACCGATAACATCATCTGACTTCACAGTCAAGATTTCTCTTAAAGTACTTGAAGCTCCATAAGCCTCAAGAGCCCAAACCTCCATCTCTCCAAAACGCTGACCTCCAAATTGCGCTTTACCACCTAATGGTTGTTGCGTAATTAATGAGTATGGCCCTATTGAACGTGCGTGCATTTTATCGTCAACCATGTGACCCAATTTCAACATATAGATTACTCCAACAGTTGCTGCTTGGTGGAAACGTTCTCCAGTTCCTCCATCATAAAGATAAGTATGTCCAAAACGTGGAATTTCAGCTTCGTCAGTCAATTCATTGATTTGATCAAGAGTTGCTCCATCAAAAATAGGTGTAGCATATTTTCTACCTAATTTTTGTCCAGCCCAACCTAAAACCGTTTCATAAATCTGACCAATGTTCATACGAGAAGGTACTCCAAGTGGATTCAATACAATATCAACTGGTGTTCCGTCTTCAAGGAAAGGCATATCTTCATGACGAACAATACGAGCAACAATACCTTTGTTACCGTGACGTCCCGCCATTTTATCCCCAACTTTCAGTTTACGTTTTTTGGCAATATATACCTTAGCCAGTTTCAAGATTCCTGCTGGCAATTCATCCCCAACGGTAATTGTGAATTTCTCTCTTCTTAACGCACCTTGTAAATCGTTCAACTTAATTTTATAGTTATGGATCAAGTCGTTCACCATTTTATTGGTAAGATCGTCAGAAACCCATTGCCCTTTGCTTAAGTGAGCAAAATCTTCAACGGCATACAACATTTTTTGAGTGTATTTTTTACCTTTTGGCAAAATCTCTTCACCCAAATCATTCATTACACCTTGAGAAGTTTTTCCGTTTACGATTAAGAACAATTTCTCTACCAATTTGTCTTTTAATTCGACAAATTTCGTTTCGAATTCCATTTCTAAAGCGCCTAAAGCATCCTTATCTTGGGTACGTTTGCGTTTATCTTTTACTGCTCTTGCGAACAATTTTTTGTCTAAAACAACACCATGTAAAGAAGGAGACGCTTTCAAAGAAGCATCTTTTACATCACCTGCTTTATCCCCGAAGATGGCACGAAGCAATTTTTCTTCTGGAGTAGGATCTGATTCTCCTTTTGGAGTAATTTTTCCGATAAGAATGTCACCAGGTTTAACCTCGGCTCCAATTCTAATCATACCGTTTTCATCTAAATCTTTAGTAGCTTCTTCTGAAACGTTTGGAATATCATTAGTAAGTTCTTCATTACCTAATTTAGTATCTCTAACTTCCAATGAATAATCATCAACGTGAATAGAGGTAAAAATATCGTCACGAACCACTTTTTCAGAAATTACAATCGCATCCTCAAAGTTGTATCCTTTCCATGGCATAAACGCCACTTTAAGGTTACGACCTAAAGCCAGCTCCCCGTTTTGAGTCGCATAACCTTCAGACAATACTTGTCCTAGAACCACTCTATCCCCTTTTCTTACGATAGGCTTAAGGTTGATACTTGTACCTTGATTGGTTTTTCTAAATTTAATTAGATTGTATGTTTTTTCATCAGGTTCAAAACTTACCATTCTTTCTTCTTCAGAACGATCGTATTTGATAGTGATGATATTAGCATCTACATATTCAATAACTCCGTCACCTTCTGCATTTATTAAAACTCTGGAATCAGAAGCCACTTGACGCTCTAATCCAGTTCCAACAATAGGAGCTTCAGGACGAATTAACGGTACGGCCTGACGCATCATGTTAGATCCCATCAAGGCTCTATTCGCATCATCATGTTCCAAGAAAGGAATCAAAGAAGCGGAGATAGAAGCAATCTGGTTTGGAGCAACATCCGTGTAATGCACTTGACTTGGAGATATAACAGGGAAATCACCTTCTTGACGCGCAATAACATTGTCGGCAGTAATTTTTCCTTTCGCATCCATTTGAATGTTTGCCTGAGCAATAAGTTGCCCTTCCTCTTCTTCAGCACTCAAATATACTGGAGTAGATTCTAAATCGACTACACCATTTGTAACTTTACGGTACGGCGTTTCGATGAAACCCATTCCGTTTACTTTTGCATAAACCCCAAGAGATGAAATCAAACCAATGTTAGGTCCCTCAGGAGTTTCAATTGGACATAAACGCCCGTAATGCGTATAGTGAACGTCACGAACCTCAAAACCGGCTCTTTCTCTTGAAAGTCCACCTGGTCCTAGAGCAGATAATCTTCTTTTGTGCGTAATCTCAGCTAATGGATTCGTTTGATCCATAAATTGAGACAACTGGTTTGTACCAAAGAAAGAGTTGATAACTGATGATAATGTTTTGGCATTGATCAAATCAATAGGTGTAAACACCTCGTTATCTCTAACGTTCATTCTCTCACGAATGGTTCTGGCCATACGAGCCAAACCAACACCGAATTGTTGAGACAATTGTTCACCAACTGTTCTCACACGACGGTTTGATAAGTGATCAATATCATCAATCTCAGCTTTAGAGTTGATCAATTCAATCAAATATTTAACAATGGTAATGATATCTTCTTTGGTAAGCACTTGCTTTTCCATCGGAGTATCAAGACCAAGTTTTTTGTTTATTCTATAACGACCTACTTCACCTAAGTTGTAACGTTGGTCAGAGAAGAACAATTTATCTATAATACCACGAGCAGTTTCTTCATCAGGCGGTTCTGCGTTACGCAATTGTCTGTAGATATGCTCAACGGCTTCTTTTTCAGAATTGGTTGGATCTTTTTGTAACGTGTTGTGAATGATAGAATAATCTGTTTGATTATTGCTTTCTTTATGCAACAAAATAGATTTTACGTTAGAATCAATTATTTCTTCCACGTTATCTTTGTCAAGAATGGTATCCCTGTCAAGAATAATCTCGTTACGTTCAATAGAAACTACTTCGCCAGTGTCTTCATCCACGAAATCTTCATGCCATGTGTTCAATACACGAGCGGCTAATTTTCTACCGATATATTTTTTAAGTCCTGTTTTAGAAACTTTAATTTCTTCAGCTAGGTCGAAAATCTCTAGAATATCCTTATCTCTTTCAAAACCTATGGCACGGAATAAAGTGGTTACAGGTAATTTTTTCTTTCTGTCGATATATGCGTACATAACGCTATTGATATCGGTAGAAAATTCTATCCAAGACCCTTTAAAAGGAATTACTCTTGCAGAATATAATTTGGTTCCATTTGCATGGTAAGATTGCCCAAAGAAAACCCCTGGTGATCTATGCAATTGTGAAACAACAACACGCTCAGCACCATTGATAACAAAAGTACCACTAGGTGTCATGTAAGGAATGGTACCAAGATACACATCCTGAACAATCGTTTCAAAATCTTCATGTTCTGGATCTGTACAATACAGTTTTAACCTTGCTTTTAAAGGCACACTATAGGTAAGTCCTCTTTCAATACACTCTTGAATGGTATAACGGGGTGGATCCACAAAGTAATCAAGGAATTCCAATACAAAGTTGTTTCTTGTATCTGTAATTGGAAAGTTTTCCATGAAGGTGTTATATAACCCTTCGTCGCCTCTTTCGTCAGATTTAGTTTCCAATTGGAAGAAATCTTTAAACGACTTAACCTGAACATCTAGAAAATCTGGATAATCAGGAATATTTTTTGTAGAGGCAAAATTCAATCTTTCAGTCTGATTTGTTATCATCAATGGACAAAATTTTGATTAAAAAAAGTAATTTTTTGTGCAAAAACACTGTTTAATTTATACTTTCTTTTTTAATCAATACCTCTTTAAAAATAATTCAAGAGCGAACTCTTTTATTGATTTTCTTTCATCGTATTGATTTAAAAACACTTTCGTATTTTAAACTAATTTATTTTAAAATTTTATTATACGAAAAATGGTTTAGGCCATTGAAAGTATATTTCAAGACCTAAACCTATTCTCAAAGCGAGTTGAATTATTTTAATTCAACAACAGCTCCAGCTTCTTCCAAAGATTTTTTAAGACCTTCAGCCTCATCTTTAGTTACACCTTCTTTAATGTTAGATGGAGCAGCGTCCACTAAATCTTTAGATTCTTTAAGACCTAAACCTGTAAGTTCTTTTACAGCTTTAACTACAGCTAATTTAGAAGCTCCAGCTTCTTTCAATACAACTGTAAATTCTGTTTGTTCTTCAACAACAGCAGCATCTCCACCACCAGAAACCACTACAGCAGCAGCAGCTGGTTCGATACCATACTCGTCTTTTAATATTGTTGCTAATTCATTAACTTCTTTTACTGTTAAATTAACTAATTGTTCTGCGAATTGTTTCAAATCTGCCATTTTTTCTATCGTTTTAAAATGATTTGTTAAATATAATTTGTTTATTGTGCGCGTTGTAATGCGGCTAATTTAAACTAATAATTATTAGTTTAATTAAGCAACTTCTTCTTTGAATTGGTTTTGAAGAGCTGAAATAACTCTTTGGGCTGGTGATTGAAGTAATCCAATGATTTCGCCAATAAGTTCTTCTTTAGATTTAATAGTGGCCAAGGCATCTAGCTGATCATCTCCAATATAAACTTCAGCATTGATGTAAGCCCCTTTCAAAATTGGCTTAGCATTCTTTTTGCGAAAATCTTTGATTATTTTTCCAGGTGCGTTAGCAACATCCGCAATAAAAATAGCGCTATTACCTGTCAATACAGAAGGTAAATCTCCATAATCATTAGCTGAAGCTTCCATAGCTTTTGCAAGCAAAGTGTTTTTAACTACCTCTAATTTTATACCAGCTTTAAAACAAGCTCTTCTCAAGTTTGAAGTTGTTTCTGCATTTAGTCCAGAAATATCTGATACATAAACAATATTTGTACCAGCTAACTGCGCAGTTAAATTTTCAATCGCGATTGATTTTTCTTCTCTAGTCATACTATAAAGTTTTAACTACCAATTATACTGCTTTAGGGTCCAATGCGATTGCAGGACTCATAGTGCTAGTTAGGTAAATACTTTTGATGTAAGTTCCTTTAGCCGCAGTTGGTTTAAGTTTGATTAATGTTTGAATAATTTCGTGAGCGTTATCTACAATTTTATCAGCATCGAAAGAGATTCTTCCGATTCCTGCATGTACAATACCTGTTTTATCAACTTTAAAGTCAATTTTACCCGCTTTCACTTCTTGAACAGCTTTTGCAACATCCATAGTTACAGTACCTGTTTTAGGGTTTGGCATTAAACCTCTTGGTCCTAAAATACGACCTAAAGGACCTAATTTCCCCATAACTGCCGGCATAGTGATAATTACATCAACATCTGTCCAACCGTCTTTAATTTTCTGTAAATAGTCATCCAAACCTACATAGTCAGCTCCAGCCGCTTTAGCTTCCGCTTCCTTGTCTGGAGTAACCAATGCAAGAACCCTCACATCTTTACCAGTTCCATGTGGCAATGTCACCACACCTCTTACCATTTGATTTGCTTTTCTTGGATCTACACCCAAACGAACTGCAATATCTACTGATTCGTCAAATTTAGCAGAAGCTATAGTTTTAATTAATGCAGAAGCATCTTTTAGAGAATATAGTTTGTTCTTTTCAATTTTTGAAGCAGCTTCTTTTTGTTTTTTTGTCAATTTTGCCATGTCTTACGCTTGTTTTAGAGGAGATTCTCCTGATATTGTTATACCCATAGACCTAGCTGTCCCAGCGATCATGCTCATAGCAGACTCGACAGTGAACGCATTTAAATCAACCATTTTGTCATCTGCGATTGCTCTAATAACGTCCCAAGTAACGCTAGCTACTTTTTTACGATTAGGCTCACCAGAACCAGACTTTAGCTTTGCAGCATCCAACAATTGAATAGCAGCAGGTGGCGTTTTAACGACAAACTCGAAAGATTTGTCTTTATAAACTGTAATTTGCACTGGGCAAACTTTGCCGGCTTTATCTTGGGTTCTCGCATTAAATTGCTTACAGAACTCCATGATATTAACACCAGCAGCACCTAAAGCAGGTCCAACCGGTGGCGATGGGTTCGCAGCACCTCCCTTAACTTGTAGTTTAACTACTTTACTAATCTCTTTAGCCATTTTTTAAAAATTTAACACATCATCATTGGAAGCGATTGATGTGGTTTATTATAGATGTAACAAAAATTATACTTTTTCAACTTGCATAAAACTCAATTCCAAAGGTGTTTTTCTTCCGAAAATTTTCACCATGACCTCAAGTTTACGCTTCTCATCATTAATTTTCTCAACCGTTCCGTTAAAACCATTGAAGGGACCATCAATTACTTTGATCGTTTCTCCTATATTAAATGGAACAGAGTGAGTATCCGTTTTAACAGCTAACTCATCCACTTTTCCTAACATTCTATTTACTTCGGTTAATCTTAAAGGAACAGGATCTCCGCCTTTAACTTCACCTAAAAAACCAATAACACTTGTTATAGACTTAATAATATGAGGTATCTCTCCAGCAAGATTGGCTTCAATCATAACATAACCCGGGAAGTACACTTTATCTTTAGTGATTTTTTTTCCTTCACGAACTTGAACCACTTTTTCGGTAGGAACAAGAACTTGGGAAATATAATCGGCCATCCCCAACCTGTTGATTTCAGTTTCGATGTAAGCCCTAACTTTATTTTCCTGTCCGCTTACGACTCTTACAACATACCATTTTTTTACAATATTATCTGTCATCACAAAAAGATTATGCTTTTATCCAATTAAAAAATCCAGCCAATGCTTTTGCGAAAACTTCATCTACTCCCCAAGTTGCCAAGGCGAATAGTACTGAAAAAACAGCAACAACAATTGTTAAACGCTGCACTTCTGCCCATTCCGGCCAAGTCACGTTTGACTTTAATTCTTCGAATGCTTCCGATATATAATTAACAACTTTCATTCTGATTTTGTTTTTGCACGGGCGGAGGGATTCGAACCCCCATCAACGGTTTTGGAGACCGCTATTCTACCCTTGAACTACGCCCGTAGTTAAAAGCCAGTAACAACCTAAGCAGTTACTGGCTTTACTTAATTATATATAACTATGCTGTGATTTCAGTTACCTGACCAGCACCTACTGTTCTACCACCTTCACGGATAGCAAAACGTAAACCTACGCTCATTGCGATTGGACTCAACAAAGTAACATTTATAGTTAAGTTGTCTCCTGGCATTACCATTTCTACTCCTTCTGGTAAAGTAATAACTCCTGTTACATCAGTAGTACGTACATAGAACTGTGGACGGTAGTTATTATGAAATGGAGTATGACGTCCACCTTCTTCTTTTTTCAAGATATAAACCTCAGCTTTGAAAGTAGCGTGTGGTTTTACCGAACCTGGCTTAATGATAACCATTCCTCTTTTGATAGATTCTTTATCAATACCACGCAACAATAAACCTACGTTATCTCCTGCTTCACCTCTGTCAAGGATTTTACGGAACATCTCAACTCCAGTAATAGTAGAAGTTAATTTTTCAGCTCCCATACCAATGATTTCAACAGCATCTCCTGTATTAGCAATACCAGTTTCGATACGACCTGTAGCAACAGTTCCACGACCAGTAATTGTAAATACATCCTCAACTGGCATCAAAAATGGTTTTGCAGTATCACGAATTGGCTCTTCGATCCATGAATCACACGCAGCCATTAATTCAATAATTTTCGGTACCCAAGCTGGATCGTTATTCAATCCACCTAAAGCTGAACCTTGAATTACAGGACAGTTGTCTCCATCATATTCATAGAAAGACAATAAGTCTCTAATTTCCATTTCAACCAATTCCAACAATTCCTCATCATCAACCATATCCACTTTATTCATGAATACTACCATTCTAGGAATACCAACCTGACGACCTAAAAGGATATGCTCACGTGTTTGTGGCATTGGTCCATCAGTTGCAGCTACAACAAGAATAGCACCGTCCATTTGAGCAGCACCAGTAACCATGTTTTTTACGTAATCGGCGTGACCTGGACAGTCAACGTGTGCGTAGTGACGGTTAGCAGTTTCGTACTCAACGTGAGATGTATTAATTGTAATACCTCTTTCTTTTTCTTCTGGAGCATTATCAATTTGATCAAATGATTTTGCTTGACAGTAACCAGCATCAGATAACACTTTAGTTATTGCTGCAGTTAAAGTAGTTTTTCCGTGATCCACGTGTCCGATAGTCCCAATATTTAAATGGGGTTTGTTACGGTTAAAGGTTTCTTTTGCCATTTTACTTAATTTTAATCTTAGTTATATAATATATTAGTGTTCAAATTTTCAACATTATTGAGCCAACTACGGGAATTGAACCCGTGACCTCTTCCTTACCAAGGAAGCACTCTACCCCTGAGCTAAGTCGGCAGAGAAATTTTTATTTCAAGTTTAACGCTTCAACAACTTGAAACTTGAAATTTTTAAACTTCATTTATAGATTATCTCCCTTTCGGTCGGTGATCCTGTAAGGCGGTGCCTTACTCAAACTTTTAACTCAAATTTACTCGAAAGTAAACTTTCGGATAAATTTTCTTTAAAAATTTGTGGGGAGAGCAGGATTCGAACCTGCGAAGTTCACACAGCAGATTTACAGTCTGCCCTCGTTGGCCGCTTGAGTATCTCCCCTTTTTTATCGTTGCAGATTTTCGATTGAGGATAATGATTTTGATTTCTAAAATCCAATATCACTATTCTGAAATCTAAAATCATCTTGAGCCGGTGGAGGGACTCGAACCCACGACCTGCTGATTACAAATCAGCTGCTCTAGCCAACTGAGCTACACTGGCATATACAATAAAAAAAGTCCGCTATTTCTAACGGACTGCAAATGTATATCTTTTTGTTTTTTAATCAAAATGTTTTTATGAAAAATTTAGATTAAATATGTGTATTGATTTTTTCTTTTCTCTTTACCAACAATCGTTCCAATGATTCGGCAGATTGATCCATCGCTTCTTCAAAGGTTTTACATTGTTTTTTCACCACAAAATCATCTCCTGGCACATGAAGTTTCACTTCGGCAATCTTATTTTCCTTGTCACTTGTTTTTTCTACTTTCAAAAAAACATCCGCAGAAACAATTTTATCATAATATTTTTCAAGTCTATCCATTCTTTCCTGAACAAAATCTACTAATTTACCGTCAACAGTAAAGTTAACCGCATTCACATTTACCTTCATAATCAAAGTTTTTTTTATGGTTAATATTATTTAAATTATTCTTGGTTTCTAGGATGCGCATTTCCGTAAACTTTTTTTAGCTCCGACAAACTGCTATGGGTATATATTTGCGTTGATGCCAAACTAGAATGCCCTAATAATTCTTTCACTGAATTTATATCTGCCCCATTATTCAGTAAGTGAGTCGCAAAAGTATGCCTTAAAATGTGCGGACTCTTTTTTACTTTCTCAGAGACATGACTAAAGTAGTTATTTATTAGACGATACACAAGCGAATCATTCATTTTAACGCCCTTTGTTGTTAAGAAAAAAAAGTCTCCATCCTTAATTTGCTCTAAATTAGCCCTTTCAACCAAATACAAAATAATTTGTTGGAAAAGAATTGGCAATATAGGCAGAACCCTTTCCTTATTTCTCTTCCCCAAAACTTTCAGGGTATGATTTGACGAATTTATATTTACTACTTTAAGATGAATTAATTCCGTTCTTCGAATTCCTGTCGTATAAAACAAATCTATAATTAGCTTATCCCTAACACCTTCAAAACCGTCCGGATATTTGATTTGATGCAGCACGTTGTCCAATTCTTTTTCGGAAAATGGAATTTGAAGGATTTTAGGCGTCTTTAAAGCTTTGTGTTTCAATAATGGACCAACCTCAATTTGTTTGGTTTTCAACAAAAATCTGTAAAATGCTTTTAAGGAAGAAATTTTTCTATTAATAGATGTATTTGAAATTTCGGCATCAACCAAGGACACAATCCAACTTCTGATTTGGCTGTAGTTTACCTCCAGAAGATTTTTTTGTTCAAATTCTTTATTTATGAATAGTTCAAAAAAACTTAGATCATTCAAATAGGCATTCACGGTGTGCGGAGAATACTTTTTCTCCAGCTGCAGATAATCCCGGAATGACTGTAAGTTGTTTGACATAAAAAGATGCTTTGCTTCGGTTTCTCATAGTTCCTCACGACAGTGCATAAAAAAACCGTTAGTATCAAAGGTATTAAACTTTAATGACTAACGGTTGTATCTCAAAAAGTTATTACTAACTTTCTAAATTGTCTCTCATGTTTTGAATGTAGGCCGCTTTTTGGATTTTCATTCTATTGGTTACAGAAGGTTTAATAAAAGCAGTACGCGCTCTTAACTGACGAACAGTTCCTGTTTTATCAAATTTTCTTTTATAGCGCTTTAATGCTCTATCGATATTTTCTCCGTCTTTAATTGGTATAATTAACATAATATAGACACCTCCTCTCGTTAAGGGTGCAAAAGTAATTATTATTTTGAATTAGGAGTTATGAATTGTGAATTATTTTAAAAAAGAAAACAGAATGGAGATTAAAGAGATGCCATTTCGTTAGGAAAAGCCCAGATACAATTTCTTGTTCTTGGTGTTCCATACACTCTTTGTTTGTTTATAGCTATTTCAGGATAAGACTGTGTGGGCACAGATTTAAAATCTTTATCAAACGACGTTGCACTGACATTCCCTGACTGTATGAGTAAATTGCTTCGTTCCTCGCAATGACTACTCTCTCAACAAATTCCTAGAAATCACCACTTTTTGAATCTCTGTGGTTCCTTCGCCAATAGTGCATAATTTTGAATCCCTGTAAAATTTCTCTACTGGATAATCTTTGGTATATCCATAACCCCCATGTATTTGAACGGCTTCGTTGGCCACTTTTACGCAAACTTCTGAGGAATACATTTTTGCCATAGCGCCGGCAGTAGTAACTGGTTTGTGTTGTTCTTTTAGGAAGGCCGCTTTGTGCAACAACAATTCCGAAGCTTCAATTTCAGTAGCCATGTCGACCAATTTGAATGAAATCCCTTGA
Source organism: Flavobacterium psychrotolerans (assembly GCF_003097635.1). Lineage (GTDB taxonomy): Bacteria > Bacteroidota > Bacteroidia > Flavobacteriales > Flavobacteriaceae > Flavobacterium > Flavobacterium psychrotolerans. The sequence continues at coordinate 18,327 of NZ_QCZI01000014.1, forward strand.
AATTCACAAATGGCTTGGCCAAATTGGTGTCGCTCTTTAGAATATTTCAAAGCCGCTTCATAAGCTCCCTTGGCGATTCCTAAAGACAATGCACCAATGGAAATTCGTCCTCCATCTAAAATTTTCATTGCCTGAATAAATCCCTGACCTACTTCCCCTAACCTATTAGCATCGGGAATTCGGCAATTGTCAAAAATCAATTCTGCGGTTTCGCTGGCGCGCATCCCTAACTTATTTTCTTTTTTTCCCGAGGTAAATCCTTTCGTTCCTTTTTCAAAAACAAAAGCGGTCATTCCTTTAGAATCTCCTTTTTCGCCTGTTCGAACAATTACCACCGAAATATCTCCAGAAATAGCGTGTGTAATAAAGTTCTTTGCGCCATTTACAATCCAATGTTCTCCGTCTTTTACGGCAGTAGTATTCATTCCGCCTGCATCAGATCCTGTATTGTGTTCAGTTAACCCCCAAGCACCTATATATTCTCCGGTTGCTAATTTTGGAATCCATCTTTGCTTTTGCTCTTCACTCCCGAAGGTCAAAATATGATTGGTACACAAAGAATTATGTGCAGCAACTGACAATCCTATTGACGGATCCACTTTAGATATTTCCTCAATAATGGTAATGTATTCGTGGTAACCCAATCCAGAACCTCCTAATTCATGCGGAACCAAAACACCCATGAAACCCATCTCTCCTAATTTCTTGAATAAATCAACAGGGAAAATTTGCGCCTCATCCCATTTCATGATGTTTGGGCGCATGTGCTGCTCGGCGAAATCTCGAATTGATTGGGCAATTAGTACTTGGGTTTCGTTATAGTCAAAGTTCATTTTAGCAGCTATTTTTATTAGAATTCCAAATATAGTGTAATTATATTGATTTTTTCAGCAGGAAAATCCTTAATCTTTATTAAATCCGCAGTATTTTTAATCTCCCCATTCATGCTCCTGTAGGTCACAATGGATTTGGCGAGGGCATATCTAAAATAAGGAAATTGCATTAGTTCCTTTACGGAAGCGTTATTGATGTTTAGCTTTTTTACTGCGGGCTGCCCCTTAATTTTAAAATGTTCGTTTAACTTTTGCACCACTTCTGGCGATAAACCCCAAACGTCATTCATTTGTTCCATACTGACAAAGCCTCCCAGTTTTTCTTTCTCTTTAAGTATCCGCTCCGATAACCCATCTCCTATACCGTATATTTTTTTTAAATCCTCTTGAGTGGCTTGGTTGATGTCTAAAACAGTAATTTTTTCTTTCTTATCGAAAGTTGATTTTGGAAATGACTTGAAATTTTTTTTATTATTTACCCAATCCGGAAATTTAAAATAGGGAGAAATTACGTTTAACAGCGAGTCTGAAACTTTGGTTACCGCTTGAAATTCTTGAGCCGAATTGACGTATTTATTTGTTTTCCTAAATTCGAGTAATCTGTCAATTTCTTGAGTGGACATACCGAGTCTGTAACCTTTAAAATCAGTTATAAAATTGGGATTGAAAGGATAAATCTTTGGTACATAATCCCTTTTTTCCTGTTTTGCAGCATCTATTTGGTTTTGAAAAGAAAGCCATTGTTGCTTATCGGGGTTTGTTGTCTCGACAGCCGTAAAATCGACAAAGAAATAAAGCAATTGCAGAATTATTATTAGGAACAACAACATGAAAATTCCGCTTCGCTGTGCCGAAGTATATTTGAAATACGATTTAAACGTGGTAAAGTTCATGAACTGGAATTAAATTTACAAATCGAAAACAGAGCTACGTTTCGCCCGAACTAAGTCTTTAAGTCGAATCCAAAATGCCAAAGTGAGATAAACCCCGAACCAAAGTCCCGCAGTTACAAAAGAGATATAAATAAAAAACAATCGTACACTATTAGCGCGCATCCCCAACTTGTCGGCCAATCGAGAGGAAACATGAAAACCATATTTTTCGAAGAAATATTTGAGTCGGATTACAAAAGTCATTTGGACTACTCGTTGATTTATTGTTACTGTAAACTTACAAAATTATCTGGTTATCTTCTTCGCTAATGTACTGATTATTTTTCAGTAATTCCATTCCGATGGCGCATTCCAAGCATTTACTTTTGTTGCAATATTCACTTTTGAGCTGCAATACCGATTGGGTTTCAAATGCGTTTTTAGATTTAATCCCAAAAGCGTCAAACTTTTGGATGATGCCATTGCTTTCAGGAGTGACATCTTGCAGTAGGGCTATTAAATGCTCTGAAATTTCTTTGCCTTGGCTTTTTGAATACGCAAACTGAACCGGAACAATAGTGTTTATGATAATTAAATCGATGAAAGAAGCAGAAAGCGATTTCTTTTTCTTGCTGCTTTCCTTGTCAAACAAATAATGGGTTTGCCAATAATTTGAAACGGAAACCCGAAAAACAGCATGAATTTCTTGTACCGAATTTGCTTCAATCACTTTGGAGAATAAATTTTGTTTGCTGTGGTATACACTTGCCAATTGTGACAATCGAATCGTCGGGAAATTGTCAGGCCGATGTTTAAAAAACTGAACGGGTTCGAAAACCGATTTTTCCAGTTGGTATTTGTGCGACATATAATCGAACCTCGACACTAAATCTTTAAAATAGCTGTCTTCTTTTTCGCCGTTTAACAAACCCGCCATTCCAAAAAGAAGGGCCTCGAGGTTTTCAATTTCAAAACTTTCTTTTCTAACAATGGTAAACGGGATGGATTGCGCGATTTTCAAAAACAATTCTCCGTTCGTATTCAACCCGAAGTTCTTTGCCAAAAGACAAAACAGCACCGCTTCCCAATCGTGGTTGGTTTGCGCCAATAGTTCTTCGATATGTTTTGACTTTCTCTCCAAGCGCTCAAAAAACAAGCGTTCCTGCCAGTTGCTCAGCATAAAAGCATCAATGGAACCCAATTGTTTTTCGCAGAAGATCCATGATTTTGGCGTCATCAAAGATTGATAGTTATCTAACGTTTCCTTAGAAACATAATTCTTCAATTCCAAAACCGGAATCTCGGTATTGTTTTTCCTAAAAATTTCGGTGTCGTGTTCCCAAACCACATGAAGAATGACGTTTTCATAGGCCTCATCACGTTCGTGATGGTGCACGTACCAATCAGAAGATTTGATGTGAATTTCTACATTTCCAGCCCATTTTTGATTGGCAATGGTGAGTTGTGCGTTGAAAAAATCTGGCCCGGCAAGTTGCAAATACTGTCCGCCGTTTAGGATGGTAACCGCTTCTCCATTTGAAGTTGTCAAATTTGCAGTGTCAAACTTTTTGAATTTCCAGAGGTAATGGAGAAAATCTTCTTTCATGATTCGATTGTTAGAACGTTAGAATTTTGGATTGTTAGACCGAAAGACTAAAGTAGTAAAAATTTAACAAATTCTCCGGAAAAATAAATGAAACAAAATCCTCACCCCCAACCCTCTCCACACGAGCGACAGCGAACTGGCGAAGCAAAGGAGAGGGAGCCAAAACCGCATGTAAATTCACATTTATTACCGCAACATGTACAATTTGGCGCAAGCCCTAGCATCAGACAATGCTTCGTGGTGGTTTAATTTTATATTCATTTCGCGGCAACAATCGCTTAATTTGGTTGGCACAATCCCTTTAGATTTGTATATTTTTACGGTGCATTCCCAACGGGAAGCGATATTCAAATCGGCATAATTCAAACCGTAAAGTGCCATAGATTTCGCAAGTACGTTTCGGTCAAAACTTTCATTATGTGCCACCACTACCCTGTTTTCGAGCCGTTTTTGGATTTCCGGATACACCTGTGAAAAGGTTTTCGCGTTCATGGTGTCGCGAGGGTAAATTCCGTGAACGGCAATTGTATAAGGAGAATATTCGTTCTTGGGCGGCTTGATTAACGTGACAAACTCATCGACAATCACACCGTTTTCTACGGTGACAATCCCAACGGAACACGGATGATAGGCTGTGGCAGTTTCAAAATCTATGGCGGTGAAGGTCAATTTGATTTCAGATTTAGGATTAACGATTCTTGATTTCAGATTTATAACAACAATGATTTGGGCAGCATTTCCAGAAAAGGCATCGCTTTAGAATAATCTAGGGATACGTAAAACAATCCCAATCTGTTCAAGTTTTTATAATAATCGTCTATATGTAGTAAGTGATAATATATAATGATTTACTGTATAGAATCAATCATATCGTATTTAAACATAGTATCACGTCTTACTTTATCGACCCAATAATATCCGATTTTGTGATAATATGGTGGTTCCCGTTTTCTAAATCCACTAAAACGGCGTCGTTTTCTTTGGTGAATAATCGGGAAAGCACTTCAATGGGTGTTCCCAGTTTTACAATTGGGAACGGTTTTCCCATCACTTCTTTGATGGGTTTGTCGGCTACATTTTTATCGGCAACATAACTTTGGAACAAATCACTCTCGTCTACAGAGCCCACAAATCCAGTGATGTCTATTACCGGAATTTGCGATATTTTGTATTTGCGCATCCGTTCTATGGCGTGCGAAACCAATTCTTCGGTTCGCACCACAATCAGCGGCTTTTGGATGTAGTCTTTAATGACGTCTTCGGCCTTCGTAATGTCTTCATCCAGAAAACCGCGTTCCCGCATCCAATCGTCATTGAACATTTTACCCACATAACGGCTTCCGGAATCGTGAAACATAACGACAATTACATCTTCGGGCTTGAAGTGTTCTTTGAGTTGCAATACGCCTTTTACCACCGCACCGGCTGAATTTCCCACAAATATCCCTTCTTCCAGCGCAATTTTACGGGTATAAACCGCAGCGTCCTTATCGGTTACTTTTGTAAAACCATCAATCAGGGAAAAGTCAACATTTTTAGGGAGAATGTCCTCCCCGATTCCTTCGGTGATATAAGAATAGATTTCGTTTTCATCGAAAATTCCGGTTTCGTGGTATTTCTTAAAAACGGATCCGTAGGTATCAATGCCCCAAATTTTGATGTTGGAATTTTTCTCTTTTAAATATTTGGCCACACCAGATATGGTGCCACCCGTTCCTACTCCAACCACAAAATGCGTGATTTTACCCTCGGTTTGTTCCCAAATTTCGGGACCGGTTTGTTCATAATGCGCTATGGAATTGGATGGATTGTCATATTGATTGACGTACCACGAATTGGGCGTTTCTAAAGCTAGTCTTTTGGAAACCGAATAATAGGAACGGGAATCGGTAGGATCCACATCAGTAGGGCAAACGACAACCTTGGCGCCCACGGCACGGAGTATATCCATTTTTTCTTTGGATTGTTTGTCTGAAATTACACAGATGAGTTTGTATCCTTTGATGATGGCCACTAATGCCAGCCCCATACCGGTATTCCCGGAAGTCCCTTCGATGATGGTTCCCCCTGGTTGTAAGCGTCCGTCAGCTTCGGCGTCTTCCACCATTTTAACGGCCATTCGGTCCTTGGCAGAATTTCCGGGATTGAAAGTCTCTACTTTGGCCAAGACCAAAGCATCGATTTCGGCGGTCACTTTATTTAACTTGACTAATGGCGTATTGCCAATGGTTCCTAATATGTTTTCTGAATATTTCATATCTGTTTCGGATTATTTTTTACTGAATTATAACCATTCGGCTCCCAAATATAAGAATTTGTTATAAAAGTACCCCTTATCGTTTTGTTAAGATTGCGTGCGGGATGGAAGCGGCATCCCACGCTTTTGGGCGTGGATACAGCAGACAGCGCGTTTTCACGCCCAAAAAAAAAATAGATTCAATTTCTGTTTATTATTACGGAAAACTATTGGAAGAAATTCCAAACCAGTCCAAAACGAATCAGGAAATCGCGGTACGGGTAATTGGGTGCGGAATAAAAGGCATTGGTATTGGACAATGCGGAATTGAAATGCTCCGCTTTCACGAAAATTCGGGTTTGACGAATTCGGGCATTGACGAAGAAATCGAAATTAGCAAAGTCGCCTATTTCTTTTTTGTTTTGAACAAAAAACTCTGCAATAACGGGGTTATAATTGTTGGCGTAGTATTTTGTAAAATAGTTAAAGGTAATTCCCGTTTGGAGGTAGAGCGCTTTTTTGAAATAATAATCAGACCAATACAGCGTGTTTCTGGTTACCAATCGCGGCACGTTTAAAACGTCGTTTTGCTGGTCTACTTTCTGGTACAGCACAGTGTTGTCTAGCGCCAATTTCCAGAATTTGATTTCCTTGTTGACTTTTACCGACAGATAATTAATGGTGTTGGCGTACTGTTTTGGAGTCACCAATTGAATGCTGTCATTCGTGCTTTTGTCCTCAAAATACAGGAAATCATTGAGCGTTGCCGCTTGCAATGTGGCGTTAAACCATTGCGTGTTGGCATTGATTTGGATGTTGTTAATTTTCTCGTTTTTGAAATTATTGAACCAATTGTAGTTCACATAGCTGCTTTGATGCAGATTGTAAATGTGATTGGGCAATTTATTCATGTTTTGGTATTGAAATGACAGTTGGTTTTTATCATTAATTTTATATTTCAGACTTCCGTCGATGTTTGTCAAAGACTGATTCGTAATAGAGTTGGAATATAAAAATACGCCGTTCCATTTCTTTTTACGGTATTCATATTGCGCACCAAAAGAGTTGATGTTATCGTTTATGGAACTCGGAATAACTTGATTGGAAAGCACAAAAATGGCATTGTAATAATAATTGTATCTAAAATCGTCAACAAAAAACTGAAACTTGCCTAGAGTGGTGTTTTCATAAACTGCGCCCACTTTATTGTACATTTTGTTGTAGCGAACCTGGTCGTTGATGCCGCTTGAAACAAAAGGATCTCCAAATCTATTGATGCTTTTGTCGCCAATGGTTGAAGTTACAGTAGCCTGGTTGTATTCGAAAAACTTGTTTTCATAATTGAACTGATGGGTAATCCATAGATTGTTGTTGCCCTGGGTTGTGTTGACTCTAAAATTATGGTCAAAAAAGATCCGTTTGCCTTTCATGAAGGTTTTGGCATCTTTTAAATACACCTCCAACCGTTGTCTTTCTTTATAGTCGGAATTTTTGCTTTCAAAATCTTCTAATGTGGTGATTCCGCCGTTTTCTCCATTAAGGAAATCCTGCCCCGTGTAATGCGCATTTAAAAAATAACGCTTATTTTTAGTGGCATAGCTTGTGGTGAATCTAAAATTTCCGGTACTGGACAATTGGTTGATATACCTCCCTAAAGATCGCAAGCCCTTATAGGCCATCGAAAAATTTAAACGTTCCGAAGTATTTAATGTGATGAGGACGTCTGAGCTTTGACCCTGCTGCATCACGGTTTTAAAATACATTTCCGTTAACGGTGTTGCCACAGAATAATAATTGATTTTGTTGGCTTCCAGATAATTGAAATGTTTGGCTTTGTACCCAAATTCGGGATAGGGCGAAAAGGCGTTTAAGCCAAATTGCAAGGTGTTGTAGGTTTGGCCTTCGTTGGCGAATGGCAAAAGTCCAAAATTATCCTTGCGCAGGTAATTGTACTCGTATTCTTTTTTTATGGTCAGCGAAGTGTCGACATAGGTAGTATCCCGTTCCAAAGAGATGATTCGGTAGGAAGTGATAGGGGCTTTTTGAGCAAGTTCTTTGGCTTTTTGCTCCGCTGATTTGATAAGACTCTTTTTGGGTTTTTCCGTCGCAGGCTGTTGCGAAAAAACAAAAAGGGTAAAAAGTAAAGATAAAGCCGAAAATACAATTCTCATAAATAGGTTATATGGAACAAAAATAGCCTTTTGTTTGTAAATAGCATAAAATAGAAATAAAACTTATGATTTAAAACCAGAGTTGATGAAAATCAAGGAACCCTTCGTCCGAACTTTCTACATTTTATTGTTTGTAACGGAAGTGCCTGATCGTTTTGCCCCTAAGCAGTCAAACGGGAGTTCCCTTTTGCATTGCGTTTGCACAAAACAATGTCAAGTGCCGCAAACATTGGTTCTAAACGTCAAACTTGACGTTGTTAGGGTCAAATTTGACGTACTGTGGTGTCAAATTTGACGTCGAGAACCCCAAATTTGACGTTCCTGACGTCAAATTTGACGTGTTATGGGGTCAAATTTAGGGTCGGTGACGTCAAATTTGACGTTTTTGAACGCGTTGGCGTTTGAAATCCTGATTGGGTTTAAAAACTGTACTGTTCGTTTATTGCTTCAAATATGTTAATGCCGTTTTTGCTATTGCTGGGAGGTGGGAATTTGTCTTAGAGCAACTACACATTGCCAAGTTCGAAGAAGTGAATTTATTCCATTTGCTAGCAACATGAAATATTAAAGACAATAATTACAGACGAAAAAAAAAATTGGCTCTAAAATTTGATGAAATTTCAAAATATTTAATTAATACAAAACATTTCTAATACATTATTTTCTATGAAACCCAATACTCACTATAAAAATTATCACTTTTCATCAATTCATTATGATTCCCACAATGTGTAATCGTTTTATTATCTAAAACATAAACAACATCAGCATTTTTCCTCAAGGCGTTTAAACGATGTGAAATAAAAAAAATAGCACAATTAGGCTTAATCTTTTCAAATAAATTCATTGTAAAGTTTTCAGTATTTCTATCCATTGATGATGTTGCCTCATCAAGAATTAAAAACTGAGGCTTTTTATACAAAACCCTTGCTAAAGCAATAATTTGTTTTTGCCCACCACTCAAATTAATCCCTTCTTCACCAAGAAGAGTCGCCAATCCTTGAGGTAATAGATTAAAATAAGCATGAAATCCAAAAGCAGTCAGAAAAGAAATTATATTTTCAGGGGTTGTGACCTCGCCTAATAAAATATTATCTATAACATTCCCGTTAAAAATAGTTACTTCTTGAGGAACAACACCAATCAAGTTTCTATAACTTTTCAAGTTAATTTCGGGGAGTTGAAAAGTGTTATTAATAACAATATTTCCGTTTTCAAAACTGTAAAAACGTTGTAAAATTTGCCCTAAAGTACTTTTACCACCACCGCTTTCTCCAACAATAGCGGTAAACTTACCTTTTTCAATATTGATGTTTACATTGGCAAACAACTCACTTCTTCCTGCAAAACGAAACGATAGATTTTGAATTTTAATAGTGTTTATTTCAGTTATTATAACTCCTTCTTCTTTCTCTTTTTCAATAGAAGCAAATTCATACATTCTATTAAAAGCAATTTTTGCTTCGTTTATTGGAATAGCAATTAAAGCTATATTAGCAATAGAAGGCAATAATGAACCAACAATTCCAAGAATTGCCATCAACTCTCCTAATTTGATTTCTTTATTAAAGACCTCAATAGAGGTATAAACTAAAACCCCAATCAAAAAGAAAACACTTGCCAAACCTGATTGCCATGACAATGTGATATATATTTTTCCTAGATTGAATAACTTTTCTTGAAAGCCTGCAAAAATAACCTCATTTGTTTTTTCAAAAACCGCTTGTTTATTATCATTTTTTATAGTTGCAATTCCTTGAATTGTGCTAATATAATTGCTTTCATTAAAAGCATAACTCTGCATAACTTCTTTTTGTGAATTGACAATTTTCTTGTTGCTTCTATAAATGATGTAAAAGTAAATTGGTAAACTTAACAATGAAAATAATCCTAATTTCCAGGAATAACCAAATAAGAAAAATAAGGAAATTATAGAAACCAAAACGTCAATAATTAAACTACTTGCCAGCATTTTAATAACGTGTTGCACACGTTGTGTATCATTTAATCGCGCTACAAGTTCACCTATTTTTCTAGTATCAAAAAAAGGTTTTGGCAAATATAATATTGAAGAAAAAAATTGAGTATTAATTCTATTATTAAAATCTTTAGATTGTTGCAGTAAAAAAAACTCTCTTAAAACAGAAATGCCAACTCTTGCTATAAGAAGAATAGCCAATAAAACAATTCCAGAAATTAGTTTTTTTATATTGTGAGATGGCAAAATATCATCTATCAATTTTTGAGAAAATAATGACATTGCCATTCCTAAACCAGCCACAAAAGCACCCAGTAAAACCGAAATCCAAAGTAGTTTGTAATCTTCTTTTAACAAATTAAAAAACCATTTTCTTTGAGAATTCTTAGCTGTTTTTTCTTTTACAAATTGTTTGTTAGGCTCTAGCGTTAAACAGCTTTTAGAAACCCAAATGGCTTCCAACTCGCTCTTACTTAAATAATATATTCCCATTGCAGGGTCGCCAATTAAAAACCCTTTTTCTTTGCTGTATTCATAACAAACCACATAATGGTGCAATTGTTTTTCAATAAGAACATGCAGAATAACAGGTTGTTTATGTTCAATTAAAGCGTTCAAATCGGCTTCACAACCCTCAGCCATAAACCCAATTTGGTTGGCTACTTGATACAGTCCTAATAGAGTTGTGCCTTGTTTTGTTGTGCCACTCAACTCTCGCAATTTCTCGATAGACTGGTTACCTTCATACCATTTTATAAGGCTCATTAAACAAGCAACGCCGCAATCTGACTGGTCAAGTTGTAGCATGTGCGTTTTCTCTATATGTTTTAAATCCATTTTTTAGTGTTGCAAGGAACGAAGCAATCTACTGATTGAAATTACATTCTTAATTTGTAATACGAAATTTTCTCAAAAGTACTTCTGCTTTTATCTGTCCTTTAATTTTTTCAATTAAATGGTCATTTTTGTCATAAAGCACCAGGCTAGGAACTGATTTAACATCAAATGTAGTGGCAAAAGTAACTTTAGAATCACATAAAAAATGAATATTGCCATAACCTATTAGTTTATACTGTATTGCAAAATTTTTAATTTTATAAAGCGTTTCAAATGAAATGAAAACGAGTTGAAAGGGCTTAAACTTTTCTCTATTTTCACTTACCATTTGCGCTTCGGCTTGGCAATGCTCGCATTCACTATTAAAGTATAAGAAAATAGTAGCCGTGTCTTGCTTTAGGCTTTTATTAGAAAAAACAGAGCCATCTAATTTTAGATATTGAAACTCGGGAATGGTTTTAATGTTTTCGTCAATTGCCTTTTTATGATTTATTTTAGAAATAATCTCATAACTCATAAAAGCAAACAGTCCTAAAAATAGAATGAGGAAAGTAATTTTAAAATATTTTTTCATTATGAATAGTTTAGAGTAAAAAACATTACGACTGTAACCCATAACAATAATGCAGGCAAATAACTATAACAAACTATTTTTAGTCCATTATCGGCATTTGTTTTTGTTAAATAGCCTATTTGGTAGGATAAATAAATAATATAAGCCAGCTCAAAAATGTTTAATACTTGAAAAGGATAAATTAACCAAGGATCTAATCCTTTATATCCCGTAATATTTAGTGCTGAAAGTGGATAAAAATATTGAATATCCTCAATGGTAAAATTAGGTTGAAAAAAGTAGAACCAAATTATTTTTGTAATACCAACAAGTAGGTATATATATTCTCCTTTAACAATAACGCTCCAAAAATATTTATATTTAACCTCTTTATTGCAAAAAAAATAAGCTCCAACAGAAACCGTAGAAGTTATTAAAGATGTTTTAAGTATATAAAAAAAGGGGATAAAAATGTACGAAATCAATCTCCATTTATTTTTAAATTCAAAATATTGATTTAATTGATTTCCTGTTAATTTATTAAATAATGAATCATATAATAGTTTTTCAGTATTAAGTATATTATTTAAAAAATAATTAATAGTTATAAGTAATACTGAAAGTAATGATATGTGCAAAAAAAACATTTGTCTAAACCTCATTTTAGATAGTTCTTAAAAATATAAAAAAGTCTCAAAAAAATATTTTTATTGAGACTTTCGCATTTTATCAAAATTAAAATATGTAAAATTATTTTTTAAATTATTTTATTTTTATATTTCACATACAACATTAATGTTGTCGATATAAAAGTAAATATGCAAATTATTGAAGTCGATATTGAAAGAAATCCATCTAAAATCAAAAAAATTGTATAAATACCCAAAAGCAATGCATTAATTACAGACCAAATAATAATACTTTTTTTAGTTATCATTTCATTTTTTTTATTAATGATTAATCTCCCAAGCTAGAGCCCCTATACCAGCTCCTGTACAAAATGCCCCCCCCAAAGTTAGTCCAAAAACTGTCCCAGCCCCAAAAGTAAAAATCCCAGCCGCAACTGAAGCTAAACCTATCGCCGCACATCCAACTCCAATACCAGTTATTACACCATTTTTCCGACCTGTATTTGCGCCACCTTCCAGATTTTCCATCTGATTTAATTCTAATTTTTTCATTTATTATAAGTAATTTATTGTGTTTATTTTTCAACACAAAAGTAATTATTATATGCTTTTTTAATTATTTATAAAATGGGTATTTTATCCCACTTTTTACATATCTCAAATTTACTTTATTATATTTGCATTAACAACACAACTATAAAACAATAAATGAACAAAACAGTAATTACTAATTTAAAAAATCTTCGTAAAAACAAAGGCTGGTCTCAGGAACATGTTGCAGATAGCTTAAATTTATCGCAATCAACCTATGCCCGTATAGAAAGTGGAGAGAGTAGGTCTTGGGCAATTCATTTAATGAAAATATGTGATATTTTTGAAAAAAATCCTGAAGATTTGTTTAAAAAAGAATTAATTTTAAGAGCAAATGAAAAATACAAAGTATCCAATAATGCTTTAGATATAAATCAACTTTCCGAAAAGCTTATAGAGCAATATGAAGAAAGAATAAAAGAATTGAAAGAAACCATCATCGAATTAAAAAACCAAAAAAGCTAAATAGTAACAATCTTGTGCGGTTATAACAAAATATTCTCGTAAAACATAGTGTTAATTTCTATCAATTATTATTTTTATAAACTTAAGTATATAGATTGTAATTTTTGAAAAAAAATAGATTTTGAAATATTAAACTGACGCGTTAACAAAAACTAAATTTTATTTTTGAAGTTGAAAAAAGCGCAATAAATAACTATTAGTATTATGTAATGTCTTTGCAATCCAAATTACTAGAATATAAACGCCATCGAAATGGATAAAAAAAACCGCAACATCACTGTTACGGTTTTTAAAAATAGTATTTTTCACCAAATTGGTGTGAAAATTATTCCTTATTCCACGATTTTTTTCATGGCCGTCATGGCAGCACGAAGTTCGGCACCACAAATTTCGATGGAGTGTTCGCGGATGGCCGCATTTACTTTTACCAATTCGAAATTATCCACTTGTCCGTTGTTTCCAGCGTTGAAGTTTTTACCGATGATGTTGGTCTCTACCGTTTTCATGAAGTCCGTCAAAAGAGGTTTACAAGCATGATCAAACAAGTAACAACCGTATTCTGCCGTGTCAGAAATAACGCGGTTCATTTCGAACAATTTCTTACGGGCAATGGTGTTGGCAATAAGTGGTGTTTCGTGCAAGGACTCGTAGTAAGCCGATTCGTTTTTGATTCCGGAAACGGTCATGGTTTCGTAAGCCAATTCAACTCCTGATTTCACAAAAGCAACCATCAAAGTCGCATTGTCAAAATATTCTTGTTCCGAAATTTCCATGCTTCCTGCAGGTGTTTTTTCGAAATCGGTTTGACCGGTAGCTTCACGCCAAGTCAACAAGTTTTTGTCGCCAGCAGCCCAGTCTTCCATCATGATTCTTGAGAATTCGCCTGACAAGATATCATCCATGTGTTTCACGAACAACGGACGCATGATGTCTTTTAATTCTTCGGATATTTTGAACGCTTCAATTTTAGCAGGATTGGATAAACGATCCATCATGTTGGTAATACCACCAATTTTCAAGGCTTCGGTAATTACTTCCCAACCGTATTGTACTAATTTAGAAGCATACGCAGCGTCAATTCCTTTTTCAACCATTTTGTTGAAACTCAAAATAGAACCGGTTTGCAACAAGCCACAAAGAATGGTTTGTTCTCCCATTAAATCTGATTTTACCTCAGCAACAAATGATGAAAGTAAAACACCGGCTCTGTGTCCACCGGTTCCAACGCAATACGCTTTTGCGATTTCCAATCCATCTCCGTTAGGATCGTTATCCGAGTGAACGGCAATTAGTGTAGGAACACCAAAACCGCGTAAATATTCGTGACGCACCTCAGAAGCCGGAGATTTTGGAGCAATCATCACCACGGTTAAGTCTTTACGAATTTGCATTCCTTCTTCTACGATATTAAAACCGTGTGAGTAAGACAAGCAAGCCCCTTTTTTCATTAAAGGAACAATTTTGTTTACTACAGCTGTGTGTTGCTTGTCTGGAGCCAAATTAGAAACTAAATCGGCAGTAGGAATTATTTCTTCAAAAGTTCCCACTTCAAAACCGTTGTCAACCGCATTTTGGTAAGACGCTCTTTTATTGTCTATGGCTTCCTGACGCAAGGCGTAGGCTACGTGAAGACCACTATCGCGCATGTTTTGACCTTGAGCCAAACCTTGAGCACCGCAACCAATGATTACAATTTTTTTACCGATTAGTTTAGCTACTCCATCAGTAAATTCGCTGCTTTGCATAAAATCACATTTTCCTAATTCCTGAACTTTCAGACGGTGTGGAAGTGAATTGAAATAATTTGCCATTTTTTTAAAAAATTTTTGCTTTAAGCTATATGCAATAGGCTTTAAGCGGTTAGTGTTTAATTAAATTATTGTTTTTGGCTTTAGGCTTATACCCTGCTGCCAACTGTATTCTATTTACATTTCAAAAATAATACTCTTGTGACTCAAAAATTCGTTGTTGATGGGTTTTTTGGTAGGATCGTTTTTCTCCATATCCAAAACTTTTTTGTGCACCCCTTCACTGGATTTTATAATCGCAATTCTGGAACTTCTCACAAACTCAATCAAGCCGTATTTATCTAATTCTTTCAATAAATTATCTACTTCCTCGTCTTGACCCGTAGTTTCAAAAACGGTGTAATCGTCTCGAATCACCACCGTTCTAGCTCCGTATTTCCGAAGCAACCGCTCCACTTTTACCTCTTTCATGATGATGGGAGTGGGAACTTTGTACAAGGCTATTTGCTGCCAAATAATCTCATCATTCGTGTTGTAATTTACCTTAAAAACATCGACCAGTTTTTCCATTTGGCGTACCAAATTTTTAACCACTGCTTCCGTTTCTTTTAAAACAATGGTAAACCGATGGATATTATCAATTTCGCTGGGAGACGTATTTAAGCTTTCTAAATTAATCTTCCTTCTGGAAAACATGATGGCAATCTTATTGATTAACCCAACCTGATTCTCGGTGTAAATGGTTAATGTATATTCCTGTTTCATTATCGATTATTTTAGATTTCTTCTTTACTTAATACAATTTCGGCCACTCCTTTTCCTTGCGGAACCATAGGAAATACATTGTCCTCATGAATAACGGCAACTTCCAAGAGGAATGAAGACGGATGGTCTAGCATTTCTTTTAAACTTTGTCTTAATTCTTCTCTTACAGCAACGTGTTTCCCATCAATGCTGTAGGCATTGGCCACCTTAACAAAATCAGGGCTTTGAATGTCGGTAAACGAGTATCTTTTTTCGTGGAAAAGTTCTTGCCATTGGCGCACCATTCCTAAAAAACTATTGTTTAGAATTAGGATTTTAACATTCGGTTGAAACTGCATGATTGTCCCTAATTCCTGAAGGTTCATTTGTGCACCACCATCGCCCATTATGGCAACGACCTGTCTTTCGGGCGCACCAAATTTGGCACCGATGGCTGCAGGAAGTGCAAATCCCATGGTTCCTAAACCACCACTGGTAATATTACTTCGTTTTATATTTTGTTTGGTATAACGACACGCCACCATTTGGTGTTGCCCCACGTCGGTCACAATAACGGCGTCTCCGCCAGTCAATTCGTTTAGGACATTGATTACCTCACCCATAGTCAAACCACCCTCAGTAGGATTCAGTTCTTTTTGGATTAAGGAAGTATGCTCTTTTTCTCTCTTTTTCTCAAATTCAGAAAACCATTCGGGATGTGATTTCTTATCAATCAAATCCGTAAGCAACGGCAATGTTTCCTTGCAATCTCCCCATACAGGAACGGTTGTTTGAACATTTTTATCTATTTCGGCAGGATCAATATCCAAATGAACCACTTGAGCCTGCTTGGCGTACTTGTCTAATCGACCGGTAACCCTGTCGTCAAAACGCATCCCTACGGCAATCAAGACGTCGCATTCATTGGTTAAATAATTTGGACCATAATTTCCGTGCATTCCCAACATACCAACCGCGAGAGGGTGATCCGTAGGGATGGCACTCATTCCCATAATAGTCCAAGCAGTAGGTATTCCTGATTTTTCGATAAAGTTCAAGAATTCTTTTTCGGCATTGCCCAATAAAACCCCTTGACCAAAAATGACGAACGGTTTTTTAGCTTGGTTTATTAATGCTGCCGCTTTTTCAACATAATCTGGGCGAACAATAGGTTTAGGGCGGTAACTTCTGACGTGAATACAAGGTCTGTAACCAATGTAGTCGAACAATTGCATTTGGGCATTTTTAGTAATGTCAATCAAGACAGGTCCTGGACGACCGCTTTTAGCGATATAAAACGCTTTCGCTAAAATTTCCGGAATTTCTTTGGCATCCGTTACTTGATAATTCCATTTGGTAATAGGAGTGGTTATATTGATAATATCGGTTTCCTGAAAAGCATCAGTTCCTAATAAATGGGCAAAAACCTGTCCCGTAATACAAACTAACGGAGTAGAATCTATTAAGGCATCGGCTAGACCCGTTACCAAATTGGTCGCACCCGGTCCGCTGGTTGCAAAAACCACACCTGTTTTTCCGCTAACTCTCGCATACCCTTGGGCTGCATGAATTGCTCCCTGTTCATGACGAACCAGAATGTGATTGAGTCTCTCTTTAAAATCATAAAGCGCATCGTATATAGGCATAATGGCACCTCCGGGATAACCAAAAACGGTATCCACTTTTTCAGACAATAAGGCATCAATAACGGCAAGACTACCGGTTGTGCTTATTGCTGGCTTATCTGTATTTTCTTTCTGTGAGTGCTCTAACGTTTTCATGTTTTTGCTTTTATGATTCATCTGTAACACAACCCTCTGAAGCGTCTTTTACTAATCTGGCATATTTATAAAGCACCCCATTAGTAACTTTTAGTTTTGGCGTTACGAAATTTTTTCTTCTTTCTTCTAATTCTTCATCGCTAATAGCCAGATGTATTTTGTTGACAACAGCATCTATTTCAATAATATCGCCATCTTTCACAAGAGCAATAGTTCCGCCATCATAAGCTTCTGGGGTGATGTGTCCTACAACAAAACCGTGAGTTCCACCACTGAATCTTCCATCGGTAATTAAGGCTACACTTTTCCCCAATCCGGCACCAATAATGGCAGAAGTTGGTTTTAGCATTTCAGGCATTCCCGGCCCTCCTTTTGGACCAACATAACGGATAACAATGACGTCACCGGCCTGTATTTTTTTATCTGAAATACCTTGAATCAATTCTTTTTCTCCGTCAAAAACTTTGGCTGGGCCTACAAATTTCTCGCCTTCTTTTCCTGTAATTTTAGCAACAGAACCTTTTTCGGCAAGATTTCCGTATAATATTTGAAGGTGCCCTGTTTCTTTTAAAGGTTTTTCTAAAGGTCGGATAATATTTTGATCTTCAAAATCAATGTCAACAATATTCTTTAAATTTTCGGCTAGTGTTTTCCCAGTAACAGTAATACAATCTCCGTGAAGCATTCCTTTGCTTAATAGATATTTTAATACCATTGGTACACCACCCTTATCATGCAAGTTTTGCATTAAATAATTCCCTCCCGGTTTGAAGTCGGCAATTAACGGGGTTTTATCACTAATTCTCTGAAAATCGTCTATAGTAATTTTCACGCCTACACTTTTTGCCATGGCAATCATGTGTAAAACGGCATTGGTACTTCCGCCAAGGGCGATTAAAGTGGTGATTGCGTTTTCAAAAGCCTCGAAAGTCATAATGTCTTTTGGGCAAATATCTTTTTCTAATAATAATTTTATGTAGTGCGCCGCTTGTTTGCATTCTTCAATTTTTTCATCACTCACAGCAGGGTTAGAGCTAGAGTAAGGAAGGCTCATTCCAAGGGCTTCAATAGCAATGGCCATGGTATTGGCTGTGTACATTCCGCCACAAGCACCTGCACCTGGACAAGAATTTTTGATAATACCTTTAAATTCTTCTTCAGATATTTTTCCGGCAATTTTTTCGCCCAATGCTTCAAAAGCAGAAACAATATTCAAATCTTTTCCGTGATATTTTCCAGGAGCTATTGTTCCTCCATATACCATAATTGAAGGACGATTCAATCTCCCCATAGCAATAATAGAACCCGGCATATTTTTATCGCAACCAGGAATTGCAATTACGCCATCATAATAATGTCCTGCAACAACGCTTTCGATACTGTCGGCAATGATTTCGCGACTCACTAATGAATAGCGCATACCATCTGTTCCGTTAGTAATTCCGTCACTGATTCCTATCGTATTAAAAATAAGGCCTACCATTTCAGACGCATTCACTTCCACTTTGATGTAAGAAGCCAAATGATTCAGGTGCATGTTACAGGTGTTCCCGTCATATCCCATGGAAGCAATTCCGATAAAAGGTTGGGCTAGTTCTTTGTCAGTTAATCCAATTCCGTATAACATAGCCTGAGCTGCAGGCTGAGTTGGATCTTGAGTTACAGTTTTACTGTATTTATTTAATTCCATAATATATGTGTGTTGTTCTTTTTTTCGGGGACTACATTTTTTGAAATTAATTAACAAATATTTCTAAAAATTTCAATTGATGTGGTCTTTTTTACGGCTATTGTAAGCCTAATTTATTCAAGGAGCGAAAATAGTATTATTATAAGTTTTACTTTTTTTTTTTTTTAATGCTTTACAGTGTTAAAGTCATTATAAAAAATCATAAAAACCTGTTTTTCAACAAATTAATTAAAGTAGTTTTACGACACTAAAATATTTTTGAATTCAAATTTATTCGGTATTTTAAAATAAAAATCCCGACCGTTTAAAACGCTCGGGGAATTATTAAATGTAATTATACTCGACTGATAATGGCACAAAAATGAATTATTTTTTTGCAGGTGGATATAACTCTAATATTTTATTTACAAAGCATTTTATATTTTCATCTTTTTTATTAGTATCCTGTGTTAAATTGCCTGAACCTACACCTTGCCAAACAAGTTCTTTTTTCTTGGCATCGATCAAATCGATAGTCAAAATTCCTTCGGTAGAAGTATAAACCGAAGTACTACCGCCCCAATAAGGGCTCCAGCCATAACCCCAACCGTATCCATAACCAGCATAAAATTGGTTTACATTCACGTCTTTCTCGGCTTTTGTATTAATATTTATTAAAAGATCGGGTGTTTCACTTTTGGCAAAACCCTTGGCAGCCATTTCTTCATCGATGGACCGAAGAATTCTTTTTTTGTCCAAATCCGAAATTTCAACTTTGTCAATTCCTGTTTTGTAAAACGCATAGGTTTTAAATTGGGAAAAATCGACTTTTTTATCATAATCAGAATTTACTCTGACAGCACTACATGACGCCACCAAAAAAAGCAGAAGCAACGGTAATAACTGTATTGTTTTCATATTGTTTTGTTTAAAAAGTTCATGATTCAAATTACTAACGATAAAGCCATTCCATTTATTACAACATAATACTAAAATAATTTGTCGTCAACTTCATTGGGGATCGTCACTTTTAATAACGGCTGCTTCTCCATAGCCCTTTTTATAGCAAAAATAGCCCCTTCATTTCTAGCCCAATTTCTCCTAGCAATTCCGTTGTTGACATCCCAAAAAAGCATTGATTCTAAACGCCTTGAAGCTTCCTTTGTACCATCAAGAACCATACCAAATCCCCCATTTATAACCTCGCCCCAACCCACTCCGCCACCATTATGAATGGACACCCAAGTTGCTCCCCGAAAACTATCTCCAATCACGTTTTGTATTGCCATATCGGCAGTAAAACGCGATCCGTCATAGATGTTTGATGTTTCTCTGTATGGCGAATCGGTACCGGAAACATCGTGATGATCCCGACCTAAAATGACAGTCCCAATTTCGCCTTTGGCAATGGCTTGATTAAAAGCCTCGGCTATTTTTATACGGCCTTCGGCATCGGCATATAAAATTCGGGCTTGGGAGCCTACTACCAATTTATTTTCCTGGGCTCCTTTTATCCAACGAATATTATCTTGGATTTGTTGTTGAATTTCGGATGGAGCCGTTTTTGCCATTTCTTCCAAAACCTGACAGGCAATTGCATCTGTTTTTTGTAAATCTTCTGGTTTCCCCGAAGCGCAAACCCATCGAAACGGGCCAAATCCATAATCAAAACACATAGGTCCCATGATATCCTGCACGTAACTCGGGTATCTGAAATCGATATGATTTTCGGCCATGACATCAGCACCAGCTCGGGATGCTTCTAACAGAAAGGCATTTCCGTAATCAAAAAAATAGGTTCCATTTGCTGTATGTTTGTTGATGGCCGCAGTATGTCGACGCAAAGTTTCTTGTACTTTCACTTTGAATAATTCAGGATTCGTTGCCATCATTTCATTGGCCTCTTCAAAAGAAGTATCTGCCGGATAATACCCTCCGGCCCACGGATTATGTAAAGACGTTTGATCGGAACCCAAATCGATATGAATATTTTCCTCCTGAAACCGTTCCCAAACATGCACCACATTTCCGAGATAGGCAATGGAAACGATTTCTTTATTGGCTTTTGCCAAAACAACTCTTTTGACCAAATCATCAAGATTTTCAATTACTTCGTTGACCCAACCCTGACTGTGCCGAATGTGCGTAATTTTGGCGTTTACTTCGGCACAAACTGTAATACATCCAGCAATATTACCGGCTTTGGGCTGCGCCCCACTCATGCCTCCCAGTCCGGAAGTAACGAACAATCCGCCTTCCGGACTTCGTTTTATTTTTCGAAAACCATTTAATACCGTAATGGTTGTTCCATGAACAATGCCTTGCGGGCCAATGTACATGTAGCTTCCCGCTGTCATTTGCCCATATTGGGAAACGCCAAGCGCATTGAATTTTTCCCAATCATCTGGTTTTGAATAGTTCGGAATTACCATTCCGTTAGTTACGACAACTCTCGGGGCTTCCGTATGGGAGGGAAACAATCCCATGGGATGTCCGGAATACATTGCTAAAGTTTGCTCATCGGTCATTTCTGAAAGATATTGCATGGTTAGAAGATATTGTGCCCAGTTTTGAAAAATGGCACCGTTACCGCCATAGGTAATCAATTCATGCGGATGTTGCGCCACGGCATTATCCAAATTATTTTGAATCATGAGCATGATGGCTTTAGCTTGTTCGCATTTTCCCGGATATTCCGAGATGGGCCTAGCATACATTTGATAATCGGGACGGAAACGGTACATGTAGATCCGACCGTACATTTTTAGTTCATTGGAGAATTCCTCGATCAATTCCGCATGATGTTGCGGTTCAAAATAACGTAATGCATTTCGAAGTGCTAATTTTTTTTCCTCGAACGAAAGGATGTCTTTCCGTTTTGGGGCATGATTTATTTCAAAATCAAAGGGCTTAGGTTTCGGAAGTATATTAGGAATTCCCTGTTGAATGTGTTCTTTGAAAGTCATAATTTTACGTATTCAGTGAAGTGATTGGTTGGTTGACCCTAAACTTTTAATAAAAAGTTTACTTTTTTATAGCGCCCGTTTTTTTATCAAATCCGTAGGGACAATGGCGACAGCCACTTTTGCAACAATAGCCCCGATTTAAATGGTATTTTTCGGTAAAGCATCGATAGCCTTCCGGAGTAATGTAATAATCCTGTCCTTCAATTAATTTATTTTCGTTATTTTGCTCATTCATAGCTACAAATTTATACACTTTAACGCAAATGATTCTGATTGTTTCTAAATATTTAACACCAAATGGCTTTAGAGGAATTACCCTTTTCCCGTTTGTGGTGATCCGGAATCATTTTGATGCAGACAATCCCGTTTTGATTAACCACGAAAAAATCCATCTTCGGCAACAACTAGAGCTTTTGATTTTGCCTTTTTTCATTTTGTACACGCTAGATTATTTGATACAATTACTTCGATTTAAAGATAAAAATAAAGCTTACCGAAACGTCTTTTTTGAGAGAGAAGCTTATTCTAATGAAAGAAATAGGGGTTATTTGAAAACCAGATCCTTTTGGGCATGGAGGAAGTATTTTATTGGGAATAGTCATTAGATTGTGTAAACAATTAATACTTAAAACAGCGATAAAACAAGAAAAGCAACACATAATTGGGTTGCTACTTATTATCCCTGTTATTTACTTTGATTCTGGAACGTATAAAAAAACCCTAGCTGCGCAAAGTGTAGATGCTCTGCGAATGTCTCTGACTTCGCAGCAATACATAAAAAAAGGAACCCGTAATTGGGTTGCTTTACAAACTAAATTTTTTTAAATCCTGGTAATTATTCCAAAAACGCAGTAATTCAATATTGTTATTTTCAAAACGATAATATAATGTGATTTGTTTAACAACGGGCACTTGAAAAGTATTTTTGAAAGCGGTTGGTTTAAAAGTTAGGTTTTCATTGGTTAACAAATCTATAATTTCGTCCACTTTATCTATGAAATTATAAACTTCAGGAAGTGTCCATTCACGTTGTAGATATTTAATATTGTTCCAGTAATCAATTTTAGCGGGTTCAGACCAAGAAACTGTTGTCATTGCTTATCGCTTGTAAAGATGTGGAAAACGTTTTTTAGTTTCTTCCATCATGATCTTATGCGGTGTAGTTCCTTTTGTTTCAATTGAATTTAAAGCTTCATCAATGGCGTTTTTTTGCTCGTTTGACAACAAGCATTGGTCATCAGAAGAACTCATTAAGGATTTAATTTTTTCTACGAGAGAATGGTCCTGCAATTGACTAATCCAATTGATGATATTTAATTTATCATTTTGCAATTGTTGTATATCCATAATAATTTGATTTAAAGCGTCGCTGTGATTCACATCACAAATTTACAAAAAAAACACTTCAACTTGTGGTTCCCTTCTTTAGAATTATGAAAAGGTTGCGGGATGTGAAATAAAAAACACCATTATAGCCCAACTCCACTAGCCCAGATTACAATGAAAAGCTTTTTGCAAAAGCCGATGTCGTTTTTCTTGTTTATAAAAAGCGACCAAAGGAAGCTATTTTAAAAACTTTAGAAAAACAAACGGGTTTGCAAAAACTTGCAATGGAAAGCTGGAAAAAGCTTCAAATGTTCGTAATTTTACAACAAGACCAACGTTTGCATTATGGAAACTTCTTTTGAAAACAACCCTTTACTGGATCGATTGCCGCAACATTTAAAGCAGTTTATCAAACCTCAAAATTATGGCGATTACACTCCCATAAATCAAGCGGTTTGGCGTTTTGTGATGCACAAAAACGTGTCTTATTTAAGCAAAGTTGCGCATAGTTCCTATTTGGATGGATTGAAAAAAACGGGGCTCGAGATAGACACAATCCCAAACATGTACGGCATGAACCGAATTCTGAAGGACATTGGCTGGGCTGCCGTGGCCGTTGACGGATTTATCCCTCCGAATGCCTTTATGGAATTTCAGGCTTATAATGTGTTAGTTATTGCTTCGGACATCCGGCAGATGGAACATATAGAATATACCCCTGCACCCGATATCATTCATGAAGGCGCCGGACATGCACCCATTATTGCCAATCCGGAATATGCGGAATACCTGCGGCGTTTTGGGGAAATCGGCTGTAAGGCCATCTCCTCTTCCCGTGATTATGAAATGTATGAAGCTATCCGGTTGCTTTCTATCTTGAAAGAAGCCGAAGACACGCCGGCATACGAGATTGAAGCGGCGGAAAAACAGGTAAATGATTTGCAGAACAACATGGGCGAATTGTCGGAAATGGCGCAAATTAGAAATCTGCACTGGTGGACCGTTGAATATGGATTGATTGGCACGCTGGAAAACCCCAAAATTTATGGTGCCGGATTGCTGTCTTCCATTGGGGAAAGCGAATGGTGCATGACCGATAACGTGAAGAAAATTCCGTATGATATTTCGGCAGCAAACCAAAATTTTGACATTACCAAACCGCAACCTCAACTGTATGTCACGCCCGATTTTGCCTATTTAAGTATGGTTCTGGAAGAGTTTGCCCATAATATGGCTTTGCGAACCGGAGGATTGTCAGGCATTCGAAAACTGATTCGTTCTAATGCCATGGGAACGATCGAACTGAGTACGGGAATTCAAATTTCGGGGCAGTTTACGAATGTCATAGAACAGGAAGGCAAGCCCGTTTATTTTCAAACTGCAGGAAAAACTGCCTTATCCTACCGGGAAAAAGAATTGGTGGGACACGGCACCTCCTATCACTCTGAAGGTTTTGGAAGCCCTGTTGGCAAACTGAAAGGAATCAACCTGGCTATTGAAGACATGAGTCCGAGGGATTTGCGGGCGTATGACATTTATGAATCGGAGAAAGTGACTCTGGAATTTGAAGGAAACATCACGGTTTCGGGCGAAATCATTACGGGTTCTCGAAACCTTCAG
Organism: Flavobacterium psychrotolerans; assembly: GCF_003097635.1. Lineage (GTDB taxonomy): Bacteria > Bacteroidota > Bacteroidia > Flavobacteriales > Flavobacteriaceae > Flavobacterium > Flavobacterium psychrotolerans. The sequence goes on from NZ_QCZI01000014.1 coordinate 42,952, forward strand.
GGAGAAATCATTCTGATTAGTTTTAGAAACTGTACTGTTAAACACGATAACACTGTATTATTTCAACCAGAATGGGGGAAATATGACATGGCGGTCGGAAAGAAAGTGATTTCCGCTTTTTCCGGTCCTGCCGATGTGAACAGCTTTGACCTGACGATTCATGCAGTTTCCAGCAAAACCATAAAAGCAAAGAAAACTACCGAGAGGGATGAATTGGAAGGATTGTACCAAAACGTGCGCACTATTCGAGAAGGAAAATCGGCTGACTTAAGTTTAGATAAAATTTTTGAATTGGTAAAAAAAAATCATCCCAACGATTGGTTGCTTTCTGTTGAAATCACGGAACTTTTACAAAAAGAAAAAAACCAAGACCTATTGCCTGAAGTGTTAGGACATTTGGAACAATTAAGGCAAAATCGCCCGGAAATTGAGCATTTGATTGAAGTTGGATTGGAGTTAATTTTTAAAAATACTGAGGAATGATTTTGTTGTTAATTGAATATTGAAATCAAACCTATTTATGAGATTTATTTAAACTTCTTCAAAGTTTCTTTTGTGAAATCGGACAAAACTAATCTTCCGCTGATGGTGGCGCGTTCTGCCAACAGCGTATCCCAATCGTCAGTTCCTCTCCAGAACATTTTTTTGGTTTCTTGCATCGCTTCGGGATTGTAGCTGCATAAGCTTGTCGCCAAAGCCAATATAGCTTCGTCCAAAACCTTGATACTTTCAAAAACATTGGCATACAATCCTTTTTCTTTTGCCCATTGCGCATCAAAAAAACGATCTGCATCAATTGTGATTTGAGACAGCGCGGAAACCCCCATTTTGCGTGATATTGCCGGGCTAACCACAAATGGACCAATCCCAATTTTGAGCTCGCTTAATTTTATGGCTGCATGCTGGGTTGCCAAACAATAATCGGTAGCAGCGGCAATTCCTACCCCACCACCAACCGCTTTGCCCTGTAATCGCCCGATAATAAATTTCGGACACTTACGCATCGCATTGATTACATTAGCAAATCCAGAGAAAAATTCTTCTCCCGTTTGGGCATCGTTTATCGCAATTAATTCTTTGAGACTTGCACCCGCACAAAAAGTCCTGTCGCCGCCACTTTTTAGAATGATTACTTTTACATCGTCATTTATTCCTGCATTTGTGATGGTTGCAGCAAGTTCGGACAATAAATAGCTCGGCAACGAATTTTGCTCCAGATGAAAAAATTCGATGGTTGCAATTCCGTTTTGTATTTCTTGTTTTACATAAGGCTCCATTGACTGTGTTTTAATTGCTAAAAACTTGTTTACTGGGAAAAGGGTTATGGCAATTCTCAGGCATTTCTACTTGAAGTTTAAGAAGTAATGGCTTACTTTAAATTCAAAAATCCCAAGAGATACAAATATAGAATATATTTGTATCTCTTGGGATTTTTGAATTTGTTTTAATTTGATGTTACTTTTCCTCATTCAACATACTCCACAATTTATCCTTCAACTCCGTCAACCCCTGTTGGGCAACGGATGAAATAAACAAATAGGGAATATTCTTGAAGTCTTTGTCTAATTGGATTTTCAATTCGGCTTTGAGTTCATCGTCCAGCATATCGCATTTGGAAATGACCAACATACGTTCCTTGTCTAACATTTCGGGATTGTATTTCTTCAATTCATTCACTAAAATGTCATATTCTGCTTTAATGTCTGGCGTATCAACCGGAACTAAAAAGAGCAAGGTAGAATTCCTCTCGATATGTCGCAAGAAATAATGCCCCAAACCTTTTCCTTCGGCTGCTCCTTCAATAATCCCGGGAATATCGGCTATCACAAACGACTGAAAATCGCGGTAAGCGACGATTCCCAGATTCGGCTTTAAGGTTGTAAAAGGATAATCGGCAATCTTGGGTTTAGCAGAAGTCAATACCGAAAGCAAGGTTGATTTCCCCGCATTAGGAAAACCCACCAATCCCACATCGGCAAGCACTTTTAACTCCAAAATCATATCAATTTCCTCTGAAGGCAATCCCGGTTGGGAATAACGTGGTGTTTGGTTTGTGGAACTCCTAAAATGCCAATTCCCCAAACCGCCTTTTCCGCCTTGCGCAACGATTCGTTTTTCTCCGTTTTCGGTGATTTCGAATAAAATTTCATTAGTTTCTTTATCTCGAACTACGGTTCCTAATGGCACTTCGATAAATTTATCTTCGCCATCGGCACCCGTACTTCTATCCCCCCCACCATCACCACCGTGTCCCGCTTTGACATGTCTGGCAAATTTAAGATGAAACAAGGTCCAAAGACTTTTATTCCCAACTAAATACACGTGTCCACCACGACCACCATCTCCACCATCTGGCCCGCCTTTTTCAATAAATTTTTCTCTGTGCAAATGTGTAGATCCTTTACCACCTTTACCGGACGAAACATATATTTTTACGTAATCAACGAAATTCCCTTCTGTCATTTTTTTTGGTTTTGGGTTTCGGGTTATTAGGCTTTGGGTCTAAACTAACACCCAGAATCCAATACCTAAAACCTATTTTATTTTACGGCTTTCACCATCACTTTATCAATCTTCACACCATCCATGTCAATCACCTCCAACTCAAATTTTTGCCAAATTAATTTCTCTCCTTGCTTCGGTATCCGAGACAACTCGGTCATAATTAATCCGCTGACGGTTGTCACTTCATAATCATTAATCAGTTCATCCAATTCAAAATAGGTCAGGAAATCATGCAAGGAATAATGTCCGTCAACCAGCCATGTTCCATCCTCTCTTTCAATCAATTGAAAATCTTCTTTGTAAAATTCAGAGGCATCGCCTACCAAAGCTTCAAGAATATCGTTTAATGTGATGATTCCCTGAAAAACGCCGTATTCATCGGACACAAAACCGTAATGAATGCCACTTTTCTTGAAGTTTTCCAGAGCTTTATAGGCCGACATTTGCTCCATTATAAAAGGCGCATCGGTCATGATTTTTTCCAGGTTGAAATCTTCATCTTGAAAATGAGAGAAAATATTTTTCAAATTGACAACTCCCACAATATCATCAAAATTATCTTTATAAACGGGATAAACAGAATGTAATTCTTTCAACATCAAATCCCGAACTCTGTTTTTATCCGAATTTAAGGGAAGGGAAACTATTGATTTCCGGTGTGTCATCAGCGAATTCACTTTTCGGTCTCCAATATGAAAAACACGTTCCAAAATATCTTGCTCAATTTCCTGAACCTCGCCGCCTTCGGTTCCTTCTTTGATGATGGCTTTTATTTCTTCTTCCGTTATTTTCCCGTCAGCCGAAGGTTTTATTCTCAATACTTTAAGCAAAAATTCTGTAGAAATTGTCAACATCCAAATAAAAGGCGCGGTGATTATTGAAATCATTTTCATGGGTATTGCAACGGCTTTAGCGATACCTTCGGGATGGTTCAATCCAATCCGTTTGGGTAGTAACTCTCCTAAAACTAGGGAGAAAAAGGTTAAAATTACTACTACAATTCCGACTGCAATACTATGCGAAAAAGGTTTTAAAACTTCAAATCCTCCAATAAATAACTGAACAGTTGAAGTTATGGTGTCACCACTAAAAATTCCGGTTAAAATACCTATTAAAGTAATTCCGATTTGTGTTGTAGACAATAATTTATTAGGTGAATTCGCTAAATCTAAAGCGGCTTGCGCATTCGGATTTCCTTTTTTGGCGGCATTTTCTAATCTATTCTTCCTGGCAGATATCAATGCGATTTCTGACATGGCGAAAACTCCATTTAAAAGGATTAAAAATAATATTATTAGAATTTCCATATTTAATTAAAAACGTAGCTACTTAAAGCTTTTCAATTACTTGGCTTAAACGCTCCGTAATTTCGGCTATAGAACCAATCCCATTTACTGGATGAAATTTATTCTGTTTATTGTAATATTCCATTAATGGAGCTGTTTTTTCATTGTATTCTTGATAACGATTTCTGATTTTTTCTTCATCTTGATCGTCTATCCTCCCGCTGGTTTTCCCTCTTTCCAACAATCGTTGAATCAGGATTTCATTGTCTGCCTCTAAAGCTACTGTTGCCGTAACCTCCCAGTTTTTGGTAGCCAAAAAACGGTCTAATGCACTTGCTTGATCCAATGTTCGAGGAAATCCGTCAAATAAAAACCCTTTGGTATCAGGGTGTTTTTCGACTTCCTCTTGCAACATTTTTATGGTCAATTCATCTGGAACCAAATCCCCAGCATCCATGTATCCTCTAACCAATTTGCCTAATTCTGTATTGTTTTTCAAATTGTACCGAAAAACGTCTCCCGTTGAAATGTGTGTTAAATTGTATTTTTCTTTTAAAAATTCTGCTTGCGTTCCTTTTCCGGCTCCAGGTTTTCCAAATAAAACAATATTAATCATGATGGCGTTGTTGTAGTTATGTTGTAGTTATGTTGTTAATTTTTCTTTATTTCAATTGATATACTTCTGGTAAATTTCTGCCCAATCCGTCATAGTCAAGACCAAATCCAACAATGAATTTGTTTGGAATTCTAATTCCCACATAATCAATCTTGATGTCTTTTTTAAAAGCTTCTGGTTTGAAGAAAAGTGTGGCAATTTTTAAATGCTTTACTTTTTGTTGTTTAAATATGGCTTTCAATTCTTCTATAGTATTCCCGGTATCTACAATATCTTCCACGACAACAACCGTTCTTCCCTCCAAATTTTGATTGATTCCAATAAGTTGTTTTACTTCATTTGTAGATTGCGTTCCTTCATAAGAAGCCATTTTAACAAAACTTACTTCGCACATTCCTCTGTAATGTTTCATTAAATCGGACAACACCATAAACGAGCCGTTTAATATCCCCACAAATACCGGAACTTCATCAAAAAAATCGTCGTCCATTTGTTTGGCCATATTAGCAATAGCAAAATCTATTTCTTCCGCCGAAATAAAAGGCTCGAAGGTTTTATCATTAAGATGTATCATCTTTTACAATTTTAAAATAATTTGCAAATATAGGCATTTCACATTTGAGAATTGACAATTGAAATGGTTTTGTATTTTTAATTCAAAATTATAAAATACGTACCTAAAATCACAGAGAATCCTGCAATACAGTACTATTTATAAAGAAAACAGTCAAGAGCATACTAATAAAGCGTTTTCAAGGGAAGCTGTAAAGAAAATGAAATAGATTCCAAATCTTGAAATTCTTACTTATATTTGCACAGTCGAGGCAATATGCCAAACAGACAAAGTAAACACAAGCTTATGAATTACTTTTCTTCCGAATTTAAATTAGGCATACTCGGTGGCGGACAATTAGGCAAAATGCTTTTGTCTGAAACCCGAAAATTCGATATCCAAACCTATGTGCTCGACCCGAGTGATGAATCACCATGTAAAATTGCCTGCAACCATTTTTTCAAAGGCGATTTAACCGATTTTGAAACGGTTTACAATTTTGGGAAACAAGTCGATGTTTTAACTTTCGAGATTGAACTGGTAAATATTGAAGCCCTAGAAAAACTAGAGAATGAGGGTATTAGAGTCTATCCTTCTTCCAAAACCTTAAGAGGGATTCAAAACAAAGGGATTCAGAAAGATTTTTATAAAAACAATAAGATTCCAACTGCCGATTACGAAATATTTCAGGACTTGGCCGCATTAAAAATCAAAGTGGCGAACAACCAAATTCAGCTGCCTTTCGTTTGGAAATGTACCGAATTTGGCTACGACGGAAATGGCGTAAAAATCATTCGAGAAAGTAATGACTTAGAGCAGTTACCTGATGTAGAATGCATTGCCGAAGAAATGGTTCCTTTCAAAAATGAATTGGCGGTAATCGTTTGTCGTAATCCCTCTGGGGAAATAAAAACCTATCCGGTTGTTGAGATGGAATTTCATCCCGAAGCCAATCAGGTAGAATATGTAATTTGTCCCGCAAGAATTGAAGAAATAGTGGCCGAAAAAGCACGATCCATTGCTTTGAATGTTTCCGTAAAATTCGATCATGTAGGTCTTTTAGCCGTCGAAATGTTCCAAACGGAGGACAACAGAATCCTAGTAAATGAAGTCGCCCCGCGTCCGCACAATTCAGGCCATTATTCTATCGAAGCCAGTTATACTTCACAATTTGAGAACCATTTACGAGCTATTTTAGACCTTCCTTTAGGGAATACCGACAGTAAACTTACCGGAATCATGGTTAATTTATCTGGAGAAGAAGGTTTCGTCGGGAATGTAATTTACGAAAATATTGAAAAAATATTGGGTTGGAGAGGAGTAACACCTCACATTTACGGAAAAAAACAAATGCGTCCTTTTCGAAAAATGGGACATGTCACTATTGTCCATGAAAATGTAAATGAAGCCAGAATCCTTGCCGAAAAAGTAAAAAACACGATACGAGTAATCAGTCGTCAGTAAACCGTTTTTAGTTGCAATTGCGCCACTTTAAACCTTAAACATTTAAACAAAAAAATGAAAGTAGCTATAATAATGGGAAGCATATCCGATATGCCTGTCATGCAAGAAGCCATTGATATCTTAAAAGGATTTGATATAGAAACAGAAGTCGATATCGTTTCTGCACACAGGACACCCGAAAAACTATTTGATTTCAGTAAAAATGCACATACTCGGGGCATTTCGGTTATTATTGCTGGTGCAGGAGGCGCGGCACATTTGCCAGGAATGGTCGCATCCATGACTCCACTTCCCGTAATTGGCGTACCCGTAAAATCAAGCAATTCCATTGACGGTTGGGACAGCGTACTGTCTATTCTGCAAATGCCAGCCGGTGTTCCTGTAGCAACCGTTGCCCTGAACGGCGCGAAAAATGCAGGAATACTAGCAGCCCAAATCATCGGAAGCCAAAACAAAAATATCTTAGACCGAATCCTATTGTATAAAACCGGATTAAAAGAAGCGGTTAACATTGCTTCCGAAAGTCTAAAGAAAAAATAAACCATGAGCATCCTAAACCACCATTTCAATACCAAATACAACACCGCACCTTTTTCGAAAATCAAAAACGAGGATTTTCTTCCCGCTTTTCAAAAAGGAATCGAATTGGCAAAAGCCGAAATTGATGCCATTGTACGAAATCCAATTAATCCAACTTTCGAAAACACGATAGAAGCATTGGCATTCAGTGGAGATGTTCTAGATCGGATTTCCAGTATTTTTTTCAATTTGAATTCGGCGGAAACTAATGACGAAATTCAAAAAATTGCACAGGAAGTTTCCCCTTTATTGTCTGAATTTGGAAATGACGTACGCCTCAACGCTGATTTATTTGCCAGAGTAAAGGTAATTTATGAACAAAAAGACCATTTAAACCTCACCCCGGAACAAACCACGCTTTTAGACAAAAAATACAAAAGCTTTTCCAGAAATGGAGCGAACCTGCCGGAAGACAAAAAAAATCAATTACGGGAAATTGACAAAGCATTGTCGAAATTGAGTTTGCAGTTCGGAGAAAACGTCTTGGCAGAAACTCAGGCATTTCAGTTGCATCTTACTGACAAAAATGATTTAGCCGGATTACCGGAAGGAACTATCGAAGCCGCTCGCTCTTTGGCCAAAAGCCAAGAAAAAGAAGGTTGGATTTTTACCTTGGATTACCCTAGTTACGTTCCATTCGTAACCTATGCCGACAATCGAGAATTGCGCAAAAAAATGGCAATCGCTTTTGGTGCCAAGGGTTTTCAAAACAATGAATTCGACAATCAGGAAATTGTGCTTAAAATTGCCAAATTGCGTTTTGACAGAGCACAAGTTTTAGGTTATCCCTCACATGCTCATTTTGTTCTTGAAGAACGAATGGCCGAAAACCCGGAAAAAGTAAAAACATTCTCGAATGATTTATTGGAAAAAGCCAAACCCGCAGCTTTGAAAGAATTTGCGCAGTTAACTGCTTTCGCAAGAGAATTACACGGAATTGAGCAACTTCAGAAATGGGATGGTGCTTATTATTCAGAGAAATTGAAACAACAGTTATTCCATTTGGACGATGAAATATTAAAGCCCTATTTCCAATTAGAAAAAGTCCTGAACGGTGCTTTTACCGTAGTCCAAAAATTATATGGAATCACTTTTGAAGAAATTTTTGAAGTGGACAAATACCACGATGACGTAAAAACATTCGAAGTAAAAGATGAAGACGACCAATTAGTAGCCGTATTTTATGCCGATTTTTTTCCTAGGAAAGGAAAACGCAACGGAGCTTGGATGACCTCTTTTAAATCCCAATACATAAAAAAAGGAATCAACGAAAGACCACATATTTCCATTGTGTGCAATTTCACGAAACCTACCGAAACAAAACCATCATTATTAACTTTTAACGAAGTAACAACTTTGTTTCATGAATTTGGACATGCTTTACACGGCATGTTAGCCAATACGACTTACCCAAGTTTATCCGGAACAAGCGTTTATTGGGATTTTGTAGAACTGCCAAGTCAAATTCTAGAAAACTGGTGTTACGAACCAGAGGCAATGGCTTTATTTGCATATCATTACCAAACCAACGAAATGATTCCTATGGAATTAGTACATAAAATCAAAGAAAGCGCAAGTTTTCAAGAAGGAATAGCAACGATGCGCCAATTGAGTTTTGGATTGCTCGATATGGGCTGGCATACTCAGGATCCATCCAACATTAAAGACATCAAAGCCTTTGAAAACGAACAATTTGCAGCCACACAATTGTATCCCGACGTAAAGGAAAATGCCATGAGCACTTCATTTTCGCATATTTTTCAAGGCGGCTATTCATCGGGCTATTATAGTTATAAGTGGGCCGAAGTTCTGGATGCTGATGCTTTCGAATATTTCCAGGAAAAGGGAATCTTCAATAAAGAAGTGGCCACAAAATTCAAGGAAAATGTACTTTCTAAAGGAGGGACTGAGCATCCAATGATTTTATACAAACGATTTAGAGGACAGGAACCTAAACCCGAAGCGCTGTTAAGGCGAGCGGGATTATTGTAAAAAAAATCTTATTCCATTTTTGATGTTAATGGATTTGACTTGGCAAGCTTGGTTTTGCTCTCCACTTAATTTCAAAATTACAACTGTTTTAGTTTTTTGTTGTTCTAATCTTAAAAGTAAAAGTTCCGGAAACGGGCTTAATAATTTCTGGGGTTGATACCAAATAGGCCTTCATTTCATATTTACATTTCACTCTAAAAACGGCGAAGTTTTGCTCACTTTTAAGATATTTCACTTCAAGTACCTGATTGTATTCGGAAGTAGAAAATCCTTCAGTGCTCACCAATCGTTTATCAAGACTCTCTATACTATTTGCATCTAAAGGCAATTTTTGAGAAAATTGAAAGGGTTCAACATTTCCATAAACTGACATTATTTTATATTTTTTTAAATATTTTGCTTTTACAATTTTCGAACTGTCATTAGGATATGAAAAATAAAATGTTTCTCTAGTGGATGCCGAACTTGCCGAAACAATAGAAGTAGAATCGTTAATAATGGTAGGATTAAGGTCTAAAAGCTCACAATTGATATTCCTTTCCCAATCAGGTGTTTTGAAGGCCAAGTGCAAAGCATCCGATGTAGCAACACTATTACTAGTTTCAGAATCTGAACTGCAAGAGTTAAGAACAAGTCCCAAGGACAAAGCAGAAAAAATAATTTTAAAATTGCGCAAACATTTTAATTTTTTCATAATGTGTTTTTTAATAGTTCTAAATTCGGATTTTGACTTTCGGGGTATTCAATTATTCGGGTTAATACTAATTATTGTTTAATCAATTTATACTTTGTCAACGATTAAATATTACAAAACTATTGTTTGTTAACCGCTGTAAAAACTCTATTGCCAAGTATTAATTGACATAGTTATAACTTAACGGGTTTACGATTGCAAATATTCATTAACAATCTGGATTTAAATGACTAAATACTTCATTTTATTAAAATTTTGTTAAAGCAAATTAACATTTAATAAATTTAAAACACAAGTAAAAAAGAACAAAGCTCTATTTCAAAACTACTTAATTTAAAATTAGAAACTAATTTGGTTTCTTTGTAATCTCTTGTTTCAATGGAGATTTTAAGCCTTTATCCAAAAAACGAAAATTTTCACTAAAATCTATCAGACTTGATAAAAACAAATTTAATATTTTTCAACCCCTAAAAGCAACAACCACCAAAAAATAGGAATGCTTTCTACCCAAAAAGAAGTGTAATATTTAGAACGTTTTTCATTAGCAAAAAACAAAAAAAAGGCAATAACGACGGCAATAACAAAAATCAGAAGCAATTGAAAAATTGTATTTTGAAAATTAACATGATTAGTGACAGCGCTATTAAAAAATTCTAATCCAAAAAAAACAAGTAATAATAAATACCCTAACGTTTTGGTTTTTTTTACTCCTATTTGTTGCGGTACCGTTTGCAAATGGGGATCGTCATTCGCTAAATCAATAATTTCAAAAATAAGTACCAATACAAATATCAGGATGAATCGCTGCACACATTTCAAATAAAAATCGGAGGTGATTGATACATTGGCATTCAACAAAGGCAAAATCATGGTTACCCCTACCCAACTCAACGCCACAATATAAATTTTTACTCCAGCCCAATTTCTTGCATTTTTCCTATTTGGAAAAAAGGGAAGCGTATACAATAATGTGATGCCTAAAAAAACAATTGAGATTATTTGGGTAATACGCTGTAGTTGAAAAAAATAATAACCAACCATCGCAAAAGAAAAAATGCTAAAAACTGCAATCATTTTTAACTGGTTTCTCATTTGCAATCTTTTAGATCTAGCCAAAGCGTCATATTTCACAAAATTATAACCTACAATGGTTCCGAAAAAAGCAAAATTAGCTATTGGTTCGTCAAAAGAAATGCGAAACATATATTGGGTCATTCCCACTAAGGCATAACAGGACACCCCCACATGAATGCTACTGTTGATATAAAAATTAAATAATTGTCTCAAAACCCTCATCACACAAAAATAAACATTTATGAACAAAATAAACATCTGGTTGAAAAGTTGACAAAAATGGCCACTAAAAAATCCCTTTTAAATTATTTATAATACTTAATTTTGCACAACAAAAAACACAACTTATTTTAAATCATAATGAAAACAGATGCTTTTGCTTTAAGACATATTGGCCCAAGGGAAACGGACCTAAAACATATGTTGAAAACGATTGGAGTTGAATCAATCGAACAACTCGTTTATGAAACACTTCCGGACGACATTCGCTTAAAAGCACCTCTGAATTTAGACCCCGCCATGACCGAATATGAATTTGCAAACCATATTCAGCAATTGGGAAATAAGAACAAAATGTTTCAATCTTACATCGGATTAGGTTACAATCAAGCCATTGTTCCTGCAGTAATTCAAAGAAATATTTTCGAAAATCCGGGTTGGTATACCGCTTATACGCCTTATCAAGCCGAAATTGCACAAGGACGCCTTGAAGCTATTTTAAATTTCCAAACTATGGTTATCGAATTGACCGGAATGGAAATCGCAAACGCATCACTTTTAGACGAAGGTACTGCTGCTGCCGAAGCAATGTCATTGTTATTTGATGTTCGTTCGCGAGACCAAAAGAAAAACAACACCAATAAATTCTTCGTTTCTGAAGAAATACTGCCTCAAACGGTATCGGTTTTACAAACACGTTCCATGCCTATTGGTGTAGAATTAGTAATTGGAAACCACGAAACATTCGATTTTTCCTCTGACTTTTTTGGAGCTATTCTCCAATATCCAGGGAAATATGGGCAGGTTCATGACTATGCTTCATTTATAGCTAAGGCTGCTTCAAACGAAATAAAAGTGGCCGTTGCTGCAGATATTTTAAGTTTGGTGAAATTAACGCCGCCTGGAGAAATGGGAGCTGCTGTTGTGTTTGGAACAACGCAACGTTTTGGAATTCCATTGGGTTATGGCGGGCCACATGCAGCCTATTTTGCCACAAAAGACGAATACAAACGCAGTATGCCTGGAAGAATCATTGGGGTAACCGTGGATTCTAATGGGAACCGTGCTTTGCGTATGGCATTACAAACCCGAGAACAACACATCAAACGGGACAAAGCGACTTCAAACATCTGCACTGCTCAAGTATTACTATCGGTTATGGCTGGAATGTATGCCGTTTACCATGGGCCAAAAGGATTGCAATATATTGCCAATAAAGTACATGCTTCGGCAGCAACTTTGTCAAATGCATTAGAACATTTGGGATTGCTACAAACGAACACAGCTTTCTTTGACACCATCGTCATTAAAACCAATTCCGAAAAAGTTCGTGCAATTGCAGAACAAAACGAAGTTAACTTTTATTATGTTGATGAAAATACGGTTTCTATTTCTTTAAACGAAACGACAAGTATTGCCGACATTAATAAAATTATAGGGATTTTTGCTTCTGCAAATGGGAAGCAGGCCAATACCATTTCCGAATTAACACAAATTAATCACCTTCCTGAAAACCTTAATAGAACATCAACGTTCATGCAATATGAAGTTTTCAACAAATACCATTCAGAAACAGCATTAATGCGTTACATCAAAATGCTGGAACGCAAAGATTTGTCCTTAAATCACTCCATGATTTCACTAGGATCTTGTACGATGAAATTGAATGCAGCCGCTGAAATGTTGCCTTTAAGCAATCCGCAGTGGAATAACATTCACCCTTTTGCTCCCTTAGACCAAGCTCAGGGATACCAAGAAATGTTGACGAAATTGGAACAACAATTAAACATAATTACTGGTTTTTCAGGAACGACTTTGCAACCCAATTCTGGTGCTCAAGGCGAATATGCCGGATTAATGGTGATTCGTGCGTATCATCAATCAAGAGGCGACCATCATAGAAACATCGCTTTAATTCCGTCATCGGCACATGGAACAAATCCAGCCTCGGCAGCCATGGCAGGAATGAAAGTGATTGTAACCAAAACGTTGGAGAACGGAAATATCGATGTGGAAGATTTGCGTGAAAAAGCAATACTTCACAAGGATGAACTTTCCTGTTTAATGGTAACATATCCATCGACTCACGGTGTTTTTGAAAGTGCCATTAAAGAAATCACGCAATTAATCCACGATAATGGAGGTCAAGTTTACATGGATGGAGCCAACATGAATGCACAAGTAGGATTGACCAATCCTGCCACCATTGGAGCTGACGTTTGTCACTTGAACTTACATAAAACATTTGCCATTCCGCACGGTGGCGGAGGTCCGGGCGTTGGTCCAATTTGTGTAGCACCGCAACTAGTTCCGTTTTTACCAACAAATCCAGTGATTCCAACTGGCGGAGAACACGCTATTTCTGCTATTTCTGCCGCTCCTTGGGGTTCGGCTTTGGTTTGTTTGATTTCTTATGGATACATCTGCATGCTGGGTGAGGAAGGTTTAAAACAATCAACCCAACATGCGATTTTGAATGCCAACTACATTAAAGAAAAATTAAACGGCCATTACGATACCTTATATTCAGGCGAAATGGGTCGGGCGGCTCACGAGATGATTCTAGAATGTCGTCCATTCAAACAAAAAGGAATAGAAGTAACTGATATCGCCAAACGTCTAATGGATTATGGCTTTCATGCTCCAACAGTTTCCTTCCCAGTGGCAGGAACCTTAATGATCGAACCGACCGAAAGTGAAAATTTGGAAGAACTGGATCGTTTTTGTGATGCGATGATTGCCATCCGAACAGAAATTGAAGCTTCGACTTTGGAAGATAAAAACAATGTCCTGAAAAATTCCCCTCACACTTTAGCTATGCTAACTAGCGATACATGGGATTTCCCCTACACTCGTGAACAAGCGGCTTTCCCTTTGGATTACATTGCTGAGAATAAATTCTGGCCTACCGTTAGAAGAGCAGATGATGCGTATGGCGATAGAAATTTGGTTTGTAGTTGTGCTCCGATTGAAGCTTATATGGAAAATTAAATTCTTACAATAACAAAAAATGCCTCAAAAAAGGCATTTTTTTATTTTTAAAATTATGAGAGACGTACAAACTAGGGATGATTTGCATTTATTAATGAGTGCCTTTTATGTAAAACTACTTCGTGACACCAATATCAATTTCATATTTACCGAGGTGGCAAAAATAGACTTACAACCTCATTTGCTTGAATTGGTTGATTTTTGGGAAGAAATGCTCTTTAATACGGGTAGTTATAGAAAAAATGTGATGCAAATACATCAAGACGTTAATTCCAATTTAAAATTTTCTGAGGAACATTTTGCCATTTGGCTCAACTATTTCAACCTAACAATTGATGAAAATTTTTCAGGAACTATTGCTGAAAACATGAAAACCAGAGCTTTATCAATCGCGACGGTAATGAAAATAAAGCTGCGATAATTTTATTTTTATTATTAAATTAATTAAGGAAATCCACAAAAATAGATTATTCAATAATTATATGCGCGCATAATATAATTTATTGTATATTTCAATTATTTATCTTTAAATTTACATAAATTTTATCATAAACTTTCCAATGAACATAAAAATAACTGGAGTAGGTAGTTATATTCCTGAAGTAAAAGTAGCCAATACCGATTTTGACAAACATGTTTTCCTTAACGATGACGGGAGTCCGTTTGTCCAAACCAATGAAATTACTATTGGAAAATTTAAAGGCATTACGGGAATTGAGGAAAGACGCTATGCCGAACCAAGTCAATGCTCATCAGATTTAGCTTTCTTCGCAGCTCAAAAAGCGATCAAAAACGCTAATATAGACCCCGAAACTTTAGATTATATCATATTAGCCCATAATTTTGGCGACGTACAACCAAATACTATTCAAACCGATACAGTGCCCAGTTTGGCCACGCGTGTTAAACATAAATTACAAATTCAGAACCCTAAATGTGTCGCTTTTGATATCCTTTTTGGTTGTCCAGGCTGGATAGAGGGTGTCCTTCAAGCCAATGCGTTTATCAAATCCGGAATGGCGAAACGCTGCTTGGTTATTGGGGCAGAAACCCTTTCTAGAGTGGTTGATCCCCACGATAGAGACAGCATGATCTATTCAGACGGAGCTGGCGCTTCCGTCATTGAAGCCTCTGATGACGATTCTGGTTTATTATCCTATGAAAACGCAACTTACGCATTAGATGAAGCTCATTTTTTGTATTTTGGATGTTCCTTTAATAAGAATTTAGACCCCAATATTCGCTATATAAAAATGTATGGCCGAAAAATCTATGAATTTGCTTTAAGTCGAGTTCCGCAAGCCATGAAAGAGTGCTTGGATAAAAGTGGTATCGCAATTGAGGATGTCAAAAAAATCCTAATCCACCAGGCTAATGAAAAAATGGATGAGGCAATCGTGAATCGATTTTATAAATTATATGATAAAAAAATGCCGGAAGGAATCATGCCAATGACCATTACCAACTTAGGGAATAGTAGCGTTGCAACAATTCCAACCCTTTTCGACCTCCTTATTAACGGAAAAATCGAAAAGCAACAAATCCATAAAGGCGATGTTCTCATTTTTGCATCCGTAGGCGCCGGAATGAATGTCAACGCATTTGTATACCGATATTAATTTTTTTTTGAAGCTCATCCTGCTGTACGCTATATCTTTTCTTGCTTGACAGCAATCAAGAAAAGGATGCCGCTTCCATCAGGGCTAAAAAACCAATATGTACGAAAAAACATTTCCCAACAAAAGATTCAAACATACTTTAGAATTCTTAAAAAAGCACATTTCAACTTCAGAAACTATTTTAGATTTAGGTGTTGAAAATCCTTTTTCAAAAATAATGAAACAAGAAGGATTTTCAGTAATCAATACTACGGGTGAAGATTTAGACGGAAATCAAAATGTTTTTCAAAATCAAAAAACGGACGTTGTCACCGCTTTTGAGATCTTTGAACATTTACTAAATCCTTATACCATCCTTAACGAAATAAAATCCGAAAAACTTTTCATTTCTATCCCCATGCGATTGTGGTTTTCCCCTGCCTATCGCAGCAAAACCGACATGTGGGACAGACATTACCACGAATTTGAAGATTGGCAACTGGATTGGCTACTCGAAAAAACGGGTTGGAAAATCATCGATAGGCAAAAATGGACTAATCCTGTAAACAAAATTGGAATTCGTCCATTTTTAAGAAAATTTGTTAATAGATATTACATAATTTACGCAGAAAAACAAAAAATTTCTTAAAACTTTGCGACAAAAATATCTTTTTTACAAAAATGCCTTTTAAATTTTTACGCTTTAATTAAATTCAGCTAAATAATGTATTTCGTCGGACTTATTTGTTTTTAATCGAATTAATTTAGTAATATTGTTTCCAAGGTAATCAACCCACAAGAAATTAAAAAACCAAAATTATGAGAGCAATTTACACATCTGCTGCAGTATTATTATTTACATTTTCATTTGCCCAAAAACAATTTGTAGTTAGTTCCGCAGATAAATTTGGAGTAGTGAACGAGAACGGAATAGAAATCATCCCCACTAAATACAGTTCAGTAGAACCTTTTGATGAAATTCACCCTAATTGGTCTAAAGTAGGGGTTAATAACCTATTTGGTTTATATGACAAAAGCGGCAAATTAATGGTGGAAGCCAAATACGAATCAATAGAAAAATATGGCATTCAAACTAAAGGATGGGCACTAGTTAAAAAAGACGGGAAATTTGGTTTCATTGATGATTCGGGAAAAGAAATAGTATCTACAATTTATGATAAAGTAGGTGCTTTTGGAGAATATACAAAAGACTGGATGCTTGTTGAAGCAAAAGGTTTAAAAGGATTTGTTAATAAAGACGGAAGAATTGTTGTTCCCGTTAAGTATGTTGACATTTCAAAATTTGATGATGTCAAAAAGAACTGGGCTTTAGTTAAAGATCAAAAAGAAAAACTAGGATTTATTGATAAAACTGGTCTTGAAGTAATACCAGTGGTTTATGATAACATTACAGCTTTTGAAAGCAAAAAAGAAGCTACAGATATTCATTAATATTTTTTTTCATTCATAAAAAATGGGGATTTCTTTATAGGAATCCCCATTTTTTATGAAGTGAATTACTATTTTTACAATTCCAACGTGACGTTATATTTAATAAATGGATTTTTACATCATCATTCCTGCCCACAACGAAGAAAAACACATTGCATTGACCTTGCAATCCATACTTTCACAAACCCTTTTGCCTAAAAAAATAGTGGTGGTTAATGACAATTCCACTGATAAAACCGCCGCTATTGTTCTGGATTACATAAAGGAGCATTCTTCAATTTCCCTAATAAACGCGACTTCAAACGCCATTCATTTGCCAGGAAGCAAGGTGATACAGGCTTTCCATAAGGGATTTGAAACTTTAGACGACAAGTACGATTTTATTGTAAAATTGGACGCCGATTTAATTTTACCCAATACCTATTTTGAAACCATTAGCAACCATTTTAAATTGGATCCAAAAATAGGAATGGCGGGCGGATTTGCCTACATTGAGAAAAACGGGGAATGGATTCTGGAAAACCTAACTGACAAAGATCATATTCGCGGCGCGTTTAAAGCCTACAGGAAAGAATGTTTCCTCCAAATAGGAACCCTAAAACCAGCTATGGGTTGGGACACCGTTGACGAATTGCTGTGTAAATTCTATGGATGGAAAGTGGTAACCGACGAACGCTTAAAAGTAAAACACCTCAAACCCACCGGAGCCAACTACAACAAAACGGCACGCTACAAACAAGGAGAAGCTTTCTATACCTTAGGATATGGTTTTTTTATTACCGCGATAGCCTCGGCAAAACTGGCGATGATGAAAAAGAAACCCCTTTTGTTTTTAGATTATTTAAAAGGCTTTTGGAAAGCCCAATTTGCAAAAACGCCCTTATTGGTTACAAAGGACCAAGCCAAATTCATTAGAAAGTATCGCCTACAAAAAATGAAAGAGAAACTAATTCGGTAATTGGATTTTTGATCCGTCAAAAAAACTCCTGACCCACAACTTATAACTCCTAACTATTTTCGTACTTTCGCATATATATTAAATTTATGATGCTCATTCGTTACTTATCGCAAATTGGAAAATATTTTTTGATGTGGAAAGAAATTTTCAACAAGCCAACCAAATGGTCTGTTATGAAAGGCCTAATCTTCAAAGAAATCGATGACCTGATTATTGGATCTCTTGGAATTGCTGCTTTCATTTCCTTCTTTGTAGGGGGAGTTGTAGCCATTCAAACTGCCTTAAATTTAACCAGTCCGTTAATTCCTAAATACCTTATTGGTTATGCTACTAGGCAATCCATAATTTTAGAGTTTGCCCCCACTTTCATCTCCATTATCATGGCTGGGAAAATGGGTTCCTTCATCACCTCAAGCATCGGAACCATGAGAGTTACGGAACAAATTGACGCATTAGAAGTCATGGGGGTAAATTCATTGAATTATTTGGTTTTCCCCAAAATAATTGCCCTTTTATTATACCCATTTCTTATAGGAATTTCGATGTTTCTTGGCATTTTTGGGGGATTTTGCGCTAGTGTTTATGGTGGTTTTGGAAGCAGCGCCAACTTTATTGACGGTCTTCAACAGGATTTCATCCCTTTTCATATTACATATGCTTTTATAAAAACCTTCATTTTCGCCATACTTTTAGCCACTATACCTTCATTTCATGGGTATTACATGAAAGGTGGGGCACTTGAGGTGGGCAAAGCAAGTACCGTAGCCTTTGTTTGGACATCCGTTACTATTATTCTGCTAAATTATATTTTAACTCAATTACTATTAACCTAATGATAGAAGTCAAAAACATCGAAAAATCATTTGGAGACAGTAAAGTATTAAAAGGGGTTTCTACCATTTTTGAAACTGGAAAAACCAATTTAATTATTGGTCAAAGTGGATCCGGAAAAACTGTTTTGCTAAAAAGCCTATTGGGGATTCATACTCCAGATTCGGGAACTATTTCCTTTGACGGCAGAATATATTCGGAGTTGACTCCAGACGAAAAAAGAGAACTGAGAACTGAAATTGGCATGGTTTTTCAAGGAAGTGCTTTGTTTGACAGCATGACTGTGTCTGAAAACGTAGCATTCCCATTGCGAATGTTTACGCACAACTCCAAATCTGAAATTCAAGACAGAGTTGATTTTGTGTTGAAAAGAGTAAATTTAGTGGATGCACACCATAAACTTCCGTCTGAAATTTCGGGAGGAATGCAAAAAAGGGTCGCCATAGCAAGGGCAATAGTAAACAACCCAAAATATTTATTTTGCGACGAGCCCAACTCGGGATTAGACCCAAATTCCGCCATTTTAATTGACAATTTGATTGAAGAAATTACTCAAGAATACAACATCACTACAGTCATAAACACCCATGATATGAACTCGGTAATGGAAATTGGAGAGAAGATTATTTTTCTTAAAAACGGTTTAAAAGCATGGGAAGGAACCAGAGAAGAAATTTTTAGAACTGACAATGAAGCTATCGTAGAATTCGTATATTCTTCCAATTTATTTAAGAAAGTAAGGGAAGCTTATTTGAAGGAATAAAAAAAAGCGTTCACTGAGGCGAACGCTTTAAAATCATTTATTTTTCTACTTAAAAAGTTGTTTTTAGCTCGAAATCGTCAATAAAGCCTTTTTATAAATTTGGATAATATTTATCTATTGGCGTTTCAACTGACTGACAATTCCCTTTATTTCCTGCTCCTTACTTTTAGGATAAATCAATAAAACATTGTCTTTGTCTACCACAATAAAATCTTCTAATCCATCAATAATTACAAGTTTATCTTTTGCAGTGCTAATAATATTACTGGAAGCATTTTTAAGTAAAACCGTGGCATTTACCACCGCATTATTATTTTCATCCTTATCTAGTTTCTCATGTAAGGAACCCCAAGTTCCCAGATCATTCCAATCGAAAGTAGCAGGAAGGACAAACACGTTTTTAGCCGTTTCCATAACTGCATAATCAATAGAAACATTTTCGGCAAGCCCATAATTCGCTTCAATAAAAGACTGTTCTTCACCTGTATTATAACTTTCCCAACCTTTCAAAAACAAGGCATTCATTTGAGGTTGAAATTTTTCAAAAGCTTCCGTAATAGATTTTACACTCCAGATAAAAATTCCGCCATTCCACAAGAAATTACCACTGTCCAGAAAAGATTTCGCCGTTTCGTAATCTGGTTTTTCTCTAAACTGACTTACTTTCTTGATTGGTTTGGTGTCCGTTTTGTCAAATTCGATATAACCAAAACCTGTGTTTGGAAAAGTAGGTTGAATCCCTAAAGTCATCAAGGCATTTTCATTGGCACAATAATCAAAACATTGTTTTAAATTATCCGAAAATGATTGTTCATCTTCAATCCAATGGTCGCTGGGCGCAACAACCATAACGGCATCAGGGTTTTGTTTTTTTATTTTTAGTGACGCATATAAAATACAAGGTGCCGTATTACGCATCGCCGGTTCAAGCAATACCTGTTCCTGTTTTACCATAGGCAATTGCTCTAAAACAATAGCATTGTACTTTTCATTGGTTAAAATCAATATGTTTTCAACAGGTATCAATTGAGACAATCTGCTAAATGTTTTCTGAATCAAGGTATCCCCAGAACCCAGCATATCATGAAATTGCTTTGGAAATTCGGTGGTGCTCACTGGCCAAAATCGAGAACCTACTCCACCGGCCATTAAAATTGCGTAATAATTTTTATTCATTGATTTCAGTTTTTATCTAGTTAATAATTCTATTTCAGCATTTGGATTGAATAAGTACATTCGTCCCGAACTTACCTCAACACATTCGTATCGCTTCGTTCTTAACGCCCCTTTTTTGAAAATTTTCCCGTTGTGAATTCTAAAAACACTCCCATATGGAATTTCAAAGATATAATTTTTATCATTCTGTTGATCAAATTGTTTTAATGCTAACGATAAAGTTGCATCAGTATCACTGCTTGCAGAAGGATTTTTAAAATGCCTTGCCAATAAAGGCAACAAATGACTCGGAAAAATTTCAGGTCGTATATAGGGAACCATCATTATTTGGAAAGAATATTTCCATTCATTTCCATGGGGTTTAATGTTCCTTCCGAATTTTTCAAATGCCACTAGGTGCGAAATTTCATGTATGAGGGTAATCAAAAACTTGTATTTATTTAAACTGGCATTCACCGTAATTTCATGTTTCCCGCTCAACCCTTTTCTATAATCACCATGACGAGTCACACGTTCATTAACGATTTTAAGATGCACCTGATTTGAGACAATCAATTCAAAAACAGGTTTTACAGCGTGCTCGGGAATATATTTTGATAACGTTTCAATCAAAGTAGTTATGAATTATAAGTTATAAGTTTTTCTTTGTGGTGATGATTATACTTCTAATAATTTTTAAAACTACATTACTTTTTTCATGAATTGATTTAAAATCATTTTCTGAAATATACTCTGTCTCTTTCAATAACTCCAACCAATACATAGTTTCATCACACTCCTTTTGAGAAATAGATAGTTTATGAATGAAATCTGCTTTACTTTGAGCATTAACTACTTCACTAACATTTGCCCCAACTGAAGTTACAGACCGTAAAAACTGTTTGCTCATTACAAACTCTTTCTTATCTGCAACTAAATATTTATAAAAATTAACTCCACAAACAGCCAGTTCAAAACTCTTTTCCTTTATGATACTATCACTCATGATTTTCAATTTATTGTCAAGTTTTTCAACTCATAATTTATAACTCATAATTACTATGGTGTTGTTGAAGAAACTTGCAACACTTTTCCATTAAAATATTTATTTCCATTAAGAGTAAAATCAAAAATGTAATTGGCCATTTCGCTTGCCGTAATTGGAGCTTGATACCCTGGAAAGGCTTCGGCCAACATTTCCGTCTGAACGGAACCCAATGCCAAAACATTGAAAGCAATGCCTTGCTCCTTACACTCCTCTGCTAACAATTCGGACAAAGTGATAACCGCTCCCTTACTAGAACTATAAGCAGAAAGTCCCGCGAATTTCATACTTCCTTGAATCCCCCCCATGGAACTAATGGTAACCACATGGCTTCCTTTTTGCAAATAAGGCAAACAAATTCGGGTAAGATTGGCTACCCCAAAAACATTAACTTTGTAGATATTTTCGAATTCCTCAGAAGTAGTTTCGGCAAAAGGTTTCAGCAATAGCCTTCCGGCATTGTGGATTACTGCATCAACATTTTTCCAGGTTGAGAAAAGAAAATCGTTGACCTGAACCAACTCCTCTTCCTTTGATATATCGACGGAAAGACAGGTTATATTTTCCTGTCCCAACAAGGTTTGGGAAATGTTTCTTGACAAAGCTAAAACTTGGTGGCCCGCATGGGCAAATTGTAAAGCCAATTCATGCCCAATTCCTCTTGAGGTTCCGGTAATAATGATTTTTTTCATTTTCGGTTTTTGTAAGTCGTAAATATAAATCAATTTTTAATATTGAAATATTTTTTATAAAACTTAAATGTCTGAAAAAAAGCCATGGCCAGAAAAAACAATGGAATTAATGTCGAAAATAAATATTTGGATATTTTTTCGGAATTTTGGACAACCAAATTTAATCCCAAAATTAGTGCTAGCATACCTAAAAACGTACCTATTAACGTTCCAAGAACATACAATAATTTATACTTTTTTTCTACTGAGATAAATTGCGCATGGGTTAAATATAAGTTCCATCCAATCCAAAAAGGAATTTGTATAAAATTAAAACTACTCCAAATCACTCCAATAAGATATGGTGAATGATCAAGATATTTCGTTGTCATTACAGGACTGGAAGTTCCCATATGGGATTGTGAATAAAAAGAATATGCTAACAATAACATAAAGAATATAGAAAACCCATCGATGATTTTGATTAATTTTCTTTCATTTGATAGCCGTTCGGCGAAAATTAAAGTAAAATAAACAACAAAAACTTCAATAGATATCACGCCAAATAAGTATAGAATGACATTATTTATTCCTAGCTTATTATAGATTTGGAGCCCAATAACATTCAAATAGCCTAAAGGAATAGAACCAACAAAGCTTACTAAGAAACCAACTAGTATGTTTTTTACCCCATCCAATTTTAGAAATTTAGAATTTTCTTGTTTTGCTGAATATGCAAACGGTATTCATGCATCCCTACTTTATGGGGTAAATATGAAATTCCTTTATTGTGATTTATAACACTGATTTCATACATATACCTAATGTGCTTACCCAATTCTCTCCATGCAAAAAAGACAGAATGTTTGGGATCATAAATGTGGGTTGGCTCACTTGCCGCACCATTTAATTCTACAATTGAGAAGTTTTCTCCTCGCTCTAATTCTTCCAAAGTATTGTACATGACATCCAATCTTCCAAAATAAAAATCAGGTATTTGCAGGCAGACTTCATTAATAGTTTGGGTTAATTCTGGTGTTATCCAATGGCTTCCGTCAATGAATTTGGCGCCGCGAATGTGGTTTCCATATGGCACTAAATTTCTTTGCTCCCCTTTAAGCAAAACGCTTTGAAGACGATTCCCGTATTCCTTTTGCAATACTTTTAATTGCATTTCGTGACGTGGATTTTTTCGGATTAGAGTTTCTATAGTTGCCACTCCATCACCAGTGACAACTAAAAATTCCTTGGCAACAATCCCCGTGATTTTCCCTGTCTTTTCATCTGGATATCGCACATAGAAAATTCCGATTTCATTAGCATATGGAATTAAATCTTGAATCAAATAATCAAAATTTGCTTTTTCAGAATACGATTTTAATTCCTCTTGATTATTGATTTTTTTTACTGCCGATCCTCTCAAACCAATGTCAGGTTTTGCAATAAATGGGTATTGAATTTGCTTTTTTTCTATAGTTTTCAAGATCGTGTCAAACGAAATTCCTTCTTCTATTAGCTCCGTTTTAGGATAATACTGTTGAGGAATTAAATTATAAATTGCTTTTTTGCTTTCCATGATGAATCCACCATTTTTGATACTTGGATTAGATGCATTAAAAAAGAAAATCGATTTAGTTTTCAAAGCATAATAAGTCCACAAAAAAAAGATAGGGAAATAGACAATTTCCATAGGCCAATATTCCCAATGCAATATTTTATGAAAGAATAATTTCAAAATAATTTAAATAATTACAAATGAATTCACAAATGTGTTATGATTTAACAAATCAAAATGAGACAATTCTACTTTATTTTGTTCAATTACAGCTTGTGTAATACTCAAGGTTTTGAGAGTGTCGTTTCTGTTAATTACCAAACCGTTTTCTTTATTACTTTCATTATTACACCTATGAAAACGGATTAGTTCTTCTTCATTTGCCTCTGGTATAGCTTTTAAAAATTGATAAAACCAAGTGGCCCTTTTATCCCTTATTTCTTGAGAATATAAAGTGGAAGAAGACCAAATATAATTCTGTTTTTCGTTTATCTGAACTAATTCTTTTTCCAATCCATCCCATCGCAATTGATACAGTTTTTGCGTTTGATACAAAACTAAAGTAAAAGGTTCAATATTATTTAAATTAATTGATTCCCAAATCATTAAAGAAAAATCGCTACTAATGATATCCAATACGATTAAACCGCGACTTTTTCGGTACGGCGGTTGCCATTGATGTTTTTCGGAAGCGCCATTTAGCAAAACCAAAACCGTGGTATTTTCAGCGACCGCAAACCAAGTACCACCCGCTTTAGGGTCTTTGGGAAAAATGATTCTTTTGTTGTTTATTAGATAATTTTTAGGCAAAATTGCTGGACGAGACACTTGTTCATCCCGATTGGAGGTGATGATTACTTTACCGTTGGAACAAACAAAACTTACTGTGCACATTGTTTCCTATATTCTATTGTGGAACGAGCTACTCCAAAATTTTCATGTACAAGAATTTCTTCATGCCGCAAGATGGCGACTTTAATTAATGCCTGATGATGAATACAGTGTTCTAAATTATAAAGCAATTCCCTAAAGTAATTGCTTTCAATAACAACTGGCTCATTATCTACTACTTGTTGTAATTCTATTTTTTTATTCGGTTTTTCTAAACTGTTAATAATCCCTCTAATTCTGGAAATAGCAAATTCAGTATTGGTTTGGACATGAATATTACGCTCCCGATGATCGTAATTTACAATCCCGGTATCGTATTGATTTTCTAAACATTGGAACATTTCTATAATATGCCGACTGTGTTCACCAATGCTGGCCTGACTTAATTCGAAACAAGGATTTGAATATTCCTTATCGGAAAGTTGCTGAAGTAAACCTATCAATTCATTCAAACTATTATGTATGGAAGGTATTAACATAATTGAAATTTTAACAATTTAGGAATCTTTTTTTGAAAAGCTAGAACTGCACAACAAATAAACGTTATAATTGCTAAACTAAAAAGCACTCCGCCATCATTTTGGACCGATATCCCAATAACAAAAAGGTGTGAAGCTATAGCTCCTGCCATCGTACCCATTCCTAAAATTGCGCCTATTAAAGTGGTTCGAGGAATCAAAATTAAAATAGAAGCCACTAATTCAACCATCCCCGAGGCAATCCTGCCAAAAGATTCAACGCCTAATTTTGTAAAAATATACACACTTTCTTCGGCTCCCGTGAATTTAAAGAATAACGTTTGTACTAAAATAACAACGACCACCCATTTTATAATCCACACAAATATATTTTTTTTCATTATTTTATAATTTTTTTCCAGTTATTCTCCGCTTTTGCTTTCAAGTTAACCTCATCCTTATTCCAACTTTTTAAGGTATTATTGAAATAGGCGTTATAAAACAAATACAATTTCCCGTCAATGATTTTAAAAGTATTGGGATCAACTTCCACTTTTTCTGCTGAACTTCCCATAGCATACGCACACCAGCCACCAAATTGCGGTTCAAAACTTACAGGGTTTTTAATAAAAACATCTTTGTTAGCTGGAGTCGAAAAATAATAAATTACTCCTTCATAAATTAAAGACACCCCAACCGTTCCTTTAACGGCTTTATTCTTTTTGAAATAAGCCACAGGATCATATCCATGAATGGCCACTTTGTTTTCTAAATTGAATTCCCTCACTCTTTTTGCAGCAGTTTGCGCAAATGTTGTTGCAGCACATAAAGTTACAAGTAAAATTAAAAATTGTTTTTTCATTGTCATAAAGATTCCGTTTTAATACTACAAAGATAAATGGTCTAAAAAAAAGTGTCTGTCGGCTACTTTACATTTGAAGAATTAAAATCAAAATATAATATTATATTGAACCCCTATAACATATTTTCGAGTCAATCCATCTGGACGAACAGCTCTAACCACAAATGGAGTTGCTAAAGAAAGTTCAATGCTATTGCGTGTGTCAAAATTGTATGTAGCAATTAAATTTCCGTTAATCGTTAATCCATCAGAATCCGGAATGGTTTCTCTATTACTAAAAATTGTTTCATAACTATCTTCTCCAAGATGGTAAATAAATAAAATATTCGGTTTAAAAATAACTTTTTGATGCACCGTTTTTATGGTGTGAGTTACTCTCAACAAAGCGTCCGATTTGCGCACAAATAAATTAGTTGAAGGAAAATCACCAGTTCCAGAAAATTCTTTGAAATACGAATTTTTGTTATTGTTAAAAACTGGGATTTGGATTGAGGCATTAAAATCCCATTTTCTATATTTCAAATTGGCTCCAAGAAACAAATCAAATGTTCCCAAACTCGATTGGTAGTCCAAAGAAAGGGAATAACCATTGATTTTTTTGTTGGAACTTGTAAACGGAAATTTCCACCCCATTAAAGTACTCCATTGTTTGTTCTTTCTTTCTTTGAACGTATAATTTCCAATCAAGTAGGCATCACCAAAAGAAGCTCTTGTTCCAAAATTCCCATTAGCGGTAGAGAAAGTAACTTTACATCCTAACGAAAAAGCATTATTTATCTTTCTTGAAAAGGAAATATAAGGAGAAAAATAAGTGATATCCGATTTGCCGGCTCCAAAAACAGTAGCAATTTCAACATTGTTTTTCAACACATTCCCTGTTGGTTTAAATCCATTTCCAACAGAACAAATTCCTGCATCACTGCACCCTTGTCCATGAATAAAAATTGTGGTTAAAAAAAATGTTAGCACCCAAAATGTCTTTTTCATCCTATCTATTTTTTTGTTAATTCTGCAACAGCAAATAAATGATTGTATTGCTGACAATGAATGAGCACATAGCTATAGACCGACACATCGACATTTTGAGGAACGGTATAGACCGTTTCGGTAGTCAAATTTCCTAAATTAACAAAGTCGATGGGAGTGTTTGATTTTGATAAATACACTTTTAAATCCGGTCCTTCAGATATACTAAAATCATCCAATTCCAATTGGAACTGATTGTTCTCTAAATAAATTTTCGCCGCTCCAGTTACTTTTATACGATTGGTAGGCACTAACATCCCTTCGTATTTTAAAACTGAATTTGAAGCGTCAATCATTTTCTGAATTCCGTCTCGTGTTAAATCTCCTTGTACTTCACAAGACAAAAACAAGAGTAAAATTGGAAGTAATAAAAAGTGTGTTTTCATAGCTATACATTTGATTATCAATTTTAATAAATCAAAAGTAATTCGACATGGTAAATGAAAATGTCAGCTACTTTACAATGGGGACAAAATAATGCTACAACTTAGAAAAATCATCAATCAAAATTTCTTTCCTATTGTAATAAATCAATTGTTTATCCTCCATTTCATTAAGCAATTGCGTGGCTGTTTGGCGTGAAGTACCTATGATTTGGGCAATATCTGCTTGGGTAAGGTAATTTTCAATTGTTACTTTATTTCCATTAAAATGCCCTTCTCTTTCAGCCCATTCCCTTAGAAAAGTATGCAATCGTGTTTTAGCGTCTTTAGAAATCAAATTAGAATAATTATTCTTGATACGCTTCATTTTTAAACCTACAAATTTGGTATAAGTTAAGGCTAGATTGGGATTTTTCAGCATTAAATCTTCAAAATCAGAAAGTAAGAAACTACAAATCGAAACTTCATCAGTTAATGCTTTAGCATATTCATTAGAGTTTTTATCGCTTTCTAAAGTCAATTCTCCAAACAAATCCCCTTTTTGAATAATATCTTTTATCATCTCATTTCCGTTCTCGTCAATAGATACAATTTTAATATTACCCTTTTTAAGCAAAAAAATTCTTGGAACGTCACTGGAAGAAAAATAAATAATATCGCCTTTTTTAGCTTTTTTGAATCCCGTTATAATACACAATTGCTTTATTTGTGACATACTTAATGTCCAAAACAACTTGTGATCACGTAAGTACCAATATTTTAATTCTTCATACATAGGGTAAAATCATAGGGTGTAAATGTATATAAATTTTCAAAATAAATTAAACTACTCCTAATAATGTCTGATTCAATCTATAAATTTCAATCAACAGGTATTCAAAATATTTTAATTTTTATAGCAGAAATATTTATAAAAAATTTAACATTAAACCATTTTATTTAATTTTAGTCTTATATTTAAAACCTAAAGTATAGATAACCATGAAACGATTTTTCCCTTTTATAGTTGCTATTTTGTTTGTTAACAATATACAAGCAACAAATTATTATTTATCTACCAACGGTAATGACAGCAACGACGGGACTTCCCAAGTTACCCCCTGGAAAACCATCGATAAACTGAATAGTGCAACACTGCTGCCTGGCGATTCTGTTTATTTTAGGGCGGGAGATGTATTCCGTGGCAAAATCACACTAAATCAGGGAGGAAATTCCTCAAGTTATATCACTTTAACGTCTTATGGCACGGGTGAAAAACCTATTATAAGTGGTGCTGAATTAGTGACTTCTTGGAATTTAAACGGAGACTATTATCAAGCAATTTTCACCCAACCCGTAACTTCCTTTTTTGTTGATAACCAAGAAATGATTTTAGCTCGGTATCCTAATGACCACCAATATTTAACGTTAGATTCAGGACAAAAAAATTATTTGAAAGATGCTTCAATCACAAGTTTGTCGAGTGCCTTATTCGATAACGCAAAAATTTGCATCCATACCGCCCAATGGTGTTGGGAGAAAACACAAATTAGCTCGGTTGCTTCCGATCAAATCAATTTCAATACCAATGTGCAACTCGTGGCACTCAATCAATACGGTTATTTTGTTTACGGGAATTTAGCCCATTTGGATGTGGTAAACGAGTGGCAATACGACAGTGCAACCCAGCTTATGAGCTATAAATCTTCCGTTGATCCCAATACTTTAAATTGCGAAGCTTCCGTACATACCAATGGAATCGAAATTGGTTCGACGGCATCCTATATTTCGATAAGCCAACTTGATTTTGAAAAACAAACTAATGCGGGAATCGCAATCCTATCAGAAAACAACACCCATATCATAACGGACAATTGTACTTTTAAAGGTCAATATAATTATGGGATTAGTGATAAAGGGAGTTACAATGAGATGAGCAACAATTACCTTGAGGGTGTTGATGGTATGGGGATTTACTGCTGGGGAAAAGGTGGAAATGCTACGATTCATCACAACACATTAAAGAATATCGGCCAGTTTAGAAACTATGGAGATGGTTCGCAAATTAACATGACCGCCATTAAATGTGCTTTTGTGAATAACTGTTACATCCACCATAATAGTGTGGACGGAGCGGGATATTGTGGCATTTCAGCCGATGGGGGCTACCATTTAGTAGAAAAAAATATAGTCACCAACGCCATGCAATTGAACAATGATGGAGGGGCTTTGCACTGTTTTGGAGGAGGTACACATCACACCATCTTTCAAAATAATTTCGTGACCGCCAGCGATGGAAATACGGAAGGCACCTTCAAACCGAGCTTTGTCACACCTGCCATGTATTTTGATAATGATGTGAACAATTGTACCATGCAAAACAACACCATCTATAACAGAACGCAAAAAGGAATTTACCTAAATGCGGGTTCGAATAATAATACCGTAAAAGGAAACACCATTTACGGCTGTAATTACGGAATTGATTATAATGGGAGTATTTTATTTCCTACTCAGATGACTGGAATGAACGTTACCGAAAATATTTTCTTTGCCAAATTACCCACAGCCTACATGGTGCGAATGGTTGACAACACAGGAGGTTACAAACAAGGCACTATAGATTATAATTATTATTTCAATCCCTACAACACTGCAAATTGTGTTTATGTTCCCACTTCAAGCAGTACGAGTTCAACCTATTCTCTTACCGATTGGCAAACAACTTCCGCTTTAGATATGCACTCAAAGGAAAGTTTTGTAAACTGGAGTACTTCTACAAGCTATGAAACTTTGTTTACCAATCCTACCGATGATGTTGTTGTCGTAAGTTTAGGAACCACTAAATATCTAGATTTAGACAATAATGAAGTTTGCACCAGCATTACGTTGCAACCTTATACCTCTAAAATTTTAATAAATTCAAACACTTCCTGCCCTGCTTTATCGGTAGATTCCAGCACTCTTCAAGAAGGAATTGTGGTCTTTCCCAATCCGTTTGAAAACGAGTTTTTCGTTCAACTGAATGTTGTTAAAGAAAATGCCAATTTTGAGATTTATAATCAAATGGGACAGGTGGTTTCTAAAGGAAAAATGCACACCGGCTTGAATACTATGAACATTGGCTCACTTGCCTCAGGAATGTATTTTTTTAAAACCGATATCTCCGAATGTAAAGCTGAAAAAATTATCAAAAAATAAACTAATCATACGTTTAATGAATAAAAAAGTCCAAACTCAAAATTTTGAGTTTGGACTTTTTACTATATAAATATGATATTTAAGAAATCAAGCTTCTCGAAATCACTATTCGTTGAATCTCTGATGTCCCTTCATAAATTTGGGTAATCTTGGCATCCCGCATCATGCGTTCTACATGATATTCGGCAACATAACCATTTCCGCCGTGAATTTGTACTGCTTCAATCGTGGTGTCCATTGCCGTTTGCGAGGCAAATAACTTAGCCATTGCCCCAGATTGTGAAATATCTTTCCTTTCGTCTTTTTCAGAAGCCGCTTTAAAAACCAACATTTTTGCAGCCATGATTTGTGTCGCCATATCGGCCAGTTTGAATGCGATGGCTTGGTGCTTGAAAATTTCTTTCCCGAAAGTTTTACGCTCTTGCGCATATTTCAAGGCCAGTTCATAAGCTCCCGTGGCAATGCCCAACGCTTGGGATGCAATCCCTATTCTTCCGCCATTTAAAACTGCCATGGCAAAATTAAATCCAAATCCGTCAGCACCAATTCGGTTTTCCTTTGGCACTTTTACATCGGTAAACATTATGGAATGGGTATCTGAACCCCGAATTCCCATTTTTTTCTCTTTGGGACCAATCGCAAAACCAGCCCAACCTTTTTCAACTATAAAAGCATTAATTCCTTTATGTCCTTTTTCAATATCCGTTTGGGCTATTACTATATAGGTAGAAGCCGTAGAACCATTGGTAATCCAATTTTTTGTTCCGTTTAACAAATAATAATCTCCTTTATCGATGGCCGTGGTTTTTTGGGAAGTCGCATCTGAACCTGCTTCGGGCTCTGACAAACAAAAGGCTCCAATAACCTCCCCTTTTGCAAGTGGAACCAAATATTTTACTTTTTGCTCTTCATTGCAATATTTTTCTAAAGCGGCACAAACCAAAGAATTGTTTACCGACATAATTACAGCAGCGGAAGCATCAACCTTTGCAAGTTCGGTTACCGCTAAAACATATGATATGCTATCCAGTCCTGAGCCACCGTATTTAGGATCCACCATCATACCCAGAAAACCAAGTTCTGCCATTTTTTTCACCTGTTCTGTCGGAAATTTAGAATATTCATCTCTTTCAATTACTCCAGGTAATAATTCATTTTGGGCAAAATCTCTTGCCGCTTGTTGAATCATTAAATGTTCTTCCGTAAGATTAAAATCCATAATTAAAAAAAGTTGTGGTTTGTCTAAAATTTTAGCCAAAGGTAATTTTTTATTGCGAAATTTTCAATTTTGATTTGTAATTTTGGCTCATGTTAAAAGAAAACTATAACGTTATTGGTGTTATGTCAGGGACTTCTCTGGATGGCATCGATTTGGCGCACATTAATTTCAATATCATTAACGGAAAATGGTCTTTCAAAATTCTGGAATGCGAAACCGTTAGCTATAATAAAAACTGGATTAACGAACTAAAACTTGCCGTAGGTTTTTCTGAAAAGGAATTGCAAATTCTGAATCGCAACTACACCGCTCTTTTGGCAAACATCATTTCCGATTTCATTGAAAAATATAAAATCGATGCTCTCGACGCCGTTTGTTCTCATGGACACACGATTTTGCACCAACCCCAGAACGGTTTTACCCTTCAAATAGGCAATCTTCTTGAAATTGCCACTTTGTGCAACCAAACAGTGGTTTGCGATTTTCGGGTTCAGGATGTTCAATTGGGAGGTCAAGGTGCTCCATTAGTACCTATAGGCGATCGGATATTATTTTCGGAATATGACTATTGTTTGAATTTGGGCGGGTTTTCCAACATTTCGTTCGAATTAAATGGAAATCGAATTGCCTTTGACATTTCGCCTGTGAATACCGTTTTGAATTTTTATGCCAATCAATTGGGCCTAGAATATGATGACAAAGGACTAATTACCCGCTCTGGAGAGATCAATGAAAGTCTGTTGAATGAATTGGATGCTTTGGATTTTTATCAAAAGAGTTTTCCTAAATCTTTGGGGTTTGAATTTGTAAAGGAAATCATTTTTCCTATAATGGAAAGCTATTCTATTCGGATGGAAGACAAATTGCGCACTTTTACCGAACATGTCGCCATTCAAATTGCATTGGCCTTGCCTAATAAAAAAGGGAAATTATTAATTACAGGTGGAGGGGCCTACAATGAGTTCCTGATTGAGCGAATTCAAAATTATTTACCCAACATTAATGTCATCATTCCTTCAAATCAAATTTTAGAATTCAAGGAAGCATTAATTTTTGCTTTACTTGGTGTTTTAAAATTACGAAACGAAACTAATGTTCTTAGCACTGTAACTGGCGCAAAAAATGACCACATTTCAGGAATTATATACCACGTAAACTAAGTAAAGTATATCAAAAAAATACTTACATTTGCACGTAATGAGTTGGCTAAAAACAATTTATTTTAGTTATATACGTTATTAGGTTTAAAGTTCAAATAGCAATAAAATATGGAATTCACCGAAATAGAAAATAAAAAGAAATCATTAGCGATGACAACTGCATTATTTGCGCTGTTGTTTTTACTTTTCGTCTATCTCAAATTCTCAAATCAAATTGAATTACCTGCATTGGACGGCGGTGGCGGTGGCGGTGAAGTCGCGGTGAATTTTGGTGATAGTGAAATGGGGTCGGGAAATAATTTTCAATCTGTCGAAAAAGTACTTTCGGCACCCAAACAAACACAACCAACCGTCACTACTGAAAAAGAAATTGTGGTTAGTGAAAATGAAGATGCACCAGCAATCGTAAACGTTAAGAAACCTGTCGAAACCCCTAAAAAAATTGAGGTTGAAAAACCTATTGTGAAAGTAGTTCCAAAACCATCCAAATCAACTTCTGACGCATTATCCAATTTATTGAACGGTTCCAGCAAATCTGGGGACGGTGATGATAAGGTGGCGGGAAACAAAGGAAAAGCAAATGGCGACATTAATGCCAATGGCTATAATGGTGGTGGCGGAACCGGAACAGGAAGTGGTGGTGGAAACGGCACCGGCCAAGGTCTAGGAACTGGAAGCGGATACGGAAATGGTTCTGGAAGCGGGACAGGAAACGGCAATGGTAACTATCAATTAGGGAACAGAAAAGCATTAAATAAACCACAACCCAATTATCTTTGTGACGAACAAGGTATTGTAGTAGTACAAATATCAGTAGATAAATCCGGAAGAGTAATTAATGCGAATCCCGGAATTAGAGGAACTACAAATGCCGCAAAATGCCTGTTGGATCAAGCCAAAATTGCAGCGATGAATACCAAATGGCAATCAGACGAAGGTGCTCCCGAAAAACAAGTGGGTAAAATTATTTATAATTTTAAACTAACCGATTAAATATAAAATCGGCTCTCTTTTATTTTAAAACAAAAAATGAATTATCAAGAAACGGTCAATTGGATGTTCAACCAACTTCCCATTTACCAACTACAAGGTGCAACGGCATATAAAAAAGATTTAACCAATACCCTTTTACTGGCCGATTACCTCGAAAATCCAGAAAAAAATATCCGTTGCATCCATGTTGCCGGCACAAACGGCAAAGGTTCTACGTCGCATATGCTTGCTTCTATACTTCAAGAATCGGGTTTTAAAGTGGGATTATACACCTCACCACATTTAAAAGATTTTAGAGAACGGATCAAAATTAACGGGAACGAAATTTCAGAACTATTTGTCTGTAATTTTATAGACAAACATAAATTATTCTTCGAAAACAATGAACTGAGTTTTTTTGAAATGACGGTGGGATTAGCATTTGATTATTTCAAAACCCAAAAAGTAGACATTGCTATAATTGAAGTTGGAATGGGTGGCCGATTGGACTCCACAAACATTATTACCCCTTTAATTTCTGTAATCACCAATATTGGATTAGACCACACCCAGTTTTTGGGCACTACTTTAGAGGGCATTGCAATGGAAAAGGCCGGCATTATTAAACCGAATGTACCTGTAATCATCGGTGAATATACAACCGAAACCAAACCCATTTTTTTAGCTAAAGCCAAAGAAACCCATTCTGAAATTTACTTTGCATCCGATAATTATAAAGAAACTTTTCCATGCGAATTAAAGGGAGACTATCAGAATCAAAATAAGAAAACTGTTTTACAAACGATACAAGTATTGAATTCTCTATATGAATTTAAAGTTTCTCAGAAGCACATTAAAACTGGATTGTTACATGTGATAAAAAACACCGGGCTTTATGGAAGATGGCAACAAATAAATGATTCCCCAAAAGTGATTTGCGACACTGCCCATAACAAACATGGATTGACAATTGTATTAAATCAGATACAGCAGGAAAAATTTGATACCTTACATTTTGTATTGGGAGTCGTAAACGATAAAGATTTGGACGAAATCTTGCCTTTATTCCCTAAAAATGCAAAATATTATTTTTGCAAACCGAATATTCCTCGCGGATTAGATGCTACAATATTGAAACAAAAAGCAGCCGAACACCATTTATACGGGGAAGTATTCAATTCTGTTACAGAATCTTATGCTAAAGCCCTACAAACGGCAACAAAATCAGACTTTATATATATTGGCGGCAGTACTTTTGTAGTTGCAGAAATTTTATGAAAATTTATTGATTTTTGTTTGTGTATTTAAAAAAGTGCCTTATATTTGCACACGCAATAAGGAAATAGATTTATTTACAATTGCAAAATAGGGCGATTAGCTCAGCTGGTTCAGAGCACCTCGTTTACACCGAGGGGGTCGGGGGTTCGAACCCCTCATCGCCCACAAGTTTAATAACAAATGGTTTCAAAAGCCGATAAATCTTAGGATTTATCGGCTTTTTGCTTTGCTACATATACCAAATTATTCATTCAATCTTAATGCTAAAGGAGCAAAATCGAGACCCTAGAAAATCTCATAATTAGGGTCTCGCTAAATCTCCTAAAGCCTTGCAAACACTCGTACTAACAACCAGTTCACTACTTGTTCAAAAGTTGTACATCTTGTTTGTTATCAATTAGAAAATTAAATTGAATACTAATTAAAAGGTCACCACCATGAAAGCAAAAATCACTTTACACATTTATGCGAAAACCACAAAAGCTAATGCAGCTGGACAATTACCAATTTATATTCGGCTAACCGTTGACGGTCAACGTTTCGAATTTAGTTCCAAAAAATTCATTGAAAAATCCAAATGGTCGCCTGAACTATCCAAAATGAAAGGCAGCTCGGAGGAAGCTAGAACATTAAATAACTATCTTGATTTAATGAAATCTAAAGTTTTTGATGTTCAAATGGAACTAATCCACAAAAATGAAGAATTATCTCTAGAGAATTTCAAATCAAGAATATTAGGAACCCACCAACGAGAACGAATGATAATTCCAATTTATCAAAATCACAATGATAAAATTGAAGATCTCATCGGAAATGGTTATGCTTACGGAACTTTAGAACGGTTCAAAATATCTTTGAAACACCTGCAAGAATTTATCCAGTGGAAATACAATGTTTCTGACATCAGCATTACTAAAATTGATTACGCCTTTGTAACCGAATTTGAATTCTATTTGCGAAGCATTAAAAAATGCAACAACAATACGGCTGTAAAATATGTTAGAAATTTCAGGAAAATAATCAAGATTTGTTTGGACAATGATTGGTTAGATAAAAATCCTTGTAGCCGATACGAAGGAAAAATGAAAGAAGTCGAACGAGATTTCCTTACTGAAGAAGAACTAAATAGAATTTATAATAAAAGATTTTCGTCAGAACGATTAACATTAGTGAAAGACATTTTTATTTTCTCTTGTTACACAGGCTTGGCTTATATTGATGTAAAAGGTTTAAAAAAAGACCACATCGGAATTGGCATTGATGGCCAGAAATGGATTTTCAAAAACCGTCAAAAAACTGATACTAAATCTAAAATTCCTTTATTACCAATTGCAGAAGAATTAATTCTGAAATATGCCAATCACCCAAAGTGTTTAAATGAGGATAGCATTCTACCAATTTTAACTAACCAAAAAATGAATGCTTATCTAAAAGAAGTTGGAGATTTATGCGATATTTCAAAAGAAATCACATTTCATATGGCTAGACATACATTTGCTACATCGGTAACGCTTACAAATGGCGTACCTGTTGAAACTGTAAGTAAAATGCTTGGTCATAAAAACATTCAAACCACTCAACATTATGCGAAAATATTAGACAAAAAAGTAAGTGAGGATATGATGATTTTGAGAGAGAAATTTAATTCCTGTAATCAAAAAACAAAATCAAGTTAATAGAGTTTCTTGGTAATTAAAAATGGTTTATCTTACTTTGTAAAAGTTTATTACTTCTGTTTCAATAAATGATTAATTATTATCTGTGAGCTGTAATTCTCAATAAATGGTAAGTGAAAAAATAAAAATGGAAAACATTCCAATACGACGTATTAAAGGAATCCCTAAAGAACCAAACTTATCTGGAAGTTTCAGTATAAGAGAAATTCAAGAGTTGTTAGAGGGGAAAGATATGATTCAAGAACTACATAGACATGATTTCTATTACATTTTAGTTTTAGAAAAAGGAAGCGGTTCTCACGAAATAGATTTTACATCTTATGAAATTTTTGACTATTCTATTTTTTTAATGCGTCCAGGTCAAGTTCATCAACTTAATCTGAAATCTGGAAGTTCAGGATATTTACTTCAGTTTAAAACTGATTTTTTTTATACTCAAAATAAGCTTTCACAAGAGCTTTTACGCAAAGTAAGCCACATCAATTTTTGCAGTCTTAATGGTAATGGTTTTAAAAGAATGGAAGCTATTTTATCATATATTTTAAAAGAGTACAGTGAAAAACAAGAAGGATATCAAGAGGTGATTAAATCAAATTTGAGTATATTATTTATCGAATTAGTAAGACATCGTCAAAACAAAAAAAACACGACAAATGACACTAATCAATACTCTCAAGAACAGCTTGAGAAATTTCATGAACTCCTAGAGACACATATTACTAAAAACAAACAAGTATCTCAATATGCTGATATGTTGCATATTTCAATCTATCAATTAAATGCTATAACTAAAACATTGCTTAATAGAACACCTTCCGAATTGATTAATGAACACATTGTTTTAGAATCAAAAAGACAACTTCTTGCAACTTCAAATCAAGTTAACCAAATTGCGGATCATCTTGGTTATGATGACATCTCTTATTTTATAAGGTTTTTTAAAAAACATACGAACTATTCACCAGAAGCTTTTCGTAACAATTTCAAATAAGTCCTATCCAATTTCATTTTTGTCCTATCTTACTGCTTATTCCTCGTATTACTTTTGCTAAATAATATAATTATTCAAAAAAAGTAAATCATTATGAAAACAAAAATGAAATTAATTGCTGCACTAAAAATATGGGTGGTAATTTACCCTTCTATTACACTATTCCTTTATCTACTAAGTAAATCGTCACTGGAATTACCTTTATATCTAAAGACATTATTTCTTACGCTTATATTAGTTCCTTGGGTTGTTTTTATTGGTGTTCCATTTGTAGATTTTATAATGCGTCAACTTTCAACTGAAATTGACAAAAAATAATCTAGGATGAAAATCGTAAAAACCATTCTAATTGGCACTGGAGCAACAATTGCTATAGATTGCTTTACATTTATGGTAAGCCTTTTTGGCAAAACACCTCGTGATATCCTTTTTGTCGGTAGATGGTTAGCATGCATGCCCAAAGGGAAGTTCCTTCATCATACCATTATTGAAACGCCAAGCATTGCAAACGAGCTAATAGTTGGACGAATAGCACATTATTGTATTGGGATAACTTTTGCCTTTTTATTAATAATAATAATGTATGGAGAAAAATGGCTTTTGAAACCAACATTGTGTCCTGCTTTGATCGTTGCTATAATTACTTTGATTACTCCAATTTTTATTTTACAACCTGCACTTGGTTTTGGAATTGGCTTCTTCAATATGCCTCAACAAGTTCAACTTATTTCAAAGACAATACTCATTCATGCCATTTATGGTTTTGGGTTGTACTTATCTGCTATATTACTAATATAGTATTAGCAATTCATCAATTCTAATTAAGAAAAGTAATTAAAAAAGTAGTATTGGAAATTTCAACAGCAATACCGAGACGAAAATTCATTAAGCAAAGTGGACTAGCAATGATTGCGCTCTCATTTCCATTAACAAAAATCTCAAAAGACAATAATATGAAAGATATTAAAAAATTCGATGTAATAATAGTAGGTGGCAGTTATTCAGGACTTGCTGCTGCTATGGCTTTAGGTAGAGCTTTGAAAAAAGTTTTGATTATTGATGGAGGAAAACCTTGTAATGCACAAACACCGCATTCGCATAACTTCCTTACTCAAGACGGAAAAACGCCAACAGAAATAGCAACGCTTGCAAAACAGCAAGTTGAAAAATATGATACAATAACCTTTTTTAAGGGCTTTGCAACTACTGGGACAAAAACAACTAATGGATTTGAAATTCAGGTAACAACGGGCGAAACATTCCGAGCAGACAAGTTAATTTTTGCAACAGGGATAAAAGACGAAATGCCTAAAATAAAAGGATTTTCAGAATGCTGGGGTATTTCAATGTTGCATTGTCCTTATTGTCATGGATATGAAGTTAAAAATCAAAAAACAGGCATACTTGGCAATGGTGAACACGGTAATGAATTGGCCAAATTAATTTCAAATTGGACTGATGATTTAACCTTATATACTAATGAAAAATCTACATTGACTGTCGAACAAGCTAAAAAATTAGAAAAACATTCTATAAAAATAGTAGAAAAAGAAATACAAAGCTTGGAACACTGCAATGGTTATTTACACTACATCATTTTCAAAGACGGTACAAAAGCTGATGTAAAAGCAATGTATTCTCGTAACTTGTTTGAACAACATTGCACAATTCCAGAAGCTTTGGGTTGCGGATTAAATGACGAAGGTTATATCAAAGTGAATCCTTCTCAAGAAACTACTATTGATGGTGTTTATGCCTGTGGTGATAATACAACGCGACTACGCTCCGTGGCAAATTCGGTTGCAATGGGTACTGCAGCTGGAATGATGGCAAGTAAAAAAATGATTTTAGAACAATTTTAATTGGTACAATTATGAATAAATTTTCGGATAAAGAATATAAAAACATGTGGGATGAACGATACATGGAAAATGAATTTGTTTATGGCAAGGAACCTAATCTATTTTTCAAAGAGTGGATTCAAAAATTGGTGCCTGGATCGATATTAATGCCAGCAGATGGTGAAGGACGTAATGGTGTTTTTGCAGCACAATTAGGTTGGAACGTAACCTCATCAGATTTAAGTGTAGAAGGAAAATTAAAGGCACTATATTTAGCAAAAGAAATGAATGTTGATCTAGAATATTTTGTCGGAGATCTCGAAGAACTCCAGTTTGAATCAGTTTCTTTCAATGCTATTGGTTTAATTTACGCGCATTTTGCAGCCGATAAAAAAACATTGTTACACAAGAAATTAAATGACTATCTCAAACCCGGAGGCATCATTATTTTCGAAGCTTTCAGTAAATTGCATTTGCTTTACAATGGAATTGATCCAAAAGTGGGTGGTCCAAAAGATTTTGACATGTTGTTTTCTACATTAGAAATAGCGGCTGACTTTGAAAATTATGAGATACTACTATTAGAAGAAAAAGAAATCACTTTAGAAGAAGGCAAATATCATATCGGAAAAAGTTCTGTAATTCGATTTGTTGGAAGAAAAAAATAAAATATTATTTTTAAGTAATAATTATATTTAGCTATAAAAGCTCTGAAATTAAAAAGTTTCAGGGCTTTTTGTATGTTATTTTAAGCTAAAACGGTATTTAAAATATGTCCTATTCAACTTCATTATTGTCCTATCATGCACCTTACCTCGTGAAATATCTTTGCTTAATAAATAATTAAAATTTAAACAAATGAAAATTATCATCGTAGGTGCAACAGGCACAATGGGAACGTACTTATCAAGTGCATTTGAAAAAGAAAATGAAATTATTAGAGCAGCTTCTGAAGGAGGCGACTTCCAAGTGGATATTACTTCACCCGAAGCAATTGAGAATTTCTTTCAAACAGTAGGTCCTTTTGACGCTCTTATTTCAACAGCAGGACCAACTTTTGTTGGACCATGGAAAAAATTAGACGACACAACATTCAGAAAAGGAGTTGAAGGAAAAATGATGGGACAAATTAATTTAGTGCTTATCGGACAACACTACATCAATCCTAAAGGGTCATTCACTTTAATTACAGGGGCTTTAACAGAAGAACCGCAAATTAATTTCGCCAATGCATCAGCTGCTAATGGTGCCGTTGAAGGATTTGTTCGTGGAGCAGCAATTGAACTTGAAAATGGTATTCGTATTAATGCAGTGAGCCCAACAGTTATTGAAAATTCTCCTCATTATTTCCCTTATTTTCCAGGAGAAATTCCAACTACTATGAAACAATTGGAGTTTATGTTCCGCAAAAGTGTTTTCGGGTCAGTTACAGGACATGTAATTAAACCGTAATTTTTTTCGCAAAAGCGATAGTATCCGTAGGTCATTATTCTGCAATGGTAATGGCCTTCGGTTTATGAATGAGTTTCAATCAAACTTCCGCAAATTGGAGTTACAATCAAAAAATTAATCAAATAACTGTTGGTAGTAGTGCCAACGCATTACGATACTTATGAAAAATTTAATTTTTAAAATAACACTTTTAGTCACTATGGTGATTTCGTCAACACAGGCACAAAATAAAATCAGCATGATGCGCTATGATGATGACTTTAAGCTAGTAAAAAAAGACACTGTCAAAAAAGGTTTCAACCAACTAAAATATATTCCGTTAGGCAAGAACAATTTCATTTCTTTTGGTGGGGAACTTCGAGAACAATTTCAAGTTTATAATAATATCAACTTTGGAGATGTACCACCAACTTTTCAAGATGATTCAGCCAATCAACTTTGGCACCGATTAATGATGCATTCTAATATTGAATTAGGTAATCACTTTCGCTTTTTTATCCAGCTCAACAGTACACTTCGCTTTTTGAATGACAATCCAATATTCCCGAAATTGATGAAAACCAATTAAGTCTTCATCAAGCTTTTGTAGAATTAAAGTATACCAATTGTAATATCAGGTTAGGGTATCAAGAAATGTATTATGGCAATCATCGGTTAATTACTGTTCGGGAAGGAC
The DNA here is from genome assembly GCF_003097635.1 of Flavobacterium psychrotolerans. Classification (GTDB taxonomy): domain Bacteria; phylum Bacteroidota; class Bacteroidia; order Flavobacteriales; family Flavobacteriaceae; genus Flavobacterium; species Flavobacterium psychrotolerans. Next base: position 85,018 of record NZ_QCZI01000014.1, read on the forward strand.
CAAACACAAGACAAGCTTTTGATGGACTTGTAGTAAAACATAAATTTAAAAATGGAGTAGTTGATCTCTTTGCAGTATCTAAAGTAGTTTCAAAACAATATGTTTTTGACGACGAAAGCATGCACGATGGTTTATATGGTATCTATGGAACTCAATTTTTTTCCAATCATAAAATGGGATTAGATTATTTTCTAGTCGATTTCCAATCAAAAGGAAGAAAATACAATTATCAGTCAGGTTTTGAAGACCGTCAAACATTTGGGATACGCTTATTTTCAAACTTAAAGACAATAAACTTTGAATTTGAAGGTGGTTATCAAAGAGGTAAATTCAATGAATTAACAATTGATGCTTATAATGTTTTAGCAGATGTAAACTTAACTATATTACCCGTCAAAAAAGGAATAATTGGTTTTGCGGCTAATATAGCTTCTGGAGATAAAGACAGTAGCGACAACAAGTTAAATACATATGATTTATTGTATGCTAAACCTGCTTATGGTCTTGCAGTTCCAATTGGGGGCAACAAACATCATCAGTTTTTATCCTTACATTAAAATAAACCCAATCCAAAAGCTAAACATTTTGGCAGAAGTATTTTTTATGTCAAGAAACAGCAATCAAGACGGAACCTATTCGCCTGGAATGATTGAAAACAGACCAAAACCTAATGCTATTTTTATTTCTGACAAAAAAACGTTGGGTCAATTTTATGTTTTAGAAACAAACTATCAACAAACAAAAAATCTATCATTCTCTTTTGACGCTTCTTATTTTAATGCAGGAAACTATCCTAAAGCGACAGGAAATGGTAAAGATGTCACTTATTTGTCTTTTAAGTCAACATTCAAATTTTAAATTATAGAATATTTTTTTTTAATACTAAAAATTTGACCACATAGATAAAGTAACACCTTCTTTCACTAGTGTCCACTTAAAATAAGTTGAAAACCAGCTGGTTAGAATCAAGTTCATTGACATTATTGTAATCTGATTT
>NZ_QCZI01000015.1 GCF_003097635.1 Flavobacterium psychrotolerans
TCAAGATACTGAATTTCAGTATCTTGACCAATATCTAGCCAATATTTTCTACTTCAAATAATTACACCCAACGGGTTGCTTTTAATAAATTATGGATAAATACGGACAATTAAAATAAATATCACTATTTTTTTATTATTTGTTTAAAATTAGAAAAAAAACAAAATATTATTTGAAAAGTTAAAAATCATTTTTACATTTGTCACTCAAAATTAATACATGAACACAATATTAAATAATTCTTGGTGGTGGAGCAGTTTGCGTCAAACGTCGTGAAATAGTCTACTATTGAATATATTTAAACAAAAATATCAAAAGGGCTTGTCAATCACGACAAGCCCTTTTTTATAAAATAGTAATGAAAAATAGCAGAAATGCTTTTCAAAAAAACAACAAATACAATGAAAATCTATAAATTCAAAACTCAATACAAACAAATACTTGCCGACACCATAACCCCAGTAAGTGTTTATCTTAAAATTCGCGATAAATTTCCGAATAGTTTGTTACTGGAAAGTAGTGATTATCATGCCAACGACAATAGTTTTTCTTATATATGTTGTAATCCTATAGCTTCTATAAAAGTTGAAAATGGGATTATCACTAAATCATTTCCTGATGGAATTTCTGAAAAAATCACTATCAGCAATCAAGTTGATGTTCCAAATATCATCCAAGAATTTGCCTCGCAATTTGAATCCGAAAGCAATGATTTCAAGTTCATCAATAACGGACTGTTCGGTTATATTTCTTATGATGCGGTGCGTTATTTCGAAAAAGTAGCTATCGAAAAAAAAGCAGATGATTTGCAGATTCCCGATATCTATTATGCCGTATATCAAAACATCATTGCGATTAATCATTTCAAAAATGAAGCTTTTATTTTCTGCCACTCCCTGCATGATGAAAACAACATTGAATCCATCGAACAATTGCTTCAAACTAAAAACTTTGCCTCCTATTCTTTTTCTAGAACGGAAGAAAAAAAATCAAATTTAACCGATGCCGAATTTAGAAACAATGTGGCTTTAGCCAAAAAACACTGTTTCCGAGGAGATGTCTTTCAGTTAGTGCTTTCCCGTCGATTTACACAGAAGTTTAAAGGAGACGAATTCAATGTATATCGTGCTTTAAGAAGTGTTAACCCTTCGCCCTATTTGTTCTTTTTTGATTATGGCGATTTCAAAATCATGGGGTCTTCCCCCGAAGCGCAATTGGTCGTAAAAAACAGAAAAGCAGAAATTCACCCCATAGCAGGAACTTTCAGACGAACTGGTAATGATGAGCAAGACGCCATTCTTGCCAAACAATTATCTGAAGACCAAAAAGAAAACTCAGAGCATGTCATGTTAGTTGATTTAGCTAGAAATGATTTAAGTAGGAATGCCAACCAAGTTCAAGTAGAAAAATATCGTGAGGTACAGTTTTTCTCTCATGTAATTCATTTGGTTTCTAAAGTTACTGGCCAATTGCACGAAAACGCAAGCACCATGCAAGTCGTTGCCGATACTTTCCCTGCTGGAACTTTATCAGGCGCCCCAAAACACAAAGCAATGCAATTGATTGAAAAATACGAAAAAACCAATCGTAACTTTTATGGTGGAGCCATTGGCTTTATGGATTTTAGCGGAAACTTTAATCATGCCATTATGATCCGTACTTTTTTAAGCAAAAATCATCAATTGCATTACCAAGCTGGTGCCGGAATCATTGCCAGTTCAAGCGAAGAAAACGAGTTACAGGAAGTGTACAATAAATTATTCGCTTTAGATAAAGCATTAGAAATAGCAGAAACAATATAAGTAATGACAACTTACGGGTTTTCCTTAAAACAAAAACAAAATGAAAATACTGGTTATAGACAATTACGATAGCTTTACATACAATTTAGTCCATTATTTAGAAGACCTGAACTGTGAAGTAACCGTTTATAGAAACGATGAATTTGACATTGATGAAGTTAAAAATTTTGATAAAATTTTGCTTTCACCCGGTCCTGGAATTCCAGATGAAGCAGGTTTATTAAAAGAAGTAATCCAAACCTATTCCCCTACAAAAAGTATCCTAGGTGTATGTTTAGGCCAACAAGCCATAGGCGAAGTTTTTGGAGGAAGCCTTATAAACCTAGAAAAAGTATATCATGGGGTTGCAACCAACGTGAATATTCTTGTGGGAGATGAAAAGCTTTTTGAAGGCTTGGAAAAACAAATTGAAGTAGGTCGTTATCATTCATGGGTCATCAATCCAGAAGGGTTTCCAGAAACTTTAGAAATCACTTCTTTAGATGAAAACGGTCAAATTATGTCTATTCGTCATAAAAAATTTGATGTTCGAGGCGTGCAGTTTCATCCTGAAAGTGTTTTGACTCCTGACGGAAAGAAAATGTTAGAAAATTGGGTAAAATCCTCCCCAACCCCTCCGAAGGAGGGGCTAAACTGAGAGGTTTTAAATCTATAAATTTAATAAATAATTTAAAACCTATTTTACCCCAATAGGTTCTCCCCTCCTTCGGAGGGGCTGGGGGAGGAAAATGAAAAATACATTAAACAGACTCATCAATCACGAAATTCTTTCTAAAGAAGAAGCAAAAAACATATTGGTGAATATATCCAATGGAAATTACAATTCTAGTCAAATAGCCAGTTTATTAACGGTTTACATGATGCGAAACATCACCATCGAAGAATTGGCGGGTTTCCGGGAAGCACTATTAGAATTGTGTGTTCCAATCGATTTATCGGCCTACAATACCATCGATTTGTGTGGAACTGGTGGTGACGGAAAAGACACGTTTAACATCTCCACTCTAGCATCCTTCGTGACTGCAGGCGCTGGAATTAAAGTGGCCAAACACGGAAATTATGGCGTTTCCTCTATTTCAGGTTCTAGTAACGTGATGGAAAGTTTGGGAGTGAAATTCAGTAGCGACAATGGATTCCTTGAAAAATGTATTGCCGAAGCCGGAATCTGTATTCTGCATGCACCTTTATTTCATCCAGCCATGAAAAATGTAGCGCCAATCAGAAAAGAATTAGCCGTAAAAACTTTTTTCAATATGTTGGGTCCAATGATCAATCCTTCCTTTCCAAAAAACCAATTGGTAGGCGTATTTAATTTGGAATTGGCGAGAATGTACAGTTATTTGTATCAAAATACCGATATTAATTTTACCATTTTACACAGTTTAGACGGCTATGACGAAATTTCATTAACAGGAAATACCAAAACAATTTCCAATAAAATTGAAGCCATGTTGAAACCGGAAGATTTTGGCGTAAGTCAATTAACTCAAGAATCCATTCAAGGTGGAACAACCATTGAACAATCGTCACAAATGTTTGTTGATATCATTTCTGGAAAAGGAACCGAAGCCCAAAATAATGTAGTTTGTGCCAATGCAGGAATGGCAATTGCAACCGTAAATCATCTTACGCCAATACAAGGATTTGAGTTGGCAAAAGAGAGTTTACTATCTGGGAAAGCATTAAATGCTTTGAATAAATTAAAATATTTAAGCATTTAATTATGAATATTTTAGATAAAATAATTTTTGATAAAAAACGAGAAGTCGAACTTAAAAAATCGATTATTCCTGTTTCCCAATTAGAGAACTCCGTACTTTTTGGAAGCCGAACGATTTCTTTAAGCAAAATACTTAGAAGCAGTCAAACCGGAATTATTGCCGAACACAAACGTCGTTCTCCATCAAAAGCGGAAATAAATTACAGTTTTACGGTTGAAGAAGTCGTGAAAGGGTATGAAAGTGCCGGTGTTTGCGGAATTTCAGTTTTGACTGACGGAAAATATTTTGGGGGGTCTTTAGACGATTTACTTTTAGCAAGAGCTTCGGTTAATGTACCTCTTTTGCGAAAAGAATTCGTTGTTGACGAATACCAAATCCTTGAAGCCAAAGCACATGGAGCCGATTTAATTTTGCTCATCGCAGCAGTTCTAACCCGTGAAGAAATCAAACAATTATCAGAATTTGCGGAATCATTAGGATTGGAAGTTTTACTCGAAGTTCATAATTTGGAAGAATTGCAAAAATCAATTATGCCAAGTTTAAATATGATTGGCGTAAACAATCGGAACTTAAAAACCTTTGAAGTGAGTTTAGATTTCAGTAAAGAATTAGCATCAGAAATTCCGAATGATTTTGTAAAAGTTTCCGAAAGTGGCATTTCTTCCATTGAAGCCATCAATGAATTAAAACCATACGGTTACAAAGGATTTTTGATTGGTGAAAACTTCATGAAAACCGATAACGCAGGCAAAAGTGCCAAAGAATTTATCAATAAATTAAACGAAAAATAAATGACCTCTTATCACAGATTTAATTTGTGTACAAAAACTTAAAATGGAAAAAAAAATAAATAATCAAGAAGTCTCGGCTCCCTCTCCTTCGGAGAGGGCTGGGGTGAGGATTAAAATCTGTGGTATGAAATATCCCGAAAACATAATCGAAGTAGGTTCGCTCCTACCCGATTATATGGGATTTATTTTCTGGGAAAAATCCAGTCGTTTTTTTGATGGGACAATGCCTGATTTACCACAATCAATTCAAAAAGTGGGTGTTTTTGTTGACGCCACTTTAGAAGAAATCATTTCAAAAATTGAAAAATACAATTTAAATTTGATTCAATTACACGGAAATGAATCGGTGGAATTCTGTCAGAATCTAAAAAAATTGGATATCAAAATCATTAAGGTTTTTTCTGTAAATGACGATTTCAATTTTGAAGTTTTAAAAGAATATGAAGCCGTTTGCGATTACTTTTTATTTGATACCAAAGGGGAATTACCCGGTGGAAATGGTGTTACTTTCAATTGGAAACTTTTGGAAAAATACAATTTAGCAAAACCTTTTTTTCTAAGTGGCGGAATTGGTTTAGAGGATTTAGAAAAAATAAAAAAAATAAATTTACCGATTCATGCAATTGATGTAAACAGTAAATTTGAAATGGAACCTGGATTAAAAAACACTAAACTATGTAAAGATGCACTGCGGTGCATCTCTATGTAAAGACACACTGCAGTGCGTCTTTACGATAACAAAATAAAATAAAAAATCATGTCATATCACGTTGATGAAAAAGGATTTTACGGCAATTTTGGAGGTGCATACATTCCTGAAATGTTGTATCCAAATGTTGAAGAATTACGTCAAAATTATTTAAAAATAACTGCCGAACCTTCGTTTAAAAAGGAATTTATGAGTTTGTTGGTCGATTATGTTGGTCGCCCTACTCCTCTCTATTTTGCAGAACGTTTGTCTAAGGAATATAACACTAAAATATACCTAAAAAGAGAGGATTTATGCCATACCGGTGCACACAAGGTCAACAATACCATTGGTCAAATTCTAGTAGCAAAAAAATTGGGAAAAACCAGAATTATTGCTGAAACCGGTGCTGGTCAACACGGCGTGGCAACTGCCACCGTATGTGCTCTGATGGGATTAGAATGTATCGTTTATATGGGTGAAGTCGATATTAAACGCCAAGCTCCAAATGTTGCGCGAATGAAAATGCTTGGTGCCGAAGTTCGTCCTGCATCATCGGGTTCAAAAACCTTAAAAGATGCTACAAACGAAGCTATTAGGGATTGGATCAATAATCCTGAAAACACCTATTATATAATTGGCTCTGTTGTAGGACCACATCCTTATCCAGATATGGTGGCGCGTTTTCAGGCTATAATTTCGGAAGAAATTAAACAACAATTACAGGAAAAAGAAGGACGAGAAAACCCAGATTATGTTGTGGCCTGTGTAGGTGGTGGAAGCAATGCCGCCGGAGCTTTCTATCATTTTCTGGACGAAAAAGACGTGACTATTATTGCCGTGGAAGCGGCAGGATTAGGTGTGGATTCCGGCGAAAGTGCAGCGACTTCGGCTTTGGGGAAAATCGGGATTATTCACGGAAGTAAAACCCTTTTAATGCAAAGTCCGGATGGGCAAATTACGGAACCGTATTCCATTTCTGCGGGATTGGATTATCCCGGAGTTGGCCCAATGCATGCCCATTTATTTGAAAGCAAACGCGCTGAATTCATCTCTATTACTGATGCAGAAGCGATGGATTGGGGCATCAAATTATCAAAAACAGAAGGGATAATTCCCGCTATAGAGTCGGCACATGCTTTTGCGATTTTAGATAAAAAACAATTCAAACCAACAGATGTTGTCGTTATTAATCTTTCTGGACGTGGAGACAAAGATTTGAATACTTACATTGATTATTTTAAATTATAAGTGCTTCGCCTATTCGCCTTGCAGGCTCGGGTGGGCGTTCCCACAAGGGTCGGGCTATACGCTATATCCACGAAATTGCTTCGTACCTCGCAATAACGTGGGATACCGCTGCTATCCCTAACGCACAAAACAAGAAACATTAATATAACAATTGGGAAATGGAAAAATTATTTGCTTACGGAACTTTAAAAGATAAAGATATCCAAGAAACTATTTTTGGACGAATTCTAACAGGAATTCCCGACAAATTAATTGGGTATGCCATACAGGAAATACATATTGAAGAAGAATTTGGAATAGCTCAATATCCTATCATTACAGCAACCCAAAATCCAAAGGACAGTATCAGCGGAATTCTATATGAAATAAGCCTAAAAGAATTACAATTAGCCGATACTTATGAAGGAATACACTATAAACGCATTCAGGTAGAATTGCATTCTAATGAAATTGTATGGGTTTATAGCGCTAAAATATAAGTAAATACACAAGATAAAAAACAGATTCTAAATCTGATTAAAAATAGAATTATGAACAGAATAAATCAAAAATTACAGGAAGACAAAAAATTACTTTCCATTTATTTTTCGGCAGGATATCCTAATTTGAATGATACCGTTCAAATCATTCAGGATTTAGAAAAAAGTGGTGTGGATATGATTGAAATAGGGTTGCCCTTTAGTGATCCTTTAGCCGACGGACCAACAATTCAAGCCAGTTCGACCCAAGCCTTACAAAACGGAATGACCACAAAATTGCTTTTTGAACAATTGGAAAACATTCGGGAAACGGTAAAAATACCCTTAATCATTATGGGGTATTTCAACCCTATGTTGCAATATGGTATAGAAGAGTTTTGCAAGAAATGCTCTGAAATTGGCGTCGACGGATTGATTATTCCCGACTTACCGGTTGCTATTTATGCGGAAAATTATAAGACTACATTTGAGAAATACGGATTAATCAATGTGTTTTTGATTACTCCACAAACTTCCAATGACCGAATTCAATTTATAGACAGCGTTTCGAACGGATTTATTTATATGGTTTCATCAGCAAGTGTTACCGGTTCACAATCCGGCTTTGGAAGTTCACAAGAAGCCTATTTCAAACGAATTGCCGATATGAATTTGAATAATCCTCAAATCATTGGTTTCGGAATAAGCGATAAAACCACATTTAACCAAGCAACACAATTTGCAAAAGGAGCTATTATTGGTAGTGCATTTATTAAAAATTTGACTGAGAATGGAGTTGGAAACATTAGTAAATTTGTCAGTGCTATTATTTAGTACCACTTTCAAGTCGATATAAAAAGCCCAAATGGGCTTTTTCACTTTTATCTTCAAACTGAATTCAATTTTAGGGAAATTTCTAAGAAATTATATTATAAACTTTTATTCCCTTTTCAGTCTTAATATTGTTAATTTCATGTTAAACCATAATTAAACAAATGTTTAATTTAAACAAACGTTTAATTTTGTACCTGCTTTTAAAATAAGTCCTATGAATGATTTTAATGACAAACAAATTCAAATACTTCAGGTAGCCGAAAGGTTATTTGCAGAGAAGGGATTTGACGGCACTTCCATCAGGAATATCTCAAAAGAAGCAAAGATTAACATTGCCATGGTTTCTTATTATTTTGGATCGAAAGAAAAATTGCTCGAACGGCTGATTCTTTTTAGAACCAGTGATTTGAAAATGAAACTGGAAAATTTATTTAAAGAAAACTTGAAACCGTTAGAAAAAATGGATCGGTTTATTGAATTGTATATCGAAAGAATTGACCAAAACAGAGACTTGTATCAAATTTTGCACTTCGAGATTTCTTCTAATAAAAGAGCCATGGATTTGAAAGCTTTCACAGATATTAAAAAGGGAAATTTGCTATCCCTAAAAAAAATTATTGAAGAAGGACAAGATCAGGATATTTTTAAAAAAGACATTAATATTCCGTTGCTTACCCCTACTATTCTTGGTACTTATTTCCATTTTCATAGCAACAAGCCTTTTTTCAAGGAAATTTTAGATTTGAATACGGAAGAGCAATACAACCATTACATTAAAAACGATTTAACAAAACACATTCAACAGACCATCAAATCATTAATAGTATATGCAAATTAACAAACTACTCTTATTGTTTTTGTTTACGGGAGTTTCGGCTATTTATTCTCAGGAAACAGACAAGAAGAATTTAAAGGACGCAACCAAGCTTAATCTTAAAGAAGCCGTTGATTTAGCCATAAACAATAGTAACGAAGCCCTATTGGCCAACACTAAAGTGGAAACCAAAAAATTGGAAGTGCAGTCCATGAAAAACAATCGGTACCCGGATCTTAAAGTTTCAGGGCAATACATGCGATTGACCAATGCTTCTGTAGATTTAAAAATAAATACCAATCCCAATAGCGGAAATTCTGGTGCTGCGCCAAAAGTAAATCAATTGATTCTGGGACAAGCCAATGTCAGTCTGCCTTTATTTTCTGGTTTTAAATTACAAAATAGTATCAAAGCCTCCGAATATTTGTATCAGGCAGAAATGGCGAAATCGGTTCAAACTAAAGAAGAAATTGCTATGAAAGTGGTCGAATATTATGCCAATCTCTATCGTGCCCAAAAAGCCGTTGGTTTAATTAAAGAAAATCTAAAAAGTGCCGAGCAACGTGCAAAAGATTTTGAAGCATTAGAACAAAACGGAATTATTGCCCGAAACGATTTACTTAAAGCCCAACTGCAACAATCAAAAGTGCAGTTGTCATTAGACGAAGCTTACAAAAATGTATCAATAATCAACTATTATCTGGTTACGCTTTTGAAACTTTCAGACGATTATAAAATCTATATCGATGAGCATCAATTTGACAACAATCAGCCGATAAATGTCCTCAAAAGTGAAGAGGTAGGATTGAAAAACAGAAAAGATTTGGAAGCCATACACTTCATTCAAAGTGCAAATGAAAGCAATGTGAAAATTGCTAAAAGTGCCTATTTCCCTTCCATTGCTCTAGTTGGCGGTTACACAACCTTAAACTTACAGAATGTGGTTACGGTACAAAACGCAATGAATGTTGGATTAGGAGTGTCTTATAATTTAAGTTCCATTTTCAAAAACGGGAAAGAAGTGAAAATTGCCAAAAATAAAGCTTTGGAAACCCAACAATCCGAAGCCATTTTATCAGAAAACATTAAAATTCAAGTGCAACAGTCGATAGAGAATTACAATTTAGCGCTAAAACAAAATTTGGTTTACGAGCAAGCCATTGGCCAGGCAACCGAAAATTACAGAATTGTGAAAGACAAATACGACAATGGACTTTCGAATACGACTGACTTATTGGATGCCGATGTAGAACAATTAAACTCCAAAATAAATTATGCCTATTCCAGAGCGAACATTATGCTTAAATATTACGAAATGCTTTCGGCTTCCGGCGGATTAACTTCTTCTTTCAATCTCTCAAAAAACTAATATTCATTTACCATGAGCAATAAAAAAACAAACAAAAAATTCATTCTAATATTCGCTGTTTTAATTCTTTTAGGAGGAACTTACGGAATTTATAAATATGTGCATTCGCTTTCGCATGAAACTACTGATGATGCACAAATTGAAAAAAACATGAATCCAATTATTCCTCGACTTACGGGGTATATAACAAAGGTGTATGTAAAAGACAATGATTTTGTAAAAAAAGGCGATACGCTTTTTACCATTGACAATAAGGATTATTTAGTAAAAGTAGAAGACGCCAAAGCCGCATTAATCGCTTCAGAAGGCAATTTTGCAGCATCAAAAGCTGATATTGAAAGTGTTTCAGCAAATATTGCGGTTTCTGATGCAAACGTGCAATCAGCAGGAGGAAATATCGAAACCGCAAAAATTAGATTGGGTCGTGCTACCAGTGATTTTGAACGTTATAACAATTTGTATAAAAACCATTCTATTACAAAACAACAATTTGAGCAGGCTTTAGCCGCCAAACAAGAAGCCGAAAGTCAGTTGCGAATTTTGCAAAATCAACAAAAAGCAAGTGCTTATCAAAAATCGGTTATTGTAGCAAAATCAAATGTTTCCAGTAAACAAACCGAGGTGGCTGCCGCCAATATCAAACGAGCTCAAGCCATGTTGGATGCTGCAAAACTGAATTTAGATTATACGGTTGTTACTGCGTCTATTGACGGTCAGGTTTCTAAAATAAGCATCCAACCAGGGCAATTGGTTCAACCTGGACAATCTTTATTTTATATAATCAACAATGCGGAAGCTTGGGTCATTGCTAATTTCAAGGAAACCCAACTCGATAAAATGGTTATTGGACAAAAAGTTTCCATAAAAGTGGATGCCTATCCCGATACTGATTTTGAAGGAACAATCACTTCTTTTTCTCCTGCAACCGGAGCTAGATTCTCATTACTTCCACCCGATAATGCAACAGGAAACTTTGTAAAAACAATTCAGAGACTGCCCGTAAAAATTACGCTGAATACTGATAATGATGCTGAAAAAATAAAATTACTGCGTCCGGGAATGAATGTTGATGTTGACGTACATTTAAAATAATTCGTTTATAATGACTACAGTAACAGGAGAAGATGACTTAGTTGAATACGGTTTTAGACGTATTATTATCACGATTACCGCAGTACTTTGTGCCCTGTTGGAAATTGTTGATACCACTATTGTAAATGTTGCCTTAACTAATATGAGGGGAAGTCTTGGAGCTACCCTAACAGATGTGGCGTGGGTTATCACCGCTTATGCAATTGCGAATGTAATTGTTATTCCAATGACAAGTTGGCTTTCACAACAATTTGGTAGACGGAATTATTTTGCCGTATCTATTATCATTTTTACCGTCTCATCTTTTCTCTGCGGAAATGCCACAAATATTTGGGAATTAGTCGCTTTTAGATTCATTCAAGGTTTAGGCGGAGGCGCCTTATTGGTTACTGCTCAAACTATTATAACCGAAAGCTATCCTGTTGCAAAGCGAGGAATGGCTCAAGCAATTTACGGTATGGGAGTCATTGTTGGCCCTACATTAGGGCCACCCTTGGGAGGATATTTAGTAGATCATTTTTCTTGGCCTTATATTTTTTATATCAACATCCCTATTGGGATAATTGCTACCATGCTCACGCTAACATTTGTAAAAAGCCCAAAATATGGCGAAAAATTAAAATCGAACCAAGTCGATTGGTGGGGTATTGTATTTTTGGCTTCATTTATAGGTTCCTTGCAATTTGTGTTAGAACACGGTCAGCAAGACGACTGGTTTAATGATGATTTAATTGTATTTTTAAGCGTAGTATCCGTAGTCGGTTTTTTATTATTTGTTTGGCGGGAATTGACGTATAAATACCCCATTGTAAACTTAGGCGTACTGAAAGACGGGAACTTACGGGTTGGAATTGTCATGTGTTTCATCCTAGGATTCGGCTTGTATGGCTCCACTTTAATAATTCCAATTTACACCCAATCTGTTTTAGGATGGACTGCCACGGATGCCGGTTTACTGCTAATTCCAGGTTCCATCACTACCGCTTTCATGATGCCAATAATTGGTATGTTAATTCAAAAAGGAGTTCCCCAAAGCTATATGGTAGCTATTGGTTTTTTCATATTCTTTTGTTTTACCCTTTGGATGCATAATGTAATCACTCCTGATACTGGAGTCGAAAATATGTATTGGGCATTAATTTTAAGAGGAATAGGTTTAGGCCTTCTTTTCGTTCCTATTACAACCATGTCTTTATCTACATTAAAGGGAAAGCATATTGGCGAAGGTGCGGCTTTTACAGGGATGATGCGCCAATTGGGAGGTTCTTTTGGAATTGCCATTATTACAACCTCCATTACCCGATTCAGTCAGGTACATCGCGTAAATTTAATTGCTAATTTAGACCCTTCAAAAATAGAAGTGCAACAACGAGTAGAACAATTGCAACGAGGCTTCATGGCTAAAGGTTTTAGCAGCAATGAAGCCTTAGGTAAGGCATATCAAATTTTAGATTATTCGGTCATGAAACAAAGTACCATTTTATCTTATATGGATATTTTTCTGTACCTCGGAATTCTGTTTTTGTGCTGTATTCCAATTATCCTTTTTGTTAAAAAGGGAAAATCAAAAATAAATCCTGCCGATGCGATGCACTAATATGGCATCCAACATCAGACGCCGTTTTTAATAAAAACCCGTTGATAATTTAGGAGTAAAAATCTTATATTAGCGAAATGAATTAAGAATGACGTTTGTCAGACAAAGCCGCCTAGATTTGGGTGGATTGGGATGATTTCGTCAGACCTATTGACGAGTTGGCCGTCAGTTTAGACAAATATTGCTCATAAAGACAACATTAATGAAAAAATTCTTTTTAATTACAATTCTTTTTAACCTGACAACACAAGCACAGCAGGTAAGTACTTTAGCTGGCTCAATTCAGGGTTATGCTGATGGAACAGGAAGTCAAGCTAGTTTAAATGCTCCAAGAGGAATTGCTATAGATGCCGGTGGCAATTTATATTTTTGTGACACACAAAATAACCGAATTAGAAAAGTAACCCAAAGTGGTATTGTAACAACCATTGCCGGTTCTACACAAGGCTATGCTGACGGAATTGGAACATCTGCACAATTTTACAATCCTATTGGAATAGCTTTAGATTCTAATGGGAATATATTTATTGCTGATACTAGCAATAATAGAATACGGAAAATAACGCCCGACGGAGTTGTAAGCACTTATGCTGGTTCTACGGTTGGTGACTCTGATGGTATTGGTAGTCAAGTCCATTTTCAGAGTCCAAATAGTGTAACAGTTGATAAATCTGGAAATGTTTATGTCTGTGACGGCTATAACCAAAAGATTAAAAAAATTGCTTTAAATGGACAAGTTACAACAATAGCAGGTTCTACAGAAGGATATGCTGATGGTATTGGAACTGCAGCGAAATTTTATTATCCTTTTAATATTTTTTTGGACACACATGGTGTACTTTATATTGCTGATAATGGTAACTATAAAATTAGGAAAATGACTATTGATGGGACAGTAAGTACTGTTGCTGGCTCAACTTTGGGGTATCAAGACGGTTTAGCAAGTACCTCCCAATTTTTCCAACCTATTGGTCTTACAGTAGATTTAGACGGAAACATATATGTAGGAGATAGATTCAACTATAAAATAAGAAAAATTTCCCCTAATGGAATCGTCAGTACCGTGGCTGGTTCTAGTCAAGGATTCGCTGATGGATTTGGAAATACAGCAAAATTCAACCTTGCAGAAGCTCTTGTTACTGACCAATATGGCACTTTGTACGTAACGGATGCAAATAATTATAGAATTAGAAAAATAACACTACCTCCACTTAATGTTGAAGACAATAATTTATCAACACTGAATATGAAGATATACCCAAATCCAACTCATAAAATACTTAATATTGAACTTACAAACATGCTGTATTTATTTTCTCAAATAGTAATTACTGACATTAGGGGTAAAAAGCTTTTCTCTCAATATTTAAATTTTAAAAGCGTATCATTAGATATGAGTAATTATTCAAAAGGAATATATTTTGTGTCATTAATTGGTAAAAACAATACAATATCTCAAAGATTTATATTAAACTAAATCCAAAAAAGTTCAGCTAAAATAAAACCGAACGGCTAATCGAGTAGACGGGTCCGCCAGAAACTGACGGACTGCGCCTCTCACACCATCCCGCCCATAGCGGGACGGTTCGCAAAGTGATGGGTTGAGTTCCATGTAAATTTCCAACATCGATTGATAGCCTTTCTTCTTGAGCCGCAGTAGGGTAATTGTAGTGGTTAGAATCGGACTTTACTCAAGTTTTTATTTAAATTTTGGTTTTCGTGATATGCTTAGCAGTTGGGCAATGCGCCAGCCTCCTTTTCTGGTTCTGCTCCAAGCATAAGCATGGTCTTTATCGATCCCTAGTCGCATTAGGTTTTTCCTTTTTCGCTCGGGTTTCTTCCAATCCGTCCAGATGCAATAGCGCAGTCTATTGCGCAACCATCCGTCAAGATCTCGTAACTTTCCTTGAATACTCGTCCCCCGAAAATAGTTTAACCATCCTCGTTGAATTTGCTTCGCCAGTTCGCCTTTCAGGCTCGGGTCGTTGATTTTTCGGATGCGTTCCTCGAACCTTTTGGGTGCGGTTTTGCGCGTCACTTCTTTTAGACTTTGCTTGAGTTTTGCCCAAGCTTTGTCCCCTACGGTTAACTGATACCTGCCTTTTACCCCTTTTTGATAGGTTGATGCAAACGAAAATCCCAATATTGTGAACTGAATAAAAAATACAATTTAACAGCATAAAGACACTGTTTAACATCATTAAAATACTGTTTTATATTATAAAGACACAGTTTAACATCATTAAAAAACTGTTTTATATTATAAAGACACAGTTTAATATCATTAAGATACTGTTTGACATCATAAAAATACTGTTTAATATCATTAAGATACTTTTTGACATCATAATGATACTGTTTGATATCATAAATACACTATTTGACATCAATAAGATACTGTTTGACATCAATAAGATACTGTATAACATCATAATGATACTACTTGACATCATTAAGATACTGTTTAACATCATAATGATACTACTTGACATCTTAAAAATACTGTTTGACATCTTAAAGATACTGTTTAACATCATAAAGCTATCATTTAAAAATATCGCTATTATTATGGATAAACATCCCCGATGGCTCGGATATGACAAAACATTCTCGTGAATGATAGCGTGGAATTACACTTTAAATCCGCGCTATCGAGTTCTGAATCCTAAAAACGGGGAATAGCATCCATAATCCAGACGCTATTTTACCGTAAAATGTCTCCAATTGAAAAAGTAAAATCGACTAAGCTCCGTAATTTTTTCCCTGTAAATATTTATTCATAGCGCAAGGCTTCTATAGGATTAAGTTTAGATGCCTTTAGAGCTGGATAATACCCGAAAAATACCCCCGTAACAAAACAAACCAAAAAGGAAACTAGTATTGACGACTGGGTTATTAAAGTGGGCCAATGCATGAAATAGGTTACCAGTTTAGTGGCGGTAATCCCTAATACAACGCCAATTATCCCACCCGTTATGCTAATCATGACCGCTTCTATTAAAAATTGCAGCAATATATCTATTCCCCTAGCTCCCAGAGACATTCGCAGCCCAATTTCCTTGGTACGCTCGGTAACTGAAACATACATGATATTCATAATGCCAATACCGCCAACGATTAACGAAATTCCGGCAATAACAGTGAGTAAAATGGTTAATGTACGACTTGTAGCAGAAAAAGTATTGATCAATTCGGCTTGCGTTCGTACGGTAAAATCATCGTCGGTTCCTTTTTGTAACTTATGGCTCGTTCTCAATATCTGCTGGATTTCTGTGGCGGCATTTTCAATGGCATTTTCATTTACAGCCGAAGCAAAAATAGTTTGATAATAAATGGTGGATAGAATGCGTTTTTGCACCGTACTAATTGGAGCTAGAATTACATCATCCTGATCTTGTCCGAAAGCGTTCTCCCCTTTTTTACTCATAACCCCAATTATTTTAAAGGGTATTTTTTTGAATCGAATGCTTTTCCCAATACCATCTTCCCCATCAGAAAAGAGATTATGCTGTACTGTTTGTCCTATTAAACAAACTTTAGCCGCCAATTTTACATCTTGTTTAGTAAACAGAACTCCATCCTTCAAAGCCCAACCCCGTATGGTGAAATATTCCGGATTCACGCCCTGCATGGTTGTAGACCAATTGTAAGGACCATTAATAACCTGACCTCTAGAAAATACCGATGGTGATAATGCATTGATAAATACCATTTGTTTTTGCAAGGCAATTAGGTCCTGTTCGGTCAATGTTTGTACGCTAGTGTTATCCATTCTGGGACCGCCCATTACATTACTGCTGGGTCTGATGGTGATCATGTTACTTCCCATGCCTGAAATTTGGCTTTGAATACTTTGCTTAGAACCTTGACCAATGGAAATCATAGCAATCACTGCCGCCACACCAATAATAATGCCTAACATGGTGAGAAAGGCACGCATTGAATTGCGTTGAATGGCCTTCCAAGCGATTCGTAAAAGATTACTTATTTTCATTTTAGTATTGATGCTAATTCGGTATTAATAGGCATGTTTTGTAAAACTGTTTTTGCACTGCGTATCCTATCGTTAATTGTATCGTTTATGACCTTGCCGTCTCTAAGTAAAATGGTTCTTTTACTGAACGAAGCGATATCGGGTTCATGAGTAATAAATACAATTGTTTTCCCATGAACCGCATTAAGTTCCTGCATTAACATCATAATGCCATATGAAGTTCTGGAATCCAGATTTCCTGTTGCTTCGTCAGCGAGAATCACTATGGGGTCATTAACTAAAGCTCTTGCAATAGCTACCCGTTGTTGCTGGCCACCAGATAATTGATTGGGCAAATAGTGAATTCGGTCACTCAAATTGACGGCCTCCAGTGCATTCATGGCTTTTTCCCTGCGTTCCTTAGAAGAAATTTCAGAATTATACAATAACGGTAATTCAACATTTTCTAAGGCCGTCGTTCGCGCCAATAGATTATAGGATTGAAAAATGAACCCCAATTTTTTGTTTCGAAGTTTTGCCAATTCATTTTTTGATAGCGCCCCCACATTAATTCTGTCGAGGAAATACGCTCCAGAAGTTGGTTTATCAAGGCAACCCAATATATTCAGCAAAGTAGTTTTCCCTGAACCGCTGCTGCCCATTATCGTTATGAATTCACCTGATTTTATTGTAAAACTGATATCGTTTAATGCTCTTACAGTTTCATCTCCCATCTTGAATTCTCTACTCAGATTCTTTATTTCTACAAGAATTGAATCCATTGTCATAGTCTTTAATTCCTTGAAGTACCAGAAGGCCTTCTTTGCATTTTAGGCATAAAAGGACTTCGTTGTGCATTGTCAGCATTAATTTCATTCCCCTCTATCACATTTGAAATTACTTCTTCATTTAAGGATAACCCTTTCATGACATATACATTGGTATCGTCATTTATCCCAATTGTGATTCTCTTTTCCTTTAATGTTTCTCCTGCTTTTATCCACACAAATGCACTTTGATTTGCTGTGTTTTCATAACCGTTTTGCTTATTTTTATTTGTAAAAGCATTCTTTTCGGCTTTCATAATGGTGTATTGACTCGATAAAATGGAATCTGGTTTAAAATTTAAAGCTCTAGACGCAATTAGTAAAGCCTTATCATGTTGTTCCGTATAAATGTATATACTGGCGGTCATGCCGGGTTTGAGTTTCATTGCTTCATTTTCAACATCAATTAATGTTTTATAAGTAACTACATTAGCAGAAACTGATGGATGCAATAAAATTTTTTGGACTTTTCCCTGAAAGACATCATTTGGAAAAGCATCTACTGTAAAAGTCACTCTTTGACCTGATTGTACTCCACCTATATCTGCCTCGTCTACAGCGGCTCGGACTTGCATTTTTGTAAGATCTTTTGCAATTACAAATAACGTTGGTGCATTAAAACTGGAAGCAATGGTTTGTCCTTCACTTACATTTCTATTGAGAATTACGCCATTAATTGGAGAATAAATATTGGTATAAGAAAGGTTTTTAATCGTAATTTTTAGTTGGGCCAATGCATTATCCACGGCTGCTTTAGCACTATTAAATTGATTTAAGGCCAGCTGATAATCGGCTTTACTGATGATACCCAGAGTGAATAATTTATTTTGTCTGTCAAAATTATTTTGCTGGAAATTCAGATTGCTATTTGCCGTTGCAAGATTTGCTTTTGCCACTTCGGTTTGTGCTAATATATTCGAGGGATCTATTTTCGCTAACAGTTGCCCCTTTTTCACCTCTCCATTAAAATCTACATATATGTTTTTTATCACGCCAGAAACCTGAGCTCCCACAGAAACAGTATCGACGGGCTGAATGGTTCCCGTAGCGGTTATGCTTTTTGCAATAAACCCATAACTTGCTCTTGAAGTAATGAAAGAAATCTCCGGTGTTTTTTTCTGTACAATTAAATAATAGACTGCCGCCGTTGCTAAAACAACCAAAACGAAGACTATTATTATTGTCCTTTTTTTCATAACAATGATTTAAAAAAATAGGGATTTCAATAGAGTGCTATGAAAAATTAAGTCTGAATTTGTTCGTTTACAGTTTATTCAATATGCTTTTTAAATCTTCTTCATTTTCAAATTCATCCAATGATTTTGCGGTATAATGAATTTGCAAACTCGGATAATTTTCAATCGAAATCAAGGTCATTTTTATGATAGACCTATCCGTAGTCCAAACACTATAAAGGTTAAGAATACCGTCTGCAATAGCCTGTCCGCGATCTGTTTTTTCATCTAACGGAGTATTTACTGTCCAAGTTTCTTTGTCTTTGGTCGCCTTTCCATATTTTTCAGTAAGTAATTTTGAGAATTTGTTGTAATCCCGAAAATAGAGTTGTGCATTGCTGTATCTTCTTGTCAAAATATAAATCCCGCTTTCCAACTTATTATCGTCGTTAAAAACAAATAAAACTCTATACTTTGTATTACCAAGAATATCATAGCATTCTAGTACATTATCCTTTATTTTTGAAATAAATCTCACTTTTTCTTCTGATTTTACTTTTTTCAGAGTGTCTCCCCAATTAAATTCCCTAAAATCTTTAGTTTGTGCATTGGAGTAATTTATCCCCCAAACAAGGATTAAAAATCCTAATAGTAACTTTTTCATGATTCTCTAAAAATTAAGATTAATAAAATTTCATCATATTGCTTCTTTAAATTTACACTACCTAAAGTTACAGCTTCTAAATGAAAAATCTACTTATTTTGATGAAAACATTTCAAAATACAATCATGTATTTACCAATAAAACATGTTGTTACATTATTTATTATTGAATTAATTTTGGATAAAAAAATGAATTATAAAATGGTTGATGCAACAGAATTTAAAATCCTGCGCATGGCTTAACAGCAATTTGTAAAAAAAGGAACGGTGCTTAAAATGGCAATGCAGATACTTTTCATCATGATGTTTCTAAATTGTATCTAAATCTCAAAATGAAGTTCAAATAAAAAAATTATATATTTCTCGAATATTTCAAATCATTGATATTCATAATTTTAAAATATTTTAGTATCAAAAAACACAAAAAACAATTAGTACTGTAAAATTTTGGCACGTTAGTTGAAAATAACACAGTATATTGCTGAAACGGATTCAGCATTTAAACTCAAAAACTATTGATTATGAAAAATTTTACTCTTTTAGTAGCAGGCATTTTACTTTTAGGAAATGCAGCCAAAGCATCAGAAATAATCAATTATTCTGGTGGAAATACGAAAACTAATTTTAGCCTTAATGAGCCCATCGAATTTACGGAAAGAGGTATTACCTTTTATGTTTTCGCAAACGGTGAATTCGATTTTAATAGTGAACAAAGTGCGGGCAAAGATTCTTATTACCGACGTGCCATCAATACTACAACTGGTGCTCCCGGGGTGCAAACAAATTTATTACCAATCAACGGTGGTGTCATCATTGAACATGATGCTATGGGTAGAATCCGGAGAATTGGAAATGTATTTATGAATTATGATTATGAAAACCGAATTAAAAGAATCGGCACAGTATATATGTCTTACAACCGTTTTGCTTTGAATCAGATTGGAGGGTTAAAAATCATCTACAACCGAAGAGGTCAAATCATAAATATTTTTGGAAATGTTAAAGGTTATAAGTCCAATTATGGTTATTGCGATTCTTATGAAACCCATTTTGATAATGACAATTCAACGTATCAAAATAATGATAACAATCAGTATTACTATAGAAAAAATGGAGATAAGGCAAAAAGTGAGGATACCAAATAGTCTTAAGGTTTAAACATTTAAAAAAAAAATCCTGATTGTATTTACTACAATCAGGATTTTTTTTAATGTTTTAAAATGAGATTTATTTTCCCATTTTAGCTTTCAATGCTATCTTTTTGTCAGTCATTTCTAAAGCTCCATACACGTTTAAAAGAGTGGTTGCAACATCTTCATTTTTAGAATCTAATTCATTCGCTTTTTCCAGATAAGGTAAAGTTGCTAAAAATATTGCTTCTCTTTGATTCTTTAATACTTCATATCTTTTGGTATCTTTTTCTGAAGTACCCAATTTGTTCATTTCAGTAATAATTTTTTTCTCTCCATCCAACTTCAAAATGGCTAAATTAAGATAGGCATTAATATAATCTGGTTTGATTTCAATTGATCTTTTGTAATACTTTTCGGCCTCAACAACATCCGTTTTAGCGGAAATAACACCCAAATTGAACAATAAATCAGCATCATTAGGGCTTTTTGCCAAAACTTCTGATATTAATCGTTTATAGGTTGGAAAATCTTCCAATTTCAAATAAAGATCCGCTTCGGTAAGAGTTAAAGAAGTATCATCTGGATTGGCAATTCGAGCTTCTGCAAGTGCTTTTTTTGCCTCATCGGTTTTACCATTTTGCACTAAAATTAGGGCGATGTTTTTATATATCTCTCCTCTTTTGGACGGTATTTTTTCATCCCTTGGATTGGAATGAGATTTTAAACTCACCATTCTGTCTCTCTCCGCTTTGGTACCAAAATAATCTTCTTTGTCAGAAACTAAACTTTTGGCATAATAAGCCATGCCTTCGCCAGAATAATTCTGTTTTTTTAACTCTAAATAATAGGCTAACGCTGTATCCCAATCTTGTCCATTTACGGCATAACTTGCAGCATAGTACAATTTTTCCAAATCGGTTTTATCCAATTCATAAACCGCATATAATTTTTTTGCTGCCTCTGAATAATTCTTTTTTGTCCCTTCTTCAATAGCGCTATTTAAGAGTTTGTTTTTGATATCGGATATCGCTGTTTGCGCTTGGCTGGTGTATTTAGACTTTCCTGAAGCTTTTTCTACGGCCAACAAATCCTGATATGCTTTTGCTGCATCAGATTGATTTTTTGACGCATCAATATTCTTTGTTGCTAAGTCTAACAAAGTATTTCCCTTAACAAAGAAATACTGGGCTTTTTCTGAATCAGTAGCATTTGGAATTAAAGATTCGGCTTGTTGCAAAATACCCTTGGCCTCTGCTGAATTTCCGCTTTTCAATGCTTTCTCTGCTGCTTTTATTTGATCTTTTTGAGCAAAAGTGCTTACTGAAATCAATAATGCTGATGCGAGTATTACATATTTACTTTTCATTACTATTCTATTTAATATTTAATTATTCGGTTTCTTCGTCATCGGCATCGTCTTCATCTTCGATGTCTTCTTCAGTTTCAGCATCATCTTCCTCATCGTCGTCATCGGCTGAACCTTCGTCTTCAAGAATTTCTAATACGGGTTTTACTCTTTCAATAGCATCAGATTCGATAATATTACCATCTTCATCAACAATAACTTCTGCTACATCGTCTTTCATTACCTTAGTTACTGCTGCAATAGAATCGTTTCCTTTGATGTTGATCAGTTTCACCCCTTGTGTAGCGCGTCCCATCACTCTCAAATCTTCAACAGCCATTCTTATGGTCAATCCTGATTTGTTGATAATCATTAAATCATCCGCATCGGTAACGGCGTTTATTGAAATTAATTTACCGGTTTTCTCTGTGATATTTAATGTCTTAACCCCTTTTCCCCCACGGTTTGTGATTCTATATTCGTCAAGGCTGGAACGTTTTCCAAAACCATTTTCGGCAACAACAAGGATTTCGCTATTCATATCGTTTACAGTAACCATTCCAATTACTTCGTCTGTTTCATCTTTTAAAGTAATTCCACGAACTCCGGAAGCGGTTCTTCCCATTGGACGGGTTTTGGTTTCTTCAAAACGAACTAATTTCCCTGATTTCACCGCCAAAATAATTTGACTTTCACCATTGGTGAGTTTGGCTTCTAATAATTCATCGCCTTCTTTAATCGTGATTGCGGCAACACCATTGACTCTAGGTTTAGAATATTTCTCTAATGAGGTTTTCTTAACTTGCCCTTTTTTGGTCACCATTATCAAATTATGACTCCCTATGTATTCTTTATCTTTTAAATCTTGAGTACAAATGAAAGCTTTTACTTTATCATCACTTTCAATGTTAATCAAGTTTTGCAAAGCCCTTCCTTTTGCCGTTTTGCTTCCTTCCGGAATTTCATATACACGCATCCAGAAACATTTCCCTTTTTGGGTAAAGAACATCATATATTGGTGGTTGGTGGCCACAAACATGTGTTCTAAGAAATCTTGATCTCTTGTTCCGGCACTTTTTTGACCAACTCCTCCTCTATTTTGGGTCTTATATTCTGTCAAATTGGTGCGTTTGATATAACCGGCGTGTGAAATGGTAATTACCACATTTTCATCGGCAATTAAATCCTCGATGCTTACATCTCCACCAGAATATTCAATAACAGAACGACGGGCATCTCCATATTTATCACGAATTTCTATAAGCTCTTCTTTTATTAAAGCAGTTCTCAAATCAACATTTGCTAATAAATCTTTCAAATGCTCAATCAATTTCATTAACTCTTCATATTCCGCTCTTAACTTGTCTTGTTCCAGACCTGTTAATTGACGCAAACGCATTTCTACAATGGCACGAGACTGAATGTCAGACAATTTGAATCTTTCGATTAACTTTTCTCTGGCTTCTTCCGTATTTTTAGACCCTCGAATTAAAGCTATCACTTCGTCAATATTATCAGAAGCTATGATTAAACCTTCTAAGATATGCGCCCTTTCCTCGGCTTTGCGCAATTCAAAACGCGTTCTACGAACCACAACATCGTGACGGTGCTCGATGAAATAATGAATCATGTCTTTTAGATTCAACATTTGGGGACGCCCTTTTACCAAGGCAATATTGTTTACACTGAAAGAAGATTGCAGTTGCGTAAACTTGTAAAGCGTATTTAACACCACATTTGGCGTAGCATCACGCTTCAATATATAAACGATTCGCATTCCGTTTCTATCCGATTCATCACGAATATTGGCGATACCCTCAATTTTTTTGTCGTTTACTAAATCAGCAGTTCTTTTAATCATGTCTGCCTTATTGACCTGATACGGAATTTCGGAAACGATAATAGATTCTCTTCCGTCAACTTCTTCAAAGTTCACTTTGGCACGCATCACAATACGTCCACGACCTGTTTTGAATGCTTCACGCACCCCTTCATATCCATAAATAATTCCACCGGTAGGAAAATCGGGAGCCTTAATATGATTCATCAATTCGTCTATCTCAATATCATTATTATCAAGATAAGCCAAGGTTCCATTGATGACTTCGGTTAAATTGTGTGGTGGCATATTAGTAGCCATCCCCACAGCAATACCAGTTGCTCCGTTTATTAATAAGGTGGGAACTCTAGTCGGCATTACTTTTGGCTCATACAATGTATCGTCAAAATTCAATTGAAAATCAACGGTTTCTTTTTCGATGTCGGCCATAATTTCTTCCGAAATCTTTTTCATTCTGGCTTCGGTGTAACGCATTGCTGCAGGACTATCGCCATCTACAGAACCAAAGTTACCCTGACCGTCAACCAAAAGATAACGCATGCTCCATTCTTGAGCCATACGCACCATGGCATCATATACAGATGTATCTCCGTGTGGGTGATACTTCCCTAAAACTTCTCCTACGATTCTCGCTGATTTTTTATGGGCTGATTTTGAAGTGATTCCTAATTCATGCATTCCAAAAAGCACTCTTCGATGCACTGGTTTCAAGCCATCTCTAACATCTGGAAGTGCTCTTGATACAATTACCGACATCGAATAATCGATGTAAGCTGATTTCATTTCGTCCTCTATGTTAATAGGAATTAACTTTTCTCCGTTAGACATATTATAGTTATATTAAAAATTATTTGTTTTGAAAAATCCTGCTAATATAACCTTTCTCGACTATTTTTAAGGGATTTTTAAACATATTTTTTTTCGATTTATCAACAAAATTCAGTCCGTTTTCAGTTGATAAGTTAATTCACTTTTAACTTTTAATTTTAAATATTTTTTGTCTATTAGCTGACAGCACATTTAGATGGGAATGATTATTGCAATTGCATTATAAAATCACTAAATTTACAATACAAATTATACAATAATATGGATGATAATTTTTCACCAAGAGTCAAAGATGTAATCACTTACAGTAAAGAGGAAGCCTTGCGTTTAGGCCACGATTTTATTGGAACAGAGCATTTGATGTTGGGTATTTTAAGAGATGGGAATGGTAAAGCCATTACAATTCTGAACAATTTATCTGTTGATTTAGATCATTTGCGAAGAAAAGTTGAAATCTTAAGCCCCGCAAATCCAAATATTATAGTAAGTAACGAAAAGAAAAACTTACATTTAACACGTCAGGCAGAGCGTGCCCTGAAGACAACGTTTCTTGAAGCCAAAGTTTTTCAGAGTTCCTCAATCAGTACGGCACATTTACTATTATGCATACTAAGAAATGAAAATGATCCAACAACCAAGTTACTGAATAAAATGAAAATTGATTATGACGTAGCTAAAGAACAATATCTGAACATGACACCAAACGAAGAAAATTTTTTAGAAAATTTGCCTAGGAACGAATCATTCAACGAAGATTCCGGACAAGATGACAATTTAAGAGAAGGCAACTTTAACAATCCTGCCAACAAATCCAACAAAAAATCTAAAACTCCTGTTTTAGATAATTTTGGCAGGGATTTAACCGAAATGGCCGAAGAAGGCAAACTCGACCCAGTTGTGGGACGTGAGAAAGAAATTGAACGTGTTTCTCAAATTCTAAGCCGACGCAAAAAAAACAATCCATTGCTTATTGGCGAACCCGGAGTTGGAAAATCCGCTATTGCAGAAGGTTTGGCCTTGCGAATCATTCAAAAGAAAGTATCTCGAAACCTGTTCAACAAACGTGTCGTTACACTTGACTTAGCCAGTTTAGTTGCTGGAACAAAATACCGCGGACAGTTTGAGGAGCGCATGAAAGCGGTCATGAATGAGTTGGAGAAAAATGACGATATTATTCTTTTCATCGACGAAATACACACCATTGTTGGCGCAGGTGGAGCAACGGGCTCGCTGGACGCTTCCAACATGTTCAAACCCGCACTTGCAAGAGGAGAAATTCAATGTATTGGAGCAACAACATTAGACGAATACCGTCAATACATAGAAAAAGACGGCGCTTTAGAAAGACGTTTTCAAAAGATTATTGTGGAACCAACATCTGTTGATGAAACCATTACTATTTTGAATAACATCAAAAATAAATACGAAGACCACCATAATGTTACGTATACCCAAGAAGCAATAGAAGCTTGCGTGAAATTAACGAACAGATACATGTCTGAACGTTTCTTGCCAGACAAAGCAATTGACGCCTTGGACGAAGCGGGTTCTCGTGTTCACATTACCAATATTGAAGTTCCAAAACAAATTTTAGATTTAGAACGTCAATTGGAAGACGTACGAGAATTGAAAAATTCCGTAGTTAAAAAACAGAAATATGAGGAGGCCGCAAAACTACGTGATGACGAAAAACGCATCGAAAAAGACTTGGCTATTGCACAAGAACAATGGGACGAAGATTCAAAAAACAACCGTATTATTGTAACCGAAGATAACGTTGCCGATGTGGTATCTATGATGACAGGAATACCTGTAAATCGCATTGCACAAACCGAAAGCAATAAATTAGCTAATCTTCCGGAACTAATTGAAGGAAAGGTTATTGGACAGAAAGAAGCAGTATTAAAAATTGCTCGTTCCATTCAAAGGAATCGTGCCGGATTAAAAGATCCAAACCGACCAATTGGTTCGTTTATTTTCTTAGGACAAACCGGAGTTGGTAAAACACAATTGGCCAAAGTTTTGGCTAAAGAATTGTTTGACTCTGAAGATGCTTTAGTTCGTATTGATATGAGTGAATACATGGAAAAATTTGCAATTTCAAGATTAGTTGGAGCGCCTCCAGGATATGTTGGCTACGAGGAAGGTGGACAATTAACCGAAAAAGTACGAAGAAAACCCTATTGCGTAGTGCTATTGGATGAAATCGAAAAGGCGCATCCCGATGTATTCAACATGCTGCTTCAAGTCCTTGATGATGGCTATTTAACCGATAGTTTAGGCAGAAAAATTGATTTCAAAAATACCATAATCATAATGACTTCAAATGTTGGAGCCAGACAATTAAAAGATTTTGGACAAGGTGTCGGTTTTGGTACCGCAGCTAAAGTGGCTCAAGCTGATGATAATTCGAAAGGCATTATCGAAAACGCATTGAAAAAAACCTTCGCGCCCGAATTTTTAAATAGAATTGATGACGTCATTGTCTTCAATGCTTTAGAAAAAGAGCATATCAATTTGATTATTGAAATTGAATTAAAAAAACTGTACGATCGAGTAGCTGAGTTGGGCTATAAGTTAAACCTTTCCGATAAGGCAAAAGCGTTTATTGCAGAAAAAGGATTTGACAGACAATTTGGAGCAAGACCACTAAAAAGAGCCATTCAGAAGTATGTTGAAGATGCATTGGCAGAAGAAATAATCACTTCAAAAATTGGTTCTGGGGACGAGATTTATATGGACTTAGATGAGCCTTCTCAAGAATTGTTTATCAATGTTAAAAAAGCAGAAAAACCAATTAATTAATTTTTATTTTTTAGCCACGAATTCACGGATTATATTTAGTTTTAATTCGTGAATTCGTGGCTAAATCTTTTAATCCTTTTTAAATGTTACAAAACAAAGTTATTCTAGGAAGCGAGGAATGGTTTTCTTTTCCAGATTTAGGAATCCCAACAATCAAAGCCCGAGTAGATTCTGGTGCTAAAACATCTGCACTTCATGCCATTAATATTGCGCCGTTTATAAAAGATGGGATGAATTGGGTGAAATTTGACATCAATCCAATCCAAAATGATTTAAAAACGGTAATCCACTGTGAATCACCTTTGGTAGACAAAAGGATAGTAAAAAGCTCTAGCGGCTATAGAGAACAACGTTATGTAATTCAGACGATATTAGATTTAGGACATACAAATTGGCCTATTGAAATGACCCTAACCAATAGGGATTCAATGGGGTTTCGGATGCTTTTAGGGCGTGAAGCCATGAGCGGAAGAGTTTTAGTCGATCCTGAACAAATTTATCTTTTAGGTCAAGCCACCAGTGATAATTTAAAAGAATTGTATAAAAATGCCGTTCAGGCCTCAACAGGCTTGCGGATAGGACTTTTAGCCAGTAATCCCGAATTGTATAGTAACAAAAGAATCATGGAAGCCGGAGAAATGCGTGGCCATGAAATGCAGTTTTTAAACATCAAGGAATGCTACATGAAACTGGATGCCACAAAACCAGAAATCCATTATCGTGGGGGGAAAATTCTCAATCAATTTGATGCCATTATTCCTAGA
The DNA here is from genome assembly GCF_003097635.1 of Flavobacterium psychrotolerans. Classification (GTDB taxonomy): domain Bacteria; phylum Bacteroidota; class Bacteroidia; order Flavobacteriales; family Flavobacteriaceae; genus Flavobacterium; species Flavobacterium psychrotolerans. The sequence goes on from NZ_QCZI01000015.1 coordinate 27,771, forward strand.
ATACGGCCTAGCATTACCTTTTACGGTTGTGCATTAACGCGTCAATTTGAAGCTTTAAAAGTGTATTGTTTAAACTCTTCAACAGCCATTACCCAGTCCCGTGATAAATTATTTTCATTGCAATTGTTGTTAAATCACGGAATTGAAATCCCAACAACCGGTTTTGCAAATTCCCCTTTAGATACCGACGATTTGATAAAAATGGTTGGAGGTTCACCCCTAATTGTGAAACTATTGGAAGGCACACAAGGAAAAGGTGTCGTTTTGGCAGAAACAAAAAAAGCGGCTGAAAGCGTTATCAATGCTTTTAAAAGTTTAAATGCCAATATATTAGTTCAGGAATTTATAAAAGAAGCCAACGGAAAAGATATTCGTTGCTTTGTAATTGACGGTAAAGTGGTTGCCGCAATTCAAAGAGAAGCATTACCTGGGGAATTTAGGGCAAATATTCATTTGGGAGGAACAGCTTCAGTGATTAAAGTCACTGCCGAAGAGAAAAAAATAGCCATTAAAGCGGCAAAAGCCATGGATTTAAAAGTTGCTGGAGTAGATATTATTCGTTCGCTGAAAGGCCCTTTATTGTTAGAAGTCAATTCCTCACCCGGACTTGAGGGTATAGAAGGCGCAACAAATAAAGACATAGCAGGCGAAATGATTCGAGCCATTGAGAAGAACATCAAGTTGAAGTGATTTTAAATGGTAGATTTTAGTAGTTTCCAATTCAAAACAAACTCATTAATGAACCCCTATTTAGACGTTATTTTACGCAGCGCAGCCGTATATTTTTTCATGGTTATTGCTTTGCGTGTTTTTGGCAAAAAAGAATTATCACAGCTCAACACGGCTGATGTGATTTTAATCTTGCTGATTAGTAATGCGGTACAAAATGCCATGGTAGGTAGCGACACTAGCCTTTGGGGAGGACTGGCCGCCGCCACGGTTTTGTTTGCAATTAATTTTACCCTAAAAAAATTAATGTACCGGTTTAAACGATTTAGTGAATTCATGCAAGAAAAACCAGAGATATTAATTCACGACGGGAATTTAGATTTTAAAATCTTAAGTAAACTTAGCATTACTTCTGATGAATTAAGGGAAGCGATGCGAGAACATGGTGTAGAATATTTTAAAGACGTAAAACTAGCCATGTTAGAAATTGACGGAAATATCAGTATTATATCCGGAGATACTAATTTAAAACAAACCCATTTCAAACGAAGACGTAAACACAAAAGTTTGAGTGGTGGGAATTAATAATCCAAATCATCAATCATAAAGCTGTCTAAAAAAGCTACTGATTTTTCTATATCATAATGAAAAATCCTGTCGTTTTTTATTAATGGAACTTCCTCCCTATAAGATTTCAAGAACATTTCTATAAAACCACTCGATTGTAAAGGTCTCCTGAATTCAATGGCCTGAGAAGCATTCATTAATTCAATGGCGAGAATCCGTTCTAAATTATCCATGATTCGCAATGCTTTCGTCGCTGCATTGGCTCCCATACTTACATGGTCTTCCTGCCCGTTACTTGAAACGATACTGTCAATACTCGCTGGGGTTGCCAACTGTTTGTTCTGGCTCACAATGCTTGCGGCGGTGTACTGCGGAATCATCAACCCCGAATTTAACCCTGGATTATCCACCAAAAAAGCGGGAAGATTACGCAAACCGGAAACAAGCTGAAAGGTTCTTCTTTCAGAAATACTGCCTAATTCCGCCAAAGCTATCGCAATAAAATCGAGAGCCAAGGCCAGTGGTTGCCCGTGAAAATTACCCCCAGAAATAATCTGGTCACTTTCTATAAAAATATTGGGATTATCGGTAACGGAATTGATTTCGGTTTTAAACACTTTTTTTACATAATCCAAGGCATCTTTTGAAGCGCCATGAACTTGTGGAATACATCGAAACGAATACGGATCCTGAACATGATTCTTAGGCTGATTTATGATTTCACTTCCTTCCAAAAATTCATTGATTCGATTGGCTGTAATAATTTGCCCTTTGTGTGGACGGATATAATGCATCAATTCGTTAAAAGGTTCCAGAAGTCCGTCAAATCCTTCAAGGGAAATGCTTGCAATTAAATCGGCCAAATAGGAATACTTAATGGCTTTCAATAAAATATGAGACCCGTATGCACTCATGAATTGTGTTCCGTTTAATAAAGCCAAGCCTTCTTTAGACTGCAAAACAATTGGTTCCCAACCAAAATGATTCAGGACTTCTTTAGAAGAAACTTTTTTACCCTCAAAATACACTTCTCCCTCACCCAAAAGTGGCAATGCCAAATGAGCTAATGGAGCCAAATCTCCTGATGCACCAAGCGAACCAAGAGTATAAACTACAGGATAAATATCTTTATTATAAAATTCAATGAGACGATCCACCGTTTGCAATTGCACCCCAGAATAGCCATAACTAAAGGATTGAATTTTAAGTAATAGCATCAATTTCACAATGTTCAATGGCACTTCCTCCCCCGTTCCGCAGGCATGCGATTTTACCAAATTCTCCTGAAGTTGAGACAAGTTTTCATTCGAAATTTTCACGTTGCACAAAGAACCAAAACCTGTATTTATTCCGTAGATTGGTTTTTCTTGCGAAACCATCTTTTTATCTAAATAATCACGGCATTTCTGAATATTAATTTTAGCCTCTTCTGATAATGCTAATGATTTATGATGGGATATAATTTCGTGTAAGGTTTCTAAATTTAAGACTTCGGAACTGATGTAATGAAAATTGTCCATTTGTAATTTTATTGAAGGTTCAAAATTCAATAAACAAATGTTAAGAAACAAGAATTGTTGATAATATTATGGCTGTAAATTGCAATTTCCCTATTATTTAAACTTCAAAAGATATAAAAATTACATCTAATTCATTCATGCCTAAAATATTCGCAAAAATATTCTTTATTTTTTTTATAATCAACGAAATATATTACTTTTGAAACCAAAATCACAATGATGTTTCCTAGCAGTAACCCCATTTCCTATACAAATACAACCCAAATTTTGGTTGTAAATACTGTTTCCTCTACAAAAACTACAACCCCATTCGGGGTATAAATTAATCATATAATCCTATATTTGTTTTTTTCTTTTTAGAAGAAACAAAAATTATGAATTTATGATAGCTAAAAATATTTTTTAAATCGACCCTAATGAAAATTTTAAAATTCGGCGGAACTTCAGTAGCCAATGCACAAAACATAAAACTCGTTTTAGAAATCGTTACCAATAAAGCAAAACAAGACCAATTAGTTGTTGTTGTTTCCGCTTTCAGCAAAGTGACCGATTTGCTTCAACTGGCCTCCATAAAAGCCGCTTCAAATGACGAAAGCTATAAAGAAATTGTTGCTGAAATTGAAAAAAAGCACTTAGACGCAATAAAAGAACTCATCCCCGTAAGCGAACAAAGCGGATTATTAAGCCATATCAAAAGGATAATAAATCATTTGGAAACCTTATTGGACGGATGCTTTCTTTTGAATGAATTGTCTACCAGAACATCCGATACCATATTAAGTTTTGGAGAATTATTGTCTTCCTATATTATCGCGGAGGCGCTGAAACAAAACCTAAAAAACAGCAGTTACAAGGACAGTCGCGAATTAATCAAAACCAATACTAATTTTGGGAAAGCAGCGGTTAATTTTGAGGTTTCAAACCAATTAATTACCGATTTTTTTGCTTCAAATGATACTCAGGTAGTCGTTATGCCCGGATTTATTGCTTCTTCTTTAGATGGTATCAATACAACTTTAGGCCGTGGTGGTTCGGATTATACAGCAGCAATCATTGCAGGAGCCTTGAATGCAACTGATTTAGAAATTTGGACGGACGTTAATGGAATGTTTACGGCAAACCCAAAAATCGTAAAACAAGCACAACCCATTGCCACAATTTCCTATCAGGAAGCTATGGAATTGTCCCATTTTGGAGCTAAAGTATTATATCCTCCTACCATTCAACCCGTACTGAGAAAGAATATTCCCATTCTAATCAAAAATACTTTCGAACCGGAAGCCGAAGGAACCTACATTTCAAACAAAGTAACTTCGAGCACGAATCCCGTTAAAGGAATTAGCCATATTGACCACATTACCTTGATTACCCTTGAAGGACCTGGTATGATTGGCGTTGCAGGATCTTCTAAAAGACTTTTTGAAGTTTTATCGCACGAGAGCATCAATGTCATTTTTATTACTCAAGCTTCATCGGAACATTCCATTTGTATTGGAATTCTAAATTCAGATGCTGATACTGCCGAAAATGCCATCAACAAAGCCTTTGAAATTGAAATTTCACAAAACAAAATCGACCCTTGCATTGTAGAGAAAAACCTTTGCATCATTGCTTTGGTTGGCGAGAACATGAAAAATCACCAAGGTCTGAGCGGCAGAATGTTTAGCACCTTAGGGAAAAACAATGTGAACATTCGCGCTATCGCACAAGGAGCTTCGGAAAGAAATATTTCGGCGGTAATCAACGAAAGGGACGTGAAAAAAGCGTTGAATACTTTGCACGAAACCTTTTTTGAAGAAAACACCAAACAGCTGAATTTGTTTGTGATGGGTGTTGGAAATGTAGGTGAAAAATTCATCGAACAAATCAACCAGCAAAAGAAATTCCTGAAAGAAAATCTAAAAATAATCCTGAGAGTTGTGGCGGTGTCCAATTCCAGAAAAATGTATTTTGACGAAGACGGAATTCCCCTTAAAGACTGGCAATCCCTATTAGAAAACGGAGAAACTGCCAACAAAGAAACCTTTATTTCAAAGGTAAAATCACTCAATTTACGCAACAGTATTTTTGTGGACATTACCGCCAATCAAGGGGTTTCCGAAACCTATGAGCAGTATTTGAAACAAAATGTTGCCGTAGTGACTTGCAACAAAATTGCTTGTTCCTCAGCGTATGGTAACTACAAAAAACTAAAAAGTCTTTCCCGGCAATACAATGCGCCGTTCTTGTTTGAAACCAATGTGGGGGCAGGATTGCCAATCATTGATACCCTAAAACACTTGATCGCTTCGGGAGACAAAGTCAACAAAATTCAAGCCGTTTTATCCGGTAGTTTGAACTTTATATTTAACAATTTCGACGAAAATAATTCTTTTCATGATGTTGTAAAAGAAGCTGGTGTACAAGGATTTACTGAACCTGACCCAAAAATTGATTTAAGCGGTGTAGATGTGGCCAGAAAGATATTAATCCTGATTCGCGAAAGCGGCTACAAGATGGAAATTGAGGACATAGCCAATAGATCTTTTTTACCCGCAGCATGTTTAGCAACAACAAACAACGAAGAGTTTTTCAAATCCCTAATAACGCATGCCCCTCATTTCGAGAATTTACTGAAAGAAGCCAAAGCAAAAAATTGTCGTTTAAAATACGTGGCCACTTTCGAAAACGGAAAAGCCAGTGTTGGATTGGAATTTATTCCAAAAGAAAGTCCTTTCTATAATTTAGAAGGAAAAGACAATATTGTCCAGTTTTATACCGATCGTTATATCGACCAACCTTTATTGATAAAAGGTGCCGGTGCTGGTGCCGCCGTGACGGCTTCGGGGATTTTTGCCGATGTGATTCGTGTTGGAAATATATAATGATGCGTTATTGTAGAGACGTTGGAATGCAACCTCTCTACGCAATAAAATTAATTATGAACGAAATAAAAATATTCTGCCCCGCCACCATCGCTAATCTTTCCTGCGGATTTGATGTCCTAGGACTTTGTTTAGAAACCGCTGGGGATGAAATGATTATTCGAAAATCGGATAAAAAAGGCGTGCGCATCACCAAAATTGTGGGTGCCGATTTGCCTTTGGAAACCGAAAAAAACGTAGCCGGTGTTGCCGCTTTGGCGATGCTCGATGCCGTTGAAACCGAATTCGGATTTGAAATTGAAATCTACAAAAATATCAAAGCCGGCAGCGGAATTGGTAGTAGTGCCGCCAGTAGTGCCGGTGCTGTTTTTGGTATCAATGAATTATTGGGGCAACCCTTCACTAGAAAAGAATTGGTATTATTTGCCATGCAAGGCGAAAAACTGGCCAGCGGAAATGCCCATGCCGATAATGTCGCTCCTGCCCTTTTAGGCGGATTCACCTTGGTACGCAGTTCAAGTCCATTAGACATTGTAAAAATACAAAGCCCTTCCGAATTATATGCCACCGTGGTGCATCCTCAAATTGAGTTAAAAACTTCGGATGCGCGTTCGGTATTGAAACAAACCGTTTCCCTAAAAAGTGCCATCACGCAATGGGGAAATGTGGGCGGATTAATAGCCGGTTTGTATACCCAGGATTACGAATTAATTGGCCGTTCCCTACACGACGAAATTGTGGAACCGTTACGCTCGGTATTGATTCCGGGATTTGATTTAATCAAGAAAACGGCTTACGAAAACGGAGCCTTAGGTTCTGGAATATCGGGTTCTGGGCCTTCCATTTTTGCCTTGAGCAAGGGAAAGGAAACCGCCGAAAAAATCGGCAAAGCCATGAGTGCCATATATGACGAGATGAATTTACCTTATGAAGTTCACGTTTCTAAAGTGAATGATGAAGGGATGAAAATAATAGCCCCCTAACCCCCGAAAGGGGAATAAAAAAATAAAAATTAGTGATTTTAAAATTCAAATAAACAGATTGCTTTGCTTCAAGCTTCGCAACGCCTCGCAATGACAATAAAATGAAATACTACAGTTTAAACCACAACGCCCCAAACGTTTCTTTTCAAGAAGCCGTAATACAAGGATTAGCCACCGATAAAGGCTTATATTTTCCGGAAACCATTACCCCGTTAGCTCCTGCTTTTTTTGACACCATCGAAAATTTGAGTAACGAAGAAATTGCTTTTGAAGCCATCAAACAATTTGTGGGTGACGAAATTCCTCCAGACACATTAAAACAAATCATTGCCGAAACCCTGTGTTTTGATTTCCCTATGGTAGAAGTCGAAAAAGGCATCTATTCCCTCGAATTGTTTCACGGGCCTACCATGGCGTTCAAGGACGTGGGCGCACGTTTCATGTCCCGTTGTTTGGGTTATTTCAACAAAGACAACAAAGACAGTAAAAATATGGTGTTAGTGGCGACTTCCGGTGATACGGGAGGTGCCGTAGCCAGTGGATTCCTTGGAGTAAAAGGTGTAGAAGTAATTATTTTATATCCGTCCGGGAAAGTGAGTGACATTCAGGAACGGCAATTAACTACTTTAGGACAGAACATCACGGCCCTTGAAGTGGATGGCGTTTTTGACGATTGTCAGGACATGGTCAAAAAAGCGTTTTTGGACGACAGCTTGAAACACAAAAACCTGACTTCGGCTAATTCAATTAATATTGCGCGCTGGTTGCCGCAAATGTTTTATTTCTTCTTTGCCTACAAAGCCTTAAAGAAACAAAACCAACCCTTGGTTTTCTCCTGCCCTAGCGGGAATTTCGGGAACATTTGTGCGGGCATCATTGCTAAAAAAATGGGATTGCCCATCGAACATTTTGTGGCTTCTACCAATGTGAATGATACCGTGCCACGATTTTTAGCAAACGGACTTTACGATCCTAAACCATCCATAGCCACTATTTCTAATGCCATGGACGTGGGGAATCCGAGTAATTTTATCCGCATTCAGGAAATGTACGGCAATGATTTGGAACAGTTTAAAACCGATTTCTCTTCCTATACTTTCACCGATGCCGATACCCTTGCCGCAATGAAAACCATTTATAATACTGACGGTTACATTGCAGAACCTCACGGCGCAGTGGGTTATTTAGGACTGAAAAAGGAATTGCACAACCACCCGAACGCCCTTGGTATTTTCCTCGAAACCGCCCACCCCATTAAGTTTTTAGATACGGTAGAGCCCACCTTAAACGTAAAACTACCGATTCCTACCCAAATTGAAAGCGTGTTAGGAAAGGAAAAAGTGAGCGTAAAAATCAAGACTTATGAAGAATTGAAAGCGTTTTTGGGGTAAATAATAAATTCCCACCACTTAAAAAAATAAACCGCAGATTCGCAGATTTTATAATTTGTGAATCTGCAATTTATTTTTATAATAATAGCAATTGTTCCCTGTTTCACAAAGCTTCTGACTTTCGGCTCTGATAATTCAAATAAAAAGTAAGTAGTTTTTTTAATTAAATCCTACATTTACATATTAGCAAGAAATTAATTACTATATCACTGATTAACTATGAAGAGACGAAATTTCATTAAAACAACACTACTTTTTGTTACATCCACACAGCTGTTTCCCAACAATATATTCAATTCAAATTCGGTAGTCAGAAGTAATTTCAAATATATTTACACCAACATCAAACTCAAAAATGAGTTTTTTCTATTTCTAAAAAACGTATTTAATTTATATCCTGAAAAGCAATTCCATAAATTAATTTCTGACAACACCATTTCAAAAAATACGGATAAAGAAATTTATACCACAACCCAATCAAAACTAGACGATATTTCTCCGATTTTATCAAGTGTTCGATACCAACTTCCCGCTTTGATGCACCAAAAAAATGAAATGTCCCAAGAAACGGTTTCCTTGCTTGGAGAAGGCACCACCTACAATGGTTATTTAGAAATTGGGTCTTCTGGAAGATATTTAGATTATCTTGAAGAAAGTGTTTCCATCAAAGGGAAAAGATATTATGCTGATGGCAGAAAACCTAAACATTCATTTACCGAAATGGTAGAACGTGGTCAAATAGCTGTTGGAGCAAAATATATTCCATTTACCAATTACGAAACCAAATTTTCAGACCACATACCCGCTAATAGTTTAGATCTTGTGACCATATACATAGGTTTTCATCATTGTCCTTTAGATTTACGAATACAATATATTTCCTCGATTAGAGATACTATGAGAATTGGTGGAAAACTTATTTTAAGAGACCATAATTGTGATACCGAAAATCAAAAAGTGCTAGTTGCTCTTGCTCATGACGTCTTTAATATGGGTGTAAATGAATCCTGGGAATACAACAGTAAAGAGGTCAGAAATTTTTACTCACTTGACTTTATTTGTGATTTTGTTGAAACAATTGGATTTAAGTTTACTAAAAAAACACTGTATCAAAAAGGAGATCCTACCAAAAATGCTTTAATGGTATTCACAAAAATCTAAACTCTGCATTACCTTTTTATGAAAAAAAATTTCCGTTTAATTCAATTGCTTTTTACCTATTTTATAAAAATAATTAAATTTATATTCTCAAGAATTAGAAAATTATTTCGATTGATCAATAGCAAAAAAATCTTAGCAATCCCTTTTTATAGTGCCATCGCATTTGTTTTATACATTTTCTTATTAATACAATTTTCGGGCGACTCCAAATTCAATACCACTATAGATAATAAGACCTTAAATGATATTACTCAAATAAATCCTATTCAGGTTAATAAAATCATTAAACCAAAAACGATAAATGAAATTATTTATGCCATAAAAACCACCATTGGACCAATTTCTATTGGAGGAGGAAAGTATAGTATGGGTGGTCAAACTGCTTTTGAAAACAGTTTACATATTGACATGAGGTCTTTCAATAAAATCATCAATATTGATAAAGCAAAAAAGCAGATTACCGTGCAAGCAGGAATTAGGTGGAGAGATATTCAAAAGGAAATAGATCCTTTGGATTTATCCATAAAAATAATGCAAACCTATTCTAATTTTACAGTAGGTGGCGCCATTTCTGTAAATTGTCATGGAAGATATATTGGTCATGGACCTGTTATTTCATCTGTTTTAGAAATAAAAATAGTAACCGCAACTGGCGCTGTAATAATAGCAAATCGTAAAGTAAATACAGCTGTTTTTGATGCTGTAATTGGTGGATATGGCGGAATTGGAGTCATTGCAGAAGCTACTTTACAATTAGATGACAATGTAAAAGTAGAAAGACATAACCAAGAAATGGACATTGCAGGCTACAAAACTTATTTTGATAAAAACATCAGAAACAATAAGGATGTCGTTTTTCAGAATGGAGATTTATATCCTCCGGATTATGATAAAATAAGGAGTATTTCATGGACAAAAACAACAAAACCAGTAACTGATGAAGAACGATTACTTTCCGAAGACGAAAATTATTGGCTAGAATTGAAATTATCCAAAATCGTTTCTTGGGGCAATTCTGGAAAATGGATTCGAAAAAAAATTATAGATCCACTAGTATATTATCCTGAAATAGTACGATGGAGAAATAAAGAGGCAAGTTATAATGTACAAGAATTAGAACCTTCATCTAGGATTGAAGAAACATATGTTTTACAAGAATACTTTATTCCTGTTGAAAATATAAAATCATTTGTTCCAAAAATGAAAACTATTTTTCAAAAGCATAATGTTAATGTTATCAATGTTTCATTAAGACACGCTTTACCAGATAATGAAAGTTATCTTTCTTGGGCAAATAAAGAGGTATTTGCTTTTGTAATTTATTATAAACAAAAAACAAATCAAGAAGCAAAAGACAATGTAAAGAAATGGACACTTGAAATGACCGATGCCATTTTAAGCGAAAACGGAACTTGGTACCTGCCCTATCAACCTCACGCAACCATTGAGCAATTTCAAAAAGGATATCCAAATAGCACCAAATACTTTCAATTAAAAAACAAACTAGATCATAACCAACGATTTACAAATAAGTTACTGAATAAGTACAATCCTTATGCAAAAAACAAGCTTTCTCAAGAAAAAAATAAGATAAAAGAATACTTTAGAGCCGAAGAACAAACGATTCTTACAGTTCCAGAATGGTATTTAGTTTTTAATCCAAAAGAATACGCTGACTATTTAGAAAGTGGTAGAGACCCATCCGATTTTCCTTTCTATAAATCTATTGATGAATATTGGAAACTTTATGACCGTTCAATAACATTGACCTCAAAGGCATATCCTGAAAACAGTGAATATAAAACGATGTTACAAGTCATTGGTGTTAGTATGACTATGGAATATGGAGCGAAAATCATTTATGAAAATACGATAGGACGATTCTTTTCTCTATTTTCAGAAGAAAAAATATCTCACGAAGAAGAAATAATAATTGAAGCTCAAAGAGCGTACAGCAATTTTATATATCAAACCGCCTGGTATGAATTTAAGTTTTTACCTTGTATTAAAAAAGTATGGACTACATCCGAAAAATCAAATTGTAGTGCACTTCGAAAATGGGAAAGAACATTAATTTTCACATTCGAATTTTCATTCAAAGCTTTTTATTCGCAACTCATTCAATGGGCAGCAAACTCAACATACGAAACTCCTGCTAATTCTATTTATTTAATTGTTTCTAATGTTGGTTCCGTTAAAGAAAATAAAAACTTGAAAATCATCAAAAAATATGGCGACAAAATGATTATTGCCATTACTCGTTGGGAAGCTTTTACAACCGAAATAATTAAACTTTCAAATCAAGATGTAAAAATTTATGAAATTTCTGGAAATGATGAAATTGCAGTTTCTGCAATTATGAATAACTCCCAAAAAATAAATTCTAAAAATATAAAGTTATTATACAAATCAAGAATAGTTACTAATGACAACTTAAAAAGGAATATTTATTTTTTACCAGTTGACAAACTATTGCCTTTTATTAAGGATGCCGTAAATAAAAATGCTACAGTTGAACACATTTATGATTATTAGACCGCTCCGAAAAATCCGAAGCTTTGCAAAGTGTAGACAGAACATTTTTGATTTCAGAAAATTGTAAAAAATCTAACCCAAAATTCCATCAATTGCATACAGGGGAACATTTGTCACCCCCCCCGCTGCGCAAAGTCTCCTGACTTTGAGCCATTACCAATTAAAATACTCCCCGCTCCGCAAATGTCTCCCGACTTTGCGGAATTTTATAAAAAACGGTTACTCATAACTATTGTATTTTACGAATGAATTTGAATTTAAAACATTCACAACAGGAATTTCAACTAATTCTATTTCAATAATTTCTTTGCCATCAACATAATTTGATGCACTAGAATAAATATAATCTTGTGGTCTTGAAACTATACCGGCTCGAACGGGATTGAAATGAATATAATCCATTTTTGACCACATAAACTTTTCCGAATAAATTTCTTCGGCATGATTACCATATTGCCACCCGAGCCTGAAAGGCGAACTGACGAAGTAAAATTGAAAATTTTTATTTCTAGAATGTGTTTCTGTTGCCAATTGAAAACGTTCCAGCATCCATTCTCTTCTGCTCTCTGGTTCAATTTGAATTTTTTCGAGAATTGTCTTGGATGTAAATTTTTTAAAATCCCGAAGTAAATTTGAAAGTTCGCCTTTGTCAGATTGTACAATCATGAGTGTATGATTGCTCATTATTACATAACTATTCAAAATCATGCCTATATTCTTTATGCAATATTCAAAACATTCTATAATGCTATCTCTGTATATTTTTCTTGAAAAAACATCAATCCAATCTACGACTGTTGCTGTTAAAAAATGAGGTAGTGTTTTTGTCTCTAATTACAAACCTTCTTTCATAGTGTTTAATTTTAAGTAAAAATATAAAAATATTCCGCAAAGTCTGGAGACATTTGCGGAGCTTTTCATAGGCCCCCCCGCTAGCCTAACGACGCGGATTTATCAAGTACGTGTCCTCTCGACAAAGGATAAATAATACAAGGAACTCGACAATCCTAATAAAAGCAATCTGTTTTGCTCCACTTCATGAGTTCCTTATGAATCATTACCCTTTTATGGTCTTGACCAAAATCGCCACTTCGGCTTTGAGAATTATATTTTCCAGTTCCAGCTGCTTAATTCGGTCGTCTTTAGTAGGATCCGGTTTTACATTATTGGTATAATTTTCCGGAAAAGAAGCCGCAATATCGGCAAAAAAATTATGTTTCAGGGCGTGGCTTATTTCCCAAAGCACTGTGGTTTGAATGCTCTTCTTTTTTGTAAAACCGTCCAGTGTGCTTGGGGATTTTTTCAGCATTCGAGCTAATGCATTTTTGCGGGTGCGCTTTTCTTTAAAATAAGAAATTAACAGCTCTCCCGTATTTGGGGCTGCATCTGGAATGGTAATGGAATTTTCGGGTATCATGGGACCTATTTTATCTGTTTGAAAAACAAATATCGCTTATTTTAATGAATTAATCATCGAATTTATAGTATTTATATAGTGAAAATGAATATTTAATATCCTTTTTATTGTATTTAACTAGTATCTTGTACTAGTTAAACTTCTTTTTAATGGAGTTTATATAGTGTAAAGTACTACATTAATATCTTTTTTATCGGGTTTAACTAGTATCTTGTACTAGTTAAACTTCTTTTTAATGGAGTTTATATAGTATAAAACACTTCTTAAATATCTTTTTTATGGGGTTTAACTAGTATCTCGTACTAATTAATCCTCTTTTTTATGGGGTTTATATAGCGTAAAGCACTACTTAAATTTCCATTTTATGTGGTTTATATAGTATAAAGTATTCCATTTTCATCATTTTTATGGTGTTTCGGTAAAATACAACTGCTGAAATTTATACTCGTGAACACTTACATAATTAAACACAGTCTAAATTTATTTATTCATTAGAAAAAATGTAGCAACTAACACTTTTTCAAATGAAAAAGTGTAATACTGCACACTTTTATGAAGGAATAAAAATTTCATTATAGCTACGGACAGCTCGCGTAAGGGATTGCGGCGGCATCCCGCGCTTTTTTGCGCGGATACAGCCAAAAGCCCGACCCTAAAGTTGAAAATGAGGAAGGCACGACCGAAATTTTAACTTTAGGGTTACGCCCAAAAAACACTGAAATAAAGATTTCGGAATCTGAAACGCTGTGCCGGTTTTGTAGGTTTCTTTATTTGGCTAAACTCAAAAATGCTTTTCCTAAAGTAGCAATTATAGTAGAGGCGATAAATGACTCATGCCCCGTTTCGGGCAGAGCGATATCGGCTGTTAAACCGTGGAGATAAACCCCCAGCAGGGCGGCGTCTAAGGGAGTGTAGGATTGGGCCAGCAAACTGGTTATTATTCCCGTAAGGACGTCTCCGCTTCCGGCAGTGGCTAGGGCGGGGTTTCCGGTGGTGTTTTTGTAAACCGTTTCGCCGGCTACAATATGGGTGGGCGCCCCTTTCATGACCACAATCACGTTGTGTGTTTTAGAAAACGCTATGGTTTTCTCCATTTTTTCTTCATCGGAAGTCCACTTCCCTATGAGGCGTTCCAATTCTTTGGGATGCGGTGTCAGTATGGTGTTTTGGGGTACGAGTGGAAGCCATTTTGGGTTTAATGACAAAATATTTAACGCATCGGCATCTATAACTAACGGACTTTTGTTTTTCAGTAAAAAGTCATGCAGCGCTTTTTGCGTTGGCAGCTCCTGCCCTATGCCCATGCCTATTCCAATAGCGTTAGGGATAAAATCATAGTGGATCTCGCTTAGGTATTTTTCTTTTTCGTCGGTGAGCACCATTACTTCGGGAATGGAAATTTGCACAATTTCATAGCCGCATTTTGGGACAAAGGCAGTTACCAATCCGCAGCCGGTTTTGATGGCGGCTTTGCTGGACAAACACACCGACCCCATTTTGCCATAACTTCCGCCAATGAGTAAGGCGTGTCCCTGAATGCCTTTGTGGGCGTTGGTGGCAACAGGTTTGTATCGTTTTAGGATTGCGGCACGATCAATAGGAATGGGATTTTTCATGGGATTTCTTTGTTTAAAATTACGAAAATTAAACGAATGGGCACTATTTGATATTCAAAAACATTGTCATTAAAGTGGCACTCTAGACATATGGAAGAATTGAAACGTATTAATATAAACAGCTCAATTTAAGGCTTGACTTCGAGGTATTAATAAAGATTATATCCATATCCTATTTTAAAATATTAAATGGCATTATTTGCCCGTCCAGAAGAATAAATTGACTTTTTTAGTTAACTTTAACCCGTTGGGTGTAATTGATGAAAATTTAAATTAATAGAATAAATAAAAAATTGAACCACATAGAAACATAGAAAAAAAGAGTTGGATAGCCCAATACTTGGGTTCACATGGCTATGTTTTTCTCAAATAAAGTGAAACGCCTTTCAAAATTCATAAAATCTATGTTTCTATGTGGCTAAAAATTAAACAATTTTGAATTACACCCAACGGGTTAACTTTATAAATTGTATTTTACCAATGCATAAAAAAACAAATTTTCATGATTCATACCTATACAATCTCTGGAATGTCTTGCGATGGCTGCCGTTCTAAAGTAGAAAAAACACTGAATGCCATTGAGGGAATCGAAGCTACAGTTTCATTACACCCGCCAGTTGCCACCATCAAAACAGAAAAACATATTCCAATTTTTAAACTCCAAAAGGCACTATACACTTCAGGAAACTACATCATAAGCGAAAGCGATTCTGTTGCAACAAATCACAAATCAGACGATAAACCAATAAAAAAATCCTGTTGTGGCACTAAAACACAAAGCGACACCACCTCCCTGCCTCCTAGTGCCTCTGGAAAATACTATTGCCCCATGTTTTGCGAAGGCGAAAAAGTCTATGACAAAGCGGGAGATTGCCCCGTGTGCGGAATGGATTTGGTTAAAGCACCCGAATTAAATGTTAATAAAGTATCTTACACCTGCCCGATGCATCCCGAAATTGTTCAAGACCAACCCGGTTCCTGTCCCATTTGCGGAATGGATTTAGTGCCAATGAAACCCACGGATTCCGAAGAAAACAAGACCTACAATGACTTGATGCGCAAAATGAAAATAGCCGTTGCATTTACGGTTCCGATTTTCGCCATTGCAATGGTCGAAATGATACCCAACAATCCCTTATTGCAACTAATGGATGCCACAAAGTGGAACTGGATCCAATTTTTATTATCGCTTCCTGTTGTTTTTTATGCCTGTTGGATGTTTTTTGTCCGTGCTTGGAAATCCATCCTCACTTGGAATTTGAACATGTTTACCCTTATCGGAATTGGTTCTGGTGTGGCATTTATATTCAGCTTGACGGGACTATTTTTCCCCATGATTTTCCCCTCTGAATTCAAAACCGAAACGGGAACCGTCTTATTGTATTTTGAAGCCACTACCGTCATACTCACTTTGGTTTTACTGGGGCAATTACTGGAAGCCAAAGCCCACGGTCAAACCAGTGGTGCTATAAAAGAACTCTTGAAACTCGCACCAACCGAAGCCACTCTAGTCCTCGACGGAAATGACAAAATAATCTCCATTCACCACATCAAGAAAGGCGATTTATTGCGCGTAAAACCTGGAGAAAAAATCCCCGTGGACGGAAAAATCACTGACGGAGAAAGTACCTTAGACGAATCCATGATTACGGGTGAACCCATTCCCGTGGATAAAAAAGAGGGTGATGCCGTAAGTTCCGGAACCATCAACGGCAACAAATCATTCGTGATGGTTGCCGAAAAAGTGGGATCGGAAACCCTGCTTTCGCAGATTGTGCAAATGGTAAATGATGCCAGCCGATCGAGAGCACCCATCCAGAATTTGGCCGATAGAATCGCCAAATATTTCGTACCCATTGTGGTGCTTATTTCTGTGCTAACCTTTTTTATTTGGACAAATTTTGGCCCAGAACCCGCTCTTGTTTACGGATTCATCAATGCCATTGCCGTATTAATCATTGCCTGTCCCTGTGCCTTGGGGTTGGCAACGCCCATGTCCGTAATGGTTGGTGTTGGCAAAGGAGCCCAATCGGGCGTGTTGATAAAAAATGCTGAAGCTTTAGAGCATATGAACAAGGTCAACGTCTTGATTACAGACAAAACGGGAACATTAACCGAAGGAAAACCATCCGTCGAGCAACTGTATTCCTCCAACAATGAGGAAGACCATTTATTGCAGAGCATCGCTTCATTGAACCAGTACAGCGGACATCCTCTGGCACAAGCCGTAGTCCATTTTGCGAAAGCAAAAAACAGCGCATTAGTAGAAGTCAAAGATTTTGAGTCCATTTCTGGGAAAGGAGTTATAGGAACCGTTGCCAATAAAAAAGTGGCTTTGGGCAATAAAAAGTTGATGGAACAGGTCAAAGCAGCGGTTACCGATGCGCTTGAAAACAAAATCATTGCCGAACAAAAACTGGGCAAAACGGTTTCTTACATTGCTATTGAAGGGGTTGCTGTTGGTTTTGTCTCGATTTCCGATCCCATAAAAACAACCAGCAAGGCAGCCATAAAAGAACTCCTGCGTCAAGGCGTTGAAGTCATCATGCTCACCGGAGACAACGGCAATACGGCCAAGGCGGTTGCCGATGAATTAAACTTAACGTCCTATATAGCGGGTTGCCTGCCTGAAGACAAATTGAAAGAAATTAAGCGTTTGCAAGCCGAAGGAAAAATTGTGGCCATGGCGGGCGACGGGATAAATGATGCTCCCGCATTAGCGCAAGCCGACATAGGCATTGCCATGGGAACGGGAACTGATGTTGCCATAGAAAGCGCCAAAATCACCTTAGTGAAAGGCGATTTGCAAGGCATCGTGAAAGCCAAGAATTTGAGCCATGCGGTCATGAAAAACATCAAACAAAACTTGTTTTTTGCGTTTTTGTACAACACCCTCGGAATTCCAATAGCGGCGGGAGTTTTGTATCCGTTTTTTGGCATTTTGCTTTCGCCGATGATAGCCGCCCTGGCAATGAGTTTTAGCTCGGTTTCCGTGATAGTAAATGCGTTGCGATTGCGAAAACTGAAACTTTAAAGGAAAGAAAGATTTTATTTAGCATCAAAAATGATGATGAAAATGCGTAGTTTGCAGCAATCAAAAAGTCCTTTCGAGGTTTTGTATTATTTTCTATATATTAGCGAATCAAAAAGAAACCCATAAAACTGCTTCTCAAAAAAGTCATTTTTATGGTTATAAACTTCACGCAGTTTGCATAGAAACTTTATTCCCTCAATTGTGCCCCCAATTTATGATTAGAAGTAATTATGCTAAATTTTTTCATGGTTTATAACAAGAATATTAAGCAAATTATTTAATAATGCACTACGAGGTTTTTTAATTATTTTTTAATATATTTAAAACCATTTTTTAAATGGATAATTGTGTGCAATTTATTTAGTATCAATCAGTTCCTTCGTTTTGTATAATACCATTGTATTTTTCATTCAGTAATGCCTTTAACTATTGGGATTGTTGGATTAATTTGAAATAATTAATGGCATTAACAATTGGGGTAACACAAAACAAACATGGGAAATGTCAAAACCAACATACGAAGAATTACTAAAAAAAATAAAAGATCAAAAATTAGAAATCAAAAGTATATTGTCAAAAGAACAATTGATCCCCTATTTTGATTTCTTTATTAAAGAATCGCCGGATTTAATATGTATAGCAGGCACCGATGCCTATTTTAAACAAATCAATGCCGCTTTTACCAAAGTTTTGGGGTATTCAACAAAAGAATTGCTTTCCCAACCTTTTACAAAATTTATTCACCCTGAGGATCTCGATAGTACCTATTTGGCAGTCGAAAAACTATCCCTGGGAAATCCTGTTATTGATTTTGAAAACAGGTACCTAAAAAAAAATGGAGAGTGGGTTTATTTGCAATGGAGAGCAAATCTTAATTCTTCCAACAACTTGATTTATGCCATAGCCAGAGATATTACAATCAAAAAAAAGATCAGTGAAAAACTTATCGTTAGTGAAAAATTGCTAAATGAAGCTCTAAAAATAGCAAAATTAGGATGCTGGGAATTCAATTTAATCACTAATGAATTGATTTGGACCGAAGAGCTCTATGAAATTTTTGAAATTGAAAATAAGCCCAACCAAAAATTATATTTGGACTATCTCTCTCGGTTTTCTAATTCAGACATTACTAAATTACAAGACAAGATTAATAAAACCATTCATGATAAAAAGCCCTACAAGATGGAACATCGCTTGCTTTTACCAAATAATCAGATAAAATGGGTGTACAGCACCGGAATTCCGGTATTAAACAATGAAGGTATTGTTTCTGGTTTAAGGGGAATTGCCCAAGACATAACGCAAAGGAAAAATTCCAAAAAGATTAAACCCAAAAAACCAATTATAAAATAGCATAAATTAAGCCCCCATTCCCAGACTAAACGAAGTGTTTGGTTTAAGCTATGCGATGGTATCCCGACCTCGCAGCAATAAAGAAAAGCAAAACGACATATTATTATTGAAAAATCCCCCTATCTAAAGAAAGCACGACTCCCGAAATTGAGTTTACACAAAATTCTGTCCAAGTCTCCTAATACAAAGTAAAAACAGAATTAAAACAGCTCACAAAAACACAACATATATCTAAAAATCAATTAGTTATAATTGTTATTCATGAAATAATTCACTAACTTTAATGGTCTGGTAATTTTTTCGGATTGTCCAAAATCAGACAAAAAGTTGGCTGTTGTTGCGGGGTATTTAAGTTAAAAAATCAAAAAAAAGTAACAGACAGCGTAATGGAGCCTACGGTTTCAAACTTGGAGACCGTAACCGCATTAATTGTGGATATTCATTTCTTCTAAAAATGAGGAAATATCGATTAGCAAAAGCGTAAAAAACTTAAATTAATCACATAATGAAAACACAAATTACTTACAAAACAATCAGAAGAAGTTTGGGCACACTGGCAATGCTACTTGGGTGCCTTCTCTCAGGCTTCAATTCATTCGGTCAAAAAATCCAAACGTCCACAACGGAAACTTGGAAAAATGAAAATTGGGGAAATTTAGCCAAAACAAACTTTACCTATGACAGCAATGGATATTTGGTTCATAATCTTTCACAAAGTTGGGACATCAATTCTTGGAGTGACAACTCCCAATCTGATTACATCAACAATTTGGACGGAACAGTAAACCAAATGACCTCTCAATTGTGGGATACCGAAGCCAATGCTTGGCTTAACACCCAAAGGGTTTCGTATACCTACACTGCAGCTAAAAAAGTAATGTCATCCGTTTCCGAATTTTGGATTGCCACAAATTGGCAGTTCTATTTAAGACAAACCAATACCTATGATAGCAATGGTTATCTGACTAAAAATTTGTCGCAAATGTGGGACTATTTGACCCCATGGAAAAACACCTCCCAAACCCTTTTTACCAATAATCCTAACGGAACTCCTTCCCAAACGGTTTTTCAGTCCTGGAACGGGGTTAATGCGTGGAACGATTTTGAAAGAATAACCTATACTTATACTGCTACAGATAAAGTATTAACCGCTATTACGGAAACTTGGGCAACGCCTAATTGGGTAAACCTGAATAGGGAAACTAACACGTATGATGGTAACGGTTATTTAACTAACAGCCTATCACAAGATTGGGTGGTTTCTCCCAATGGATGGAAAAATGAAAGTCAAACCAATTATACCAATTTGGGTGATGGAACTCCTGCCCAGATTATTACTCAAAATTGGGATGATACTGGCAGCGCATGGAAAAATTCTTTAAGAATAACCTTTACTTATGCTCCGTTAGCCGTCAACAATGCTGTTTCTGAAAAAGGGTTCGCTATCTTTCCCAATCCTGCACAGGATAGGATTACCATCAAAACAAACAATGCCATTCGGGGAATTACCTATTTGATCTATGACCAAATGGGGAGAAAATTCCTGAATGGAACACTAAACCTGGCAGAAACCGTTATTGACGTTAACCAATTAGCCACTGGCATCTATTTTATTCAGATGGGAGAAAATAAAGAACAGACTATAAAAATGATGAAGAAATAAAACATAAATACTTCAATACAATGTAGAAAGCCTAGTCCGTTTAACTAGGCTTTTCTCATTTGTTAAAAAAAAGGATAAATATAAAACTGAAATGCTGTTTCTAAAAACTTAACATTAGCGAATGCTTTTAAGTTTTATCTTTACTACCATTTAATTCAACTTTACGAAACAATATGCAACACATCATAGACCGATTTATCAGCTACGTTACCATTGATACTGAATCAGATCCAAAATCAGACACCACTCCCAGTACTAAGAAACAATTAGTACTTGCTAATTTATTAGTCAAAGAACTCAAAGCAATCGGGATGATTGAAGTTACAAAAGACACTAATGGGTACATTATGGCAACTTTGCCAAGCAACCTAGAGCACGAAGTGCCCACCATAGGGTTTGTTTCTCACTATGACACTTCTCCTGATTTTACTGGAGCAAACGTGAAACCACAAATCACAACCAATTATGATGGTGGTGATATTATTTTGAATGCGGAACGAAACATCGTTTTGTCTCCAAATTATTTCAAAGATTTAATACAGTATAAAGGCCAGACTTTAATTACCACAGACGGAACAACCTTGCTTGGTGCCGATGACAAAGCAGGATTGACAGAAATTATTACCGCAATGGAATATTTGATCCAAAATCCTACGGTTAAACACGGAAAAATCAGGGTTGGATTTACTCCCGACGAAGAAATAGGCCGTGGCGCCGATAAATTTGATGTAGGGAAATTTGGTGCCCAATGGGCTTACACTATGGACGGGAGCCAGATTGGCGAATTGGAATATGAAAATTTTAATGCCGCAGGAGCGAAAATTACTTTCAAAGGAAAAAGCGTTCATCCCGGTTATTCTAAAGGAAAGATGATTAATTCCATGCTCCTCGCCAACGATTTTATTAATGAACTCCCAAAAGGGGAAATTCCGCAAGAAACCAAAGGATATCAAGGATTTTTCCATGTGCATCACTTAACGGGAAGCATTGAAGAAACGGTTTTAGAATTGATTATTCGTGATCACAATGCCAAAAAATTCAAAAAAAGAAAAGATTTAATTCACGATATTACCAAGAAATTCAATAAAAAATTTGCCAAACAATTTGGGGAAGATATTGTAATTACGGAAATCAAAGACCAGTATTACAATATGAAAGAAATGGTGGAACCCGTAATGTTCATTGTGGATTTAGCAGAAAAAGCCATGAAAGATTTGGGTATAAAACCCTTAATAAAACCCATTCGTGGCGGAACGGACGGTTCCAGACTCTCTTATATGGGACTACCCTGCCCCAATATTTTTGCAGGTGGACATAACTTTCATGGAAAATACGAATACGTCCCTATAGAAAGCATGCAAAAAGCAATAGATGTTATCATAAAAATTGCGGAATTGACCGCAACAACTGATTTTTCAGTGAAAGAAATAACTAAACCAAAAAAGTCAAAATCCAAAAAGAAAAAATAAGTATTAGACACAAAAAAGCCTCAAGTGATTGAGGCTTTTTTGTGTCATAAAAAGTTTATTTTTTATTCAGCTCAGCACTCATTTCCATAGAAATTGCAGAGCGCTCCATTTTTAATTTCCCTGACATGGTTTCAATAACCACTGTGGTTTCCGCTAATTCGGCAATTTTTCCGTGAATGCCACTTTTAGTAATAATTTTATCACCGGCTTTTAAATCAGCTTCAAATTGTTTTTCTTGTTTTGCCTTTTTTTGTTGTGGTCGAATCATAAAAAAATAAATGACTACAAACATTAAGATAAAAGGTGCGAATTGTTGAATTTGTTCCATGTGTTTTGAATGTGATGTTATTCCGAAATTTTCCGGCTTTTTAATATTATTATTGTTTTTATTTGCTATTACATTAAACCTCTGCCGGTTTTATTAATCCGTTTGTCCGTTTGGAATTCTTTTACCAAATTGTCTAAAATTCCGTTGATAAAAATACTGCTTTTAGGAGTAGAATATTCTTTGGCTACTTCTAAATATTCGTTAATTGTTACTTTTACCGGAATGGATGGAAATTTTAAAAATTCACAGATCGCCATTTTTAAAATAATAGTATCAATCTCTGCAATTCGTTCAGTATCCCAGTTCGGAGTTTTATCAATGTATTCTTTGGCTAATTCCCCTTCGTTTAAAACCGTTTTCCTAAACAAATTGATTACAAACTCCTTATCCTCTGTATCCTTATACAATTTAGGAACTTTAAAACTTTCTTCTTCAGATGCATCTAAAGCATTCAATTGTTTGATAATTTGTGTATTTACCAAAGGAATATCGTCAACCCAAGTCAATTTATTGTCCTCTAAATATTCGTATAATTTATCATTGGCAGCTATTACATCCGTAAAAAGCGCTATAATAAATTGCTTGTCTTCCTCAAAATTATTCGTCTTATTGCTCATGTACTTTCCATACAATTCGCTTTCTTTAATTGCCGCCAGAAGTAGCAAAATATAATCGTCATTCAAGGTCCAATTATTAATTTTTCTGGTTTCTAATGCTATGCTTAACGAATTGTTTTCGGCCAGCAATTGAAAAATGGCATTATTAATGAATTTCTTGTTTGGATTTCGTTCTTCGGGAGTAGCAAGATGTTTTTGACTGGATTTTTCTAGATAAACTGACTCCTTTTTGCAAATTTCAATCAATGAAGAAAGCATAACCAAATACAAATCTTGAATATTTTCGATGCTAAAAAGCAAGAATTTTTCCTCTTTTTCTAAACTGTCTGAACCATTTTGATGCATCGCATAAATGGATTGCATTACTTTAACACGGATATGTCTTCTATTTAACACTATGTAAGAACTTTTAAAAAATTATGGAGCGAAAGAAAATCTTAGGCGGTGCAAAAATAGCAATAATATTGAAACCCTAAATTATTTAGCTTGTTCTTTTTATCCTTTACATGAATTTGATATTTCTGCGAGCGGAATATTGGTTTCCCAATGCATCCTAAATAAGATTTTAAAATTTCATTTCCTCTATTAACCAATTCACTTGTTTTCATATTCCTGACTTTCATAAAAAACGCCCAAAGTTGGATTGCGGATTCAAATTATTACTTTGAAACCAGTATCTTTGCGGTTGAGATTTTACTGCATTAATCAAACGATTTTCATAATAGAATGAAAGAATTACAATATTTAAACAAATATTTCGTCAAATACAAATACAGTTTTCTACTTGGGATTGTAACTACAATAGCGGCCCAAATTTTCTCTCTATTTACACCAAAACTCATCAGCAAATCGTTTAAATCCATTGAAGATTTTGCTAAACAAGGACATGTTGACCCATCATTCATTCAAAAAGAATTATTACACAATATTTTGTTGATAATTGCCACAACAATAATTGCCGGATTTCTTACTTTCTTGATGCGACAAACTTTAATTGTCATGTCACGTCACATCGAATTTGATTTAAAAAATGAAGTTTTCCGTCAATACGAAAATTTATCACAGCGTTTTTACAAGCAAAATCGTACCGGTGATTTAATGAACCGAATTAGTGAAGATGTCGGGAAAGTGCGAATGTATGTTGGCCCAGCGGTAATGTACACCATCAATACCTTCATCCGATTTGCGATTGTTATTGTCTATATGTATAATGTTTCTCCACGATTAACATTATACACCATACTCCCGCTTCCGGTATTGTCGTATGCTATTTTTAAATTAAGCTCTCAAATCAACAAACGGAGTACTATTTTTCAACAATATTTATCTAAAATTTCCAGTTTTACCCAAGAGATTTTCTCCGGAATTCGAGTAATCAAAGCCTATTCTTTAGAAAATCAACACCAGGAAAATTTGATCAATTTATCTATGGAGAGCAAAGCCAAAAGCATGAGTTTGGCCAAGGTTCAATCCTTATTTGGCCCGTTAATGTTGGCTTTAATAGGAGTGAGTAACTTAGTTGTGATTTATTTTGGTGGTATGATGTACATCAACGGAAGCATTAAAAGCATTGGTACCATTGCTGAATTTATTCTTTATGTCAACATGCTTACTTGGCCTGTGGCTTCTTTGGGTTGGGTTTCCTCCATGGTTCAAGAGGCCGAAGCCTCTCAAAAGCGGATCAATGAATTTTTAAAAATACAGCCCGACATTCAAAACATGCATATTGAAAAATCAATTATAAAAGGAGCTATTGAATTCAAAAACGTAAGTTTCACCTATGATGACACGCATATTAAGGCCTTGCAAAACGTAAGTTTCACCATTAACAAAGGAGAAACTTTAGCTATATTAGGGAAAACAGGCGCCGGAAAATCGAGTATCCTATCCCTGATTAGTAGATTATATGACGTTACCAATGGCGAAATCTTGATTGACGGAACCGAAATTAGTCAAGTTAATTTGTATGACTTGCGCAACAGCATTGGCATTGTTCCACAAGATGCATTTTTGTTTTCGGATACGATAAAAAACAACATCAAATTTGGTAAGGAAAATGCAACCGATGACGAAGTAATAACAGCTGCAAAAAAAGCGGTTGTTCATGAAAACATCATCAATTTTAATTTGCAATATGAAACCATTTTGGGTGAGCGGGGTATCACTCTTTCTGGAGGACAAAAGCAACGGGTTTCTATTGCAAGAGCGATTATTAAAGATGCCCCCATTTTGTTATTAGACGATTGTCTTTCTGCTGTTGATACTGAAACTGAGGAAGCCATCTTGAATAATTTATTGGCAATCTGCAAAGACAAAACTACCATTATTGTGAGCCATCGGGTTTCATCGGCTAAAAATGCAGATAAAATTATCATACTTGAAGAAGGAAAAATTATCGAACAAGGTTCTCATAATCAATTAATAAACGAAAAAGGATATTATGCGGCTTTGTATTTGAAGCAACTTTCAGAAAAAGAATTGACCTAATTGTTGTTTTGTAATACTATTTTTATCATTTTTGACACGAGCAATAGCGAATTGGCGAAGCAAACGTAATTGAACGCAAACTAATTGATAGAAGGATTATGAGAGAAAATGATATGCTAGAAAAAGAAGAAATTTTTTCTAAGGTTTTAAGAGCAGGTAGAAGAACTTACTTCTTTGACGTGAGAGCTACAAAAGCTGATGATTATTACATTACAATTACCGAAAGCAAAAAATTTACCGAAGAAGACGGTTCGTTTCACTTCAAAAAACACAAAATTTACTTGTATAAGGAAGATTTTACCGCTTTTTCGGAAATTCTGGAGGAAATGACATCTTATGTTTTAAACCATAAAGGGGAAGAAGTAATTTCAGAAAGACATCAAAAAGATTTCAAGAAAGAATTCGCTTTCGAAAAAGCCGAAGATGAACATCGAATTTTAGATAAAAGTTTTACGGATATTGAGTTTGATGATATTTAATATTTAGAAAAAATACAATAGACAAAGGTCAAATAAAGTTCTGAAAGTCATCTGATTTTCAGAACTTTTTATTTGAAATAAAAACTGTTTCTACAAAATCCTGGATTAAATTTGTAATGAGGATAATAATAATCCAAGTCTTTTTGCTGGAAAGTAATAGGATGAAATTAAGCATCTTTCTAATAAAAATCAATCCAAAAATTGTCCATCTACATAATACCAACTACCATTCTCTAATGTAAAGGTGGATAATTCATGATGGATTTGCTCTTGGAATTTTTCATTCGTAAAATGTGCTTTGAATTCAACCGTATCTTCATTAAAATTAACGATTTCCAATTTTGTCCACTGGTTGGCAGTTGCCCAGTTGTAAATATCAACTTTAGAATAATATTTCCGTTTTGAGTTGTGCGTTGTTTCTAGTAAATAGAACACTTCATGTGTTGCATAAGCTGAATAACGAGAACGCATTAAGGCTAAAGCCGTTGGCGCTTTTTTTATCTGTTGAATGTAAGGTTGGCAACAATTCTGAAAAAGAGTCCCGGAACCGCAATGGCATTGGATTGACATCATTTTAATACTTAAAAATTGGAATACAAAAGTACTGGATTCTCTAATTCTGGATACTTCTTTTTGATTTTATTTCTTCAATCGTGGAATGAAAATTACATTTCTGATTGTAA
Source organism: Flavobacterium psychrotolerans (assembly GCF_003097635.1). Lineage (GTDB taxonomy): Bacteria > Bacteroidota > Bacteroidia > Flavobacteriales > Flavobacteriaceae > Flavobacterium > Flavobacterium psychrotolerans. The sequence goes on from NZ_QCZI01000015.1 coordinate 54,607, forward strand.
TGATTTAAATCCATAATACACGAAATTAGTGTTGAAACTGAATTAAAAGTTACGCTTTTAAAATGGAATTCTACCTTTATAGTTCCATTATTTCTATGTTACCCAGTAGCATAAAAGAATGTTACATTCATAAAAAATCATGTTGAAACAATTTACACCAGCTTAAAGGATTTTTTTTCAAGAAAATGTTTAATTTTGCTTAATGTGTAGTTTTTTAATATTTACTTTGCGAATCTAAAAGTTATCAGCGTTCCATCATCAAATTATGGCAAAAAAATCAAACAGTTTAGAAGATTTGGGTGGCTTTGTGTTCTCTACGAATAAGGATTTTGAGTTTGACACTCATTCTGAAATCGAAGAAACTTTAGCCAACGGTAAGCAAAGACTTGAAGCCCATTTGGACAAAAAAAATCGTGGCGGAAAAGTGGCCACCATTATCAAAGGTTTTCAGGGCAACGAAGAGGATTTAAAAACGTTGGGCAAAATGCTTAAAACCAAATGCGGTGTAGGTGGTGCCGTAAAGGATAATGAAATCATTATTCAAGGCAATTTTAGAGATAAAATAATGGAAATTTTGAAAAATGAAGGCTACACTATAAAACGCATTGGCGGGTAGAAAACGTAACAAGTGTAAGTAAATGCTTCACTAAAATATATAATCTTAAATAATAAACAATAACTATAATGATAAAATCATCAGAATTGATACTTAATCCAGACGGAAGTGTGTATCATTTAAATCTTAAGCCAGAACATATTGCAAACGATATCATTTTTGTAGGCGATCAGAATCGAGTAGAAAAAATAACCCAATTTTTTGACAGTATCGAATTTTCAACCCAAAAAAGGGAATTCAAAACCCAAACAGGAATTTTTAAAGGCAAGCGCATCACTGTGATGTCTACCGGAATAGGCCCTGACAATATTGACATTGTCATGAACGAATTGGATGCCCTAGTAAATATTGATTTGGAAACCAGAGAGCCAAAAGAAAAACTGACATCGTTGAATATCATCCGAATAGGGACTTCAGGCTCACTTCAAGCCGATATTCCAGTAGATAGTTTTGTAATGTCAAAATTTGGATTGGGATTAGACAACATGCTCCGCTCCTACTTGATTGACAATATTTCTCAAGTCGCTATGGAAGATGCTTTCATTTCCCATACCAATTGGGATTTAAGGAAAGGAAGACCTTATGTCATTTCATGCTCAGAAAAACTGGAAAAAGTTATTGAAAGTGACAAAATACACAAGGGGATTACCGCAACTGCCGGAGGATTTTACGGCCCACAGGGTCGGGTTCTGCGTTTGGAAATACAAGATGAGAATTTGAATGGTAAAATGGACAATTTCAAATTTGAAGATGACCGAATCACCAATCTTGAAATGGAAACTGGTGCTATTTACGGACTTTCAGCACTTTTAGGACACCAAGCCTTATCGTTAAATGCTATAATAGCCAATCGTGCCACGGGCACTTTTAGTGCAGATCCCTACAAAGCCGTTGACGAATTGATTGCTTATTCCCTAGAAAAATTGGCAGCAAATTAAATAATCCGAAGCTTTTCCCTGATTCACAATTCTATCTTTTTGTCCGCTTTTTGGCGGACAAAAAGTATTTTGAGATGAACCTAAGTTCGCAGAAATTCCCTTTTTGAAGTTGTCATAACTTTAAATATTGAAAAAAATCACTTCCAAAAAAGTTGTCGAAATTCCTGAATACATTAATTCCACTTGTTGCTTATCTACTCAAAAATTAAAATCAATTGTATTCACTGACAAAATTGAGGCATTAAATACAACTTAAAAATAAAAACTTTTCAAGAATGTTTATACCTAACCGTATGGTTATAAAAACATTTAAAGAAATAAATGTTAAACAAAATTCAAAATCAACTATTTGAGCTCAAAATTATTGATAAAAAAGGTACTTTTGCTAATACGGTAAACGCAAAATAGCTTTCACCTTTTAGGTTCCTATGATAAAGGCAAAAAATATTTCTATTCAGAATATTAGGCAGCAACTTCAGGTAAAAAAACCTTGGGACGATGTCATCATTTTTGTTTTGAATATCTTGATTGCAGTTCCTGTTTTTATCATTATCCACCAAAATATAATTACTACCGATTGGTTTTTTAATGTTGACAGAATTCTATTGTTTTTACTGATATTGGTAATTATCCAGTTAGTATTACGAATTTTAAGAACGATTATTATTGCCTGTATTGGCCTATACTTGACGGCTTTAGTGTTCGGAAGTTTTTCTGGCAACTATGGGTTTTCAAGTGTTTTTGAAGATTATCGGTATATGGTGTATTCCATGTCGGATAATCCACATCCCCAGGATTTGATTTTATCCAAATTACTTCCTTTTCCCAACAAGTCAAAAATACTTAATGCCATTGAATATGAGAATCAAAAAGTAAGGGATTTTTCATTAATGGCCACTTCAAAAAATTTCAAACACCTCCGTGGCTATCCTAAATACCGAACCGTTATTCAATGTTTTGCGATTTTTAAAGAAATCAATAGCAGATGGAATTATGTCAATGACCCTAAAGGGCGGGAATATATAGCCAAGGCATCCGAATCCTTACTCTATTTTTCGGGTGATTGCGATGATCATTCCATATTAATGGCTGCCTGCGTAAAATCTATCGGAGGAACACCACGATTAATCCATACAGGCGGACATATTTATCCTGAAATATTAATAGGAAATCATACGGATTTAGAAACCATAAATTACTTGGTCAAAAAAGTTCTTTTTGAACAGGAAAGCAAAGGAAAAAAAATCCATTATCACATTGATGAACGCGGTCAAGTTTGGTTAAATTTAGATTACACGGCCACCTATCCCGGCGGTCCATTCATGTCAGAAGAAATTTTGGGAGCTTTAACCTTAGACTGATTTTATTTGTTCTTTATGTCATATATTAAGAGGGATTTTTCTTATTTTAGCTCTCTCTAACAAACATTTTCTGTCATGAAGAAGTTCCTTTTTATACTCCTGCTATTTGTTCAGTGCATGAATGCACAAGATACCATGAAGTCTGGACTATCCAAAAGACATAATGAATTCAGGGTTAATATTTTAACATTAATTGCCACTTCAAAATTAAATCTAACCTACGAACGTTTTTTGAGCAAAAATTATTCTTTAGGTTTAAGCGGAAATTATTCCAACAGCAAAAAAGTCAATGATGATTTTGATCAAGGATTCAGAAATACATTTCAAAAATATGAAATCACCCCTTTTGCCAGATATAATTTTACAACCAGCATAAACCGATACTATTTTGCTGAAGTTTTTGTATCAGCAAACGGTGGGAATTTTAGGGAAACCGTTCGTTTAGTTGATGAAAACAATTATGGGTATTACGCCATTCAAAAAACTACTTATACTGATTTGGCCATTGGTGCGTCTGCGGGTTACAAAATGTATTTTAAAGAAAAATTTGGAATAGAAATTATAGTCGGTATCGGAAGAAATCTAATTAACAGAGCTAAAAGTTCTGATTTTCCTCCAAGAGTCGGGTTGAGTTTTGGTTATCGATTTTAATACTCAAATATTAGTTTCCTCATTAAACAACCATTAGACACATGAAAACTTTAAAACATACAATCCTTTTACTAACTACTGTCATAATGACCGTTAGCTGTTCTAACAAAGATAGCGAGTTTTATAATGATGTGTTTGTAAACTCCCCGAATTTAGTTTCCGTTGAACTGGTTCCTGATGCAATGTTGAAACAAACTTTATATATAAATGCCAATATTCCGAGATACATCACAGAAGCGAATCAAACAAATAAGTTGGATATTTATAAAACTACGGGAGGAGCAACTAGGTTGTATTTCTCTTATGAACTAGAAAAGAAAATAGATGCCAATTGGTCAATAGTTGGAATTGCAGATAACCAACTTACTACTATAAATGGGGAAGCTTTTTCTGGTTCGTTTATTTATGGAAGTTCAATTTATAATCCCGCAACTAAAATCTACGAATACCGAGTTGGAATCAAATCGCTTGCTCCAGGTCAATACAGACTGAGTTTTGGATATAACAGCAATTCCACCACGGATGTCGAATTTCGTTCCGAAAGTGTTGGAAACAACTTGTTTTTAAATCTTAATTCGACATACTCCGCTTTGGACGGTGGCGGGTATTATTCTTTTACGATAAACTAATCACCAGTTAATCTCCGGTATTCCGTTAGATTTTAAATAATCATTGGTTTTGCTAAAATGCCTGTTGCCGAACCATTTCCCTTGATTGGCACTCATTGGCGATGGATGACCGCATTCTAAAACCAAATGTTTTTTCCGGTCTATTTTCAACCCTTTTTTATGGGCAAAACTTCCCCAAAGCAAAAAAACCACATGCTCTTTTTGGTTGGAAATAGTTTCGATAACCGCATCCGTAAAAACATTCCATTTCAAATGTTTGTGACTATTTGGATTGTCTTTTCTGACTGAAAGTGATGCATTTAAAAGTAAAACGCCCTGTTTCGCCCAACACTCTAAATTGCCCGAAGTAGGCATAAAGATAGTTCCTAAATCATCGTTCAATTCCCGAAAAATATTACGCAAGGAAGGTGGAATCCGCACGCCATCATTAACAGAAAAACACAAACCGTTGGCTTCTCCTTCCCCATGATAAGGATCCTGACCTATGATTACGACTTTTAAATCATCAAAAGAACAATAATCAAAAGCTGCAAAAAGTAACTCTTTTGGCGGAAAGCAAATATGATTTTGATATTCTTCGTCGACGGTTTTTACTAACTCCAAAAAATAAGGTTTCTTAATTTCTTCGGATAAAACGCTTTGCCAAGAGGGATGAATATCAATAAACATACTATAATTTTTTCCAAAAATATGAAATTCTCATCCAATAAGACTTTGAACCTTTGTAACTTTGAACATTGATTTTAAATAAATGATTTCCATTACAGAAAAAACACTTCAAGACTTACAATTCCCTACCGTATTAGAAACTATTTCTTCTATATGCAATACGGATATCGGTAAACAAAAAGCACTCGAAATCGTTCCGTTTAAGGACAAGGAAACGTTGATGACTGCTTTGATGCAAACTTCCGAATATCTTTCTTCTTTTCAGAACAACAACGCCATTCCTAATCACGGATATGATGCCATTTCATACGAAATAAAATTTCTTGCAATAGAAGACAGTTTTCTGGAAGTGGGAAGTTTTAAGAAAATTGCCACCATTTCAGAGACCACGAACATTTTACTGCACTATTTCAAGAAATTCGACGACTATTACCCTCATTTAAATGCCAAAGCCTCACAGGTTGAATATACCAAGGAAATCATCAAACTCATTGATGAAGTCATTGATAAATATGGCGAAATCAAGGACAATGCCTCTCTTGATTTATTGAATATCCGCAGAGAAATGAATCTGGTTCGAGGCAAAGTCAACCAAAGTTTTGGAATCGCCTTGACCCAATACAACGGCTTGGGCTATCTGGACGACATTAAAGAAAGTTTTGTTCAAAACCGACGCGTATTAGCCGTATTAGCCATGTATCGCAAAAAAGTAAAAGGTTCCATACTTGGTAGTTCAAAAACGGGAAGCATCGCTTATATAGAACCCGAAACTACGTTGCGCTATTCTCGTGAATTGAGTAATCTGGAATATGAGGAAAAAGAAGAAATTACCCGAATTCTGAAACAATTATCGAATGCCGTTCGTCATTATTTACCGTTAATTATTCAATATCAGGATTTCTTGAGCGATATTGACGTTATTGCCGCAAAAGCAAAATATGCCAACAGAATCAACGGAATTTTACCAACCATAACCGATGAACGCCGGCTGTATTTTCGGGACGCTTATCACCCTATTTTGTATTTGAACAACAAACAGAAAAACGAAATTACGCATCCGCAAACTATAGAATTACATCAGGAAAACAGAATCATAGTCATTTCCGGACCCAATGCTGGTGGAAAAACCATCTCCTTAAAAACTGTGGGATTGTTGCAATTGATGCTGCAATCCGGGATGCTGATTCCCGTTCACGAACGCAGTGAAACGTTTTTATTTGACCGAATACTAACAGACATTGGGGATAATCAATCTATTGAAAATCATCTAAGTACGTACAGTTACCGATTAAAAAACATGAACTACTTCTTGAAGAAGTGCAATCGGAAAACCTTATTCCTAATTGATGAATTTGGTACAGGATCTGATCCGGAATTGGGCGGTGCATTAGCTGAAATTTTCTTGGAAGAATTCTATCATCGGGAAGCTTTTGGAATTATTACCACGCATTATTCTAATTTAAAAATATTGGCCAATGAACTCCCCTTTGCCACCAATGCCAACATGCTTTTTGACGAAAAATCATTAGAACCTTTGTATAAACTGGTTTTAGGCCAAGCCGGAAGTTCCTTCACTTTTGAAGTAGCGCTAAAAAACGGAATTCCTTTTGGGTTGATTAATCGCGCCAAAAAGAAAATCGAAGTGGGAAAAGTGCGCTTTGACAAGACCATTGCCACACTTCAAAAAGAACGTTCCAAAATGGAAAAGACTTCGCAAACCCTAAAAGAAGAAGAAACCAAAGCCCGAGAGGAAAGCAAAAAGATGGAGACTATTAATGTCAAAATCAAACAGAAACTGGAAAGCTATCAGGAACTGTACGATAGCAATCAGAAAATTATTTATATCGGGCAAAAAATTGAGGACTTGGCCGGCAAATATTTCAACAATAAGAATAAGAAAGAACTGATTGGCGAATTCCTGAAAGTAATTGAAATTGAAAATTCCAAACGAATTAAAACGACTTCAAAAGAAATTAAAGCGATTGCCGAAAAGAAAAAAGAAGTGATTCAGGAAGTTACGGTTCAGGTGGAAGAAATTAGGGCAGCCAAAAAGGAGAAAAAACTAAAACCTGTAATCGAAAAACCCAAACCAATTTTAAAAGTGGGAGACCGCGTGCGCATGTTTGACGGAAAAGCGGTAGGAAGCATCGATAAAATTGAAAAAAACAAAGCCGTTGTGAATTATGGCGTTTTTACCTCGACCGTTAGCCTGGAAGCGTTAGAATTGGTTGAAGCGGTTAAGAAGTAATCAGTAAATTCATATTGAATTTTTAAATCAAGGATAAACATAACCCATTTTTTTATGATTGACTTACCAAAAGACAAAAAAATAATTCTCTTTGACGGCGTTTGCAATTTGTGTGATGCTGCGGTGCAATTTGTAATCAAACACGATACGAAAGACTTGTTCCGATTCGTGGCTTTACAATCTAATTTGGGTCAAGATATCCTGAACCATATTGGCATACAAGCCAAAAATATAGATAGTGTCATTTTATACGAACCTGGAATTGCCTATTATTATAAATCGGCAGCAGCTTTAAAAATCTGTAAAAACTTGGGAGGCTTTTTCCATTTTGGAACTATCTTTAAGATTATTCCAACCGGTTTAAGTAACCTACTCTATGATTATATTGCCAAAAACAGGTATACATGGTACGGAAAAAAAGAAAATTGCATGGTCCCTACAACGGAATTGAAATCGAAATTTTTAGTGATGGAATAAACCGAAAAAATTTAATCATCAGGATCTCAACTATTTTTATGTTCCCGCATAGCTTATTCTTTGTACTTTTGAATCTAAATACTACTCAATTAAACAAAAAAGCCACTCCATTAGAGTGGCTTGAGTATAATGTAACAAAATCTATCTTTTCATAAACATATTCGTATAATATTTACTACCAGTTACTGAATTTACTGTAATTGACAATCCAAAATGAGTAAAATTTCCTTCTATATTGGCTTTGTGTCCTGGACTGTTTAACCAAGCATGCAAAACGGAATTTGGTGTAGAAAAATTATACGCTATATTTTCGTTTACTTTTACCGCTCCAAGAAGCTGTATAATATTTTGGGACCGTTCCTCAAATAAATCATGATTCACTATATTTTTCGCAATCATGTATTCGTTGTGTTCTTCTGATTTAAAAGAGATATGATTAATGATTTGTAAAGGAATTAAACCTTTGCTAACCCTGTATTCATTAATCAAATCAGCTAGTTCCATTTCTTCTGGCTGATACGCATAATTCTGAACCAATTTTGCTTGAGGTAAAACAACATCTTGTGGAGAATTTGTAGTACATGATAAAAATGCAAACACTACTACCAACGGCAATAGTGCTCGAAGTGATTTGTTTTTCATAATAAGTAACATTAGAGTTAAAGTAGATTTGATGCAAACCTCTTTAATAGTATAAACAAGATGCTGTTTATAATTTCTTTATACAAGAATACTAACATTATCGCTTAAGTGCCAAATAAAACCGATGAAATGCACTAATTTCATGTTTTAATAAATAATTTTCTTATAATTCAACACAATACTCATTTAAATATTTGTCTAACAAAAAAGACCACGAGACGTGATCTTAAATTCAAATAAAGTATTAACAGACAGCTATTTAAAAAGTTATGGTGCCAGTCGATTTATAGTCCAAAAAAAATCTTCTTGCAAGTGATATCGAATTCTATCATGCAGTCGATTAGGTCTTCCTTGCCAAAATTCAACTTCTATCGGGCGAACCAAAAAACCTCCCCAATATTCTGGTCTGGTAATTTCTTTTCCTTGATAATCAATTTCTAATTGTTTTAAATTATTTTCGAGAAATTCTCTATTAGGAATAACCTCACTTTGATTCGAAACTATTGCGCCCAATTTACTTCCGTCTGGTCGGGAGGCAAAATAATTATCGGATACGTTTGCGGGGGTTTTCTCTGCAATTCCTTTTATAATGACCTGACGCTCTAATGAGTGCCAGAAAAAAGAAAGGCAAACGTTTGGGTTTTCTATAATGGCTTTTCCTTTTTCGGAATTATAATTGGTGTAAAAAATAAAGCCTTCCTCGTAGAATTTTTTTAACAAAACGACTCTGGCTTTTGGAAAGCCGTCAAGCCCTAAAGTAGAAACAGTCATGGCATTAACTTCATCTACTCCACCAAAATCCTGCACTTCAAAAAACCATCTGTGAAATAAATTGATGGGATCTTCTGGAATATTAGTTTCTAAAAGTTCGTTTTGATTGTATGATTTTCTATAATCGCCTAAATCTTGATTCATTTTATTGATTGAAATGGAGTTGTAAAATTACAGTATTTTTTGTTTATTAATGAATACAAAAATGATTAGTTATCTAGCCCCGATAGAAGCGAAAATCCCATGTTATTGCGAGGCACGAAGCAAAGCAATTATATGGATTGCAGCGAATAGCGGGAATAGGATTTATAAATAAAGACCAAGCCACTTACCGTTAAAAATCGAAAGAAGCTCCATCATCGCCCAAAAGCACTTCGGGGAAAATGGTTTCGGCCTCTTCTTTAAATAACGCAATGCTCTCATATCGTGTTGAATAATGCCCAAGAACTAACTGTTTCACATTGGCTTTTAGCGCTATCGTTGCGGCTTGCTTAGCTGTGCAATGCATGGTTTTTGCGGCCAAACCTTCTTCTTGTTGCAAGAACGTGGATTCGTGATATAAAATATCTATATTCTGAATATTGGGAATTATAGTTTCATCATAAGCCGTATCCGAGCAAAAGGCATAACTCTTGGCCGGAATTGGATCATAAGTCAAAATGGCATTTTCAATCACTCTTCCGTCATCTAAGGTAATATCTTTGCCGTTTTTTATTTTTTGATAATAACATTGATCAATTTCAAAATTTTGAACTGCATCTAAATTCAATTTCCGATCTCCTACTTTCTCCTGAAATAAAAAACCATTGGTGTAAACTCGGTGTTTTAATGGAATTGTTTTTACCAAAACCTTTTCATCCTCATAAATGATTTCGCTTTCCGTGGCTTCCAGTTCATGAAAAAACAAACCATAATTAGTCCACGAATTTGACAATCGCAATTGTAAGGTAATAACTTCTTTGATGCCTTTTGGACCGTAAATATGCAAATCGGTTGTTCTGTTCAACAACATAAACGTAGAAACCAAACCTACTAAACCAAAAAAATGGTCGCCATGCAAATGGGAAATAAAAATATGGTTGATTTTAGAAAACTTGATTTTGTTTCTGCGCAATTGAACCTGTGTCCCTTCACCACAATCAATTAAAAACAATCGATTTCTAATTTCTAGTACCTGTGAGGTTGGATTGGTAAAGGATCTTGGAGTTGCGGCATAACAGCCGAGGATGGTTAATTTCAATTGAAGTAGATTCGGTTTTATTATTTATTTGTTCTGTTTTCTATAATCCCTATAGTCATGGCAAAAATCAATAATATATTTGATACAATTCCTAAATAATTGATACTACTGTTTTTGTATGAATTATAAATGTTCAAAAAAAGCAAAATTACCGATACTATAAGAAGTATAACTCTCACTACATTCATCCGATTTTTGTTGCTATAAAAATCCATACTGAATTATTTAAAATCCCAAGTCGCGTTCAATTTCTTCCATATCAATAATATCACGTGCCTCCAGCGGAGTAGGCACCACAGTTAATTTATCGGAAATAGTATTAAAATCTACCCCCTGAGCAACAATTACAAAGGATTTTTTATTTTTTTTATGTGTTTTAGAAAGAGGTAAAAACCCGTTTATCTCTTTTAAGGATGGGTTTTTATGCAAACTGACGTCAACAATCATATTGTGTTTTTCAAAAGTCTTATATTCATGAGTCACCTTCATCAAAAACGAAACTAAATCGCCTTGGGTGTCTTTGATGGAAACCGTATGTCCTTTTTGATCTACTTTCATGATATAAAAATTAATTGCACTGCTAATTTACAAAGATTTATTGGGTAAACTTACTTAAACCTATAATATTCTATTGAATTTTTGATGCCAAAAGATAAATCACTGCCATTCGTATGGCAACTCCATTCTCTACTTGGTTCAAAATCACCGATTGTTTGGAGTCGGCAACATCACTAGTGATTTCAACACCACGATTAATTGGTCCGGGATGCATGATTACAATTTCTTTATTTAGGGAATCCAATAGCGTTTTATCGACACCATATTGCTGCGCATATTCTCGTGTTGATGGAAAATAATTCACATCCATTCTTTCATTTTGTACCCGCAACATATTAGCCACATCACACCATTCTAGGGCTTTACGCAAATTTGGCTCTATAGTTACACCTAATGATTCGATATACCTTGGAATAAGCGTTTTTGGACCACAGACCTTTACTTCTGCTCCTTGCATTTGCAAAGCATAAATATTAGAAAGCGCCACTCTGGAATGCAAAATATCACCAACAATAACCACCTTCTTTCCTCCTACTTCACCTAGTTTTTCTCTAATAGAATAGCTGTCTAATAGGGCTTGTGTGGGATGTTCATGGGCACCATCACCCGCATTTACAATGCTGGCTTTCACATTTTTTGACAAAAAATAAGCCGCTCCGGGATTTGAATGTCGCATCACCACCATATCTACTTTCATGGAAAGGATATTATTTACGGTGTCTATAAGGGTTTCGCCTTTCTTAACTGAAGACTGAGCTGCTGAAAAACTCATGACATCGGCAGATAATCGTTTTTGGGCCAGCTCAAAAGAGAGTTTGGTTCTGGTGCTATTTTCAAAAAAAATGTTAGCAATGGTAATGTCTCGAAGTGATGGTACTTTTTTTATGGGGCGATTAATAACTTCTTTAAAATGATCGGCTGTTTCAAAAATGAGGTCAATATCTTGATTGTTGATATATTTTATGCCTAATAAATGATTTACGCTTAGTTCGCTCATTTTCATTCTTAATTATTGTTTATTAAAAAAACGCCGTCTTCCCCTTCATTTTCTAGCCAGCAAACTTTTACTTTTTCATTATTAATGGCATCGACTTGACGCCCTCGATAATCGGGTTGAATGGGTAGATCTCTACTGAAACGACGGTCAATTAGTGTTAAAAGCTCTATCCCGGAAGGTCTCCCAAAAGATTGAATGGCCGTTAGAGCTGCCCGAATACTTCTCCCGGTATACAAAACATCATCAATAAAAATAACTTTTTTATTTTCGACAAGAAAGTTGATTTTTGTTTTATTGGCTTCAAGAGGTTTATTCGTTTTACGGAAATCATCCCGAAAAAAAGTAATATCCAGATAACCAAGTGCAATATCCTTAATGTTGTATTCCAGTTCTAACATTTTTTTGAGACGCTCTGCCAAATAGGTACCTCGAGGCTGGATTCCTATCAAAATGGTATTAGAAAAATCATGATGTTTTTCTATTAACTGACAGGCCAAACGGTGCAATATGATATTGACTTCTTTTGAAGTAAGCAATACTTTTTGACTCATAATGAAGTGTTGTGTTTGGAGTACAAATATAATAATTAGGAATTAGGAAACGAGAATTTTTATTTATAAAACGAACACCCTTCCAATTGGATGAATTTACTATTTTAAAATTCGGGTAGCATCATCCGGCTAAACAAAATAATAGATACAAACATTTTTAATAAAAATAAATATTGAACTTGTGTAAAACGCATAGAAAAATTCAAATGCTTCCTTAGAAAATAATCTAAATTATCTACAGATAAAACTTGTAATTTGATTTTCAATTTCTAAATTTGTAGGGAATGAAAATTCTAAAAATGTGTCTTTTTATACAGAACACATTTTTTTATATTCCTTTCCAAAGCGCTAAACCAAAAAATTACCAAAAAATTACCTAAAAAATACCCCACAAAAAATGGAAATACAAAAAACCATACAATTGTTAATTGTAGATGACCATCAAATGATTTGTGACGGAATAAAAGTAATGCTCGAAACTGTTAAATCACCCTATAAATTTATTATTCAAGACGCGAATACATCTGAAATTGCAATTGATATGGTTAAAAACAATCCATTCGATTTCATCCTAATGGATTATAGATTGTCGAAAAACACTACTGGGGCAGATTGTATAAAACAAATTCTTTCTTTTAAGCCAAACAGTAAAATATTGGCCCTTTCAAGTTACGATGAATATCTGTTTTTTAAAAATATGATTGATGCTGGTGCTTTAGGATATGTAATGAAGAGTATTCCTCCTGAAGAATTAATTTTGGCAATTAAAACTATTTTGAATGGCGAGCTTTACTTTTCTAATGAAGTTGCAATGTCTTTTCTTAAATTCGATTCTAAAAATAAGCAAACAAATAAAACTTCTCTTAAACTCAGCAAAAAAGAATTGAAAATTTTAGGATTGATTGCTGATGAAAACACAGATGTAGAAATTGCCAAAAAATTAGGTCTGACAACAACTACGGTAAATGAATATCGCCAGTCTCTGTTAACAAAGTTTGGAGTGAAAAACACCGCAGAATTAATTGGAAAGGCCCTTTTCCTAAATTTTATTTAGGTATAAATCCCATTAAAATCACCCCAAAATGTAATTGCCTTTTACAGTGTTAAAAATAAGGCGCCTCATTCGGTTAGTTTGTTTTTACATTTTTTCTTTTACCCTCTTTACAAATAAACTTTGAAATTCAGATTAAAGGCTTGTCATAATTTTTGTTCATTCCTCTATTATTTGAATAAATCATAGTATTAAATACCTCGTATATTAATAATTAAAAAAAAAATCTTGATTTATTGAATTAATAATTTTATCTATAATAACTATGGAGACTAACAAATACAACAGCCACGTCAATACAATTGATGAATGTTTAACAAATGGTGTAAACAACGGATTGTTCCACATCAACATTGATGACCAAGTTCTTAACGGAAGAACCGTTCAGATTGACGGGAATAAATTGATCAACTTTACCTCATGCAGTTATCTGGGATTGGAAACCGATGATCGTTTAAAACAAGGTGCAATTAACGCCGTCATGAAATACGGCACTCAGTATTCATCCTCCAGAGCCTATTCCAAGTGTCCGCTGTATGAAGAGTTGGAAGCTTTGTTTTATGATATTTTTGGCTACCAAACAATAGTTGGTCCAACGACCACTTTAACCCATGTGGCCGCTATCCCCATTTTAGTGGGTGAAAAAGATTTTATGATTAATGACCATCAGGTGCATGCCAGTGTTCAGATAGGCACTCAATTGGCTGTTGCAAAAGGGGTGAAACTTGATTTATTAAGACATAACAACTTAAATAATCTGGAAGACATACTCAAGAAAACTCATGGAAAACATCATAAAGTATGGTATATGGTTGATGGTCTCTACTCTATGTATGGTGATTTTGCCCCATTAAAAGATATTCAAGTATTGTTAGATAAATACGCCAATTTCAATTTATATATTGACGATGCACACGGTATGAGTTGGACAGGAAAAAATGGATCCGGTTATGTTCTTTCGCAAATGGAACTTACCGATCAGGTGGTTTTATCCACTTCGTTAGCCAAAGGTTTTGGTGCTGGTGGAGGATTGTTAGTACTAAACAACAAGGAGCTTTCTAGAAAAATTTTGACCTGTGGAACATCCTATACTACAGGTGGGCCATTACAACCACCCGTTCTGGGGGCTTGTGTTGCCAGTGCTAAAATACATCTTACTCCCGATATTTACGTGTATCAAAATCGGGTAGCTGAACTCATTGAACGGTTTATTCAGAAATGTGACGAATCCTGTTTACCCTTAATGTCTCATGCAGCTTCTCCAATTATGTATATTGGTTTGGGTTTACCGCGGGTAGCATACAATATGGTAAAACGATTGATGAAAGAGGGTTACTTTACAAATGTTGGTATTTTTCCCGGAGTACCCGTGAGATGTGCAGGTGTGCGCATTACTATAAATCGAAACCAAACAATTCAGGATATTGACGACTTGGTAGCCTGTATGACCAAACATTTTCCATTGGTATTAGCAGAAGAAAATCAAACCGTTGCCGACCTCGAACGCAATTTTAAAACGCCACTTACCACTGTTGCCCAAAGATATCCAGTACAAAAAAAAGACGAGACGACTTCCAAATTTTTTATAAAACAAGTACGAACCATCAAAGAAATAGATAAAAACGTATGGGATGATTTATTAGGTAATCGGGGAACGTTTGATTGGGAAGGTTGCCGTTTTTTAGAAGAAACATTTTGTGATAATCCCGAACCTGAAAATAACTGGAAGTTTCATTACTTAATTATTTCAGATTCCCTTACGGGCAAGCCTATATTAGCAACGTTCTTTACCGAATTACTCTGTAAAGATGACATGATTGCCCCGGCCCATGTTTCACAACAAATTGAAGAAGTTCGTAAAAAAGACAAATACTATCTTACATCAAAGGTGGTCATGTTGGGCAGTTTACTTACTGAAGGCAACCATTTATTCATTGACAGAAACAATGGCCAATGGCAGACAGCGCTATTAGAACTGATTCGTATTATGAATGATGTAAAGCAAGAATGCGATGCAACAATGTTACAGCTTCGAGACTTTGACAGCAATGATATAGAGATGAGAGATTTTCTGATAAAAGAAGGTTTTATAAAAGTAAAAATGCCCGATACACATGTATTAAAAAACACGAAATGGCAGGATGAAAATGAATACATGAAACAATTATCGAAAGGCAACAGATGGCATTTTAGGCGAAAAATTTTGGACAATAAACCTTTATTTAGGGTTAATGTAATAGATAGTGAAAATGTATTGAATGAAAATCAAACAAAAAACTGGCATGAATTATATTCAAATGTAAAACAAAAGGGTTTGAATATTAATACTTATAATTTACCTTTAAAGTTGTTCAACAATATGCAGTTGCACCCCAATTGGGAAACTGTAGAACTTAGGCTTAAATCCGGCGATAAATTTCATAATGAAGAATCATTGGTTGCAGTCGGGTTTTGCTATAAATCTTCGAAAAATAATTATTCAATGATGGCAGTTGGAATAAATTATGATTATGTTTACACCCACGGATGTTATAGACAAGCTTTATATCAATCAGTTGTCAGGTTTGGCAATTTGAAATGTGATAATTTGTATTTTGGCATGGATGCTTCTATTGAAAAACAGCGATTTGGAGTGGAAATTATCCCAAAAAGTGTATACATTCAGGCAAACGATAATTTTAATATGGAACTTATAGGAACCATATACAATAAAAACTAATTATGGAAAAAAGAGAATTTATAGAATGTAAGTACACTTCATTTTGGAAAGAGGAACATGAAGGAATTATCTTTTTTAATTATTCACCACAATTAGAAATGACACTTCCTATCGCAAAAGAATTGGTTAATGACCGCTTAGATTATTTCAAAGGGAACTCCTACAATGTCCTAATTGATGTTACAAATCTAAAATCAATAACAAAGGAGGCCAGAGAATACATGTCATCACCCGATTGGGGACTTAAAGGAATTTCAGGAGGTGCTTTTTTATCAAAAAACATTGTTACAAATGTTATTTTGAACCTGTTTATTTCTATAAATAAGCCTACCGTTCCTGCAAAATTTTTCACAAAAAAAGATGAAGCGTTGCGTTGGTTAATAGAAATAAAACACAAACAAGAAAATCGCATTTCCAATGAAAATTAAAAAATACCCACAGGTAACTTTCAGTAAAGAACTTGACGATGATATTATTTTTTTAAAGTTTACTGAAAGTGTTATAATTGATGTTAAAATAGCGGAAGATCTGATTGCTAAAAGAATTGAGTTTGCCGAGAATAAAGACCATTACCTAATAGTAAATGCTTCAAAAAGCACACAAGGATTTACACGGGGAGCGAAAGAACTGTTCAGGCACCCGGAAATAGGATTGAAAAATATTTTGGGTGCTGCATTTATTGTCAACAACCCCGTTACTGTCTTGCTTATTAATATTTTAATTAAGGCCACGCCGTCAATATCTTCTAAATACTTTTCGAATGAAAAAGAGGCTCTTTCCTGGGTAAAAAAATTAAAAGAAAGTAATAAAACGGGATAATTATTTGTTATTACTATCAAACCATAATTTTGCCATAGATTAAAAAGATTTACACGGATAATAGAAAAGAGCGAATACAATTTGAGGAATAATTGGTGAAAACTCAGTTAATTTGTGTTTAATATAAAAAATAGGTGCAAAATATAGGCACAACCTACATAAAGTATAGGTATAACCTACATAAAGATAGGCACAACCTACATAAAGCATAGGCACAATCTCTGAGTCAGTAAGGCGAAAAATATAAGTTCATAATCGAATTATGTCTTGAATAAAGGAAAAATTCAAAGTTTCAATCTATCAAATATAGATGGTTAAATCAGTCAAAATTATAATAAAACGAGCAAGGTGAATTCCAAATTAATATTAAATATTGTTGAACTCAGCAAGGCTCTTTCTGATGGTAATTATTCCCAACGAATAATTACGGATTATGATGAGAATCCACTAAATCAAATTATAACCCATTTAAACGCTCTTGCCGATAAACTACTGATAAATCCACCAAAAGTTGATGATAGAGAAGCAATGCAAATAGAACATTTTACCAATACTATTTCCTCTTATGCCTGTTCTGATTTTACAAATAAGCTACCTATATCAAAAAATGCAACCATTTTAGACGCAATTGCTACCGGAATAAATTTGCTAGGTGAAGAGCTGGAGCAAACCACTATTTCTCGTGACTATTTTAGTAATATATATGATGCTGTTTCTGAGATTTTGATAATTACGGATGTTTCGGGGAAAATTCTGGATGTTAATGCTGCTACAGAAAAATTATTATTACACCAAAAGAAAAAGTTTATCAATCGTAATGTGGTTGGATTATTAGATCCTAAAAATAAATTACTGAAAGAAGAGATATCCAATAAAATAAAAAAAGGATGCAAGGATTGTTCTATTTGCTCCAACTGCGGTGTTTTTGAAACAATCCTTTTTGATAAAGCCGGAAAAGCAATACCTTTTTCGTTTATCCTTTCAAAAATTAGGGATGGTAATAGCCAACACGAAGGTTTTTTATTGATTTTTAGAGATATCTCCGAACAAAAAAACAAGAAGATAAATGATTTAAAAATAATTATTGCGGAACAGGAAAAAGAGCGAAATAGAATTGCCAATGATTTGCACGATTCATTAGGTCAGGAATTAAACGCAATAAAAATTTTTTTACATACATTAACACTTATGGATCCTACAGATCCAAATTTTAAAAAAACATTAGAGACCTGCCAATCCTTATCTAATAAATCAATTGAATCCATCCGAGAAATATCTTTTGATATTATGCCTCGCTCTCTCAAAGAAGGGGGTTTAATTTACGCTTTAGACGAAATAATTACCAAACTAAATTCTGTTTGTAATATTAGTTGTTCAATTACCCACAAACCTTTAAACCTGAATACCGAAAATCAGATTTTGATTTTCCGAATCATTCAGGAGTTTATCAATAACTCGTTGAGACATACATCAGGTTCTCAAATTTCTTTAACCTTGACCATAATAAAAAAAAGAATACATATCCTGATAAAAGATAATGGTTCAGGATTTAAGATGAATGATGAGACAAAAGGAAATGGCATTCATAATATTATTTCCCGCTTAACACTTTTAAAAGCCGAATATGAATTTAATAGTGAGCTTGGTAAAGGAACCAAATTATCGTTTTCGGTCCCCAATGAATAAAGTGTTGTGATTAGAATACAAACACCACAATTTGGAAATGGAAAGCCTTTTTTATAAAACTAATTTAGTTTTAACTATTTTTGCCCACAATAAATTACTTCAGATGAAGAATACTCAAATTTTAATACTATTTATTATAGGCGCCGTGGTAACCGTACTAGGAGCTCTTTTTAAAATCATGGAATGGCCCTTGTTCAGTTTGCTATTAATCGTAGGAATGACTTTTGAAGCCGTAGCAGGATTTTTATTAATTCTGAAATTGATTCAAAAAAACAACTCCGATTCCTTTATGGACAGTTAATTTTTATACATAAATGAATATCAAGCTCATTGCCATTGGTAAAACCGACAATAAAAATTTGCAATTGCTGATTGACGAATACCAAAAACGATTGTCGTTTTACATCAAGTTCGATTTAGAAATCATTCCAGATATCAAAAACGTGAAAAACTTGTCGGAAAGTCAACAAAAAGAAAAAGAAGGCGAATTGATTTTGGCAAAAATAACTCCAACGGACCAATTGATTTTGTTGGATGAAAACGGAAAAACCTTTTCTAGCGTGAGTTTCTCGGAGGAATTGCAGAAGAAAATGAATGCGGGAATCAAAACTTTAGTCTTCGTCATTGGCGGACCTTATGGTTTTTCGGAAACCGTTTATGCTAAAGCCAATGGTAAAATTTCGCTGTCACTAATGACTTTTTCACATCAAATGGTTCGATTATTTTTTATTGAACAATTGTATCGCGGATTTACCATTTTGAGGAATGAACCGTATCATCATCAATAGTATATACGATTTAGTAATCAAAACTCTGAAGTAGCAAGAAACTAACCCCAATTTTTTCATAAAAATCTTGTGAATTCAAAAATGAAATCCTAACTTTATTGTAAGTTACGGTGCTTTTTTATCAAAATAACTGACACTTAGTAGGTAAAAAATCATGTAACTAACAATAGTTATCATTTTTTAATCTTAAAAAAAAAATTATGAAACCCTTAACTAGATTTCTGGTACTCTTATTTTTTTTATCAAGTATTATTTCCTGCTCTAACAACGATTACTCTTCGGTCACACCTAATCCAGATGTAACTTTTAATGCCATTTTAAATAGTGCCAGCGAAACGCCTGACAATGGTTCGACGGCAAAAGGAACTGCAGTACTCAAATTCAATAGCAAAACAAAAATATTTACGATTACTGTTAATTACTCTGGACTAACAGGACCTGCCACTCTTGGGCATGTACATAAAGGTGCTGTAGGAGTAAGTGGCCCCCCAGTTTTTACATTTTCTAATTTAACCTCGCCAATAACCTATACAAGTCCTGTTTTAGACTCAGGACAAGAAGCAGATCTTAATGCCAATCTTTATTATGTAAATATTCATAGTGCCTTAAATCCAGGTGGTGAAATAAGGGGGCAACTTATTAAATATTAAATATGTTGTTCCTTGAAGAGAGGACATTAATTTTTTATATAAATCTTCAGTGGTGAAACCTATCTTTCACAAAAAGAAAAGTTTCACTATTTTTTGTCTTGTACTGAAAAAGATTAACTATAAAATAATAATCAACAAGCTGTTATTCAGAGATTAATAAACAAACTCTTCGTCGCTCACCCCCGCTCCATTTAAAGTTAAAATGAAAATTTTGTCCTGAACATAACTTCCAAAAGGTAAATCTTTGGCAAAGCAAAATTGGAATTTATTAGATTTGTCACTGGACAATTTACCGAGATAATTCTGAAGTTGTTCCCGTTTTATAACACTATCATTCATTAATATATCATTGTTTTTGGTAAAAAATACAATTACTCCTGACTTTGGTTTTACCAATTTATAATACACATTTGTAAAAGGTACAAAGGCCAAATTTCTATGAATACTATCCGCATAAGAATAATAATTTTGGGCGGCTTCATTTTTATGCGCTTTTTCATTGCGCTTTTTCTCTTGCAACTTCATGACTTCAGGAATAACCAGTCTTATAGGCAAACGTTTATCGATATTAAAAATCCAATTGGTGGAAATGATTTCGTTTTTTCTATTCACTTCAACCAAAGTATCTTTTCCATTTACTCTAAAAAAAATATAGATTGGAGAATGGTCTTGAACATTTTTTACGATAGTACAATTGGATTTTGGCAATAAAACAGTTTCCTTATTCCCGCAGGAAAACAACAGCAAAAAGAATAATAGACTTAAATATTTCATGATTGTAAATTGATTTTATTGAATAAGGTTACACATTCAACTGCTTCTTTCACATCATGTACGCGAAGGATTTTAGAGCCTTTTTCTAAAGCAATTGTATTCAAAACTGTTGTTCCGTTTAAAGCTTCTTGAGCATTTGAATTCAAAGGTTTATAAATCATAGACTTTCTGGAAAAACCAACCAAAATTGGTAATTCCAACATTTGAAACAAATCCAATTTTCGCAAAATCTCATAGTTTTGTTCCAATGACTTTGCAAAGCCAAATCCGGGATCCACAATCAAATCATTGATACCTAGACTTCTGGCTTTTACCACTTTTTCAGAAAAATAAAAAAGTATTTCCTTAACAATATTATCATAATTAGTAAATGTTTGCATGGTTTGTGGCGTGCCACGCATGTGCATCATGATGTAAGGCACTTTATAATTCGAAACAATTTCCAGCATTCTGTCATCTAAATTCCCCGCAGAAATATCATTAATTATAGCCGCTCCCTCCTCAATACAAACCCTGGCCACTTCACTCCGAAAAGTATCTATAGAAAGTAGGGCTTCCGGAAAATGTTTTAAGATCAGGTTTACTATGGGAATGATTCGACCTAATTCCTCTTCTTCCGATACAAATGCAGCATTGGGTTTACTGGAATAGGCGCCAATGTCAATAAATGTAGCACCTTCAATCAACATTTTTTCAGATTGGGATAGTATTTCACTTTCATTTGAATACTTTCCTCCATCAAAAAAGGAGTTGGGAGTAATGTTTAATATGCCCATCACTTTCGGCGTTGCTAAATCGATTAGATTTCCTTTGCAGTTTATGGTCATTTTATGGGTTTTAGGTTTTGGATACTGGGTTTTTAAAACTTCAAAACGCCTCATTCAAAAAATTATTCTTATTTTTGAAAAAATTTGAATACAAATATACATCAATAATGAAGAACACTTCACAAGAATATGATGAGGTAATCGCAATTTGCCGCACTCTTTTTATCAATAAAATGAAAGATTACGGAAGTGCTTGGCGCATTTTTAGATTACCTTCCGTGACTGATCAAATTTTCATAAAAGCGCAAAGAATTAGAATTCTGCAAGAAAACGATGTACAAAAAATTGAGGAAGACGAAGTAAGTGAATTTATCGGAATCATCAATTATTCTATCATTGGATTAATTCAATTAGAACTTGGATTTGTTAATCAACCAGATATTGATGGTGATAAAGTAATTCAATTGTATGATTCTAAAATCAAACTGACCAAGGAATTGATGGAAGCCAAAAATCACGATTATGGCGAGGCTTGGCGCAGTATGAGAGTGACTTCGCTTACTGATTTGATTTTACAAAAAATACTCCGAGTAAAACAAATTGAGAATAACAAAGGAAAAACTTTAGTTTCAGAAGGAATCGATGCCAATTATCAGGATATGATTAATTATGCTGTTTTCGCCCTCATTTTAATGGGGTTTGTGCGTAATAAATAATTTTATTGGCTTTTTTTAAATAATCTTGTCTATATTTACGTTTTTCAAAAAAAATGAATAAATGAAAAATTTTATCGTACAATTTTCTAGAATTTTTGTCGGAATATTGTTTATTATTTCGGGGTTAATCAAGCTAAATGATCCTATTGGATTTTCATATAAACTAGGAGAATATTTTGGAGAAACGGTTTTAAACTTACCGTTTTTAGTCCCTTTCGCTTTACAAATCGCTCTTTTTGTGGTGATATTTGAAGTACTTTTAGGTATAATGCTTCTTATTGGCTTTAAACCCAAATTTACCGTTTGGAGTTTGTTACTAATGATTGTCTTCTTCACTTTTCTCACCTTCTATTCTGCCTATTTTAAAAAGGTTACTGATTGTGGTTGTTTTGGTGATGCTTTAAAATTGACACCATGGCAATCCTTTACCAAAGATTTAGTATTGTTGTTTTTTATTTTAATCTTATTTATTAATAAAAACACAATCAAACCCCTTTTTAAAGTTAAGGTTATTAATTTTTTGGTGATTTTAAGCGTTATATCATGCACTTTCATGGCCTACTGGGTTTTGAATCATTTACCGTTAAAAGATTTTAGAGCATATAAAGTTGGAACAAACATCACTGAAGGGATGAAAATTCCAGATAGTGCTCCGAAAAGCGTAGTAGAAATGGTTTTTATTTACAATGTAAATGGCGTAAACAAAGAATTTACTGAAAAAAATTTAATGTCTATTCCCGCTGGTGCCACATTTGTAGATCGAATTGACAAAGTAATTTCTGAAGGTTATATCCCTCCTATTCATGATTTTGCAATGGAAAAAGACGGAGCAGATCACAAAAATGAATTCCTTAAAGAACCTAAATTGATGTTATTTATTGCTTATGATTTAATGAAATCAGATAAAAATGGGATGGAAAAATTGGAAGATTTGAATCAAAAAGCAAGGGCAAAGGGATATAAAGTTATAGGCATGACGGCCTCTTCACCGGAAGAAATTACAAAGGCGGAAAAAAATTTCGGATATACATTCGACTTTTATTTTTGTGACGGGACGACGTTAAAAACAATCGAAAGAGCAAATCCAAGTATTATTGTTTTAGACCATGGTACCATCACACAGAAAGCACACTATAACGATATCAATAAATTAAAATTATAAACCATAAAGGTTCAAAGAAATATGGGTAGTCATAAAAGCAATTCGAGTACTAAAAGTAGGAATTTAAGAACATTAAAATATTTTATCTTTATCATATTTTCTATTTTCCTTTTTGGTTTAGGATACTATGTTCTCAATTATATTTCCATAATGGAAACACCATTTTTAGGAAATACCTTTCACATTATTTTCGGATGTATTTTAATGGCAATTTCCCTGATATTTCTTGGTTTTATCATTAATAAACTATTTCTCCGCAAGAAAAGAAAAAAAAACCATCACAATCATGTATTTTTAAAGGATCATAAAAACAGTCAGGATCCCGACTAAATTTTTTGGTTGATTTGATTCACTATTATTTAAATTCTAAAATAAGTTTACTGTAATTTGATTTCAGTTTAGGATTTAAAAATGTAAATTTGCATTTCAATTAAAAAAATGGAATTTAAAAAATTAATTGCATCTTTATTTGTCGCTTTCGCCTCTATTTCTTGTTCCAATGCACAGAAAGAGGCCTTTTCAATTGAGGCTTTGACAGAAAAAATAGTATCCATTGACGGAAATCAAATTACATTTCAAGAGGTTTTAAACCAATACAAAGGAAAAGTTGTTGTAATGGAAGTTTGGGCTTCGTGGTGTGGAGACTGTGTTAATGCAATGCCTAAAATTAAAGAATTACAATCCAACAATCCTGATGTTTCTTATTTGTTCATTTCCATGGACAAAACAGCCTATAAGTGGAAAGATGGAATTCAAAAGCACCAGCTTAAAGGCGACCATTATTTAGCGCTTGACGGAATGAAAGGTACTTTTGGAAAAGCTATAGATTTAGACTGGATTCCCCGATATATTATTATTGACAAGACTGGTAAAATTATTTTATACCGTGCGATAGAAACTGATTTCGAAAAAATAAACACAACCTTAAAATCACTTAAATAATGAGACAAAAAATTGTTGCAGGAAACTGGAAAATGCATAAAAATGCAGAAGAGACTGAAGATTTATTAAACGACTTAATTGATAAATTGCCAAATGACAAAGATGTAGAAATTATTGTAGCACCAACATTCATAAATTTATCATCCGCAGTGGGGCATTTAGAATTCACAAACATTCAAGTGGCAGCTCAAAACATGTATCAAGCTGAAAGTGGTGCTTATACTGGCGAAATATCAGCAGATATGCTGAAAAGTATTGGTGTAAATACCGTAATTCTTGGGCATTCCGAGCGTCGCGCTATTTTTCACGAAACGGATGCTCTAATTGCGAATAAAGTAGATACCGCATTAAAGCATGAAATGAGAGTGATATTTTGCTTTGGTGAAGAATTGAAAGACCGTCAAAACCAACAACATTTTAATGTAGTTGAGAACCAGTTGCGTGATGGCTTGTTCCATATCGAAAAATCAGCTTGGTCAAATATCGTTTTAGCATACGAACCGGTTTGGGCTATTGGAACAGGAGAAACTGCCAGTCCAGAACAAGCTCAGGAAATGCACGAATTCATTAGAGAAACGGTTCGTAAAGCTTTCGGAAGCGATATTGCAGAGGACGTTTCAATCCTTTATGGTGGTAGCGTAAAACCGGACAATGCTCAAGAAATTTTCTCTAAACCAGATGTTGATGGTGGATTAATTGGTGGTGCAGCATTAAAAGCAGATGACTTCGCAGCTATTGTGAACGCTATTTAAATAATTTAGAATTCCTACTATAAGAGATTTGAATATCGTTCAAATCTCTTTTTTATTGATTGAACAAAAGAGATTCTTACCTTTGCAAAAAAAATACCATGTCAAACATCTATTTAGGCTACCATTTCACAGTTGAACCAAAGGAGCTGGGTTCGGAAATTCTTGTTGCTGAATTGGGCGAACTACCTTTTGAAAGTTTTGAGGAAAATGAATTTGGCGTAACGGCATACATTCAGAAACAATTGTGGAATGAAAACGTCCTTGAAGAGGTTCAGATTTTAAATTCCCCAGAATTCGTGATTTCCTATAAAATTGAAGAAATCGAGCAAGTAAACTGGAATGAAGAATGGGAAAAAAATTTCGAAGCCATTGATGTGGACGGAAACTGTCACGTTCGCGCTCCTTTTCATCCAAAAACCGAGGCCGAATTTGATATTGTCATAGAACCAAAAATGAGTTTTGGTACGGGTCATCACGAAACAACCCACATGATGATTCAGCATCTATTGGAAACTGACGTTACGGGAATGAAAACCCTCGATATGGGTTGCGGAACCGCAATTCTCGCCATTCTTGCTGAAATGAAAGGGGCACAACCAATCGATGCCATAGATATTGACAACTGGTGTTACCTGAATTCCATAGAAAATGCCGAACGCAATGATTGCAAACATATTATGGTATACGAAGGCGATGCTGCTTTGTTGAAAGATAAAAAATATGATTTGATTATTGCCAACATCAACCGAAATATTTTGTTGAACGACATGCAAAGCTATGTAGACTGCCTGAATCCCAAAGGTACCATACTATTTAGCGGATTTTATGAAGAAGACATCCCTTTTATTGACGCTTCATGCACGGAAAAAGGATTAACGTATGTTAAAAAACTGAAAAGAAACAATTGGGTTTCATTAAAATACGTAAATTAGCTTTGAAATATTTCAGAACGCAGATTTCGGAATCTAAATAGTCTAAGAATCTAATAACCTAAAAAAAGATGGCAACTATTGAAAAAACAAAAAACGAAACTTCTGTACTTGAGGCTGTCGGCATCAACAACGAAATTATTTTGTTTAATGACGATGTGAACACTTTTGATCATGTTATAGAAACTTTGATTGATGTTTGCAACCATACTTCTGAACAAGCGGAACAATGTGCAATTTTGGTTCATTATAAAGGAAAATGCACGGTAAAAACGGGTTCGTTTGAAGAATTAAAACCACAATGCTCACAACTGCTTCAGGCAGGCTTAAGCGCAGAAATAATATAAAAAAATCCCGATAATAGACTGAACCCAAAAGTTTGGACAAATTTATAATTAATTTTGATAATAATGGGCACGATATTGTATCGGGCTCATT
>NZ_QCZI01000016.1 GCF_003097635.1 Flavobacterium psychrotolerans
CAAGATACTGAATTTCAGTATCTTGACCAATATCTAGCCAATATTTTCTACTTCAAATAATTACACCCAACGGGTTGGATACTATCTATTTCTAACAGATTCATCTTCAAAATAAATGGCTCATTAGATATAAAAATAGAATTCCCAAAATTTCGAATAGGACATTAAATAATGAACTAATCAGGAGTAGCTGCATTTTGGAAATTCCATTATTAAGATAAAATAAATATTCATTTTTCTGGTATATTTCTTTAGCCACAAGACTTGTTATAAATCCAAAGGTTAAAAAAACAATTAAAAAAGTTTCCACACCACCAAAAAACAATGTCAAAACACATAACGCCAAATTAATAGTTAATGTACTTTTATAAAATTCGAAAATGTTGGCTATTTTTTTGATGGTTGATAATTTTATATTTTCTCTTCAAACGGCTTTTCCTCATCCAAGATCTCCTTCAATAAAAGCACAATTTGTTCCAAGTATTCCTCCAATACTTCAGCATTAATCATTGAATTCCCTTCTTTTCCCTCCTTAAAATTAAAAGGTAAAAAACCCGACTTTAAATTTTTGAATGAAATAATTCCGGCCTCTACAGCCTTACCGTTGGCAATTTCCTCATACATATAGGCATAGGCCAAAATCTGAATGATTTTATCGTTTTTGATATCCTCAGTCAGCCCCTTCCACGATTTAAGCGTTACATTCCCTTTTTCAACTTTTCCGGTTTTGTAGTCAATAATTCGGATAATTCCATTTCGTTCTTCAATACGATCTACTGAACCTCCAATTTTAACTGGAAAAGGCAAACTAGCATGTTCCAAAATTCGCTCAAAACGTTTTTCCAAAGCTATGATTTTAAAAGCATCACCATTTTTGACACTTTCTAATTCTACTTTCAAGAAATTGAAGACATTGCGTTTAGCGACTTCAAAGGCTAATAAATTTCTCCCTTTTTTGATTTCGCCTTCTTTATAAACGAGCTTAAATTGTTTTAACACTTCGGCATCAATTCCTTCAAAACAGTTAGCAAGGTCATTTTCAGAAACAAACTTCCCTACAAAAGGATCATACAAGACTTTTAAAGTCTCGTGAATAATTGTCCCAAGCGTGTTAAGCGCTATGTTTTCTTCCACTTCTTCGACTTCTCGGATGCGCAATATCTTTTGGAAATAAAAATCAATCGGGTTACGGATATAACTGGTCAAAGCAGAAGGTGAAAATCCATTCTCGGCTATATCTTTCAACCGCAACATGACACTTTCCGATTTCGGAATCACCATGGGCTGATAAGCCGTTTCCGGTAAAACCGCATTATAAATCTCGTGCGTTAATACATGATTCGGTTGCTTTTCGACTTCCAGTTGTGTGATAAACCGGCTTTTCTCACCAGCATCCAAACCTTCACTTTCGGTGTTGTACAACAAATAAATATTCTTGGCTCGTTGTAACAAGTGATAAAAATGATACGTGTAAATGGCATCCTTTTCTTTGAAAGTAGGCAGACCCAATTCCCTTTTCACATCATACGGAATAAAGGAATTTTGCGATTTACCAGCAGGGAATTTACCTTCATTCATCGAGGTGACAATCACGGTTTCAAAATCTAGCACTCGGCTTTCCAAAACCCCCATAATCTGCAAACCATTCAAAGGCTCGCCTTCAAAGGAAACTTCGGCCAAGTCAATAACCTGTTTGTAAATGGCATGCAGCGTATCTATTTTATCAATGTGTTCGTGCTTAGAATAGTAATTGATGAGTTTATTAATGACCTTAAAAATAGCAAATACAAAAGCTTTGGTGATTTTCTCTTCCTCATTGTCGTTGCTCAAATTGCCTTTAATCGTTTGCAATAAATCAGAAATAGATTGTAAAACCATTATCGAACCGTTTTCCCATTTCTGGAATAAAAGCGTAAACAAATCGCTAGGAATTGCATTTAATTCCGTCAATTTATGATGAGTGATAAAAGTATAATTATTTTGATTAATTATTCGCACCACGTCGCCCGTTTTGGCATACGGCTCCACCAAGGGATGAGTCAAAATATCCAAAACATCTTTATAATACAACACATAACTATTGCCGCTTCTTGACAAGGCATTGGTGTGCATTTTAAACAATTTGGCAATCAAAATTTGAGCAGGGTTATTCTTGCTCGAATATCCCATCGTAATATTCAAAGCACCAACAGAAGAAGGCAAAGAATACAATAGTGGTACCAAAAGATTTTCTTCACCAAGAACGATAGCGACATTATCTAATGCAGTATTAGGATTGGAATTGATGATGTTTTCAATAATGCTTCCGGTTATTTTAGCTTGACCAATCGTTTTGGGTGTACCAATAACTTGAATGTTTTTAGTTTGCGAAAAATCGTCCACAATCCATTCAAATGGATTTGACTTGTAGTGTTTCCAACTTTCCTTAAAGCGGCGAAGGAACAAACCCGCATCGTGATAGGTGTCGTTCAAGAAGGTTTGATCTGCATCCCAATATATTTTAGCTTGGTCGGATGCAATGAGATACTGAATTATTTTTTCCTCGGCGGCATTCAATGCATTGAAACCCGCAAAAATGAAATTCTTCTCATTAACGGAATTAGAAAAATGATTCAAATTTTTCACGGCTTCCCGATAAATCAGACCTTGATACCCAATTCCTTTTTTTAGCAAATGATCATAAAGGGATTGATAATAATGTGGCAATAATTTCCAAAAGTCGATGTAATTTTCCAGTAATTGGGTTTTGTTTTCGACTTCAATCCCCCATTTTTTGATGTCCTCAATATCTTTCAGATAAGAAAGAACATGAGAAGGATCCAATAAATAACGGTCAATTTCATTAAAATCCTGCAAAAGGGTTTTGGCCCAATTAGCAAAAAGTTCAAAAGTTTGTTGATTTTCTTTTGCCGTAATAGACAAGTAGACTTCATAAAACTCAAATAACAATTCTATGGGATCAACAGAACGAATGCCTGATATTTCCTGAACAAAATCTTCAATACTACTTATTTCAGGGGAGAAAATATTGTTTTCAACTTGATTTTTGAGTGCTTCAATCAAAAATACTTTGGCGCGCTTGTTAGGCAAAACCACGATCGTGTTTGATAAATTGTCCGAGTGATTTTCAATTATAACTTGTGCTATTTTATCTAAAAAAGAAGTATTTGTCATTCTATAAAAATAAAAAAACGCCCCGATAAATTGGGGCGTTTTTAAAAAATATTTTGAGAGAAAATTATTTAATTAAATTCACTTCTACTCTTCTGTTATTAGCTTTACCAGCTTTAGTTTTATTAGTGTCAATTGGTTTAGTTTGACCATAACCAGCAGACATTAATCTATCAGCAGCAATACCATTTTCAATTAAGTAATTTTTAACTGCACTTGCTCTATCAACAGATAATTTCATGTTAGATGCAGGCTTACCACTGTTATCAGTGTGACCTTCAATACTGAATCTAGCAGAAGGATATTCTTTTAAGATTGCAGCAATAGACTGTAATACAGGGAAAGTTTGTTTTTGGAAAGAAGCTTTACCACTGTTAAACAAAATTGTTTTAGCGTAAGCGTTTAATTTCAAGATTAACTCTTGAGAAATTTCAGGACAACCGTTGTTTGCAACAGTACCTTTAACATCAATACATTTATCATCTTTATCTAAAACACCGTCTCCGTCAGTATCTGGCCAAGGACAACCTGCATTTTCAGCTGGTCCTTTAACTTGTGGACATTTGTCAGATTTATCAGCAACACCATCTCCGTCAGCATCAGGACAACCATTTAATGATTTTGGACCAGCAACTTCTGGACAAGCATCATCTTTATCAGCAATTCCGTCTCCATCAGTATCAGGACAACCTTGGAATTCAGCCAAACCAGCAATTTCTGGACAAGAATCACTTCCGTCAACGATTCCGTCTCCGTCAGTATCAGGACAACCTTTGAATTGTTTCAAACCAGCAACTTCTGGACAAGCATCATCTTTATCGTAGATACCATCACCGTCTGTATCTTTACCTCCAAATTTGAAAGTAAGACCTGCGAAATGTTGAAAAAGAGTCGGAACACCTGATTCTGGAGTTCTTATTGATTTATCATCAAATGAATATTTCAAAGTAGACTGAAGGGACAAACCAACCATGTCGGTAAACCAGAAAGTCAAACCTACTCCACCATTTGCAGTTCCATAACTATTATCTCCAAAAAAAGTATATCCTCCACCAATATGAACCGAAGGGTCAATTACTTTAGAACCTAAAGCTTCCTTAAAACTGTATTTAATGATACCATCTGCAGCATAGTAGCTTAAATCACCAGGATTAACTACTGCATAATCACCAGGAATTGTTGTACGTTCAAGAACATATTTTTTAATTTTGTTCACAGAACCTGTCACTCCGAAAGAGAAATTACCTCCAACGTTTTTAGAAACGTTCAAATAAGACACAGATGGAAGAACATTCCAATTGTCTTTTGCATTAAATACTTGAGAAATTTTATCCCCAATTTTCGAAGCAGCACTCACTCTTGTGTCTACCGCATTAACCCCAAAAGTCACAGCCCATGGGTTGTTGCTGTCTTGTGCCTGTGAACTAAGTCCAACAAGCAATAACACAACAGAAAATAATTTGTTAAGATGTTTCATACTTAAATTTTGTTTAGATTACAATAATTATGGGAGCAAAAGTAATACGTAATTTTTTAACTACAAAACGAAATGTTAAAAAAAACAATAAAAAGCCCCAAAAAATGGGAATTATATAACTTTTAACATTTTTCCCACCTCAATAAATGCTAAAATACATTTGTCCAAATGTTCCGTAGTATGAACAGCGGAGAGTTGTACCCTAATTCTAGCTTTGTCTTTTGGAACTACTGGAAAAAAGAACCCAATAACATAAATTCCTTTTATCAAAAGCTCATTTGCCATAGTTTGAGCCAATTTCGCATCATAAAGCATTACAGGGACAATCGCAGAATCACCCTCAACGATGTCAAAACCTGCTTTTTTCATTCCAGCCTTGAAATAATTGGTGTTCCATTCCAATTTATCTCGCAAAGAGGTATTTTTTTCCAACAATTCAAAAACCTTGATAGAGGCTCCAACAATTGCCGGCGCCAATGAATTTGAAAACAAATAGGGTCTGGAACGTTGACGTAACAATTCAATAATTTCTTTTTTAGCAGTAGTATACCCTCCCATGGCTCCTCCAAGGGCTTTCCCCAAGGTACCCGTTATGATATCTACCCTTCCCATTACACCTTTAGCTTCAAGTGTCCCTTTTCCGGTTGCACCAATAAATCCAGCCGCATGACACTCGTCCACCATAACCATGGCGTCATAATTCTCGGCTAAGTCACATATTCTATCCAATGGAGCAACAACACCGTCCATAGAAAAAACGCCATCGGTAACAATTAATTTAAAGCGGGCTCCTGCTTCATTGGCTTTGATTAATTGTTGTTCCAAATCTTCCATATTGCTATTTTCATACCGATAACGTGCTGCCTTACACAAACGAACACCATCAATTATAGAAGCATGATTTAGACTATCAGAAATTATTGCGTCATTTTCGCCTAACAAGGGCTCAAAAACACCACCATTGGCATCAAAAGCTGCAGCATATAGGATCGTATCTTCGGTTCCATAAAAATTAGAGATTTTTTTTTCTAATGTTTTATGAATGTCCTGCGTTCCACAAATAAAACGAACAGATGACATTCCGAAACCATGGGTATCTAAAGTGTCTTTAGCGGCCTGAATCACTTCCGGATGTGATGATAATCCGAGATAATTATTGGAACAAAAATTCAAAACTTTCTCTCCCGTCGAAATAGTAATTTCTGGCCCTTGCGGCGAAATGATAATTCTTTCTTTTTTAAAAATCCCGTTACCTTCAATCGTTTGAAGTTCTTCTTGCAGGTATTCTTTTATTTTTCCGTACATTTTTTCTAATTTATATGATGTTTATGCCTATTTATTAAAACTAAGTGGCACTTCCGATATTTTCAAAAATTTATGACATTAATTTGCTGTCCTATATATATGAGTGCCTTTTTCGCAACTTTATAACCCATTTTTTCAATAGCATTTTGGTAATTTTCCAATTGTAATTGATATTTAGAATTGTGTGTTCCTGTTTTGTAATCCAACAAAAAAATCTCATTGTCTTTTGTTAAAACCATTCGGTCCGGCTTAATCGTTTTCCCTTCTTTTTGTATGATGGTTTGTTCATTCCACACTATATTCTCTTCCGAAAAATAATTTTCCAACTCCTGATGATTGACAATGTTCTGGATGGTTTTGAAAACAATATTTTTTTGGCCGAAAGTAATTAATCCCCCTTCAACAGCTTTAGTAATTGCCAAATCGACATCGCTTTTTGTTTTTACATAAGATAATATTTCATGCACTACATTACCGTATTCTATAGCTTCCTGCTGGTGCGTTCCCCACATTAAGGCCTCTCTTTGGGCAATTTTAATGTTTTTAGGATTTAAAATTTCACGGACTAGAGCAATGGCTTTAACCTCATCTATTTTTTTGTTTTCTGACGAGAGTTTTGCTGGAGTTCCAAATTCGTACTCCAATTTTTCTTCTTCAAAAACATGACTCCTAATCAAATATCTAATAAAAAACGAAGCCATATTAGCAGGATAATCCCCATCTTTTTTAGGTTTAATCATTTGCGAAATAATGTATAATTGTTCCTCGGCTCGTGTTAATGCCACATACAAAACATTAATATTATCCAGTAATTCTTCTTGTTTTTTCTGATCGTAAACTAATTTGGCTACTTCTCCATAACCTTCTACTGCACTGCTGTTATCTATCAAAACTTTAGGCAAGCCGAAAACTTCCACTTCGGCATTCAGCCACAATTTGTCTTTGGGTTTCCTGCTATAATCCTCATCTGCAAAGGGCAAAATCACAACTGGAAATTCCAATCCTTTTGATTTATGAATAGTCATTATCCGAACAGCATTTTTCCCTTCAGGAGACGGAATACTAAATTTCTCTGCATTCTTGTCCCAATAATTCAAGAAATCAGAAATTCCAGCTTGGTTTCGAACATCCCGCTCCAGAACTATATCGAGGAAATATTGAACGTAAGCATTCCCCGACCCGACCCTCCCCGAAGGGGCGGGAGCCGAAACTGGTGAACTAGAATTTAAAATTTCTTCTTGTAAGCTCAATTCTTGCTTTATTTTTTCTAATACCTCCGAAACATTTTCTATTACTTGCTTGTTCGTAAATCGAATTAATTTATAACCTAAATTATTCAATACAATCGTTCTTTCATTGTCTAATTGTATTTGCTCCTGTGTTAAATGGTATTCTCCATCAACTTCAATTACCAATTTTTGAGACAAACAAACAAAATCAACAATAAAACTATCTATAAGATGTTGTTGTCTAAACTTGTAATCCAAAGATTTAGATTTTATTTCTGACCATAATATTTTTTCGGCATCAGTTGGGTTTTTCCTCATTTCTTGAGCTTTTTCTATCAACAAATGAGAATAATTACCCCCAGTCATGTATCCTAATACCTTACCTTTATCATCCGCACGATTTGCCACATTGTCTCCCTTTCCTTTGGAAAGGGTTGGGGATAGGAATTTACTCACTATGATTTCAACAGCTTCATACAGAGATTTTTTTCGGATGTCTTGAAATGAAAGTAAAATATCAAAACTCATTAGCCAATTTTCAAAAGCTTGTTCATGCTGTTCTTCCATTCCCATGGCAATAAAGTCGTGAACAGGCATTTTATCCTGAATAAATTCAGCTATATAAAGTAAAAAATGGGCTTTAGCTTCTAAATCGGAATTGTTTTTTAAATATTTTAATACTTGAATAATAAACCGAACTTCGGTAGCATTTTGTATCATTAAAGTTTCTGATGACAATAGTGGAATGCGCTGCTCGGTCAAATAATTAGCAATCGCAATGCCTTGACTTCGCTTTCTAGTCAAAATCACCATCTCTTTATATTCAAAACCTTGCTGTTTAACTTTTTGAATTGTGTTTAATGTCGCTAGTAAATATTGTTCCGTTTTGTCTAGCGCCTCTTCGTCACCTTCATTCGGATCAGTTTCCGGAAGAAATGAAATATTTACATAGCCGCCTTTTTTATCATTCGTTTTTTGATGACTGTGATTTTTGTACAAATCTTTATAATCCGCATTTTCAAATTCAGAAGAAAGTAATTGAAAAAACGCATTGTTAAAATCAATAATTTGAGAATAACTGCGATAGTTTTTGTCTAAATGCTCTAAAACTTTTTCGGGATTATTAAACGGATTGTTGTCTTTGCTTAACTCAATAAACTGCTCTGCTTTCCCACCTCGCCATCGATAAATGGACTGTTTAGGGTCGCCTACAATCATCAAAGTTCCTTTTTCTCCGTCAATTTCGCTTGAAGTTGCATTGTCAATTAATGGAATCAAATTTTGCCATTGCATTTCAGAAGTATCCTGAAATTCATCTATAAAAAAATGGCGGTACCGTTCCCCTAATCGTTCGTAAATAAAAGGCGCAGGCTGATTCTGGATTTCCCTATAAATAATGGCATTAAATTCGGCAATAGAAAGTACATTTTGTTCCTTTTGAATTTTAGCCAACTCATTGCTAACCGTATTTAATAAAGATAATGGCGTGATGTTTTTTAGGAAAGCTTTATAGAAATCTCTCTTTTCAAAGTTTTTATAAATCGCATCTAGAGTTTGCAATAAATCAGGGATAATACTTTCTATAATTGCGGTGTCTTTCGCCGTTTTATTGATTGAAACATCTTCAAACTCCCGAAACATTTTATTTTTAGGATTGAATTTTCCATCAGAAATACTTTGAAGATGATTTGGAAACGTTCCTCTTGAAAATGATTTTGGGTCAATCCCATTTTTCTCAATAAACAAAAGTGCTTCGTTAGCAAATTCAACATTTTCCTTTTCTAAATCTATATAAAGCTTATTTAGTTTTGTTTTAATTGTTAAAAAATCCGTGATGGATTTATCTTGAAAATGAGTGATTTCATTTCGATTATTTTCATTCAAAACCAATCGTCCCGTTTCGAGAATTTCTCTGGAAATATCCCAACTTTTGTCATCGTCGGTTTTTTCCATGGTAAAATCTACCAACAATTTTGTCAGAACTTCATCTTCGCCGGCTTGTGCAATGATAGCGTCAACGGCTTCTGTTAAAAGATTTTCAGTGTCCAAAGTCACCTCAAAAGTCATTGGTAAATTTAAATCATGGGCAAAAGCACGAATAACTTTGTGCGTAAATTTATCGATGGTAGAAATATCAAAAGCAGCATAATTATGAATAATATGCTTGATGATTTGTTGTGATTTTGATTTGATTTGAATGATCGAAAGTTGGGTTTCAATAGCCAAATCTTTCATTAAATCTTCGGCTTTAGTGCTTGGTTCGTCTTTAGCAAATTCAGATAAACTACCCACTATTCTGCTTTTCATTTCATGAACCGCTTTGTTGGTAAACGTAATGGCAAGAATATTACGATAGGCATCGTTTTTATGGGCAACCAAAATGATTTTAAGGTATTCTTTGACGAGTGCATAGGTTTTTCCGGAACCTGCCGATGCGTCGTATATGGAAAATGATGGTCTTTGCATTTAGATTTTTGATTGAAGATTGCTCCGCCTGTTCGCCATTTTGGCTCTTATAACGATTTTAAATTTCAGATTTCCTTTACTCCGAACGCACTAGCCCCGATTAAAGTGAAAATCCTTTTTCTGGCTTCTTTAGCCAGGAAAAGATTGTAACAGAAAGCGGGAAATAGCTCCTCACTTCGACAAGCTCAGCACTACGTTATCATATCATCAATTTATTTAATACAATTATAACGAAATAGAATTACCAATTCCAAAGTTAAATGTTTATTTTTGAATAAAATATTTATAAATCACTAAAACAATTATACTATGGCTTTTGAATTACCACAATTACCTTATGCGTATGACGCATTAGAACCTTATATTGATGCACGAACGATGGAAATTCATCATACAAAGCATCACAATGCGTACATTACAAATGTTAATGCAGCTATTGCCGGTACCGACATGGAAGGTAAGACGATCGAAAATGTTTTGATCAATCTGGATATGAAAAACATGGCGGTTCGTAATAACGGTGGTGGTTTTTACAACCATAATTTGTATTGGACTGTAATGACTCCCAATGGTGGCGGACTTCCTACCGGAGATTTGCTGGCTGCTATCGAAAGTGCTTTTGACTCTTTTGAAGAATTTAAAGCACGATTCAGCAAAGCGGGTATTACACAATTTGGATCAGGATGGGCCTGGCTTTGTGTTCATAAAGGAGGAAAACTGGACATTTGCGGAACACCAAATCAGGATAATCCACTAATGCCTGGAGTAGGTTGTGGCGGAACTCCAATTTTAGGTATGGATGTGTGGGAACACGCTTACTATTTAAATTACCAAAACAGAAGACCCGATTATGTTGAAGCTTTTTTTAATGTAATTAACTGGGTTGAAGTATCCAAAAGATATGCTTTAGAGAAATAGTCTTTTTTAGACAATCGTTTTTTAGACAATAGACGGATATACTTAATGAGTTTGTCCGTCTATTTTTTTATCTATTATCTTTATGTCTCTCAATCTATTATCTCTAAAAAATTCCAATAAAAAGGGCGGAATTTCTTTCGCCCTTTTTGCCCCAAATCTACCATAAACTTAACCTACTATATATGGCGGAGTAAATTTATAATGTCATAGGTTGTTTAGCAAATAAATTGGTTGAAACACCTAAAAACTCGATAAAGTGCAATTTCAATGTGTTTCAATATGCTCTAGCATCTTTTCCTTCGTAAAAATTCATAAAAGCTCTGCTCACAACGCGGTTTCCTCCAGGAGTTGGATAATCCCCTGTAAAATACCAATCTCCTAAATTTTTTGGGCAGGCAATATGTAAATCTTCAACCGTTTGAAAAATAATTTTCACTTCTGCTTTTATCTCAGGTGAACTCAACATGGTTGCAATTTTATCTGAAACTTCTTGTGGTTGAAAAGGCGCATAAATTTCGGTCACATAATTTACCAATGCGTTATCTTTTAAATGTTCTTGTTCTTTACACTTGGTATAAACGGCATCAACAATATGATACAAGTTTCTTTCTTTTAATAATTCTAAGGCAGCTCTAAAAGCAACCAATCCTTCCAGTTTTGCCATGTCAATTCCATAACAATCTGGGTACCGAATTTGTGGTGCCGAGGATACAATAATGATGCTTTTAGGCTTTAATCGATCCATCATTTTGATGATACTCATTTTGAGGGTAGTTCCGCGAACGATACTGTCATCAATAATCACCAAATTGTCGGTTGGTTTTATAACACCATATGTTACATCATACACGTGAGCAACTAAATCATCGCGACTGCTGTCCTCTGTAATGAAAGTTCGCAGTTTTGCATCTTTGATAGCCACTTTTTCGGTTCTAATTTTTACCGAAAGGATTTCCTCAAGTTTTTCTTTGGTTAACGTTTTTCGGTTTTTGAGAATGAACGTGTTTTTTCTTTGGTTCAAAAAATCTTGGGCCGCTTCAACCATTCCATAGAAAGAAGTTTCTGCTGTATTTGGAATATACGAAAAAACGGTGTTGTCTGTATCGTTATCAATCGCATCCAGAACTGCCGGAAGAATTAATTTCCCGAGTTTTTTTCGCTCTTGATAAATCTCGGCATCACTACCTCGTGAAAAATAAATTCTTTCGAAGGAACATGCTTTTTTTATGGTTGGGGGAAGAATTTCTTTTTCGGTTACGTTGCCATTTTTTTTGATGATTAATGCGTTTCCGGGTTGTAATTCTTGCACTTTTTCAAAATCTACATTGAAAACTGTTTGTATTACCGGCCTTTCCGAAGCGACTACTACAATTTCATCATCCTGATAAAAATAAGCGGGACGAATTCCTGCCGGATCTCTAAAAACAAAAGCATCACCATGCCCTAAAAGTCCCACCATAGCATAACCTCCATCTAAATTTTTAGAAGCTCTTGTCAAAATTTTGGCAATATCTAATTTTTCAGCAATAATTGGAGAAGCCTCCCTTTTTGAGAATCCATTGTTTTTGCATTCTTGATACAAATCGGTCACTTCATCATCAAGAAAGTGACCTATTTTTTCCATTACGGTTACCGTGTCGGCCATCTCTTTGGGGTGCTGCCCTATTTCCACCAAGCTACTGAAAAGCTCTTTTACGTTGGTCATATTGAAATTTCCAGCCAAAATCAGGTTTCGGTGCATCCAATTATTCTGACGCAAAAAGGGATGCACGCTTTCAATACTGTTTTTTCCAAAGGTTCCATAACGTACGTGACCCAAGAAAAGCTCTCCTATGTAGGGTATATTTGCTTTTTGCAATGCCACATTATCGGCATATTCGGGATGGGAAGCCATTTCCTCATTGATTCTATCATTGATTTGTGCAAAGACGTCTTGAATGGGTTGAGCGTCGTTAGAACGCACACGGCTAATGTATCGTTCTCCGGGTTCTACATCAAGTTTGATGCTGGCAAAACCCGCTCCGTCTTGTCCCCGATTATGCTGTTTTTCCATCAGAAGATACATTTTTTGTATCCCGTAGAATGCTGAACCGTATTTTTCCTTGTAGAATTCTAACGGTTTTTTTAATCTTAAAAGGGCAATCCCACATTCATGTTTAATTGCGTCGCTCATTGTGTTGTAGTTGTTTGTAGTTAATTATTTTAATCTTTCCGATTGCAAAAAATATGCCAAGCAACGATGACTTGCAATAGGGTCATTTATCCATTTTTAATTTGAATAAATTTATTTATTCTTGATCGTTTATTTAACAAAAAAAGCCCCGTTTCCGAGGCTTATAGTGTCAATTATTGTATTATCTCAAATTGTGTTAGCGATTTAAACTGTTGCAATCTTTCCAACACCTCCACTTTATCAAGATTGAGCATTCTTTCGGTTCCAAATTTTTCGACACAAAAAGAAGCCAAATTAGATCCATATATGATTGCATTTTTCATGTTTTCGAAAGAAGTATTTTCGCTTTGCGTAATAAATCCGGCAAATCCTCCAGCAAAAGTATCACCGGCACCCGTTGGATCAAAAACCTCTTCTAAAGGTAAAGCCGGAGCAAAGAAAATTTCTTTCCCGTGAAACAATAACGCCCCATGTTCTCCTTTTTTGATTACGACATATTTTGGTCCCATCGTATGGATTTTTGCTGCCGCTTTTACTAAGGAGTATTCTCCTGATAATTGTCGCGCTTCTTCGTCGTTGATTGTAATGACGTCAACTCGTTTTATTACTTCCAATAATTCTGGCAAGGCACAGTCCATCCAAAAGTTCATCGTGTCAAGTAACACTAATTTTGGTTTCGCTTCCATCTGATCCAAAACACTACTTTGTACCAATGGATGTAAATTCCCTAGCATCACCACATCGGCATCTTTAAAATTTTGGGGAACTTTTGGCTGAAAATCGGCCAAAACATTTAATTCTGTAATCAAGGTGTCTCTTGAATTCAAATCGTTGTGGTAACGACCACTCCAGAAAAAGGTTTTTCCTCCTTTTACAACTTCAAGACCAGAAATATCGATGTTTCTTGCCGTTAATAAATCTAAATATTCTTGTGGGAAATCGTCCCCGACAACCGAAACAATCGCCGATTTCAAATCGAAAAAAGAGGCAGAAAGCCCTATAAAAGTACCTGCACCGCCTAAAATTTTGTCGGTTTTTCCAAAAGGAGTTTCAATAGCGTCGAAAGCAACGGTTCCAACAATCAATAATTTATTCATACGTAAATGGTATTTGTTTTTTTAATAGAATATGGAATTTACATAGCAACATTCGATGTTAAAAGAATATTTTATACTCATTCCGTTTTTTGAGTTTCGAATTAAGGGGCAAAGATACTTTATAAGTTGCAAATTTGCAAAAGTTGAAACTTGCAAAGTTTCTCATAACAACTTCCCCTCTTCCTTTTCATAAAATTCATCTACCGAAAGTGTCTTTTGCATCGAGGCCATAACCGCCAGTTCATCACAACGCTCGTTTTGCGGATGATTGTTGTGCCCTTTAATCCATTTAAAATCGACCTGGTGTTTTCTGTAGATTTTCAGGAACCGTTTCCATAAATCGGAATTTTTCCTGTCTACAAATCCTTTTTTCTCCCAACCTAAAACCCATTTTTTCTCGACCGAATCAACCACATATTTGGAATCGGAAACCACTAAAACTCTCATATTAGGATTTTTTAATTTTTCCAAGCCAACGATAACAGCTAACAATTCCATTCGATTATTTGTGGTATGCCGAAATCCTTCGTAAAATTCTTTTTTATGTGGCGTTCCAACAAGTTCCATAACCACCCCATACCCACCGTTACCCGGATTCCCTTTAGCAGCGCCATCTGTATAGATATGTACTTGATGAGACATTTTAGACTTTTTAG
Source organism: Flavobacterium psychrotolerans (assembly GCF_003097635.1). Classification (GTDB taxonomy): domain Bacteria; phylum Bacteroidota; class Bacteroidia; order Flavobacteriales; family Flavobacteriaceae; genus Flavobacterium; species Flavobacterium psychrotolerans. Next base: position 14,493 of record NZ_QCZI01000016.1, read on the forward strand.
ACTTAGTTAAGATTACTTCGACTCCAATTTTTAGGTCAGAAAATCTAAGCCGTTTAAATTAAATTAACAATCTTTCGATTACTTCTGGGAAATAACGCTGCTCCAATTCATGAATTTTTACCGCAATTTCTTCAGCCGTTTTACAATCCTCTACCGAAACACTTTTCTGAAAAATAATTTTACCTTCATCGTAGTGTTCATTCACATAATGAATGGTAATTCCTGTTTCTGTTTCTGTTTCTTCTAAAACTGCTTTATGCACATTCATACCATACATTCCTTTACCTCCATATTTAGGCAACAAGGCAGGATGAATATTTATTATTTTATTAGAATATCTTTTGATAATTACTGGGGGTAAGTGCAATAAAAAACCAGCAAGCACAATTAAATCAGGACGAAAAGCATTCAGTTTATGTAGGATTAATTCCGATTTTAAATCTTCTCTTGAAAAAAGAACCGTTGGAACTCCGTGATTTTTTGCTCTTTCTAATACCTTGGCGCTAGGATTGTTACAAAAAACAGCAACAACATTTGCATGGTTACTATTTTTGAAATGTAATATGATGTTTTCGGCATTCGTGCCCGATCCGGAAGCAAATAGTACGATGTTTTTCATTTATCCTATAATTAGTATTACGCAAAAAAAAGAATAATAAATGATAATAAATAAAATTTGGATGCCTTTGTTAATATTTTTTTTTAAATTCGTGGACATATTTATTAACTAAAAGGTTGTTTTAAAATAAAGTTTTTTATTTTTGCCAACAAATTAAATTTAAAATTAAAGATTATGTCAGACATTGCATCAAGAGTTAAAGCGATTATCGTAGACAAATTAGGCGTTGACGAAAACGAAGTTGTAACAGAAGCAAGCTTCACAAACGATTTAGGAGCCGATTCATTAGACACTGTTGAGCTTATCATGGAGTTCGAAAAAGAATTTGACATTCAAATTCCAGATGATCAAGCAGAAAACATCGCTACTGTTGGTCAAGCTATTTCTTACATCGAAGAAGCAAAAAAATAATAAATTCACACCCGTATCCATTTTATGCATACGGGTGTTATTATTTTTTTAAAATTAAAATCACTGATTGTATTTCAATCACTACTATAATTTATTGTAATACCTATGGCTTTTTATGATTTTAACATAGAAGAAAGCATAGGTATTATTTGTTTAAATTCAATAAAAAGATACACATGGAATTAAGGCGAGTTGTTGTAACAGGTTTAGGTGCTCTTACTCCTATTGGAAATAATATTCAAGAATATTGGAACGGTCTTATTAACGGTGTTAGTGGAGCCGCACCAATAACTTATTTTGACACTACTCATTTCAAAACCAAATTTGCCTGCGAATTAAAAAATTTCAACATCGAAGATTTTTTAGACCGAAAAGAGGCTCGAAAAATGGACAAATACGCACAATATGCTATGGTTTCATCTGAAGAGGCTGTGAAAGATGCCAATTTTAATTTTGAAACATTAGACAAAGACAGAGTTGGAGTAATTTGGGGTTCTGGAATTGGCGGTTTAGAAACTTTTCAACAAGAGGTAATGGAATTTACTCGTGGAAATGGCGTCCCAAAATTTAACCCTTTCTTCATCCCAAAAATGATTGCTGATATTGCTGGCGGTCATATTTCAATAAAATATGGTTTTAGAGGGCCTAATTTCACAACAGTTTCCGCTTGTGCTTCTTCAACAAACGCAATGATTGATGCTTTTAATTACATTCGTTTAGGTCATGCCGACGTTATGGTGACAGGAGGGTCTGAAGCAGCAGTGACTATTGCTGGGATGGGTGGGTTTAATGCGATGCATGCTTTATCAACCCGAAATGACGATCCTAAAACAGCTTCTAGACCGATGGACAAAGATCGTGACGGTTTTATCCTAGGCGAAGGTGCTGGCGCTTTAATCCTTGAAGAATATGAACACGCCATAGCTCGTGGTGCTAACATATATTGCGAAATTGGCGGAGGAGGAATGTCTGCCGATGCCTATCATATTACAGCTCCACATCCAGAAGGACTGGGCGCAAAAAATGTAATGTTTAACTGTTTAAGAGACGCAGGGTTAAAACCTACTGATGTTGACGGCGTAAATATGCACGGTACTTCTACTCCTCTTGGCGACATGGCAGAAAGCAAAGCTATTCTTCATGTTTTTGGAGAACATGCATATTCTATGAATTTGAATTCAACAAAATCTATGACAGGACATTTACTTGGAGCGGCAGGTGCAATAGAGACCATTTCTTGCATTCTTGCCATGAAACACGGTATGGTCCCTCCTACAATTAATCATTTCACAGATGACGAAAATATTGACCCAAGATTGAACTTCACATTCAATAAAGCTCAAAAAAGGGATATGAAAGTGGTAATGAGCAATACTTTTGGTTTTGGCGGACATAATGCTTGTATTTTGATAAAAAAATTAGACTTGTAATTTTGAAACGCATATTTAGAAAAATATTTAAAATTTCCCGTTCTATAGAAGACGGGATTTTTTTTTCAGAAATTGAAGAAATTTTAGGCTTCAAACCCATAAAATTAGCCAACTACAGAAAGGCTTTTATTCATCGTTCATCAAACAAACTCGATGAAAAAGGAAATGCAATAAGCTACGAAAGACTGGAGTTTTTGGGAGATGCAATGTTAAGCTCCGTTATCGCAGCACATCTTTTTAATAAAGTCCCTGCTGGTGATGAGGGCTATTTAACCAAGATGCGTTCTAAAATTGTTAGTCGGGAACATTTAAATGAGCTCGGAAGAGATTTAAATTTAATTCGATTTATTGAAAGTAAAGTTCCCGCAACCCATTTTGGGGAAAACATTCATGGAAACATCTTTGAAGCATTGGTTGGTGCAATATATTTAGACCAAGGATATGCCTATTGTGAAAAATTTATTCAAAAAAGAGTTATCACACCTTATGTCGATATTGCGAAACTTGAGGGCAAAGTAATCAGTTATAAAAGTTTGCTGATTGAATGGTGTCAAAAGGAAAAAAAACAATTCCACTATGATGTTTTTGAAGATAACGGAATTCGAGGCGAACGATTATATGGAGTAAAATTAAGCATCGACGATAAAGTAATTGCCAAATCTAGGGCTACCTCTAAAAAAAAGGCAGAGGAAATTGCTTCAAAAAGAGCCTATTTTGCATTTCAGGATAAAATTGATAATAAATAATTAAAGATCCACGAGACTATAACGTTTTCGTTACTTAATTAAAGCCAACTTCTTTATTATGTTCTTTATACTTAATTAAAATATATTACATTTACAGGATATTTTTTTACCAAAAATGGCAGTACTCAAGTTACATCTTGATGAATTTGATGAAATAGATTATGACCTTATCGCTATTCATTCCGTAATAGAAGACTATCGATTGGCCTATTTTATTAATCAGAAACTCCCCATTATATTAAGTAAAAGCAAAGAAGAAATAGGCGTTACCGTTAAGGAAGGAGAAGCTTTTTTTATGAAATTTATTTTTAACGACTCTAAAAATGATATTAATTGGAGTTTAATTTCAAATAAAAATGAAATCGTAATTAAAAAGAAAAGTATCGGGCAAAATTTATTTTTGAATACCGCTGTAGAAATAGCGACAAAAGTATATTTGCTTCCAGAATTAAAAAAAGTGGATTATTTTTTAAAAATTGAAAATAATAAAAATACTTTTGACATAAATCAAATAATAAAAACAATCAATACGATTGATAGAATTGCGGCAGTATACGCCGTTATTCCAGAAAAAATAAAATCAAAAAACAATTTAATTTTTTAATACAAATGTCAACAAACAAAAAAACAAAAATTGTAGCCACACTTGGGCCTGCATGTAGTACCCGTGAAATCATAAAAGACATGATTGATGCTGGTGTAAATGTTTTTAGAGTAAACTTTTCCCATGCTGATTATGCTGATGTAAAAGAAAAAATTAAAATTATTAGAGGTCTTAACGATGAATTTGGTTATACCACAGCGATTCTTGGAGACCTACAAGGCCCAAAGCTTCGTGTGGGAGTTATGCAAGATGGCGTAGTAGTAAACGATGGGGATTTAATTACATTTACTACCGCTGAAGACATCATTGGAACGGCCCAAAAAGTCTTCATGAAATATAAAAACTTTCCAAATGACGTAAATCCTGGGGAAAGAATTTTATTGGATGACGGAAAACTTATATTTGAAATTGTTGAAACCGACAAAAAAACCGAAGTGCTTGCAAAAGTGATTCAGGGAGGCGAATTAAAATCTAAGAAAGGAGTTAATCTTCCAAACACAAAAATATCGCTTCCTGCCATGACAGAAAAAGATATTGCTGATGCCATTTTTGCCATTGAACAGAATTTAGATTGGATTGCACTTTCCTTTGTAAAAACCCCAAAAGATTTACAAGACTTACAAGAGTTAATTGCAAAACATTCAGATCATAAAATCCCTATTGTTGCCAAGATAGAAATGCCTGAGGCGTTAGAAAATATAGATCGCATCGTGGCTTATTGTGATGCTTTGATGGTTGCCCGTGGGGATTTGGGGGTTGAACTTCCGGCTCACGAAGTGCCATTGGTACAAAAAGAATTGATTCGAAGAGCAAAAACAGCCAGAATTCCAGTAATTGTTGCCACCCAAATGATGGAAACAATGATCACAAGTTTGACGCCAACACGTGCCGAAGTAAATGACGTAGCCAACTCAGTTATGGATGGCGCTGATGCCGTAATGCTTTCTGGAGAAACCGCTACAGGGAACTATCCTGTTCAGGTAATTGAAAAAATGACGCAAATCATTGAAGCAGTTGAAGATTCTCCGCTTATTCAAGTTCCTCAAAACACGCCGCAAGTAAGAACAAACCGTTTTATTACCAAATCCATTTGTCATCATGCTGCCCAAATGGCAAATGTTATTAAAGCCAAGGCTATTTGTACTTTGACCAATAGTGGTTACACTGCTTTTCAAATTTCGGCCTGGAGACCATCAGCACATATTTTGGTTTTTACTTCAAACAAAAGAATCCTTACGCAACTCAATTTATTGTGGGGTGTTAAATCTTTCTATTATGAAAAATCGGTAAGTACTGACGATACCGTGACTGACGTGAATGAAATTGCAAGACTAAAAGGATTTGTAAAAAAGGGAGAATTCCTAATCAACTTAGCAGCTATGCCAATAACGGATAAAGGGATGGTAAACACCTTGAGAGTTTCAGAAATAGAATAACATCAACTGTTCAAGATATACAAATCCGTTTCATACTGTTTGAAACGGATTTTTTTTGAACCTATACCAACTCTTTTTCTATTATATTCCGCTTTTACATTAAAAACAATGGCGATTATTTTTAACCAAAATTTAATAGGATAAAAAACAAATTCTGAAAAATAAAATAATACATTTGGATAAATTAAAAAATATAGACTATGAATTCCAATTCTAAGAATCCATTTTTAAACAATAAAGCTTTTACCTCAACGGGGCTATCAAAAAAAGAGGAAGTTCATACTGCAACCGTAATTGACTACAATCAGGACATGACTTTGTCAGGAACAATAAACAAAAGTTTCATTTTGTTCCTATTACTTACCGCATCGGCAACAATCATTTGGTGGCTCACTTTTAATGGAATGAATCCCGTAATTCCCGCAATTGGCGGCGCAATAGTAGGATTTGTATTGGTATTGATCTCCGTTTTCAAGCCCCAATATTCTGGTTACTTGGCACCTGGTTATGCCATATTTGAAGGATTATTCATTGGTGGTATTTCGGCCATTTTCGAGACAAGGTATCCCGGAATTGTTATTCAAGCCGTTGGAGCAACATTAGTAACTTTTTTGGTCTGCTTGGTATTGTATAAATACAAAATCGTAAAAGTAACAGAACAGTTCAAATCGGTAGTTGTAGCCGCCACACTGGCCATTGCCACTTACTATCTTGTTTCCTGGTTATTTTCGATGTTCACTAATTTTGTTCCCGTACATTATGGCAACTCATTGATGAGCATCGGTATTAGTGTTTTTGTAATTGTGATTGCGGCTTTAAACTTATTTTTAGATTTTGACCAAATAGAAAAAGGAGTCGAAAGAAAACTTCCAAGATACATGGAGTGGTTTGGCGCCATGGGACTTATGATCACTCTAGTTTGGCTATATATCGAGTTTTTACGATTGTTGTCTAAATTATCAGGCAGAAAATAATGCATTAAGATAATAATTCCATAACCGTTTTTTGTAAATATAATTTTATTTAAACGCTTACAAAATGAATCGGAATGATTTAACTATTGTTCAACTTGCGCCTATTTGAAATTAAAAATCAAATTTAAGCTGGACTGCAACCATTTTTTTTGTTTCGGTGTTTAAATTATTAAGTGATATCCCCAATAATCGAACAGAATTTTTCATCCGTTCTTGATACAATAATTCTTTTGTGGTCTCAAACAACAATGCTTTATCCGAAATAAAATAAGGCAACGTTTTACTTCGGGCTTGCTGTGTAAAATCACTATATTTTATTTTCAAAGTGACCGTTTTTCCTGCAATATTATATTTTTTTAATCTCTTTTCTAACTGTTCTGCAATGATTAGCAACCGTTCTACCATGAAAATTTCCGAGGTAAGATTTTCATCGAAAGTGTGTTCCGCTGCAACCGATTTTGTAATTCTATCCGATTTAACTTCACTGTTGTGAATGCCCCGAACGACATTGTAATAGAAATGTCCTGATTTTCCGAAATGCTTTTCTAAAAACTCTGCCGATTTATTTTTTAAGTCCAATCCTGTAAAAATGCCCAGCTGGTACATTTTTTCAGTAGTTACCTTACCCACTCCATAAAATTTTCGAATAGGCAATTCTTCCAAAAAAACCAGAATTGCACTAGGAGCAATCGTTTTTTGACCGTTTGGCTTATTGATGTCACTGGCAACTTTAGCAATAAACTTATTGACAGAAATCCCTGCGGATGCAGTTAATCCAACTTCATTAAAAATACGCAGTCTAATTTCTTGAGCAATTAATGACGCACTGGGATTGCCTTTTTTATTTAGGGTGACATCGAGATAGGCTTCGTCCAATGATAGTGGCTCAACCATATCGGTATAATCATGGAAAATTTTCCTGATTTTATTGGATATTTCTTTGTAACGGTCAAATCTTGGTTTTACAAAAATCAAATCAGGACAATATTTCTTGGCCAATGCTCCACTTAACGCACTACGTACACCAAATTTCCGAGCTTCATAACTAGCCGCAGCAACTACACCTCTAATCTCATTTCCTCCAACAGCAACAGGCTTTCCTTGCAAAGCAGGGTTATCCATTTGCTCTACAGAGGCATAAAAGGCGTCCATATCGACATGAATAATTTTTCTGACAGGATGAGATTCTTGCATTTTACAAATTTAGGAAGAGATTATGCAACTATTCGTTTACAACAAATAAAAAAATTATAATACCTTTGGGAATCATGATTCTCAAAAATAATAAATGATTGAAATCGAAAGAAAATTTCTTGTCACTTCCGAAAAATTTAAAACCGAAGCTTTTAGCAAAAACCAAATTGCCCAAGGCTATTTGAATTCTAATCCCGAAAGGACGGTTCGAGTTCGCATTAAAGGTGAAAGTGGTTTTCTGACCATTAAAGGAAAAAGTAATGAAACTGGAATCTCAAGATTTGAATGGGAAACTGAAATTTCATTGGCAGAAGCAAAACCATTACTTTCTCTTTGCGAAAAAGGGGTGATTCAAAAAACACGTCATGAGGTGAAAGTTGGCAAACATATCTTTGAAGTAGATGAATTTCATGGCGACAATGAAGGTTTGCTGATGGCTGAAATTGAGCTTTCTGATGAAAATGAAACTTTTGAAAAACCAGATTGGCTAGGAACAGAAGTCACTAACGATTTGAGATATTACAATTCCTATTTGAGTAAAAATCCTTTTAAAAATTGGTAAATATTAATTCGCCACTTCGATTTTCACAATTAAAGAGCCACTGTTTTTGTTGGATGCAATATCCATAAAAGCCCTCTTGGTTAAATCTATTTCTCTTCCTCTGGAAAACGGACCTCGGTCGGTTACTTCAACAATTACAGACTTCCCGTTTGCTTCATTGGTAACCCTCAGTTTCGTTCCAAAAGGAAATTTTCGATGTGCTGCAGTATATTTATTATTGTCAAATCTTTGCCCACTGGAGGTTCTTTTTCCTGAAAATTTTTGGGCATAATATGATGCGTGAACATTCTTCTTATAAGACTTAAACTTTCCATTATAAACTATAACAGCACTATCTTTAGCGATTTCTGGTTGTTCCTCTACAATTTTTTCTTTTTTAACGGTATCCTTTTGAGCATTTGCTTTTAATTTTTCTTTTATCGCAATTTGACTGCTAGCCAAACCAATTATGGCAATAGAAAGAAATAATGTTATTGCTTTTTTCATTTGTAATTTTTTAGTTGAATTCGATAAAAAAAATCGAATCTAGACAAAAAAAGCCCTTTTCAGGGCTTTCCTTTATATTTTAAAACCATAATGACCATGGAATTCTACTCAAAATAAGCACCAATCCTAAACCATAAAAAATCGCAATAGATTTGAACTTCGCATCATTCGTAACTGCTTTTTTGTGCTTAGACCACCCAATAGTGATTAATACAATTGCAATGACATTTACTAATGGATGTTCTAAAGAAGTCAATCGCAACGCCTTATCACTCATTTGTCCAAATGATGCAGAACCCAATGGGGAAACAAAATATAAAATTAGTCCAATCAGCATTTGAGTATGGGTTCCTATTAATCCAAATAGAGCAATTTTTCGGTCTTTAGGAGTAAATTCTTTATTAGAGGACTTTCCGAGGAAAGAATTAACAACAGCAATTACTAAAAGTACTATCGCTAAATATGCCCAACCTGAGTGAAATTTTTGAATGAATTCGTACATGATTTGATTTGTTTGAAAGTCAAATATAAGAAAAAAGGATAAAAAAACCTCAAATTGCTTTGAGGTTTTTTAAAAATATCATTATTTGAAATTATTTATTTTTTATATAATGAGACAATAAAGAGGTCGTAGAACTGTCATGGTCGTTAATTTTTTCGGAATTAATCTCGCTCAAAATTGAAGTCGCCAATTGTTTTCCTAGCTCAACTCCCCATTGATCAAAACTGAAGATATTCCAAATGACACCTTGAACAAAAATCTTATGCTCATATAAAGCAACCAAAGAACCTAGTGTTTCTGGCGTCAGTTTTTGAATTAACAATGTATTTGTGGGCTTGTTACCGGTAAAAACTTTGAAAGGCAGAAGGAATGCCGCTCTTTCTGGAGAAACTCCTTGTTTGTCAAATTCCGCTTGAACTTGTGCTTCGGTTTTACCGTTTAAAAGGGCTTCAGTTTGGGCGAAAAAGTTTGACATCAATTTATCATGATGGTCTTCGTTTCCGTATAACGGCTTCACAAATCCAATAAAATCAGTTGGAATTAATTTTGTTCCTTGGTGTATCAATTGAAAAAAAGCATGTTGAGAATTGGTTCCTGGTTCCCCCCAAATAATAGTCCCCGTTTGATATTTTACAGGATTTCCGTCTCGACCAACACTTTTCCCATTACTTTCCATGGTACCTTGTTGCAAGTAAGGTGCCAGTTTTTGTAAATATTGCGTGTATGGAATCAAGGCTTCGCTTTCTGCACCAAAAAAATTATTATACCAAACGCTTAATAAGGCCAAAATTACTGGTATGTTTTTATCAAAATTGGCTGTTTTGAAATGCTCGTCCATTTCATTGGCTCCTTTCAACAATTTATCAAAATTATCAAAACCCACCGCTAAACTAATTGACAAACCTACAGCGCTCCAAAGTGAAAATCGTCCTCCAACCCAATCCCACATTGGAAAAACGTTGTTTTCGTTAATACCGAATTCTGTTACATTTTTGATATTGGTAGAAACCGCAACAAAATGTTTGGCAACATCATCTTGTTTGGCAGACTGTAAAAACCATGTTCTGATGGTCTCAGAATTAGTTAATGTTTCTTGCGTAGTAAATGTTTTAGAAACGATTACAAAAAGGGTTGTCTCTGGATTTAATTTTTTGATGATTTCATTCACATGATCCCCATCTACATTCGAAACAAAATGAACATTTAAATGGTTTTTATAATATTGCAATGCTTCGACAGCCATGACCGGCCCAAGATCCGAACCTCCAATTCCGATATTGACAATATCTGTAAATGCCTTTCCGGTAAAACCCTTTCTAACTCCATTTACAACCTCATTGGTAAAACTTTCTATTTTATTTTTTACCTCATAAATTTCAGGAACTACATTTTCTCCTTCAACTATTATGTTAGATGTTGCAAGTGCCCGCAAAGCAGTATGCAATACAGCTCTGTCCTCTGTTTGATTAATGCTGTCCCCTTCAAAATATTTCACAATAGCATCTTTCAACTGCAGTTCATCTGCTAATTCAAGTAACAAATTCATTGTTTCTTGGTTGATAATATTTTTTGAATAATCAACTAAAAATTCATTCCATTGCAAATGAAATTGAGTTGCTCTAGAATTGTTTTCTTTAAACATTGTTTTCATAGATGCGTTTTGCATCGTTTCAAAATGTTTCTGAAGTTTTTGCCAAGCTTGAGTTGTTGTTGGATTTGTAGTTTGTAAAGCCATCTTATATTTTATTCGTTGATATGTTTTATTCCATTTTTAAAATGCAAATTTACACTATTAATTTGTAAACTTAACATTAAGATTCAGCTAGAAAGCCATGAGAATTCTTTCGTTTTTTTCTAAAACCTGAATTTATTTTAAGTTAAAAAAGCAAAAAATCACGATGAATCTTTCGTTTTGATGGTTCCCGAAATCAATTTGATTAAATTTTGTCATCTAAGCATATTCCGTCTAAAAGTTTACCTTTTATAAGTAAGATTCGAAATGCTGTCTAATTCCCGCTTCAAGGGTTTCATTTGTACCATAAAGCGTGGCAAATTTCTTCTATCCATAGGTTCGGAATTCGGTAATTTTAATCGCAAAGCGTCAACTTGGACGCCATTTTTCCAGAAACGATAGCAAACATGTGGTCCGGTTGCCAGACCCGTGCTTCCCACTTTGCCAATAACATCGCCTTGATTCACATGTTGTCCTCTTCGAGCAATAATTTTTGACATGTGTAAATATTGTGTCGAGTAGGTTCGGTCGTGTTTCACTTTTACAAAATTACCGTTTCCTGCGGTATATCCGGTTTGTTCGACAACGCCTGAAGCGGTGGTCATGATTGGCGTTCCAGTTGGGGCGGCATAATCGGTTCCTTTGTGCGCTTTCCAGATGAGTTGTACGGGATGAAACCTGTTTTTAGTGTAATGCGATGTGATATTTACAAATTTAAGTGGTGCTTTTAGGAAAAAATTCTTAAGTGCCTTCCCTTCTTCGTCATAATAATCTAATTTTCCGGAGGCTTCATTTTGAGCAAAAGGAAAGGCGTAAATAGTTTTTCCTTTGTACTCAAAAAAAGCAGCTTTAAGACTGTCAACCCCGTCGTAAATAGTATCGTCTATATATCTTTCTGTAAAAGTGATTCCGAATTTATCCCCTTTTTTTAATTTGAAAAAGTCAATGGACCAAGCATATACCTTTGTTAATTTACTTGCTAAAGCACCATCAACTCTTTGTTTATTTAATGCCTCGGATAAAGAACCGTCTAAACTTCCGGCAATTGTTCTCTGTTTTATAAGAATTGGTCTGATTCTCTTGTGAACCGCTACAGAATCCCTAAAATCGACAACATAATAGGTACCCCTATCCGGCTGATATATAAATGCTTGCAGTTTTTTATACCGGTCTTTTGATCTTAAAAGCGTAAATGGCTTTCCGATTCTCATGATTCTGACATCAAAAGTATCCTTGACTTTTTGTACAATATCATAGACTTGTTTATCACCACTATTTTGACCTTCCATAATACTTCCAAAAGTATCTCCACGACGAATGGTATCGTATGAAACATTAAAATCGGAGAATTTAAATCCGAATTGTTCAATGACAGGTTGTGGTATCGAAACTACTACTTCTTCAGTTTCATTTTCCGTTCTATTACAGGACAGTAATGAAAATAGTACAATTATAAATAAGGTTACTTTTTTCAAAAAGTTACTTTTTAATCTATTAAACATTTTTTTTCCAGGCAGTAATTTTTCTTACTCCCTAATTCAGAAAAAAGATTTTTTTTTGTTTTTTTGGGTCATCTATTACCTCAATCGCTTCTCCACCAGTTGCTTGACCTTACACTGACTACTAACGCATCTCTTTTCTGGCATTTGGTTGTCTTTTTTACCATATTCTATTCTACCTCAATCTTGAAAATATAATTGTTGAAGATGTGTTTCGTATTTTTTCACAATTTTCATTATGGTTTTACTTTAAAGGAATATTTTAGTCCTTTGAAGGCATCCAAATCCGCCTTAATGGATCCAACCGCTAAGTTTGCCTGAATCCTGACAGGAAGCTTGTTGTCATCGTCTGAAATCCAAATGGTTAAGCTTTCCTGTTCTTTGAAAACCCTTCCCGATTGGACTAAAGGCCTAAAAACCATTGTTGGAATAACCCCAAATTTAGTATCTAAATCTTGAGTACCTATATATTTTAACTTAAACTTTGTAGTTTCATTATCAAAAAACATATCTATTACTACTGATTCTCCAACTTTAAGTTTATCAATAGTTGGATAATTTCTTAAATAATAGAATGCAGACATTATGTCTTGTGTGTTTTCGGGAATTAAATACGAATTTTCGGATTTATTTTTATAATCATTAACGAGAACCTTATTAGGAGATACACTAAAAAACCCTTCTTGATTTTTAGTATATCCCCCTTCGTCAATTTTCCTCACAAATTGATAGGGGCTTCCTGTTTCTTTATCAAAATAACTTTCATAAAGATCATCAACCTTAAAGAAAAAGCGAGACATTCCAGTAGTATACCCTTTCCCAAGAGCATGATAGACTTTTTTATTGTTTTTCACTGCCTCCTGAACCTCTAGTGTGGCATACCCCGCATTTAATAGTCCATAATGAATTCTGAATTTAAACCACTCACCCGTATCAAAAGCCCTCTCTTTCTGAGATTTAAACCCAAATGTTGTAATAACTAATAATAATATAATTACCTTTTTCATTATTTTTTATATTGATTTATTAGCAATATACAATATTCGTTCCAAATGTATTAAAACAAAAAAACCCAGTCAAATTAATGACTGAGTTTTTATGCTATTAACCAACCAAAAAACTATAAATTATAAAAATTTATATAAAAAATATAAGGAAACCACTCCTCTATTTTTTGACAGGACAAAAGTATCTCTTTTTTGATGTATTTTTAACAAAAAATCAACTTTAACATTTTTTATTAAGTCATATCATCACTACAACGATATATTTTATTAATTATTCAAAAAATTAACTTTTAATTACAGCGTTCCTCTTTTTTCTTGTTCCCTTTCAATGGATTCAAATAGCGCTTTGAAGTTTCCCGCTCCAAAACCTTTTGCCCCCATTCTTTGAATAATTTCAAAAAACAAAGTAGGCCGATCTTCAACAGGTTTTGTGAAAATTTGCAGCAAATAGCCCTCTTCATCAGCGTCTATCATGATGGCCAATTCCTCCAAAACGCCTATATCTTCATGCATCATCTTCATGTGTTCTCCCAAACGGTTAGGAACGTCTATGTAATAAGCGCTAGGCGGAGCCGATAAAAACTCAATTCCTCTTGCTCTTAATTCTTTTACCGTTGCAACAATATCATCGGTTGCAATGGCAATATGCTGCACACCAGAACCTTCGTAGAAATTTAAATACTCCTCGATTTGTGAACGTTTGTTCCCTTTAGCAGGTTCATTGATGGGAAACTTAATCCTGCCGTTCCCATTACTCATTACTTTGCTCATCAATGCAGAATATTCGGTATGGATTTGCTTGTCATCAAAAGAAAGGAAATTAACAAATCCCATGACCTCCTCGTACCATTTTACCCAAGGGTTCATTTGGTTCCAACCCACATTCCCCACCATGTGATCAATGTACTTTAAACCGATGGCAGTTGGATTATAATCTGATTTCCATTCCAAATAACCCGGTAAAAAAGCTCCCTTGTAATTTTTACGCTCTACAAACAAATGAACCGTTTCTCCATAAGTGTAAATTCCCGAACGCACCACTTCCCCAAATTCGTCCTTTTCGACTGTTGGCTCCATAAATGTTTTTGCACCTCGCTTAGTTGTTTCGTCAAATGATTTACGAGCATCATCAACCCAGAGTGCGATAATTTTTACGCCATCCCCATGTTTTTTTACATGCTCGCTAATTGGAGAATCACTAGTTAAGGCTGTTGTCAATACCAAAAGTATTTTATCTTGTTTTAAAACATAGGACACCTTGTCGCGAGAACCAGTTTCTAACCCACAGTAAGCATGGGATTGAAACCCGAAGGTAGTTTTATAAAAATGAGCGGCTTGTTTGGCATTTCCCACATACAATTCGACATAATCAGTTCCCAATAATGGAAGGAAATCTTGTGCTCCTTCGAATATTTTTTCGAGTCCGTATTCTACTGGTTTCACTTCTTTGCTCATGGTGTGTGTTTTTTATTAATTCGGTTAATCGGCGATTTGATTACTAGAACTTTTGTTGTTTATTTCGGTTCTCTAGCCCCGATAAAAGCGGCATCCTTTGCTTGCCTCCTTTAGGCAAGGAAAGATATAGCGAATAGCGGGAAACAGCTTCAAGAAAAACTAATCTACCCAGGATTTGTAATATTTCCCATCGTCAATTCCCATAGCCTCTTCAGTCACCATTAGCGGTCGGAACGTATCGACCATTACAGCCAATTCCTGAGTTTCGGTCTGCCCAATACTGCGCTCCATTGCGCCAGGTGCCGGTCCGTGAGGAATTCCCTTTGGATGTAGGGTAATGTGTCCCTGCTCTATGTTATTTCGACTCATGAAATCGCCCGCAACGTAATACAAAACCTCATCACTGTCAATATTACTGTGGTTGTAGGGTGCAGGAATTGCTTTTGGATGGTAATCGTACAATCTGGGACAGAATGAACAAACCACAAAAGTTGCCGTTTCAAAAGTTTGATGCACGGGTGGCGGTTGGTGCACGCGACCGGTTATGGGTTCAAAATTATGAATATTGAATGCATAAGGAAAGTTATACCCATCCCAACCAACAACATCAAAAGGGTGAGTAGCATAAATAACCTCATGAATCATACCTTCTTTTTTGATTTTAATCAAGAAGTTCCCTTTTTTATCATGAGTTTCAAGTTCAGACGGCAATTTGAAATCGCGTTCGCAAAATGGAGAATGTTCCAAATGCTGCCCGGAGTCATTTTTGTAACGTTTGGGAGTATATATGGGCGCGAAAGATTCCACGTAGAACAATCTATTTTCTGAAGTATTAAAATCTATTTGATAGATGATTCCGCGGGGAATAAGGAGATAATCGCCATATTCGAAAGGAATGTTGCCCATCATGGTTCGCAGTTTTCCTTTTCCTTTGTGGATGAAAATCAATTCATCGGCATCGGCATTTTTATAGAAATAGGAAGTGAGTGATTTTTGCGGTGCAGCCAATCCAATAACGCAATCTTTGTTGATGAGCAAGGGTTTTCTGCTATCCAAAAAATCCATTTCGGGTTTCAAATCAAACCCTTTTAGCAAGAGCGCCTTTATGTTTTTGCCGATGGCAATTTTGGGTTCAACCGAATAGGATTTTACAATTTCTTTAACCTGTGTAGGCCTATGAACATGGTATAATAGAGACGAATTCCCATGAAATCCTTCCGTGCCAAAAAGCTGTTCATAGTAAAATCCCCCATTTGGGTTCTCAAATTGGGTATGCCTTTTTTGAGGAAAAACTCCTAATTTATGATAGATTGGCATCGTTTAAAAGTTTTGAATTAAAATTGAAATTTATCGGAATCCATAAAATTTCAGCCAAAATCGAAGATTTAAAACAAGATACCCTATAATTTCGGCTAAAACCACACTAACAAATATCGGAAATATTTATTTTTTTATGTTAATTATTATGAACTATTTATAAAAACAAAAAAGGCATTAAAAAATTAATATTTTAATGCCTTTTTTGTTATAATGAAATGAACTACTTTTCCAGATTATTCAACTTACTATTTTTCTTACTATAGGTAAAATAGATTAAAATACCGATTGCCATCCAAGCAAAAAGTCTCAACCAATTTGTCCATCCCAGACCTACCATCATTAAGATACAAGCGGCAACACCCAATAATGGAACAAATGGAACAAATGGGGTTTTAAATTCCCTTACCATGTCTGGCTCTTTCTTTCTTAAAATAATAACTGAAATACAAACCAAAACAAAAGCGAATAAAGTACCAATACTGGTCATATCACCCACAATATCCCCAGGAACAAATGCAGCAAAAGCCCCTACAATAATTAGAATAGCCACGTTGGCCTTATAAGGTGTTTTAAATTTTGAATGCAAATCACTAAACATTTTAGGAAGTAAACCGTCCTTTCCCATGGCATAAAACACTCTGGACTGTCCCAACAACATCACCAAAATAACGGATGAAAATCCTGCTAAAATAGCCACAGTGACCAATTGTCCAAGCCAAGCGTATCCAATCATATATTTATTGATTGCAAATGCAACGGAAGCCTCTTTACCCCCCGTCCTAAAATCTTCCACGGTAGCAACACCCGTTAATACATGAGCAAAAAGAATATACAGAATAGTACAAACGGCTAGCGAACCTAAAATACCTATTGGCATATTCCGTTTTGGATTTTTCGTTTCTTGAGCAGCAGTACTTACCGCATCAAAACCAATAAACGCAAAGAAAACAGTTCCTGCGGCCCCAATAATTCCCCAAAATCCACCAAAATTATGACCAATTCCATGTTCGTCCGTAAAAATAGAACTTGGCGGGATGTAAGGAGTATGATTTGCCGGATTTACAAAATTCCAGCCAATAACAATAATCAAGACAACAATAATAACCTTAACAACAACAATAATTCCGTTTACAAAAGCAGATTCTTGAATGCCTTTTATCAATAATAAACTAATAATACCTACAATGAACAATGCCGGCAAGTTAATCATTCCGTGAGTGACCACTTGAGTTACGGGATCTGTCATTTTCTGAAATGGCGAGTGGGAGAATTCATAAGGAATGGGACTAATATGGAGCACATTGACCAATAAATTGTTGAGATATTCACTCCAGGCAATTCCTACAGTCGCTGCCCCAACAGCATATTCCAGAATTAAATCCCAACCAATAATCCAAGCCAAGAACTCTCCCATCGTTGCGTAGGTATAAGTATAGGCACTTCCAGAAATTGGTATGGATGAAGAAAGTTCAGCATAACATAATCCTGCCAAAGCACAGCCAATGGCCGCAACAATAAAAGCGATTGTTACGGAAGGTCCGGCATTTTGAGAAGCTGCCATAGCGGTTCGTACAAACAAACCCGCACCAATGATGGCTCCAATTCCTAATGCAATTAATGACCAAGCAGTTAACGTTCTTTTTAATCCTTTTTCAGATTCAGATGCTTCTGCTAATAATTGCTCCAATGGTTTTCTTTTCCAAATAGACATATACTCCTATTTTAATTTGTTTTTAGGTTCCAAATATATTGTTTTTTATATAAAATTGAACAAAAAAGAACCCTTATGCTGATTTTTATCTAAAACCAAAAGCCAACGTTAAACCAAGCAAATCCTTTACCGGTTTCTGGCGACCATGTATATTTGAATTGTATAGGACCTATAATTGTTTCCAAACCATACCCTAAAGCATACCCTGAATATTTAGGCGAAGCAATCCATCTTGTCGAGGCAAAGAGATTATCTTCAATATTGGCATAATTAGCAGACAAATTCAAGTGATTTTTTTTGAGAAATTCGTAATCAAACGTAACCGTCGACTTTATAAAACTATCGGCCGAAATACTTAAATAATCGTACCCATAAAAATGCCTGAAATTGTTTACCGTACTAAAACCATAACCCCCAAGAACAAAATTAAAAAAAGGAACACTTTTCATACCTACCGCAAATCCCGCCTCACTCTGTACATTAACTGTCACTTTTTTGAAGAGCAATTTTGCAAATCCCACATCTCCTTTTATTACAGAAAATTTATTGAATTCTTTGGTGTAATCCGAGGAGAAAACATAGTATTGCGCATCACTGGAAAGGTACCATCCTGTTTTTGGAAAATATTTATTATCTAAGGAATCGTATTTTAAATAGCCAAAAAGACTAACATAATTGCTATTTTCAAAAACGGGCATCGTGTTTTCGGTTGTTTTAGACTTAATTTTCAAAAACTTCAATTCTGCGCCAGCACCCAGCAAAAATTTCTGTACAAAAAGAGTTTGCGCATACACTTGATTGGAAAAATCAGAAAAATCTAAATTAATAGTTTCTATTCCCAATTGTTTTATTAATTCCCCATTATTAAAATCTGTCGCAACATTCCTGTTGAATTTATTGAGTCGAGATTTAATGCCAAAACTCCAATAAAAACCATTATCAATATAATAATCCAAATTGTACCTAATATTATCTCCCAATACCACATCCAGGGACATAATATCATTTTTAACCACCGTTTTTTTCTTTGTCAGATTGATTAAAATACCGCTTTTGTACAAGCCGTCATAATGCAGTCCAAATTTCAAAAACATTGTTGTTGGGTTCTCGGTCAAGTTAAGTACTAAATCATCCTGGTTTCCATTTTTCTCCAAAGTATAACTTATTGCAGCAAAATTTTGGGTAGCGGTAATATTATCAATACCTCTTCTTAAATCTTCATAACTGATTTTCGAGTTCTGCTTGAACCTTAATTTCCCTATAATATATGAATTTGTATAATAATGTAACGGGTTGATTACTATTCTATTAATCTGAAGGCTATCCGAAACAATCGACAAGCCGGGTCTGAAATCGTTTTTGGAAGCACCTAACGCTTTTAATTTTTCATAAACGGCAAATGCGGCCTCTTCGCCATTTTGAATTATTTTATTGCCATCATCAAAGGATATGATTCCATAATTTTCGATATCTGGTTTGATATAAATATCGGTTTCACGTATTTTAGCCTTCATTTTTTCGATGGTCTGAAGGTTTGTAATTTGAACTAAAATCCTTGTGGCTCCCTTAAGTTTTTTTCTGTCTAATAAATCATCTTGCACATCAACCCCAATGATAATATCTGCACCCATTTTCCGAACAGCCTCGATAGGATAATTATTTGTAACGCCACCATCTACAAGTAATTTACCGTCTATCTCAACGGGCGAAAACAGGGTAGGAAATGCGGCACTTGCCAACATTGCCTGTGCCAAATAGCCTTTATTGAGTATTACCTCTTCCCCGGTTTCTATGTTAGAACCTATACATAAAAAGGGAATCGGCAGTTTGTTGAAATCCCTAACATGCCTTACAGTTTTCGTTAGATTATTTAATAAGTTATAATTGTACATCCCTTTTGATAAGGAAGTGGGAATCCCTACTTTGAACTTATTAAAAGGCAAAGTAAAGGCATACAATTCGTCATTCCTTTTCTCGTAGAAATTCTTGGAGGACCTAGGAATAAAATCATTTATTAACTCGTCAAAATTGGTTGCTTTAAAAATAGAATCCACCTGACGGGCATTGTACCCGGTGGCATATAACCCTCCAACAATGGCTCCCATGCTGGTTCCACCAATATAGTCTATTTTTATTCCTGCTTGTTCTAAAACTTTTAAAACCCCAATATGGGCAAAACCCTTTGCGCCGCCTCCACTCAAAACCAGCCCTATTTTTGGCCGTGGCTTTTCTTGATCTTGCGAAAAAGAAGTTGCCACCGTAAAAAATGCCACAACAAGCAAAGCGATTTTTTTCATTTAGACGTTACAGATTAGAAGTTTTGTAAAAGTCGGTAATTTTTTTGGCTTTTGAAGCACCAATTACTTCAGATATCTCTTTTTCGGTAGCTAATTTCATTCTTTTAACACTTTTAAAATGCTGAATCAACGTGAGCATCGTTTTTTCACCAATTCCGGGTATAGATTCTATCGATGAATTTAGCGCCGCTTTGCTTCTTTTGTCCCGATGAAAGGTAATCCCGAATCGGTGTGCTTCATTTCGCAACTGCTGAATCACCTTCAACGTTTCCGACTTTTTATCCAAATACAAGGGAACCGAATCTCCGGGATAAAACAATTCCTCTAGTCGCTTGGCAATACCTATGATGGCAATTTTTCCTCTCAAGCCCAATTCGTCCATGCTTTTCAACGCCGAAGACAATTGTCCTTTACCACCATCAATGATGATGAGTTGCGGTAATGGCTGTTCCTCGTCAAGCATTCGTTTGTATCTGCGGTAAACCACTTCTTCCATCGAGGCAAAATCATTAGGCCCTTCCACCGTTTTGATGTTAAAATGTCGATAGTCTTTCTTGCTTGGTTTTCCGTCTTTAAAAACCACGCAAGCCGCCACAGGATTGGTTCCTTGTATGTTCGAGTTATCAAAACATTCTATGTGACGTGGCTCAACTTGGAGGCGCAAATCCTTTTGCATTTGTGCCATGATTCTGTTGGTATGCCGGTCGGGATCTACAATTTGCAATTGCTTGAGTTGCTCAATCCTATAAAATTTGGCGTTGCGAACAGACAAATCCAAAATCTGCTTTTTGTCTCCGAGTTGGGGAACGGTAACTTTAATATTTTCACCCACTTCCACTTCAAAAGGAACGATGATTTCCCGAGACAGCAAATGGAACCGTTCCCGAAGCTCAATAATGGCAAGTTCCAATAATTCTTCATCCGTTTCGTCGAGTTTCTTTTTTATTTCCATGGTATGGGAACGAATTATCGACCCATGAGAAATTTGCAAAAAGTTGACATACGCCGCACTTTCGTCTGAAACGATTGAAAACACGTCGATATTAGTGATTTTCGGATTAACTATAGTAGAACGGGATTGGTATTTTTCGAGGGTTTCTATTTTCTCCTTAATTTTTTGGGCTTCTTCAAAATGCATTTCTTGAGCCAAATCATTCATGACACGTTTGAAATCCTTCATGCTTTCCTTGAAATTCCCTTTGAGGATTTCCCGAATGGCGTCGATCTGTTTCTGGTAATTTTCCAACGATTCGAATCCTTCACAAGGCCCTTTGCAGTTGCCAATATGGTATTCGAGACACACTTTAAATTTATGGTTTTCGATATTGTTTTGACTCAAATCATAATTGCAGGTGCGTAACGGATACAATTCTTTTATCAAATCTAAAATCGTCGAAACCGTTTTAAAACTAGTATAGGGGCCAAAATATTCCGACCCGTCCTTGACCATTTTTCTCGTGGGAAAAATTCTTGAAAAAGGTTCTTTTTTGATGCAAATCCAAGGGTAGGATTTGTCGTCTCGAAGCAGCACGTTGTAGCGGGGTTGCAGGGTTTTTATTAGATTGTTCTCCAGCAAAAGCGCATCGGTTTCTGTAGGGACAACAATGTGTTTTATGGTGACAATCTTCTTGACGAGCACGTTGGTTTTTGCCGTGTCATGAATTTTATTGAAATAGGATGAAACTCTTTTCTTCAAATTTTTGGCCTTGCCCACATACAAAATTTTCCCTGCCACATCATAATATTGATACACGCCGGGACCGTCTGGTAAGGTTTGGATTTGAAGGGCTAGAGAAGGAATTGTCATTGTAGATTTATGAATGCGGATTAACAATTTTCGTTTTAATCCCAACAAATTTACAAATAACATTTTTCTAAAACCAAAATGGTCTGCCAAACTATTGGTTAACCTTAAAAATGGAGTCACCAATTCAATATCAAACTCAAAATTTTAATAAAATTCAATTATAAATTAATAAATTTCATTAATTTTTTAATATTTATTATTAATATTTAAATATAATTTATTTAAAAATAAATAACTACATTTAATTAATTATCAATTTTTAATAATTTTTAAATACTAATTATTAAAATTTTAATGATTAGTATCAATCTATTCACATTTTTTATATATTTATCATCAATTTTAAATAATTATAGGAGATGCCAATAGATAATTTAGGAAAAATTCACTTTACGGAAGAAGAAATCCATGCCGTCAATCAGGCTTTGAACCTTATCAATACCACATTACTGGGATTGGCAGAAAATCTTACCGCCGCAGAACGGAGTAAATATGGCAAAGTTGGCGCAAAAAATACCCTGCTCATTGACAAGGCAATGGATTATCACAGGAGTCAACCCGATTTGCAATCGCCAGAAGTGGATTGGCAGGAGTTTGAATTGGATTATGCCGACCGCATTCAGGCCTCGCAAATGCTGTCCCAAACCAAAAGTATTGAACAACTCTTGTTGAACATTAAAATCCTCAGGGATCATGACAATCATACCGATGCGCTCCGGGATTACCAATATGCGAAATATAAAAACCGGTTTACCAATCAGGCAGGGTATGAAACAAAAATCGACCAAATGAAAGTGTTTTTTCCGAAAACAGGAAAAACTAAAAAAAGCAATTTATAATAATCGGCTATGAAAAATTTAAAACCAATTGTGATTTTTGGCGAAAGCATTTTTCCTGGCGAAAGCAAAACGATTAACTTAGAAATTGCAAGATTACATACCACGACCAAACTCAATATCCCAATTATCGTGCGCCGATCTAAAATAGAGGGGCCCGTCGTGCTTTTCTCTGCAGGCATTCATGGCGATGAAATTAATGGGGTCGAAATTGTGCGGCAACTCATCAGCAAAAAAATAAACAGGCCAAAAATAGGAACCATCATTTGCATTCCTATAATTAACATGTATGGTTTTGTCAACAAATCCAGGGAATTCCCTGACGGAAGGGATTTAAACCGGGTTTTTCCGGGAAATAAAACCGGGTCGTTGGCCAGCAGATTTGCCTTTCATATTCTTACGGAAATTATGCCCATTGTAGAATATGCCGTCGATTTCCATGCAGGGGGTGCCAGCCGATTCAATGCACCCCAAATTCGGCTGAGTCCCAATAATGCCGATTTGAAAATATTGGCCGATGTATTTAATGCGCCATTCACTTTGTATTCTAAAAATATCACCGGTTCTTTTCGGAATGCTGCAGAAAAATTGAACGTAAAAATGTTGCTTTTTGAAGGAGGAAAATCCCTAGACATCAATACCGCTATTGCCGAAGAAGGCGTGAAAGGCGTGAAACGTTTATTATCACACTTAGGAATGCTGGATCCCAAACAAATCCCGGATAAACAAAAAAAAGCTACCATTTATATTGAAAAATCAGGATGGATTCGGGCGAAATGTTCGGGGTTATTTCAAGACTACAATTCCATAGGGGCATTCGTAAAAAAAGGAACTGTCTTGGGCATCATTACTGATCCTTTTGGCAAATTTGAACGAAAAGTAAAGGCCCCAAACGACGGCTACGTCATAAATGCCAACCATTCGCCAATAGTTTATGAGGGCGATGCTATTTACCACATTTCGAATATGGCAGAAAACTAAATCCTTTATCGTGTTTATCGTAATTTTTTAAGTAATTTTGAAAGAAATTGACGAACATGCTGTTTTGGAAAAAATTATCGCAAGCGGAAAGACAAGAGCGCATTCATAAAGCGCTAAATGAAAATGTAAATTTTGCCTATGACACTTCATTGGGCTATCCGGCATCAAAATTAGACGGAAAAGTATTCAATAGCGACGCCCCATTTTTAAAAGACTCTCCTCTTTTGCAAACCTACGTTGCCAATCCCAATCATATAGGCTGCCATACCCTAGGCACATCCGAAAAAGCTTTCAGAGGCACCCAAGAAATGGAACGCGAAGTGCTGAATGTACTTGCGGTGGATGTCCTTAAAGCAAAACCGAATTCATTCGATGGCTACATTGCCCCAGGTGGAACCGAAGCAAACATACAGGCCATTTGGATGTATCGCAATCTTTTTATACACAAACAACAGGCAAAACCCGAGGAAATTGTCATCATTTCTTCTGAAGATACCCATTATTCCATTCCCAAAGCGGCCAATTTACTGATGCTTGATTGGTTAAAAATACCTGTCAATTTTCATACCCGGGTCATCATTCCTACCGCTTTAGAAAATAGTATTGTTAGGGCTAAAGAGCAAGGAAAAAAATATTTTATTGTGGTTTCAAACATGGGAACCACCATGTTTGGCGCAATAGACAATCCCGATTCCTACACCCAAATTCTGGAAAAACACCAATTGGCCTATAAACTTCACATTGACGGAGCCTATGGCGGATTTGTCTATCCGTTTAGCAACAAGAATTCAGTCATTAATTTTGAAAACCCGAAAATCAGTTCCATAACAATCGATGCGCACAAAATGCTACAAGCTCCTTATGGCACCGGCGTGTTTATTTGCAGGAAAGACCTCATTGAAAACGTACTGACCAAAGAAGCCGAATATGTTGAAGGGATGGATTTAACGCTTTGCGGAAGCAGATCAGGTACAAATGCAGTTGCCATTTGGATGATTTTGTTCACGTATGGCCCTTTTGGATGGTGCGAAAAAATACGCGTTTTACAAATGAGAACCCAGTGGTTGTGCGATCAGCTGGATGAGTTGAACGTGAGCTATTTTAGGGAACCTTTTATGAATATTGTTACGGTTCAAGCGGAATTCATCACCAAAGCATTAGTGGAAAAATTCGATTTGGTTCCTCAAAAACACGACAACAGCAATCAATGGTATAAAATTGTAATGATGGATCATGTAGAAGTCGATCATTTGAGTACTTTTATAGAGGATTTAAAAGTCACTCTCCATGCTAAAAAAAGAATTGCGAGCAAAGTATAAAGCCTTACGCAACACCCTTACAGAAAAAGACATAGAAGAAAGAAGTCTGGCCATTGCCAATAACGTATTGAAACTACCCATTTGGAATAAAACCTATTTTCATATATTCCTGCCAATAGCGGAACAAAAGGAAGTCAATACCGAATTTATCCTGCACTTATTATCTGGAAAAGATAAGGAAATCGTCGTTTCGAAATCTGATTTCACGACCCGGAACATGACCCATTTCCTATTGACGGACAACACCAAAATCAAGAAAAACGAATACAACATCCCGGAACCGGTAAATGGCTTAGAAGTTCCTGCGGATAAAATGGAGGTGGTTTTTGTACCTCTTCTGGCTTTCGACAAAACAGGCAATCGGGTAGGTTACGGCAAGGGCTTTTATGACAAGTTCCTGTCGGGATGCAAACCGGAAACCATTAAAATTGGGCTCTCCTTTTTTGAAGCGGAGAATTTAATTACTGATGTTTATGAAAATGATGTGAAGCTGGATTATTGCGTGACTCCGAATGGGGTTTCTGAATCCTTATGAAACGCCTTTTTATTAAAAACGATCAAAATCCCGACACCGGTAGATATCGCCAAATCAGCGATGTTGAAAATGGCATTGAAGAATTTGAAATCGTTTCCGCCCCAAAAAGGCAACCAACTCGGGAAATTTCCTTCTAAAATAGGAAAATACAACATGTCCACCACTTTTCCGTGAAACACTTTTCCGTATGGATTGTCAGAAAACAACGTTGCCAGATGGTTGTGACTGTCGTCAAAAATGATTCCGTAAAAAACAGAATCTATGATGTTTCCAAGTGCTCCGGCAAAAATCAAAGCAATGGCAACCAGTAAATAATTAGAAGCCTTTTTTTGTACAGAATCCCATAACCAATATCCGATTGCCGAAACGGCGATTAATCTAAAAATGGTTAAAAATAATTTCCCATAAGTTCCCGGAATTTCCGTTCCCCAAGCCATCCCTTCGTTTTCAATAAAAAGGATTTTGAACCAACTAAACACATTTAGTTCTTCCCCAAGTACAAAATGGGTTTTGATAAAAATTTTAGAAACTTGATCTATAATTAATATGATGAAAATTAGGAGATATGCTTTTCTTAATGACATTTTGTGTTTTTTAATGGCGCAAAAATACTACTATTTTCCAAAAAAAACGCTCCAGATGGAGCGTTAATTATTATACACTAAAGTGATTATCGTTGCAAATTTTTGGCTTCTATACTCATAGTGGCGTGAGGAACAATCATCAATCGTTCTTTGCCTATTAATTTTCCTGTTACTTTGCAAACGCCGTAGGTTTTATTTTCTACACGGAACAATGCATTCTTTAAATCCCGAATGAACTTTTCCTGACGAATAGCCAATTGGGAGTTGGCCTCTTTTGACATCGTTTCGCTTCCTTCTTCAAAGGCTTTGAATGTGGGTGAAGTGTCATCCGTTCCGTTATTTAAGTCATTCATGTAAGCACTTTTTATCAAATCTAAATCTGATTGCGCTTTATTTATTTTTTTAAGGATAAGCTCTTTGAACTCCGCTAAATCTGCATCAGAGTATCTTGCTACTTCATCTACCATATTCTAAATTATTTTGTAATTATTATTCTTGTTTTTATTTCGTCGAATTCTATTTCCGTTCCATTGCTTATATTTTCCTCAAAGACAATAATTTCAGTCAAAGTTTCCGATTTAATATAGGCTTCATTAACCTTAACTGCTTTTTCCAAAGCTTCATTTTTTTGCAAATGTACTTTTATCTTATCGGTAACTTCAAACCCTGAATCTTTTCTGAGATTCTGGATTCTGTTCACAAGCTCTCTCGCTATTCCTTCTTCTTTTAATTCTTCGGAAATCGTAATGTCAAGTGCAACTGTAATTCCGTTTGAATTGGCGACCAACCACCCCTCAATATCTTGAGACGTTATTTCTACATCTTCTAAAGTTAAAATTACATTATTTCCTGCAATAACAATACTTAAACTCCCTTCTTTATCTAATTGATTGATTTGTTCCTTAGAAAAATTTTGTATTTCTTTGGATATCAACCCCATATCTTTTCCGAAACGTGGCCCAAGCGCTTTAAAATTCGGCTTGATTTGCTTTACCAAAATCCCCGATGCGTCGTCCAAAAGCACGATTTCTTTTACGTTTACCTCTGCTTTTATCAGGTCGGAAACAGCCTCAATTTCAGCCCGTTGCTTCTCGTCAAGTACTGGAATCATTACCTTTTGCAACGGTTGACGCACCTTTATCATTTCTTTTTTTCGAAGTGATAAAACTAAAGATGAAATGGTCTGCGCTTTCTGCATTTTGCTCTCTAACGATTTATTAACAAAGTTTTCAACGTGTTTTGGAAACTCCGCCAAATGCACGCTATCGTATTTTTCTGACTGGGTCGCTTGTGTCAAATCGCTATAAAGTTTGTCCATAAAGAAAGGAGCGATTGGTGCACCTAATTTACTAATAGTTAGCAAACAGGTATATAAAGTTTGATAGGCTGCAATTTTATCCTGTGCGTATTCGCCTTTCCAGAAGCGACGACGGCACAAACGAACGTACCAGTTACTCAAGTTTTCCTGCACGAAATCAGAAATGGCACGCGCTGCTTTTGTTGGCTCGTAATCGGCGTAATAGCTATCAACGGCTGCAATTAGGGTATTCAATTCGGATATAATCCACTGGTCGATTTCCGGTCTTTCGTTTAACGGAATCTCCGCTTCGGCATATTTAAACTGGTCGATGTTGGCATACAAACTAAAGAACGAATAGGTGTTGTATAACGTACCGAAGAATTTTCGACGCACTTCGGCAATCCCTTCCAAATCAAACTTCAGGTTGTCCCAAGGATTCGCGTTGGAAATCATGTACCAGCGTGTGGCATCGGGACCGTATTCCTTTAATGTTTCAAATGGATCGGCTGCATTTCCTAGACGTTTAGACATTTTTTGTCCGTTTTTGTCTAAAACCAAACCGTTTGAAACTACATTTTTATACGCTACTTTATCGAAAACCAAAGTGGCGATGGCGTGCAAAGTATAAAACCAACCACGGGTTTGATCTACACCTTCAGCAATGAAATCAGCAGGAAAATCTTTGTTTCCATCTATTTTATCTTTATTTTCAAAAGGATAATGCCATTGTGCATACGGCATTGAACCCGAATCAAACCAAACGTCAATCAAATCAGATTCGCGTTTCATTGATTTTCCGGAAGCAGAAACCAAAGTGATTTCATCAACTACATTTTTGTGCAAGTCAATCAAATCATAATTTGCTTCGGACATATTTCCAATTTCGAAACCTTTGAAAGGATTTTCTGCCTGGAAACCTGCTGCAATAGATTTCTCGATTTCGTTGTATAATTCTTCAACCGAACCAATCAAGATTTCTTCTGTTCCTTCTTCGTTTCTCCAAATTGGTAATGGGATTCCCCAAAAACGAGAGCGGGACAAGTTCCAGTCGTTGGCATTTTTCAACCAATTCCCGAAACGTCCTTCACCGGTTGCTTTGGGTTTCCAGTTGATGGTTTCGTTCAAATCGAACATTCTATCTCTGACTTCCGTGATTTTGATAAACCACGAATCCAGCGGATAGTATAAAATTGGTGTATCAGTTCTCCAGCAATGTGGGTAACTGTGCACGTATTTCTCTACTTTGAAAGCTTTATTTTCTTCTTTTAACTGAATAGCAATTTCTACATCGGCAGAACGTTCTGGAGCGTTATTATCCGTATAATATTCGTTTTTAACGTATTTTCCGGAATAACTTCCTAACCCATTTATGAATTTTCCTTGCAGATTTACTAATGGAACTGGTGTTCCGTGTTCGTCCAAAACTAACATTGGCGGAACTTCGGGAGTAGCTTCTTTGGCCACTTTGGCATCATCAGCTCCAAATGTTGGTGCGGTGTGTACAATTCCTGTTCCATCTTCGGTAGTCACAAAATCTCCTGAAATTACGCGGAAAGCATTTTCCGGATTTTGGTACGGCAAAGCCAATTGCATCAATTGTTCGTAACGAATTCCAACTAAATCAGCACCTTTGCATTCGGTCAGGATTTGGTATGGGATTTTCTTATCACCTTCTTTGAAATTTTCAAAATCGGAAGCTTCGGTACTTGGGAAAAATCCTTTTCCGAATTGTTTTCCAACCAAGTTTTTAGCCAAAATTACTTTAACAGGTCGGAACGTGTATTGATTGAAAGTTTCAACTAAAACATAATCGATTTTTGGACCAACTGTCAATGCTGTATTCGATGGCAAAGTCCAAGGTGTCGTTGTCCAAGCCAAAATATGAATATCTCCAAATCCCTGAAAAAATGAAGGTAAAGTTTCGTTTAATGCTTTGAACTGCGCCACAACGGTCGTATCCGTAACATCACGGTAACTTCCCGGTTGGTTCACTTCGTGTGAAGACAATCCTGTTCCCGCTTTTGGAGAATAAGGCTGAATGGTGTAGCCTTTGTACATCAAATCCTTGTTGTAGATTTGTTTCAAAATCCACCAAACGGTTTCCATATACTTGGATTTGTAAGTCACATACGGATCTTCCATATCTACCCAGTAGCCCATTTTTTCGGTCAAATCGTTCCACACATCAGTGTAACGCATGACGGTTTTCTTGCAGGCTTCATTGTATTCTTCGATGGAAATGGTTTTTCCAATATCTTCTTTAGTGATGCCCAATTCCTTTTCGGTGCCTAATTCTACTGGTAAACCGTGGGTGTCCCAACCCGCTTTACGCTTTACTTGAAATCCTTTTTGGGTTTTATATCGGCAAAAAATATCTTTAATGGCACGTGCCATCACGTGATGAATTCCCGGCAGTCCGTTTGCGGATGGTGGCCCTTCAAAAAATACGAATGGAGGGTTGCCTTCACGAGTGGTTATGCTTTTCTCAAAGATGTTTTCTTTCTTCCAAAAATCGAGAACTTCTGATGCTGTTTTTGGCAAGTCAAGTCCTTTGTATTCAGTAAATTTTGTGCTCATTTTATACTAATCTAAATCGAGGTGCGAAAGTAATAAATAGTTATGAGTTATGAGTTATGAGTTGTGAGTTTTTGTTTGCCACAAAGGCACGAAGACACAAAGTAACAGGAGAATACACTAGATTATAAATTTTGTGATGAAATCGCCATTAGCAACAAGTTTGCGCAAGCAAACACCTATGAGTAAAATGCGATACCATATGTGACCTCCGAAAAATAAAATTTACACATATAAAATTAAAATTTAATCTTTGTGGCTTTGCGAATTCGTGGCTGAATTTCTCAAGAGAAAACTTCTTTTAAAACGTCTAATGATTTTGGTCTTTTGAAACCGTCAAGATGGAAACTATAGTAATCGATTAAAATTTTCAGTACCAATTGCCTTTCGATAACATGAAAAGCTTTTTGGTCGTTGCCGAATTTTAAATCAATTAGCCTTTTGAATAAATTGGTTTCGTGTTCAGACAGGGAACTAATGGCTTGGAATGGGGTAAAAACCCCTTCGGTCATTTCGAAAAAAGGCAAATCTGAATTTGAAATATCAGGGTAAAAGCCGAGATATTTTGTGGTTTCCAATAACAAAATCAGATGAAAATTGGCTATTTCATCATGATTGTCCAGCCAATGCAACGCGGTTTCCAAAAAAACAAACAGGGATTCGTTTTTTTCCTCTTCGTGGATGGAATGGTGCAAAATTTCGGAAACAAACATCACGATGGTGCTTTTGAAAACATTCGAATGTATAGAATGGAATGGTGTGACGATTTTTATTTCCTTGAAATTTTCCAGAGTGCCTTTGTTTTTGTGTACCGCTTCGATTTCGAGAATGGTTAACGGTTGAAAATAGGCGATTTTTTGATTGGATTTTCTGGAGGAAAAGGCATCCCGGACGAAATAGGATTTCAAGCCGTCGGATTGCGTAAAACATTTTACAATCAGGCTTTTCTCTTGGTATTTTAAGGATGAAATTACGATTGCTTTGGTTTTGACTAACATTTTAGGTCTTGGGTTTTGTTTTTTAGGTCTTGGTTCTGAATCTTCTAAAAACCCAATACCTAGAACCTATCGAATAATCATTACTTTTTTGACTTTGGTTTCAATTCCGTCTTGTGCCGA
The DNA here is from genome assembly GCF_003097635.1 of Flavobacterium psychrotolerans. Classification (GTDB taxonomy): domain Bacteria; phylum Bacteroidota; class Bacteroidia; order Flavobacteriales; family Flavobacteriaceae; genus Flavobacterium; species Flavobacterium psychrotolerans. The sequence goes on from NZ_QCZI01000016.1 coordinate 45,532, forward strand.
AATAAAAATCATATACACTCCAGAAGCCACCTTATATTTGCCAAATGCAGTGGTATCCCATTCAAAAGTCCCTCCTTCGGAAATGGTTTCATAAACCAAATTACCTTCGATATCTGTAATTTTAATATTGGCATTGTCAATTAATCCGCTGATTTTTACTGTTCCCACATATTCTGGACGAACAGGATTAGGATATACATAAACATTTTCAAGATTTTCATTTGGATCGGTTGAAGTCCCTTTGAAAGACACCATCCCTCTTGTGGTTGCTATAAAAACTTCGCCTGTAGTTCCGTTGATATCAATATCGTTTATAGTATTACTGGGCAAAGGGGAATTATTTACTGTAAAATGATAAATGGTTTGCTGTCCATTTGGAGAAACGAGAAAAACTCCCGAATCGGCAGTACCAATCCATTTGTTATTTGCACCATCTACTACAATATCGATAATGGATTGTTCGTATAATAATTCCTGTGCCAAATTTTCTTCGAGAATGATTATCGGCGAGGTCGTTAACTGATTTGAAGAAAGAAAACTATCTACGCTAGACAAAACACGCAATCCTTTTCTGGTTCCAATCCACATTTGATTTCTAGCGTCAATAGCTGCCACTTTTGCGTCCTCGATAGGAAGATTTCCTGAATCCGATCCGTTTTTTATCGTTTTAAACAGATTGTTGTAATTTTCATTAAAACCAATGATTCCATCTTTTAATGTCGTCATCCATTTTGTTCCGTTTTTATCTATTATTAACCTTCCAAAGAAGAATGTTCCTGAAGGCTTGATACTTTCCATGGCATAAGATTTCCACTCTCCGTTAGTTTTCAAAACTTTTAGCCCTTTTTTCACCAAACTAGAAGTAACCCATAAATTTCCTGATTTGTCAAACACGGTACCGTTAACCCTTATGTCATCTGGAACTTGCCCTGCAACGGATTGTAACCCTTCTGAGCCTGTATTTGAAACATTGTATAATATAGATAATTGATCATTCTCAAACTTTAACAAGCCCGAATAATACGAACTTACAAAAACTTGATTTTCATTGTTCGGGTTTATTGTAATTCGAGACAAAGATCTTGCCTCTAAAAGATCTTTATATGGAATGTTTAACCATCCTTTATTTCCGAATTTACTAACTCCAAATTTAGTGGGCCCCGAATAAAAACCATAAGGGTTATAATCCTGATCGTAGCCTCCGTAAACGGCCCATAAATTTTTGGTTGTAGAGCTAATAGCAAAAATATCATTTCTTAAAGGTCCATCGGGAGTACTATTTTCAAAACTAGATTCGCCAATCTTATGGCTAATAATACCATCATCAGAGGTTCCTATAAACACCGTCTCAGCGATAACCGTAGCACAAGAAAATTGAGGTTCAATTCCAAGAATCTGATTGCTATTGACATCTGCTATCTGACTCAAAGTGGCATTAAAAATCAATACATGATGTTTAGTAGTTACAACCAAATAGGCTCCGCAATTCCTAATATCCAACGCGTTTTCAGAAAGCGTTGTCACATTTACAAATGAGTTTCCTTGTAATTTTTGTAAATTTCCGGAAGTGGTTATTGCCATAAGGTCGGCACCAAAAGCCTCTACTCCCGACCAGCCAAAATTCGCCACAGTAGTCCATTCCTTGAAATCATTTAGATTGGGATTGCTAATACTTGCATTTCGAATGCCATTAAAAAGTGTTGAGGCATAAATTTTACCATTAAAAACAGCTGTTTGTGTTACACTAATTTGTGTACCACCATCTCCTATAAAATAAGTGTCTCCAAATTGCAATGTCGCTAAATTATATTGCACAATTCCAAAATCACAGGAAATATAAACTATGCCATTATATTCCATAAAATGGTTGATTTTTTTCATGTTTGAAGGCAATGCTTTGTTGATGATGTCAACCACATTGAGCATGCTTCCATCCACTTCGTTTATAATTATCATTAAACCGTTTTCATAACCTACCATCGTTTTTTTAAAATTGGGGCTGTGGTAAAGCGAACTGATTGTTTGCCCGGAAAGTCCATCAACTGTGTTGGTGGTCTTTATTTCTCCTGATTGTACATTTTTAGAAAACAAGGCATTCTCTGAAGCAGCAAAAAGTTTATCTGTAGATTGAGAAACATCTTTTATTTCATTGTAAGAAAAATAACCTTTCCACAAAGTTTTGTTTTGTGAAAAACCCATTTGAAGGACGAATAAGAGAAGAAATGCGAAGCTATATTTTTTCATTTTGATTTATACAATTGAGAGACAAATATAACAAAAAACGAAAATATTCTATTTTTAATATACCTCTAATAAAAAAATGCCTCAAATAGAGGCATTTTTAATTTAAAACAGCAATTTAATTATACAACACCTTGTGCAAGCATGGCATCGGCCACTTTTACAAACCCCGCTATATTTGCTCCTTTTACGTAGTTCACATAGCCATCGCTTTCTATTCCGTATTTCTTACATTGGTGATGAATCCCCAACATAATATCTTTTAATCTTGCATCAACCTCTTCACTAGTCCAGTTTAAACGGATAGAATTTTGCGTCATCTCTAATCCAGAGGCAGCAACACCTCCTGCATTAGCTGCCTTTCCTGGAGCATAAAGCACTTTACTACTCAAAAATTGTTTAATTGCATCTAACGTGCAAGGCATATTTGCCGCTTCGGTAACACAAATTACCCCGTTTGCAATTAGTTTTTTAGCATCATCTTCATTTAATTCATTTTGTGTAGCACATGGAATAGCGATATCTACTTTAACTTCCCAAACACTTTTTCCCTTATGAAAAACGGCATTTGGATATTTCTCTAAATACATTTCAACTCTATTGTCCCCACTTGCTCTCATTTCGAGCATAAATTCAATTTTATCTCCAGAAATTCCTTCCGCATCATATATGTAGCCATCGGGACCAGAAATCGTTAAAAGTTTCCCTCCCAATTCATTTATTTTTAAGGCTACACCCCAAGCTACGTTACCAAATCCAGAAATGGCAACTGTTTTTCCTTTAATTTCTTGGCCAATGGTTCTTAACATTTGCTCGGTGAAATAAACTACTCCATATCCTGTTGCCTCTGGTCGTATCAACGAACCTCCGTAGGCAATTCCTTTTCCGGTTAAAACACCTGTAAATTCATTCCTAATCCTTTTGTATTGACCAAATAGATACCCAATTTCTCTGGCGCCGACGCCAATATCTCCGGCTGGAACATCTATATCAGGCCCAATATGTCTACATAATTCCGTCATAAAAGATTGACAAAAACGCATGACTTCTCCATCTGTTTTACCTTGAGGGTCAAAATCAGAACCTCCTTTTCCGCCTCCCATTGGAAGAGTTGTTAGGCTATTCTTGAATACTTGCTCAAATGCAAGAAATTTAAGCACTGATAAATTAACGGAATGATGAAATCTAATTCCTCCTTTGTATGGCCCAATCGCTGAATTCATCTGAATCCTAAACCCTCTGTTAACTTGAATTTCTCCTTTATCATCTACCCATGGCACTCTAAATATTATAGATCTTTCAGGTTCAGCAATTCTGAGAAGCAAATTCTTACCGTCATATTTTTTTTGAGTCGCAATAAAAGGGATAACGGTTTCCGCAAATTCCCTAACCGCTTGGATGAACTCAGGCTCATTTGGATTTTTTGACTCCACTAGAGTCATAAATTGGTTTATTTTATGTTCCATTTTGAAATAAATTATACAGATAAAATTAATAGTAAAATTTCTTAAAAGAATAAAAATCCCTTTAAGAAAACGTTTTCGTCAGTCTTGCAAATATACATTTTATAAAAATATTGAAGTGTTTTTTTTTAATTTATCCGTAGAATTATTTTTTCGTTAACCTATTTTAATAAATTCTGCATATCCAATATTGTTTATAACGAAAACGTTGTAGTTTTAATTAGAAAAAGAGAATTTATTTACTAATTTTTTATTTTTATTTTTTATTTTTTTAATTGTGAATGATGTTTTTATATATTTGCCATCAATTGACTTAATCTAAGTACAAATGCCAAAGCAAATTATCTTCATTTTCCTTATTTTATTTGGTTTTTCAAGTAGAACTCTTGCGCAATATGGTTTTTCTCACGAAATCGGTGTTATTGCTGGGCCAGTTGCTTTCCAGTCCGACTATGGGGAGAGACATGACTTTTCTACAAATACAGGTAATTCAGGATATGGAATTGGTATCATTCATTATTTGAATTTTTCTTATAAAGCTGATTGTAACTGTTATACTCCTGAAACCTATTTTAATGACCATTTCAAATTAAGAAGCGAGCTTTCTTATAATAAAACCGAATTAAAACACTTTGGCGAATGGGTTGATGCGGACAGAAAGAAACTTTTTAACGAGCAATTAAGGGGAATGAAAGGTAGCACGGCTGTAACAAATATAGGTATGCAGTTAGAATTTTACCCATTCAGCATAAGAGAATTCACGGCAACAGTTGGTTCTTTAGCTCCATTTGTAAGCCTTGGGGGGCAATTTAGTTTTTATGATCCAACGGCATATTCTACTTTAGGAAAATTAAATACTCCAGCGACAACTCCTATTAAATATTATAACGCAACCCAAAATGACGGCGGCACGGTTTGGTCAATTGTCTCTAGTACTGGAGTCCGTTACAAATTAGCCCCGCTATCCGATTTGATGCTAGACGCAAGGGTGCAATATTATTTTTCAAACTGGGTAGATGGTTTAAATCCTAATCCGGCCATTTATAAAGAAAACAAAGCAAATGATTGGTTGGTTTGGATTAATGTAGGGTATATCTATTATTTACAATAGCAGAAAAAAAATATTTAAAAAAAATCTCAAGTCTAAAATTAGATTTGAGATTTTTTTTTAAAGGAAATAGTTTCAAGATAATGCTTGCTGTAAATCATCAATTAAATCATCAATATCTTCTATTCCAATACTTAGCCGAACCAAATCATCGCTAATCCCAATTGCCACTCTTTTGTCTTCAGGAATTGAGGCATGAGTCATTAATGCCGGGTGATTGGCTAAAGATTCAACACCTCCCAAAGATTCTGCTAAAGTGAAGACCTTTAGATTTTCAAGAAATCGTATTGCATCTTCCTTCTTTCCGGAAGCAAAAGTAAAAGAAACCATTCCGCCAAAATCCGTCATTTGTTTTTTTGCAATTTCATGAAACGGATGGCTTGGCAATCCTGGATAATAGACCACTTTTATTTTGGGATGCTCATTCAAAAAAACGGCTATTTTTTTGCCATTCTCACAATGTCTTTCCATCCTTAAATGTAATGTTTTAATCCCTCTTAAAATCAAAAAGCTATCCATTGGTCCCAGGGTGGCTCCAGTAGCAAATTGTTGAAAATGCAATTGCTCACCTAATGCCTCATCTTTTACAATCAATGCACCAGCAATTACATCCGAATGCCCTCCGAGATATTTCGTGGCAGAGTGCATTACAATATCAGCTCCTAAATCTAATGGCTTTTGCAAATACGGTGTTGCAAACGTATTGTCAACCGCGAAAAGAATCTTGTTTGCTACAGTGATTTTAGCAATTTCTTGAATATCGGCCAATTTCATCAAAGGATTGGTAGGCGTTTCTATCCATACTAATTTTGTTTTTTCGTTTATTAACGACTTGAATTTCACTACGTCATTCATATCCACAAAATGGAATTTTATTCCCGAATCCTTATATATTCGCGTAAACATTCGGTACGTCCCACCATATAAATCATCCATAGCAATAACTTCATCTTCTGCCTTTAGAGAACGTAAAATGCAATCCGTAGCTGCTAATCCTGATGAAAAAGCCAAGGCGCGGGTTCCGTTTTCTATACTTGCCAAGGCATTTTCCAGAGCCGTTCGCGTTGGGTTAGAGGCTCGGCTGTATTCATAATCGCCCACGGGATGTCCAGGACTTGTCTGAACAAATGTGGATGTTTGATATATTGGCGGCATTACTGCTCCAGTGCTGGGATCATGATGTTGCCCTCCGTGTATGGTTTTGGTGTTAAATTTCATATGTGTAAATTTTATTTTTCAGCGGTCAAATATGGTATCGCCTTTAACTCATAGGTGTTTGCTTGCACAAACTTGTTGTTAATGGCGATTTCATGTGTAGTTACTATTTGTTTTTTTAAACGATTATGGATTTATTCTCTTCTATTACAACGCCAAACTTCTTTTCACAGGCTTAAATTCATTGTTGCGTCGAAATCTATTTTACTTATTTCATAAAATTAAAAATTTTCGTAAAGTTATTGTTTAATCTTAAACTACCTTTACTATAAAATATAATTCTTAGTACTATGAGAGCAATATATTCTATCTTTTTCTTATCACTGTTTTTTGTGAGTTGTACCAAGAAAACTGAATTTGAAACCCAAAATTACAATAAATCATCTGCTAAAGATTGTAAAAATGACTACAATTGCGCCAATATCAATTTAACCGTTTTAGAGGCAACACAAAAAAATAACGTTTCGGACAGTATAAACAATGCCATTTTTAATGCTGTAAGGAATAGTGTGTATACTGGTGAAAAACCGAAAGAGGTGAAAAATTATGTTGATTTAACGAATTCATTTGTATCCATTTTCACTGAAATAAAAAACGATTTACAACAGGACAAAATCCCTTCTTGGGAAGCTACTGCAAAAGTAAAAGTAGGATATCAATCCAATAGAATATTGAATGTAGTGGTTGATTCTTATCTCTTCACGGGTGGTGCACACGGATATAGCGCCTTAAAATCCTTGCTGTTTGATGCAAAGACGGGTAAGCTTCTGCCAATAAACAAAGTGTTTTCGGATATAAATAAAATAGTGTCAATTGCTGAAACTAAATTTAGAATTCAACAAAAAATACCAGAAAATAGCTCTTTTACTGATGCTGGATATTTTCTGGATAAAAACATTTTTGTTTTGTCCAAAAATGTTTTATTTACTAAAAAAGGAATAACTCTTCATTATAACCAATATGAGGTAGCTTCATATGTAAAAGGCCCAATTGAAATAGAGTTGCCCTATGGAGAAATCGACCAGTATCTTTTGGTAAAATAAATTATATAAACTTCCTGATACTCATCAATATCCCAATATGCAACGCCTCGTGAAAGTAATTAAAAGACAGGGCATCCACGGCCGTTTTTAATACAAAACCCGTTGATGTGGGATATTCACTATAGTTTTTGAATACTTTATTGTTATAATCCAACTCCGTTTGGTTTACAGTTTCAAAAAGCAATGATTTAATTTCGTTCACATCAAATTGGGTCGCATCCTGTTCAGGCTTAGTTCCTTTTCTGTATTTCTCCACCATTTCATCCGAAATCATCATGGGCAGACCCGATAACTTATAAACTAACATTTGCTGAACAACCACAATGTGACCTATGTTCCAAATAATGTTATTACTATAACCTTCAGGAATTTTGTTAAGTTGTTCAAGGGTATAATTTTCTAAAAATTGCGATAGTATTTTTCTACTTGTTTTGGTGATTTCGAGTGTTTGATTCATGATGGTTATTTTTTTATAAAAATAGTGATTTTCCGTAACAAATGAATTTTCTTTGCAAACAGAAATCCAATTTGTCCCAATGAATAAAATATATTATCTCGCATCATGCGATACTTGTCGAAAAATCATTAAATCGTTGCCAAAGGATGCGAATTTAGTCTATAGGGATATCAAGCAAAATCCTATTTCTCTCGAAGAATTGGAAGAAATGTATAATCTTTCCGGTAGCTACGAAGCCCTTTTTAGCAAAAAAGCACAACTCTACAAATCGATGGACTTAAAGAACAAAGCCCTGACTGAGGAAGATTTCAAGAACTATATTCTGGAGCATTATACTTTTTTAAGCCGTCCGGTTTTTATCATTAATGATAAAATTTATATTGGCAACAGTCAGCAAAACATACTCCAAGTAATGAAAGTTTTGTAGTGGTTTTTTCATTGCATTTGCAGCCAGCCACTGCAAACTTTTTCCTTATCTTTGAACTCTTTTAGAAAACAATATGATACAATCAATGACTGGTTTTGGCAAAGCAACTTTGCAATTATCAACAAAAAAAATAACGGTAGAAGCGAAATCTTTAAACAGTAAAGGGTTAGATTTAAATGTTCGAATGCCTTCGGTTTACCGAGAAATGGAATTGGGTTTGCGCAACCAAATCGCATTGTCCTTAGAACGGGGTAAAATTGATTTCTCCATTTTTATAGAAAGCACCGCCGAACAAACTTCCACTAAGGTAAATGTGCCAATAGTGAAAGCCTACATCAATCAATTAAGGGAAGTCCATGCTGACACTGATGAAACCGAATTGATGAAAATGGCAATAAGAATGCCTGATGCTTTAAAAACCGAACGCGAAGAAATTGATGGAAACGACTGGATTCAGATTCAGACCGTGATTGAGGAAAGTTTAGCAAATATTCTGAATTTCAGAAAAGACGAAGGTGCATCTTTAGAAAAAGAATTTCAATTGCGAATCGGAAACATACGATCCTATATGGAACAAGCTTTAGCTTTAGATCCAGAGCGTGTCCAAGCTATAAAAGACCGACTTCAAACCGCTATTTCAGAACTAAGAGTCAACGTAGACGAAAATCGTTTTGAACAGGAATTGATCTATTATTTGGAAAAACTGGACATTACCGAAGAAAAAGTACGTTTGAACAATCATCTGGATTATTTCTTGGAAACAATTAATGGAACTGAGGCCAATGGCAGAAAACTAGGTTTTATCACTCAAGAAATGGGAAGGGAAATTAATACGATGGGGTCAAAATCCAATCATGCACAAATGCAAAAATTGGTCGTGATGATGAAAGACGAATTGGAAAAAATCAAGGAACAAGTGCTAAACGTGTTGTAAAATTTCACGGCGAATATCATATATTCGACTAATTAATTCGTTTAAATTTGACCCATTCGTGACTAAAAAAATAAAAAAATAAGGGGAATGAGATTGCTTCGTGCCTCGCAATGACTTTAAAATGAAAAAAGGGAAATTAATCGTGTTTTCAGCACCATCAGGTTCAGGGAAAACAACAATCGTTAGGCATTTATTGGGCAAGGAAGATTTGAATTTGGAATTTTCGATTTCTGCAGCTTCCCGTCCACCGAGAGGAGAAGAAGTAAACGGAAAAGACTATTATTTTATGTCTACCGAAGAATTCAAAAAGCACATCAAAGCCGAAGATTTTCTGGAGTGGGAAGAAGTTTATCGCGACAATTTTTATGGGACTTTAAAAAGCGAAGTGGAGCGCATTTGGGCAAAAGGAAAAAACGTAATTTTTGACATTGATGTTGCTGGCGGGTTGCGAATAAAATCTAAATTCCCGAACGAGACCTTGGCAGTCTTTGTGAAACCGCCAAGTATAGACGAGTTGAAAATCCGGTTGAAAAAACGTTCCACCGAAAGCGAGGACAAAATTAATATGCGCATTGCAAAAGCCTCTGTTGAATTGGCAACTGCGCCCCAATTTGACAAAATCATCAAAAACTATGATTTGGATACCGCAAAAGAGGATGCGTATCAGTTGGTTAAAGAATTTGTGAAATAGGTTTTGGGTTCCAAGTATTGGGTACTAGTAAATTCTAAACCTAATACCGGAAACCTAAAACACAACACCTAAAAAATGAAAATCGGTCTCTATTTCGGAACATTCAACCCCATTCATATTGGGCATTTGATCATTGCTAATCACATGGCTGAATATTCTGATTTGGATCAAATTTGGATGGTGGTCACACCGCACAATCCATTAAAAAAGAAAGAAACCTTACTTGACGATTACCAACGTTTGCATTTGGTTTTTTTAGCTACGGAAGACTATGCAAAAATAAAACCCTCGGATATCGAATTCAAACTAACACAACCCAATTATACGGTTAATACTTTAGCGCATTTACAAGACAAATTCCCAAAACACGAATTTGCACTGATTATGGGCGAAGACAATTTAAGGACTTTTCAAAAGTGGAAAAACTACGAAGTGATTTTGCAGAATCACGAGATTTATGTCTATCCTAGAATTTCATCCGAAGTTGAGAATTTAGAACTCAAAAACCATCCTAAAATTCACGTAATTGAAGCTCCAGTGGTCGAAATTTCTTCGACTTTTATTCGGGAAAACATTAAAAAAGGAAAGAATGTCCAACCGCTTTTATCTTCAAAAGTTTGGGAATACATTGACCATAACAATTTATACAGAAAGTAGATTGCCAAATTTCATAGTAAACTGGCTTTTACCGCAGCTATTTTAATGTTAATTTCAAAAGAAAAGGTTTTGCTTTCTTGCTGAATATACTCATAAATGGCAACCGCCTTTTGAGATAAATCGATTTGACCGTTATCGCTGTTTTTTGAAAATTGAATCAAAAAATCAGCAAATTCCTCCAGATGATTCCAATCTAGATGGCAACTTAACAAATGTTCCAGTAAATCTTTTTGGGAGAAATTGAGTAGCGTTTCTATAGTCAAACCCAATTTTTCCAATTGAGTCTCGATAGTGCTTTCTGTTTCTTGAATTTCTGTTTTAGGAACAAAAACTAGGGAGAGCAAGGTTTTTAAAACATTGTCAATCCGGATACTTTCTTCGTCTCTCAATCCCTTGTTTAGCATATTTTGAAATTAAATTTACTGTTTGTATTCTTTTACCGCATCAATAAACGCTTTCGCATGATCCACGGGGATATTTGGCAAAATACCATGACCCAAATTGGCAATGTATTTATCTTTTCCAAATTCGTTAATCATCTCATGAACCATTTTCTTGATGACAGGAATTGGCGAAAGCAATCTTGACGGATCGAAATTCCCCTGCAACGTGATGTTTCCACCTGATAAATAACGTGCATTTCTTGGCGTACACGTCCAATCTACTCCAAGCGCTGAAGCTCTGCTTTTTCCCATTTCGCCTAAAGCGAACCAGCATCCTTTTCCGAAAACAATCACTTGGGTTTCGTCTGCCAAAGCCTCTACGATTTGGTTGATGTATTTCCAAGAGAATTCCTGATAATCCACTGGCGAAAGCATTCCGCCCCAAGAATCGAAAATTTGAATGGCGTCGCAACCGGCTTTTACCTTTTCTTTTAAATACAATATTGTGGTGTCGGTAATTTTTTGCAATAAGGTATGCGCCGCCACTGGATTTGAGAAACAGAATCCTTTGGCCGTGTCAAAGCTTTTAGAACCTTTTCCTTCCACAGCATAACAGAAAATCGTCCAAGGCGAACCGGCGAAACCAATCAATGGCACTTCGTCGTTCAACATTTCTTTGGTCAATTTCACGGCATCCATTACGTAACCCAATGTTTCTTGAATGTTTGGAACAAAAACTTGGTTTACTTGTTCCATCGTGCGAATTGGATTTGGAATAATGGGCCCCAAATTGTCTTTCAATTCCACATGAATCCCCATCGCTCTTGGCACTACTAAAATATCCGAGAACAAAATTGCCGCATCCGGTGCAATTCTGCGAATAGGTTGCACGGTAATTTCTGCGGCTAATTCTGGTGTTTCGCAGCGAGTGAAAAAATCATATTTGTCACGCAAAGCAATGAATTCCGGCAAATATCTTCCAGCTTGACGCATCATCCAAACTGGTGGACGTTCAACCGTTTCTCCTCTTAATGCTTTTAAAAATAGGTCGTTCTTGATCATAATTTTTATTTTTTTGCCACAAATGCGCAAAGGCGCAAAAGACAAAGTTTTTATTTAAATTCGTTTATACAATCTTCAATCACATCTTCAACCGAAGGCTGATCTGCGACTATTATATTTTTTGTTGTTTTTTCTAAAGCTTCTGCAGTTGTGTTGCCAATGCAAAAGCAAATTTCGCCTTTTATTTTGTTATCCTTCAAAAAACTTTCCACGCCTGACGGACTGAAAAACAGGATTCCGTCAACTGGTGTTTTTATTTTTTGGGGTGTTAATGAAGTTTCATACACTTGAATTTCATTGAAATTGACTTTGGCTGCTGCCAAAGCTTCAGGCAATGTTTCTCTACGCAAATTCCCGCTGAAAAAAGTATAACTTTCTTTGGAATAAATCAGGGTTATAATTTCTGCCAAATCGGATGCATAGCCCGTGTAAGCGGTCACTTTGAAACCATTTTCGTTTAATAACGCCTTAGTTTTCATACCTACGCAAAAAACGTTCTTCGATTTTAATTCTCCAATTTTTGGATGCGGCAAAACACTTTGAACGGCATTTTGACTAGTGAAAATTAGATTGTCGTTTATTTCTTTTAAATCAAAATCCGAATTTTCGGTTTTGATAAAATTAGCTTCCGTTACTAAAAAACCAGCATCCAATAAGGCTTGCTTTTGATTGCTCAAAAGTATTTTTGTAGATAGGATGCTTATTGGATTTTGCATTACTTCGTCAAACTTTCCTTAATTGTTTTCATCAACTCCGCACCGCCATTTTCCAGAATTTCATTGGCGCAATGGAAACCTAAATTTTTCCATTCTTCAACGGCAACCGTTTTTTCAATTTCCAATTTTTGTTTTCCATCAATAGATAACAAAGTGCCTTTAAAAATAAAAGTATCCTCTATTTCACAATACTTAGCCAAAGCTCCAATTGGTGCCGTGCAGCCGCCTTCGAGTGTTTTCAGGAATTGTCTTTCGATATAGGTGCAAATTTCAGTTTCAACATCATTGAGTTGAGAAACTGCATCAAGGGTGAAATCGTCGTTTTGCATGGCTACAACTACCATTGCGCCTTGAGCTGGCGCAGGAATCATCCAGTCCAAATCAATAAAATTGGTTGGTTTTAAGTTGATGCGCTCTAGTCCTGCAGCCGCAAAAACAGCTCCGTTCCAATCGCTTTCGTTTAGCTTTTGCATTCGGGTGTTCACGTTTCCGCGCAAATCGACCACAATATGATTGGGGTATTTGTGCAGCCATTGCGCTTGACGACGCAAACTTCCGGTGGCGATGGTGCCGTTTCCTTCGAGAAAATCAAGATTTCCTTTGTGAACCAAAATATCCAAAGTGTTGGCTCTTTCGAGAACCGCTGCCTGAACAATCCCGATTGGCAAAGCCGTTGGCACATCTTTCATGGAATGCACGGCAATATCCACTTGGCCATTTATCATGGCAATGTCCAAAGTTTTCGTAAAAATTCCTGTGATTCCGAGTTCGTAAAGCGGTTTGTCTAAGATGATGTCCCCTTGAGATTTTACGGCAATAATTTCGGTTTTATAGCCTAAATCGTTTAATTTTTTTTGGACGGTGTGGGCTTGCCAAAGTGCTAATTCGCTGTCGCGAGTCCCAATTCGAATTGTTTTGTTTGAATCCATTAAACCTATTTCTTTTTTAAACCGTTAAGATATTAAGGTTCATTAAGATTATTAAATTTTGTTATGATAAGGTAATCTTGTATTTCTCTTCGATAACTGAAATCGTTTTTTCAGGCAAATGTTTCCCTATTTGAAATACTTTTTCAATAAACTCAATGCTTGCGTCAATCGATGTGTTTTCATCTTTCAAATGACTTACAAAATGGTTTGTAATTTTTTGTATGATTCTATTGCTGATTAATTCCGCCTGTTCTTCATCAAAATCGGATAATTTTTTTCGTTGAAAATTAAGTTCGCCGTCCTTAATCTCTGTTAATTTTGCTTTCAGTGCATGGATGGTCGGTGCGTGTTTTCTGCCATTCATCCAAATATTAAATTCTAATTTGATGTCTTCAATAATCGCTTCGGCCGCAGGAATGTGTTGTTTCCTTCTTTCCAAAGTGTCATCGGTCATTTGCGACAAATGATCCATATGGATTAAAGTGACTCCTGCCAATTGTTTGACATCTTCATTTACATTTTTTGGAATGGATAAATCCAATATCAACATTGGTTTTTTCAAATTCAAAATCGCCTTGTCGATTGTCGGATTTTGCGCTCCTGTAGCAACCACAACTACATCTGCTTTTTGCAATTCGAGATGCAGTTCAGAGTAATCTTTAACAATTAAATTCAGCTTTCCGGCTAATTCCACCGCTTTACCTTTAGTTCTATTGATTAAAGTGATGTGTTCGTTTTTAGTATGTTTCACTAAGTTTTCGCAGGTATTTCTTCCGATTTTCCCGGTTCCGAAAAGGAGAATGTTTTTATTGCTAATGTTTTCAACATTTTTGATGATATATTGAACAGATGCAAAGGAGACGGATGTTGCTCCCGAACTAATTTCGGTTTCGTTTTTTATTTTTTTGCTGGCTTGTATAACCGCATTAATCAATCGATCCAAATAGGCATTGATCAATCCTAAAGATCGGGATTCCGCAAAACTGTTTTTTATCTGGCTAATGATTTCGAAGTCACCAAGTATTTGACTGTCTAAACCCGTTCCTACACGAAAAAGATGATTGATTGCTTCCTGATTTTTATATACGAAACCCACTTTTTGGAAAGCTTCCGCAGAGCCTTGACTGTTTTCGCAAATCAATTTGATTAACTGAAAAGGATGTTCCGCGAAACCGTAAATTTCGGTTCGATTGCAAGTGGAAGTTACGATTAAACTTTCGATTCCTTCCTCTTTGGCTTGTTCAAGTACACGTGTTTTAGCCAAAGCATCCAAACTAAACTTGCCTCTAATCTCGGCGTCAGCTTTTTGGTAGCTTAATCCAACAGAGTAGAAATAATGATGCTTTGTTATGTTACTATTTTTCATGCCTAATTTACTTTCCTAAAGGTTCAACAAATCTATGACTATACTATTTATAAAAGTAACGCTAAAAGTGCTTTTTGTATCGCTCCGTGTTTTTTTGATTAAAATTATGCAATCTTATCTAAAATTTTCTATTTTTGTAATGAAATCAAGCTTTTTCAAAAATATCATTTCTGGTAATTGCAAATAAAAAACTGATAAATATCATATTCTTTAAAAAAAATGTCGCTATGGGTTCACAAGAAGTTATAACCGTTGAAGATGATTTTACCCTAATTCGTTTTCAAAATGATGAAAATGAAGTTTTTCGTGCCGAAAGACAGATCCGTCAAGGTTTGATACAATTTCACTTTGGCATTAAAGGAAATGCAAAATTTATTTTTAATCTGGGCAATTACGCGTTGGATTTGAAAGAAGAAAAAGCCCTGTTGTTGTATAATCCACAGAAGGAGTTGCCTTTACATTTAGAACTTGCACCACAAACTTGGGTGATTTCCGTGATTATTTCAATTAAGAAATTTCACTCTTTGTTTTCTACCGAAGCCAATTACATTCCTTTTTTAAGCGATGACAATAAGGACAAAAAATATTACGGAGAAACCAATATTACTCCGTCAATGTCAATCGTGCTAAGTCAATTGTTTCATTACAATTTGAATCCGTCCATCAAAAATTTATATTACAAGGGTAAAGGGTACGAATTGTTGAGTTTGTATTTCAACCGGACTGAAGATCCAAATGCAGAGCAATGTCCGTTTTTGATTGATGAAGAAAACGTGATGAAAATCAGAAAAGCCAAAGACATCGTTATTGCCAATATGGCCGAGCCGCCAGGATTACAGGAATTGGCAGATGAAATTGGTTTGAATTTGAAAAAATTAAAAATGGGGTTCAAGCAAATTTATGGTGACACGGTCTATGGATTTCTGTTCGATTATAAAATGGATTACGCCCGAAAATTACTGGACAGCGGATCCTATAACGTGAATGAAGTTGGACTAAAAATAGGGTACAGTACGGGAAGTCATTTTATTGCCGCTTTTAAAAAGAAATTTGCGACCACCCCAAAAAAATATTTGATGTCTATAAATCCGAACACATAAAACAACAAAAATGAAAGGAGTATTGCTTGTAAATTTAGGTTCGCCGGAAAGCCCAACCCCAAAAGACGTTAAGGTCTATTTAGACGAATTTTTAATGGACAAATACGTGATTGACGTTCCGTTTTTGTTGCGTGCTCTATTGGTTCGGGGCATCATCTTGCAAAGCAGACCGAAAAAATCGGCTGCGGCTTACGCCAAAGTTTGGAGCGAAGAAGGTTCTCCTTTGGTGGTGATTTCAAAAAGGATGTTCGAGAAAGTAAAACCCCAAGTTGACATTCCCGTTTCATTGGCGATGCGTTATGGAAATCCATCCATTTATTCCGGATTGAAAGAGCTCGCAGATAAAGGCGTTACAGAAGTTTTACTGTTTCCATTATATCCTCACCACGCAATGTCTTCAACCGTTACGGTCTTAGACAAGGCCGAAGAAATTAGAAAAAAGCATTTCCCAGAAATGAAATTTTCATCCATTCCAGCCTTTTATAATCAGACTGAATACATCCAAAACTTAGCTGATTTAATAAAAATTCATTTAGAAAAATTTGATTTTGACCATTTATTGTTTTCTTACCACGGATTACCCGAACGACATATACGCAAAACCGATATTACAAAATCGCACTGTAAAATTGACGGCTCTTGCTGTAACACACCTTCGCCGGCACACGAATTCTGCTACAGACATCAATGTTATGAAACCACAAAATTAGTGATAGAGAAACTGGGGATTCCCGAAGGGAAATACAGTCAGACTTTCCAATCCCGACTGGCGGGCGATAAATGGCTGGAGCCTTACACGGATGTTGAAATTAACAAAATGCCCGAACACGGCATTAAGAAATTGGCGGTTGTCACTCCGGCATTCGTGGCCGATTGCTTAGAGACTTTGGAAGAAATTGCCATGGAAGCCAATCACCAATTCAAAGAACATGGAGGTGAAGAATTCATGGCTATTCCTTGCTTGAATGATAGCGACGACTGGTGTAAAACCGTCAGTAATTGGATTAACAAATGGGCTTCCAAAAAATAAAAAATGCTGATGGAACAGTATAACTATCTCAAATCATTACATTTAATCTTTGTTATCACTTGGTTCGCTGGGTTATTTTATATCGTTCGCCTGTTTGTGTATCAAATCGAGGCCAACGAAAAACCATCACCGGAAAAGGAAATTTTGCAGAAACAATACAAAATAATGACCTATCGTTTGTGGTATATCATCACTTGGCCATCTGCGATTTTGGCAAGCATTTTTGCTTTTTGGATGCTATTTTTTACTGATTTAGGCAAAGTTTGGTTGCAAATGCCTTGGATGCACGTAAAATTAGGATTTGTTTTTCTTTTGTATTTGTATCATGGCAAATGCCATCAAATGTATTTGCAACTACAAAAAGACGACGTGAAACAAACTTCTAATTTTATGCGATTGTGGAATGAAGGTGCGACGATAATTTTATTTGCTGTTGTTTTTTTGGTCATATTAAAAAATGCTGTCAACTGGATTTATGGGGTTGTTGGCATACTATTGTTTTCGGTTTTAATTATGCTTGGATTCAAATTTTACAAAAAAATTCGGGAACGTAATAAATCCTAAATTATGCCCATGAAATTCAAAATGTCAATGCTTTCTCTTCGAATCAGGATTTTCCTTTCCATGATTGTATTGATTTTGATTGCCTCCGTTTTAATGGCTTCCATTTCTATTATTCAGTTTAAAAACGAGGCTAAAGAATACCATCAGGAACGTTTGGAACGCAAAGAAACCGCGATAAAAGAGCACATCAATTATGTGCTTTCCACTACGACTTATCCCTTAACGTCAAATAATTTACCTTTTATTTTTAAAGATAAAATTCATGAACTGGCACAGATTCACAATCTGGAAATCAATATTTATAGCCTCAACGGGAAATTGCTAAAATCATCAAAGGCTTCCTTTTCCATAGATAGCGTTTCACCCCCCATCCCGAAATACATTCTCAAATTGGTACAATCTTCCATTGAAAAAAGATACGTTGACATTAAAAATATTGATGGCGTAAAAAACCGTTCTTCTTACAGCCAAATTAAGGATGAAAAATTCAAACCGCTGGGAATTTTAAATTTACCATATGTTGAAGATGATGGTTTTTATGAAAAAGAACTGCAAAACTTCCTCATTCATTTAGGTCAGGTGTATTCTTTCATGCTCGTGATTGCATTTGCCTTGGCCTATTTCCTTTCTACTTATATAACAAAATCCTTAAAAACCATTTCTGACAAATTAAACGAAACGAGTTTAAATCAGAAAAACGAAAAAATTGTGCTGGAAGCGAACAGCAAAGAAATTAATTTACTAATTAAAGCCTATAATGGCATGGTGGATAAATTGGAAGAAAGTGCTTTAAAATTAGCCCAAAGTGAAAGGGAGGAAGCGTGGCGGGAAATGGCAAAGCAGGTGGCTCATGAAATTAAAAATCCGTTGACGCCGATGCGATTGACGGTACAAAGTTTTCAAAGAAAATTTGATGCTAATGATCCTGAATTAAAACAAAAAATCAAAGACTATTCGGAAACTTTAATCCAACAAATAGATACGATGAGTTCTGTCGCTTCAGCTTTCTCAAATTTTGCGTCCATGCCAGCACAGCAAAACGAAACCTTGAATGTGGTGGAGGTAGTGGAATTGGCTTTAGACATTTTTAATGAGGATTATCTTGTATTTGAAAGTCCGGAACAAGAAATTATTTCAAAAATGGATCGAACACAATTGATTCGAATTATTACCAATTTAGTTAAAAACGCCATCCAGTCAATCCCCGAAGATCAAGAAAATAAATCCGTAGTCGTTTCCGTAAAAAGAGAAATCAATGACGTGTTAATTCTCGTTAGGGACAATGGCATTGGCATTGAAGAACATAATATTGGTAGGATTTTTGAACCTAAGTTCACCACAAAAAACAGCGGGATGGGATTGGGTCTTGGAATTATCAAAAACATCATCGAAAACTACAAGGGAACAATTACATTTAAAACCGAATTTGGAAAAGGGACTGTTTTTACCGTTTCGCTTCCCATAATTAACTCCTAAATCAAGAAAAATGAATTACGAAAACATAATAATTACTGCCGAGAACAACATCGTTACGATTACCATAAATCGCCCCACAAAATTAAATGCTTTGAATAAAAAGACCATTCAGGAATTGCATGATGCTTTTGATTTCATTGAAAAAGATTCTGATATTCGGGCAATCGTATTAACGGGAAGTGGGGGAAAAGCTTTTGTAGCAGGGGCTGACATTGCCGAATTTTCTGACTTCTCCATAACAGAAGGAACGCAGCTGGCTCAAAAAGGTCAGGAATTGCTGTTTGATTTTATCGAAAATTTAAAGACTCCGATTATTGCAGCAGTCAATGGCTTTGCTCTTGGTGGCGGACTGGAATTGGCGATGGCGTGCCATTTTAGAATTGCTTCCGACAATGCTAAAATGGGCTTGCCGGAAGTTTCTCTTGGTGTCATTCCTGGCTATGGTGGAACGCAACGATTGCCTCAGCTTATTGGGAAAGGGCGTGCCATGGAAATGATTCTAACTGCCGGAATGATTCCTGCTGACGAAGCCTATAGAGCTGGCTTGGTTAATCATGTAGTTCCTCAAGCGGAACTTCTGGATTTCTGTTACGGAATTGCCCAAAGAATTGTAAAAAATTCTCCATTGGCCATTGGCCAGGCCATAAAAGCAGTAAATGCTAATTTTAAACCCGGAATTGACGGTTTTAAGGTTGAAATAGAATCCTTTGGTAATTGTTTTGGCACCGTAGACTTTAAGGAAGGAACAACAGCATTTTTAGAAAAACGGAAAGCAGACTTTAAAGGAAAATAAAAAGTTAAAAATCGAAACAGCATTCGCAGTTTAAGAAAAAAATTATAAATTACTTTTCAAGTAAATCACATTTATTACCACAACTGAACACTAACTTTCGCCTTCCCATTCTGCATAAAACTGGCTCAAAAAGGTTTCCATGTAAAGGTGTCTTTGAAGCGCAATTTGTTTGCCCGTTACAGTATTCATTTTGTCTTTTAGGAGCAATAGCTTTTCATAAAAGTGATTCAAGGTTGGCGCCTCCGAATTTTTATACTCTTCTTTGCTCATACGGAGATTTGGAGAAATGGAAGGATTATACAAAGGCCTGTTTTTAAACCCCCCATAATTGAATGCTCTTGCAATTCCTATGGCACCTATAGCGTCAAGCCTATCTGCATCCTGAACAATATCCAATTCAATGGAATGAAATTTCTTTTCAAAATTACCTCCTTTATATGAAATATTTTCGATGATATTAACCACATGATTAATTATGTCCTCAGATACATTCTCGGAAACCAAAAATTCCCGTGCAATTTTTGGACCAATTGTTTCGTCTCCATTATTAAATTTACTATCCGCAATATCATGAAGTAAAGCTCCCAGTTTTACAACATATAAATCACAAACCTCATTTTTTGAAATTGCGTTTGCATTATTATAAACCCGTTCAATGTGAAACCAATCATGGCCACCTTCAGAATTCTTTAATTTTTGTTTTACGAAAACAATAGTTTTACTTATTAAATCGGAAGTATTCATGTTATTTTTTTCTTGGCGCAAAGATATTATTTTAAAAAACAAAAAATCCGTATTGCTACGGATTTTAAAACTAGTTCAAAAGCATAAAAACGAAATCGTTAATTCATTATTTTCTGTGAAACTGACTTGCCATTTTCTAAAACAATTTTGACAATATAAATTCCACTGGAATAATTAAAATCTGAAATGATTTTTTTGCTCAAATTTTTATTGTTGAAAGTAGAAACTGTTCTACCCGAAATATCATAAACCATAACTTTACTTATATTTTCATCGCTGGAAATATTTAGCTTCTGATTTTTAATGTAAGCAATTGCATTATTATTTTCAAAGTCATTTAAACCTAAACTAACGTTTTGATACACCAATTTAAATCTGTTGTTATCTTCATTAGTTGTCATTATAAAAGTATAAGGAGACTCTTGAAGATTATGATACACATTTAAATCCGTATCGTGTAAATAAATTGGTGATAGTTCATCGGCAAAGATTCCTTCCTTTTTATTCAATTTCAGAGTTAATGATTTTGGCTCAAAACTATTCTTCTTAACACCTAGAACTACCTCATCTGTAAGAACAAATGGTGACCTTCCGTTTATTTGTAATTTATTATCTCCAACAAAAGAATATAATTGTGTAGAACTTGTACTATTATTGACAGCATCATACAATCGGTCCATTTCATTCGTAGCTCCATTTATATAGCTTACTAAAATTTCACTATCTACACTTTTTTCATCGGTTAGACTTAACCAATAGCGATTAACAATATTGTCTTTAGCCATTCTGTAAAATTGCGTATTAGCAGTCGTTGAACGCATGTAATCTTTAAAAACTACAGTTCCAGGAGTTAGAACCCTTACAAAAAACCCTTGCCCAGAAGGTATTTGACCGTTTGGTGTAATACCGTTTTTAGCAATAGATCCTGAGGCATTCCATACTGCATAATCAGCTTCTTGATACAATCCTGATCCCGGATATTGTGTTGCCGATGTCCAGAAATACAAAGATCCATTCAAACCAGTATTATTGGCATCATTCACAAAACTTAAACCATCAACGGCACAAGGATACGGATTAGCCAGTAATTCAGCATTGTTATAGTTGGTAGTTGAAGCATCCTCTTTTGTTACTGGAATTGAGACAATACCATTATTGGCAGTACCGTTTATTTGCCAACTTGTGGAATATCCCGATGTACCGTCATTCCATGGAGCTATATTGCCCACTCTAAGAATGTATCCTTTACCCACCATCATATCTGCCGAAGTTAGTGCTCTCCAGCCTCCACCCGCACCTGCTTGTCTCCAATATCCGATATCAAATGGTGATGGTTTAGTACTAAACATGTTTTGAACAATTGGGGTACCCCAATATTCGTAATCCCATTTTCTTTTTATTCCTGTGGTTTTAAGGTGTTCTATATAAGCAATTGCTGGTTTTTCGTCGCATCGTTGTACAAAATTCCCTGTGTTTTTTACAATAATTTTTCCTGTACCGTTAGTCGTTACTGTATTTAAAGCTTCAATATAGTTCCCTTCTTCTATGGTAACAACAATACCGGTATTGACAGTCATATCATTACAGGTAAAACTACCGTTTGAAGTGGAGTAATTGGTACTCATCAACACATCATTTTTATTGGTTGGCGCCGTACTTGTAAACCAACTCGGGTTAACAAATTTTTCCCAACCTGTTCCTGTCCATCTTTTTAAACCATCAGATGCACCAATGGTCACTTTAGATATATAAAACAAATCAGTTCCTGGCAAACTATTCTTAGAACTGCTTCCTGTACCTGACGAGGGAGCATCATTATGGTCCGGATTTAGTACTAAAAGAGCATCAGTCACTTTGTTTTGGTTGATATCTCTATGAAAGATAATATCAGCGACATTAAACCCTGCATCTCCCGGACATTTCCCCTGTGTCCCCACCCATGCTAGCATAGCAACAGCCACTTTATAAGGGCCCGAACAAAAGGGACATAAAACTGGATGCACCGGGTTATTTATTGTACTGACAACACCCACCACCGGATCCGTGTAATCTTTAAATTTTGTGATTGTGGCACCAAGACTCGTGTTATAAGCTGCATCTGCAATAGTTCCAAAAGCAACTACCGCAGGAGACGAAGATTGGTTAGTCATAAAGAAAGGCGTGTTACCGTTATTACTTAACGTTGAGTTTAGCAACGAAAATTTTCCATTAACTTCAGGGGTGAAAAGCGCCCCGGCTGGTGGCAAAGGAAAATCGGTAGCAACTGGGTTAGGGTCAGTCGCTTTATACACATAATTCCAACTGCTGCAACCGCAAAGTTTGTGAGTTCCCTTTGTAAAAACTTTTATTTCTGTTCCCACTTTAAAATCCAATCCCGGATTTTGAATGTCAAAATCAAAATTAGTACTGTTAGAACTTGATAAAGCTCCATCCATATTAAACACCCTATTTAATCCCGCAATAGGATTGCCATTTATATCATTAACTAATACACCCATATAGGACTCGAAAATTCCACTGGTATTAGTTGCTGTTGGAGCAAAATTTCCGTCATTCGCATCTCGTTCACCAACTGGAGTAGCGACTAAAATACTAAATGACGCTTTATAGTTGCTTCCCGAATTGTTTCTTGTTATTGTAGTACCATCATTCAATTTAGCGGTATAATAAAATTCTATGTAATAAACACCATTTGAGCTAGTGGTTGTCCATAGTGTAGCTAATGTTGCTTGTTCAAATTTAGAAATACCTGCATCACCACATATAGTACCGGCAGCTTCTGTTAAGCTCATAGTTGAAAAACCTGGTACAGCACCACCGTTTTTATAGATTCGGTACATCAACTTGGTATCAACAGCAGTAACAGGACTTGTTCCATCTAAAGTCAGTACCATAGCTCCAATTTTTAAAACTTTCCCTGGAATGATACTTCCCAAATCTTTTCCATTCCAATAACCGCTTTCTATAGTTAATGCGGTGTTACAATTATCATAGCCTGCACCCGTATGGTTGGTAACCGTAGTTCCGTTATCAAAATAAACGACATCAGAAAACATTCCTGGCAACCTTACCACATCAAAATTTGCTTTATAATTTGAACCACAGTTATTTATGTATACTGCACCACCAGCACCTAGTTGATCCCCCGTTCTATCAACATAAATCTCTATTGTATAATTTCCTGTAGATGATGGAGAAGTAATATTAAACAATGGATTTCTCCATATTTTATCTTGATTGTTCGAATTAACATCTACTCCATCAGCCGCACACTCCCCAGCATAATTCATGTTTACCGTTGTGTATGGAGTAGCTCCTGGTCCTGCACTCGTCAAGTAGATTCTATAATTCAGGTGAGGCGTATTTCCATTCTGAATTCCTTTAGTAATCAAATAACTCCCTAGTTTTAGTTGTAATCCTGGATTTGTAGTCCCGAGGTACTTTCCAGTAAAATTTGCGGTACCTACGGTTTCGCTAAGTGCAGTTGAACAGGCCACGTTTGGAACCGAATTGTCTTCCATATAGTATTTTTCATCTGCGTTGGAACCGTTTTTGAAATAAATTCTGTCGGAATAAAAACTAGAGGAAACGGAAACTGTACCTGTAGTAAACGAAACATTTGATCCATAAACAGTACCCCCACCATCAATAGCATAGGCTCTCACGTAGTAGGTTGTGTTTGGACTTAAAGCCAGAGTAGGAGCCGTAAAACTTCCGGTAGTACCAGAAACAATCACTTTAGTGTTTGATGTTGTAGGATTGGTAGAGGTATTATAAACTACTCCACGTTCTGTTATGGTTCCACCTCCACTAACAGTACCTCCAGCATCTGCACCACGACAACCTAACCCAGATATTGCGGCGGTAGTTATGCTCAAAGGTGCTATTACGCTTGCCATTACAGAATTGGAATAATAAGACCATCCTTCAGAATAATAAGCATAGTAATAATTTGTATTGGCAGCAAGGCCAGTATCAGTATAGGAGGTACCATTATTGTTGTAAATTACTAAATCTCCCCCAATAGTACTACTACCTGCTGTATACGACACTCCATCTGTTGGCTGTGTGAATACCGCATCAGTAGAACGGACAATCATAACATTATATGCTGTTGCAACACCTGCTCTATCACCAGTCCATCTTGTCCATGCTAAATTGTTAGTTGTTGAAGTTGCATAAACCGCAGTTTGTGATGTTGGTGAGGATAAAGCCGTAAAAGTAGTCTGTGCACCGTATGTCGTACCTAAACTATTGGTGGCATAGGCTCTAATATAATAAAGAGTTCCAGCCGTTAAGCCCGTTAGATTATCGGTATATGTTCCAGTTGAAGTACCTGTGGTTACATTAGTTACACCACCACCTCCTATAGCCGGAGTTGTCGTTGTTGCATAAACAATACCCCGAGCCGTCAAAGCCAAACCACCATCAGAAGTTACATTTCCACCTGATCTGGCAGTTGTAACACCTATCAAATCAGCTGCGGTAGTTGTTGCCAATACTGGGGCGGTTGTAACAGGAAAGGCGTTTGCTGTTGCTGAATTGGAATAGTAAGACCATCCTTCAGAATAAAAAGCATAATAATAAGTTATACCACCTGTTAAACCTGTATCAGTAAAAGATGTTCCGCTATTATTGTAGATTACCGTATCAGCCCCAATAGCGTTTCCTACCGTGTAAGCTACCCCGTTGGTTGGCTGTGTAAATATAGCATCCGCAGAACGAACCACCATAACATTATATGGAGTGGCACTGCCCGATCTATCACCAGTCCATTTTGTCCAAGCTAGATTAATAGATGTTGGACTTGCTGAAACCGCTGTTTGTGCTGTTGGAGGAGATAAAGCCGCAAAAGTGGTTTGAGTACCATATGAAGTACCTGCACTATTTATAGCATACGATCTTACATAATACAAAGTTCCTGGCGTTAAAGCTCCAGTAGTAGTATTATAAGTACCTATCCCTGTGCCGTTTGTAACTTTTGTATTTGCGGTTGTAGGTGTTGTTGTAGTTGCATAAACAATACCTCGCTCTGTAACTGCAGCTCCGCCATCTGAACTGATGGTACTCGCTATTGAGGCCGTTGTAGCCCCGACTTTATTAGCGTCTATTGTGGTCGCAGATACTACCGGTACAACTACACTCGTAGTGAAGGAAATTTCAGTTCCATAAGATGTGCCAATTGCATTTATAGCATAAGAACGAACGTAGTACGTTGTTCCATAACTTAATCCAGTCATGTTTGCTACAAAAGCTCCCGTTGTCCCCGCAACTATTACTTTTGTATCTGCGGTTGTTGGCACTGTTGATGTTTTATAAACAATCCCTCTTTCCGTAACTGTCGAATTTCCATCGGAAGTAACATTACCACCTGAAGTTGCGGTTGTACCTGTAATTAAACTTGCGGCATCAGTTGTAGTTAATGTTGGCGCAGCAACAATGTTAAAAGTGGCGGTATAAGGACTTCCTGAAGTACCCATATTAATAGTTGCTCCATTAGTCGCTTCATGGTAAACCTCAAAATTATAGGTGCCAACTACGTTATAAGTTGCGGCCGCAATTGTAATATTTAATGCCGCAGCCTCATATTTAGAACCACCGCCACATGCAGCAGTAGTAGTAGTTAAATTAGCACTCGTATATGCAGGCGCACCAGAACCTTGTTTGTAAACTCTATAATATAATTTTGGAGAACTTGCACCTGTTGTTCCAACCATATTTGCTCCAGAAATAACTAAAGTACCACTTGTTTGCATCGAACCTAAATTTGCGGCCACCCAAGTTACAGAACCGCCATCACATGCATCTTGTGCATTAGTATACCTCCACGTATTTCCTCCTCCATTAAAATTCACACTCAATTTAGCCCCAGTAACAACGCCTGATGGCGCAGCACTTATTGTAGTTGCAGCATTAGAATAATAAGACCATCCTTCTGAATATAATGCATAATAATAGGCAACACCTGTAGTCAAACCTGTATCAGTATATGTAGTTCCGCCACTATTATAAACAACCAAGTCACCTCCAAGTGTACTAACACCTGCCGTATAAGGCGTACCGTCTGTAGGTGCTATAAAGACGGCATCTGTAGAACGCACAATCATTACATTGTAAGGTACACTTGCACCCGCCCTATCACCCGTCCATCTTGTCCATGCCAAATTAAGCGAGGTCGTACTCGCAGAAACAACTGAATGACCCGTTGGAGGCATTAATGCCGTAAACGTTGTTTGGGTACCATACGAAGTACCTATGCTGTTTATAGCATAAGATCTTACATAATATAAAGTTCCGGGAGTCAACCCTGACATTGAAGTATTATAAGTACCTGTTCCTGTACCATTTGTAACTTTCGTATTACCAGTTGTTGGCGTTGTTGTCGTTGCGTAAACAATCCCTCTTTCCGTAACAGCTGAGCCTCCATCAGAACTTACTGTGCTTGCGATTGAGGCTGTTGTAGCGCCAATTTTATTAGCATCAAAAGTTGTGGCAGATAAAACCGGAGCCGTTGGAGCCGCGGTAACAGTATAAGAATAATTAGAACCCCCATTGTTATTTTGGTTTACTGTATAAAAATCGGTGTTAGAACCATCCGCAGCAACATTAGCCGTTCCAGATGTGAAAACATAGTAGTAAACTACAGTTCCTGTTGTATTTGTTCCGGACGGAACATTTGCAGTATAACTGGTTCCACTCCCCGTCATCTTAACAACCGTTGAAGTAGAAAAATTACTAGCTGTAGAATACCTCAAATAAGAATCTTGACCTGTCGGCAAACTCGCAGAAAGTGTAGCCGTAATTATCGAAGCCACCCCATTAGTTCCCCCTGGATTACTCACAGCAGAAACAGTAATTGGAGTTGCACTAAATTCAAAAATCACAAATTTTCGTGAAGGAGCAGAACTCGCATCTGCATATTTTATATAATATCTATTATTTGTACTCGATACATTAAGAAAATATGCACCTGAGGTCGTACAACTATTCACTGCCGTATAGGTAGTACCTGCCGTCACCCCAAGATCAGAGCCATTACTTAGTTGCGCAATTGTCCCTCCCCAATCTACACAAACCCTCCAATACCTATTTCCAGTGGCGCTTGGTGTTAAAAGTGGAGATATACGGCTCGTGCCCACACTGGCAGAAAAATCGACCATTCCAGAGTTCGAATTGCACGCTCCTCCCCAGCCTCCGCCAAAACCGTCTCCAATCATCTTATTTTGTCCATAAGAGATCGTTCCAATTAAAACGGAAAATAAAACCATTATAACAAAATGCATTCTGCAAAAATTTGTCGCTAAAATTGTTTTTAAAGTAAAGTTCCTCATATGTGTTCGGTTTAAAAATAGAAAATGGAATGGCAAATAAAAACAGTTAAATAATACAACCCCCTAAAAATGACTCTTGAGAACAAATCCCCTGAGCAACCGTTTTCAGAAAAAAGAGCGTCATTTTTTTTGGTTAAGCCAAAAAAGTAATATCTTTTTTACGAAGTTAGCGAATTTTAGGACTCAAATATAACATTTACTTTGATAAATTTTAACACAAAATCAGTTTCACCTCAGCGCAAACGTTTTCGTGTTGATAAGTTACTAAAAATCACAACTATATTAAACATATCCTCATTAAAAACCCATCGAAAACACACTTTATAAATGTTTTAAAATTAAAGGCATTGTTTTGAAAAAGAAGCATTTAAGAGAAATTCATTATGACTTTAATATTAAAATCAACCGAGTTTCATTTATTCACTGCAAAAGACAACCTAAACGTACACGAAGCATTTTAAAATACTGATTGAAATAGAGATATCTATTAACCAATATTCCATGAATACATTTTCATTATGAACAATAAAAATCCGGCATCTAAAGATGGTTTTAATTGAATTATTCACAATAAAAAACTCTATTTCAATCACTATTTAATAAAATTCACAAAATGAATCATCTAGGACAACCAAAATCCCTTCATTTCTGATTTATATCATTTCCATAAACTACCTACTAGGCAGTTAATCAATTTTAAATTCTTGCCTAAAGCTATAAAAAGCCAGATTGTTTAAAGTCTAATAAATTAATAAAGAAAAAAATTCCAACAAATCAAAATGTAAAATTGTTTATAGAAGAATTCTTAAAATTATAAGGAAATGATTTTTTTTTAAGCAATTTGAATATAACGCATATCTTTGCCAAATAACATTTTTTGTCTTTAACCCAGAAATAAAAAATACCATGACACAATTATTACTTTTAAAAAACAAAACTAAGCATGCCTTCTTTCCACTATTATACATACTTTTTCTTGCCCCTACTCTTTTAGCTCAATCCAATTCTTTTAACGGAGCTACGGATTCAAACTGGGGTACTGCCACAAATTGGTCATTAGGAATTATACCCACCGCCACACATGATGTGACCGTAACTGGGGGTAAAAATGTTTTTATCGACATAGCCTTTGCAACCTGCAATTCGTTGACCGTCACTGACGGAAATTTATCAATAAGCGGAAATTTAAACGTGGTTGGTACAACCGCCATTACAATAGCTGAGGGCAGCACATTAACCCTTGAAAACAACGCAAGTTTAATTCAGTCAGGATATGAGGGGGCCAACATTGGAAACATAAATGTTATTCGAAATACAACCCCCATCATTTTGGACGATTATACCTATTGGTCATCCCCAACAACAGGAACTCAAACATTAGCTGACTTTTCTCCACTAACGCAAAGAGACAAGATTTTTACATACAATAATGCTTGGATTTCTGCCAATGCAAATACCGAAACATTCACAAAAGGGATTGGCTGTATCTTTCGTTCACCTGAAAATATTAGCACAACTGTTCCAACAATTTCACCATACCTTTTTACTGGGACTCCAAACAATGGAGATGTAGATGTTTCAGTTGTATTGGGATCCAATCCAGAATCATTGCGTTTAGTAGGAAACCCTTATCCTTCAGCAATGGACGCAGATACTTTTATCCTTGACAATCTTATCGGAATAGGCTCAATTAACCAAACCATTACAGGGACTTTAGCTTTTTGGACTCACAATCACACCCTTTCGGGCAACAGTTACTCTGCATCAGACTATGCGAAATACAATCTTTCCGGTCAAATCGCCGTGCCTTTTGGAACAGGAAATACCAGTGCCCCTTCGGGATATATCGCTTCAGGGCAGGGTTTTTTTGTTGAGGTTATCGCAAACGGAAATGTGAGCTTTAGAAATTACATGAGGCTCGATTCGGGCAATACTAATTTTTACCGAACCAACCCAAGGAATACTTCACGGGCAGTATTGGAGAAACATAGAGTCTGGTTGAACCTAACAAACGCAACAACAAATGTCAGTCAGACTTTAGTAGGCTATATCCAATCGGCCACCAATGGTGTAGATCCAGGCTTCGACAGTTTATTGGCAGGCACTGAAAAATTTGTTTTATATAGCCTCATCAACTCACAACCATTTGCGCTTCAGGGCAGGGCATTACCATTTAAAGATATAGACATCGTTCCTCTAGGATATAAAATAGATCTTGCGGGAAATGCGACAATTACCCTTGACCACGTAGACGGATTGTTTTTAAACGGCCAGAAAATTTTTCTGGAAGATCAATTATTAAAAGTTACCCATGATTTAAAATTGGCACCTTATACTTTTTCTACTGGGGCAGGAACGTTTAATAATCGTTTCCTATTGCGTTATTTAAATACACCTCTAGGATTGGAAAACTTCAAAGATTTATCTCAAACGGTCGCTATTACATCTACAGAACAAGAAATTACAATAAAATCACAATTAGATTCCATTGAGCAGGTTGCCATTTTTGATGTATTGGGAAGATTGATTTTTGAAAATAAAAAAATAAATAAGCATGAGATTGTTGTTTCTGGTCTAAACAAAGGACAATCTTTAATTATAAAAATACATTTGACAAATGGACAAATTGTATCTAAAAAAATAATGCATTAGAAATCCACCATAAAAGCAAAAAAATCCTGTTTTGATAATTTAGACTGAACCCAAAAGTTTGGACAAATTTATAATTAATTTTGATAATAATGGGCACGATATTGTATCGGGCTCATT
>NZ_QCZI01000017.1 GCF_003097635.1 Flavobacterium psychrotolerans
GAATTGTTACACCCATCTTTAGCCGTCCAAGTTCTGGTTACAGAATAGGAACCGGCACAAACACCAGGAGTAGTTACATCAGCCGAAGTCAAAGTGAAGGCAGAGCCGCACCCATCCGTTGCGGTTGCTACTGCAAAGACTGGTGTTGCAGGACAAGAAATGGTTGATGGAGCCGGCAAAGCCGCAATCACAGGAGCCGTGATGTCTTGGACGTTTATAGTTTGCGAAATTGAGGATGAATTGTTAGATGCATCAGTAAATGTCCAAATTCTAGTTATAACGAATGAGTTGGGACAATTTCCTTGAACTATCGAATCTACTCCCAATGTAGTTATTATGCCACTACAATTATCAGTTGCAGTGAGAGCTATTGTAGTGGGAACATTAATGGCACAATCCACTATTAAATTAGCAGGGGCTAAAGGAGGGATAGGACTTATATTATCAGCTAAAATTACATTTTGTGTAGCTGTTATTGAATTACCATTTCCATCATTAAAAGTCCAAGTGATAATATGTGTGCCTTGAGTATTGTATGTTAAAGAATCGGCAGTTGTTCCAGTAACCGTACCACTGCAATTATCGGTTGTGGTTGGAGTCGTTGCAGTTGCGGAACATTGTCCGATAACATCAGCTAGGACTGGAGCTATTGGTTTAGTTGTATCAGTAATAATTACATTTTGTGTAGCTGTTATTGAATTACCATTTCCATCATTAAAAGTCCAAGTGATAATATGTGTGCCTTGAGTATTGTATGTTAAAGAATCGGCAGTTGTTCCAGTAACCGTACCACTGCAATTATCGGTTGTGGTTGGAGTCGTTGCAGTTGCGGAACATTGTCCGATAACATCAGCTAGGACTGGAGCTATTGGTTTAGTTGTATCAGTAATATTAATTACAATGTTAGCAGTATCACAATTATTTAGATTAATTGCTTGGCATATTTTATAAACTAAAATATACTGACCTACGGCAAGTCCGCTAATTATTGAAACAGCTCCAGTGGTTGTATTAAATGATACGTTTGGATTATCACCCGAAACTAAAGTGATAATCACATCACTTGGATTGACTGTTAAAAGATTTAATGTATCATTATTTAATACACTACCCAAGCTAACATTTAATGAACATTGGGAACTGTAAGAATTATCTACTGCATCGATAATAGGGGCAGCAGAAGTTATGGTAACAGTTGCAGAATCACAGTTAGTCGGATTTAATTTTTCGCAAATTTGATAAATTATTGTATACGTTCCTGCTGGAGTACCAGTTGGGATACTTATTTGTCCCGAGGACGGGTTTATTGCTGGCACAGGATTTCCGTTAATGGCAGTAGCAGGCGTAGTTATCGTTAAATTAACCTGGTCGATAGTTATAGGGTTTCCATTTAAAGAATCAGGACCATTGCCATTGTTTGCTAAGACATTTCCGGCATTTGGATTTCCAGTGGTGCCATTTCCGCCATCAATAGTATCATTGTTGGCAATAATTTGCGCTTTTGAAACAGGGACAGTCACGATAGCAGTATCGCAATTCGAAAGATTACCCACTTCACATATTTGATAGGATAATGTATAGTTGCCTTCTGGAGTTCCGGGCGCAACAACTACATCGCTTCCTGATAAGGTGACACTTGCATTGGTAGAACTGACAAAAGTTAGTTTAACTTGTGCAGGGGTTACTGTTACGCCATTTAAAGTATCGTTTATCAATACATTAGTAAAAGATGTGCCTCCAGTTAAGCCGTTTACAGCGATACCAGCATCGTCATTTGCTAGTATTTTTTTACATTTTGAAATAGTAAATGGAAAATTACAACCAGGGTTACTGCTTGGAGGTAATGCATAATAAGTTGCGGTTGAACCATCTACCAAAGGGAAGGGATTACTAGCAGTATATTGAATAGATGAAGTCGTTACAGGAAAGGAATCATAGAATAATGATCCATTTGGAAAGTTAGAAGTGATTTCTGAGGGTGATACTAAACTACTGCCGTTGCAATAAGAAAAATTTCTTACCAACGGCGTATTTTGACAATATGTAGCAACATAATTGGCACTATCGATTCCTATTGTTAAGGATTGAGCTATTGGTTGTCCGATGCACGTTCCGTTTTGGGTATATCCTTGGATGAATTTTGTTCCATTAAAAATAATGCCAGTGGTTGCACCAGCTCCTGTTGAAATACCGTCCACCACAATTGCACTTCCACAACTTGAATTGCTTAAAATTTGACAATCAATAGTTGCTTTTATTTTAAAATTTAATTTAGCTAAAAGGGTACTGGGATTTGACGGTAAAGGCAATTTTCCAAAATCCCAAACAATTGAGCCAGTTATTCCTAAAGCAGGATCAAAATAAATATTATTTGGAGTTGGCAGAGGCGTAAACAATACAGATACTATGGCACTTCCGGCAACATAAGTGGCGTTGTAAGGGATAGGTATGATTACTTTATAATTATTAATTGCTTCTGTGCCTAAGTTTTTAACATCAACATTAAATCCTATTTCTTGTCCAGGCAATGTAGAAAAAGGTTGGGTAGCCACAGGTACATTATTGATAGTCGTAGCCGATATTAATCCTTCAACTTCAGGAATATAGGCATCAACAGCCATTGCAATAGCAAATATAGAATAGGTGTCTCCGCTTGTGCCATATTTAAAATTGGTTGATGTTTGACTATTACCAATTACAGTATTTCCGGTATTTGGGACATTAAACATACTAATATCAATTCCGGTGTTGTTTTGTAAAGAAGGATTTCTAAATCCTCCGCCCGTATTTATGGAAGAGTTAAAAAAGTTGGTAGTTGAATTTAAACTATGATTTAAACTCAAATAGCTGGCATCGCTCTTTTTTTGAATTTGAAAATAATCTCCAGTATAGGCAACATCTCCCTCACTGGCCATTATACCTAATTTTACCCCAACATTTCCAGATTGAACAGTGTTGAAACCAGAAACTGGTAAAGTAAACCCTGTACTATTACTTGAGTTCACATATGCATATCCATCAAATATGGTAACATCACGATATTTCATTTTGGAGTTTTCGTAAACTACTATTATTCCCCAACCACCAGAATAACCAGTTCCTCCGGGATCTCCTTGCAATAAAGCTATATCCGCAGCGAAATACTCACCAATACCGTTTGTTTTTACATAATCAGTAATTTCTTTATGTGCAGAATAGATGTCATCATCAATACCATTTGGATAATAAATATCAGTAGCAGCAGCTGTAAATTGTGTGTAAGAAGTAGAATTAGGTCCTTTTAATGAAATGACTCTTTTGTCATAATTTTTTGTAATTGTTAGAATTACCGGAATGGTACCAGAAACATTAACCAAAGCGGTCGAGGTATTTTGTGTATTTCCTGAATTCAGATTTATTGCAGTACTTCGAACTAAATTATTGATTTTTAAAGTTACTGTTCCATCAGTAATGGAGTAAGGTGTCGTGAGTGTAGCTGTAGCATTCGTCCCTGATACGACTACTGTTACCGGAATATTTGCCGCCAATCCGCCATTTACAGAAAGAGTAACTTTGGCAGGTGCCGCATTGTTGGTATAGTTAAAGACATATGTGTTTCCGTTTCCTGAAAAAGTATAAATCGGACTTGTATTGGAGTTGTTAGGATTAGGATTATTTCTTGTGATAGATAATGAATAATTCGTATTAGCTATATTTTGATTGTGAGCTATAGTCAGATTATTGTTAATAGCTTGTGTACCATTTGGAACATCCTTAGTGACAGTAAAAGTATTGGAGGCAGATGATTTTCCAGTCCAATACAAACCGGCATAAACAATATTGGAACAACTTGGTATAGCTCCATTTTCTGTAGACAACGCCAACGTTGATGATGATGAGTTTAAAGTATTTGGATCATTATCAATATCAACATATTGCATATATTGACCATTGTTATTTGTATTGACACCATAATTTTGTGGTGTCAAGTTAGTGTTCCCTAACATGGCAAAGTCCCCCTTCACGTTGTAAATCTTTTTTGTAGGAGTATATTGTGACGTTCTTTGGGTAAAATTAACTCTAACTTGGGCAGTAGTAGTAAAAGCATTTCCAATCAGGAATGCAATAAATAATACTAAATACTTAAGGTTGTTATTTATCGATTTAATGTATATATTTTTCATAATGATTTTTATTATATATTATTGATTATTGTCTCCTTTATCAATTTTATAAAAAATGCTATATTTTTCATCGTAATTACGAATCATGTTAGTAATGATTTGAGCAGTAGTTGTTATTTCTGATAAAATAAAGATGTATTTTAAATTTTTAAAATTGGAGAATACAGATAAATCAATTTTAGAATTTAATTCGAGATCATTATTTATTTTGATAGTTACAATCTCAATATTATTGATCAATAAATTTGAATTGTTTATGCGATTCAAGGAACGAAAGTCTGTAAAAAAACTTTTTGGTTTTTCACCATAAGTTTTTGCTTCGCCGTAATTAAAATAAATTGCCGGTTGGATTTTATATAATAAATCCTCCAGATTTTGTGATTTTGAAAAGGTTATTCTGGAACGTACATCTGGAGTTTTCAAACTTGAAATAAAAGTTTTTACATCCACAATTTCTGACATATCATTTCTTAGCCTCGTTCCTTGAGCTGAAATAGTTTCACTACAGAATGTAAATACTAGTAATAGTATAATTCTTCCTGCCATTAAATCTGTGAATTTTCTGAATAATAAATTTTTCATCAGTTGGTTCATCAATTGCTTTGGGGTATCTGATTTCATAGTAGTAATGTTTTTTAATTCTTAATTATTCCCGTTTTTATTCCTTAAATAGCTAACTGTATTGGTTTTATTGATGGGAAAATTACCTACAAATACTATTATAAAATAATTTTTTCTATGAATAACCTGAAAATCTGTTTAAGTGATATTTAGAGATAGTTTTGGTCCCATTTTCTTTTTTTTCTTTTAAGTTTATATTAATCAGAGAATGTTTTTTTTAACATTTTTGCCTTGTGTTTCAAGGTATCTAAATTGTATCTTGAGATATAATTAGATTAAAAGTGGATAGAACATTTTTGAAGTGAAAAGAAACTATATTCATATTTCTTTGGATTGAATTAATAGAATTAGTTCCTTATAAATCGAAAACGTAGAATGATTAGCAAGTAGGGAGGTGGGTATTATGCAATGAAAATCTCTCATTTTCGTAAATTGTTCAAACGAATGAAATAATTTAGTCGAAAATTAAAAATGAAGTTGATTTAGAACAGGCTACTATGATAAAATTTTATTCCATTGAAGTCAGCGCTAAATTATGGATTTGGAATAAGAATTGGAGTAATGAAAAAATGCCATATTCGCAAATGTATGGCTTGATCAGACAGATTATGTGTTTTAGGATAAAACAATGAAGACGAACAATAGAAACAAAAAAATCTTTCTAAAATTTTAATGAAAAGACATTCTGATTCGTAATTTATTTTGATAAGAAGGAAAGCGTTTCTGTATAAAGCTTAATGTTTAGTACTGAATAATAGATATTTCAATATCATGAAATATGTTTAAGGAATCATACAATTGCTCGATAGTTAACTTTAACAACACTATGTTATTAATTAGAACGTACTAACTATAAAAAAAAAGGGATAAAGTTAAATACTTAACTTTATCCCCTAACTTTAATTTATTGAGTACTTTAATTTTTTATTTTAAAAGTAACTCTTCTAACCAAACTTCTTGCATCTTTAGATTTAGGATCAACTGATGTGTCTTCACCTTCAGATTTAACATTTAATCTATATGGATTTATTCCTGCTTTGATCAATGTATTTTTTACATTAGTGGCTCTCGTAAGGGCTAATTTTTGATTGGATTTAGTATTTCCAATTTCGTCAGCATGACCGGTGATGTCAACGGATGTTGTAGGATTAGATCTCAAAAAGTTTAAAATAAAATCTACACCTTCAGTTGATATATTAGTTAAGTTTGATTTATTAGAATCAAAATATACAGTAGCATAGCCTTCATTTATTAATTTTTTAATCACTTCAGCAATAGCGGTATCAGATGTTTTTGGGTCTTTTGATTTACCCACATAAGTTTTGTCCATGAATTTTTCTAGTTCATCAGGAACACCATTTTTATTAGTATCTACCATTCTTCCTTTGGTATCAACTGCAATACCAGTAATAGAATTATTTTCAGCATCTAAATAGTCAGGAACGCCATCCTTATCCGTATCATTTAACATGTTTTCTAATTCACTAACTTTATCATCTAAGGCTTTGAAATTGGCTGATTTCTTGTCATCGATATCCGCCCAATCTCCGTGTATTTCTCCTTTTCCTAAAGAGTAGGTAATGCCGAATGTTGTAGTTACCATACTTCCCGTTAAATTGGTCGGTTCTTTATCCCAATGTCCGTCCCAATTAAAATTTTGTCTTAAATTGCTTGCAAAGCTTATGTCGGTCATCAAGGATATTTTTTTAGTAACTCTAAATTCTGGGGAAATACCAAATATAATACCTCCATTATCCTCCGTATGATTGTAGGCTGGATTGGCTTTTCCGTCGTCATCAATGGCCAATTTAGGTGTCATTTGTGCAATTTGGATACCGCCATGAAATAATAAACCAAATCTACCTAATTCCTTTTGCATATCCAAAAAGCGGGCAGCATTTATGACTCCCTGTACTCCAATACGATATTGTTGCACTTTAAAAATGCGACTATCCGTATCCTTATTATTCTCAAGTAAATCAGAACTTAAATCTAATTTAAATCCAAATTTAGGACTAATCATGTATCGTACACCAATACCGTAGCTATCTAATGCAAAACTGCCAAAATAGGAATCGGTATTACTTGCAAAATAGCCTGTAGTATATGGTTTTAATCCTTTACTATTTCCGGCATTTAATTCAACTGTCCATTTATTGAAAGTACTACCTTCATTTGAATCTTCATTGTCTTTACTTTGCGCAATTCCATTGGAAATTGTCAATAAGGTAAAAGATAATAATATTAGACTTTTCTTCATAATTTGTTTGAATATTATTAATAATATTTGTAATTAGATTTTACTATTAACCCACAAATATAGATTTTTTTTTTTAAAATTCAATTTTTTGTAAAAAAATCACTATGATTAAATGTTAATGATAATTTCATTTAAAATGGGTATATGGTAACATTTTTTAGTTGGATTCTTTTCTTTTTAGGAAAATTGACGGTTATTGTTAAAAAAATAAATAAATCTTTAGGAGGGATTATAATAGTTGCTTTTAAAGATTATTCATAAAAATGAATATTTTAAAGCGATAGTTTGAGATTGTCATTTGAATTGGTCAAGACAAAAAATAAAAAAATATACGTAAAAAACAAGGTGTCATAAAAAATGAATTAATGGCATTTGAATTTATTTTTTCTAGTATTTTAAATACTTTGATAAATAATTATAATAGAGACATATTAGATTTAATTAAAGATAAATTTTTAACATCATAAAATTTATAATAAAATTAAAACATTCCCTATATTTGTCAGATATTTAAT
Source organism: Flavobacterium psychrotolerans (assembly GCF_003097635.1). Classification (GTDB taxonomy): domain Bacteria; phylum Bacteroidota; class Bacteroidia; order Flavobacteriales; family Flavobacteriaceae; genus Flavobacterium; species Flavobacterium psychrotolerans. The sequence continues at coordinate 7,560 of NZ_QCZI01000017.1, forward strand.
TTAAACTCAATAAAAATTTATGAAAAAACTATTACTTTCATGTTTTATGCTAATTATTGGCATAAATGTTTTTGGACAAGCTTCTTGTGCAGCCGCAATAAACATTACTACAAATGGTACAAAAACAGTAGCACCTGCCACGGGAACGTATCAAACTTTGTGTTTGGACAGCAATGTAGGTATTAAAGCAATGTGGTACAAATACACTCCTACTGTTAATGGTGAAATGACAATTTCATCCGATTTGCCAGTTAATGATGGTACAACTTACAGTGACGATACTAGATTGTCCGTTTTAAGCGGTACTTCTTGTACTACTTTGTCTTGTGTAGATTCTAATGATGATGTTGATGCGTCTAATTATTTATCAACTTTAACTGTTCCAGTTGCTGCCGGAACAACGTATTACATTCAATGGGATAATTTTTGGATAATAGATGGTGGATTGACGAATCTCGGATTTAAATTCACATTTACATTTACTCCTGTTTCTTGCGTACGATTAGGTTCTAGTGATTTTTATTCTCCAGATTCCTATACTACGACTTCAGCAAATTTATATTGGGATCCGGCAATTGGAGCGCCATCAAATTACGATGTTGACTGGAGTACTGATTTTACTGCAGCCGCTGGTTCAGGAACGAGTGTGTCAGTTCCTGCGGGTAGCCTATCATATGTTGTAGGTTCTTTAACGGACTTACCGGTTTCGTCAAACTTTAGATATTATGTTCGTTCTAATTGTGATGTAAATTCTCAAAGTGAATATCAGGGACCATATTATGGATATCTGGCAAAATCATTACCTTATTCAAATGGATTTGAAGATCCTGCAAATAATTTAAGAGATGGCTTCAAAGGATTTTCACTTTTTACAAGTGATGGTACAACTAATCCTGCAAGTTATGCTGATGGTGGCGATGGTTCATCATTGTATTCTTTTAATAGTACTACAGCGGCAACGGATGATTGGGCATATTCAAGAGCTTTAAGTTTAAGTGCAGGAGAAACTGTAACGATAAATTTTAAAACAAGATTGTATTCAGGTGGAACTCCTACAGATTTGGCATTAGATTTAAAAGTTGGGGATAGTCAGACAAGTGCAGGTCAAACTACTTTAGTTAAAAGCTTTGTTATCACTGACGATACTGCCTATACACAGCAAACTGCAACATGGACTGCTACTACAGGTGGGATTTATTATTTTGGTTTTAATAATAATTCTCCAATTGGTGCAACCGATACGGCTATGTTTTTTGATTCTTTAGAGTTCTCTTCAGTACTTTCTGTTAATAACTTTAATGCGAATAAATTTTCTGTTTCCCCTAATCCGGCTAAAGATATAGTGTCAGTTTCTTCAGAAAATAGTTTAATTGACAATGTGAACATTACAGATTTAAACGGAAGAATAGTAGTGCAAAAAGCATTTGATAAAACTTCAAAACTTCAAATGAACATTTCTGGACTTGCTTCTGGAGTATATATGATGAATATTAAATCTGATTTAGGAATTATTACCAAAAAAATCATCAAAGAGTAATTCTTATTTTTTATAATACATACTCAAAAAAAACTAAGACTCCTCAAGTAATTGAGGAGTTTTTTTTGAGCCAGTTGTAGGGGATAGTCTCTATGAGGAGGGCTGTTCGTCGAAAATAATGAGTTGTTGAGATATTATAAGTTTGTGTAATTACTTTTTTTAAAGCTATACATTTGATTGTTAATGATTTTGATTTTAGGATAAAAAAAACACTGTATTTGTTTGTGAAATAGAGAATAGAAAGTTATATTTGCAACCGCTTAAATAAAGACACGTTCTTTGAGCTTGGAGAGTTGCCTGAGTGGCCGAAAGGACATGTTTGCTAAACATGCGTATGGGTAACTGTACCAAGGGTTCGAATCCCTTACTCTCCGCTTTTTTTAAGTTTTTCGGGGTGTAGCGTAGCTCGGTTATCGCGCCTGCTTTGGGAGCAGGAGGCCGCAGGTTCGAATCCTGCCACCCCGACTAATTTTTTTTACATGAGCCATGGAGGCATAGCTCAGCTGGATAGAGCACCTGCCTTCTAAGCAGGCGGTCGAAGGTTCGAATCCTTCTGCCTTCACTTCAAAACCCACTGAATTCAGTGGGTTTTTTTGTTTTTTATATGGTTTGTTGATGTAAAATTCAATTAGACTCCTTATTTAAGTTTTGTTTATTCATAAAATATAAAAAATACTTTATTTTTACACTAAAATAATCAAAACAAGAAAATGATACATTGGAAAACCGTCAAAGACTTCGAAGATATAACCTATAAAAAATGTGATGGAGTAGCGCGTATTGCCTTTAACCGTCCCGACGTCCGCAATGCCTTTCGTCCAAAAACCACATCGGAATTGTATCAAGCCTTTTATGACGCTCAAGAAGATACTTCAATAGGTGTAGTTTTACTTTCTGCCGAAGGCCCTTCATCTAAAGACGGTATTTATTCTTTTTGTAGCGGGGGTGATCAAAATGCTCGGGGTCATCAAGGCTATGTCGGAGAGGATGGACAACACCGTTTGAATATTCTTGAAGTACAACGTCTCATTCGGTTTATGCCAAAAGTAGTTATAGCAGTAGTTCCTGGTTGGGCAGTTGGTGGCGGACACAGTTTGCACGTGGTTTGTGATTTGACACTAGCCAGTAAGGAACATGCCATTTTTAAACAAACGGATGCTGATGTAACTAGTTTTGATGGAGGATATGGGTCAGCCTATTTGGCCAAAATGGTGGGTCAGAAAAAAGCGAGAGAAATTTTCTTTTTAGGACGTAATTATTCTGCACAAGATGCCATGGATATGGGGATGGTCAATGCCGTGATTCCGCATGCGGAGCTGGAAGATACCGCTTATGAATGGGCACAGGAAATTCTGCAAAAATCGCCAACATCCATAAAAATGCTAAAATTTGCCATGAATCTTACGGATGATGGAATGGTGGGACAACAGGTTTTTGCAGGAGAAGCTACACGCTTGGCTTATATGACTGATGAGGCGAAAGAAGGAAGAAATGCTTTTTTAGAAAAGCGCAAACCGAATTTTGAAAAAAAATGGTTGCCATAAATTAGATAACAGATTTCAGGCACGTCCAAATCAACAAATAACCAAATTAACGATTAAACATTAACAATGAAACATTGGATTCAAGCTGCACGATTGAGAACATTACCACTTTCGGTGTCAGGAATAATATTGGGGAGTTTTTATGCCATGTCGCAATCTATGTTCAATTGGAAAATTGTGTTTTTTGCGCTTTCCACCACTTTAGGATTGCAGATACTTTCCAATTTTGCGAATGATTATGGCGATGGTATTAAAGGGACAGATAACGAGGATCGAATAGGGCCAAAACGAGCTATTCAAAGTGGGGTAATTTCACCTAAAGAGATGAAACGCGCCATAATTATGACTTCGGTATTAACGTTGCTTTCGGCGATTCTACTCATCTATTGTTCGTTCAAAGGTCATAATTTGCTGTTTTCACTTTTTTTCCTAGTACTCGGGATTTTGGCCATCGCCTCCGCAATTCGATATACAGTTGGCAGTAGTGCCTACGGATACCGTGGTTATGGGGATATTTTTGTTTTTATCTTTTTCGGATTAGTAAGCACTTTAGGTATCTACTTCATGTTTGCCAAAACTTTTGAAAACGGATATTTACTATTTCTGCCAGCTACAGCCATTGGATTGTTGAGCGTGGCCGTTTTGAACTTAAATAATATGCGAGACGAAATCTCAGACAAAAAATCAGGAAAGAACACCATTGTGGTAAAAATCGGCACTGCAAAAGCGAAAACATATCATTATTTTTTGATTGTTTCCGCCATGATTTTAGTGCTAGTGTTTGCCTATTTAAGTGACTTCCATTTTGATCAATACATTTTTGTTGTTGCTTATTTTCCGCTAACCAAGCATTTGATTACGGTTTACAAAACGAAAGACAGCCGAAATTTAGATCCCGAATTAAAAAAAGTGGCCCTAAGTACTTTTTTATTGTCGGTATTGCTCTCATTGTGCTTAATTTTCTTTTTGTCTGACATCATTGTCAATAACTCTTAAAAATAATTTATGAAAATTACTTTTTACGGACACGCTTCATTAGGAATACAAGTCAGTGGCAAAAGCATTCTGGTAGACCCCTATATTTCAGCAAATCCTAAAGCATGCCACATTAATATTAACGAGTTGAAACCCGATTATATTTTTCTAACCCATGCGCATCAAGATCATGTGTTGGACGTGGAATATATCATGCAAAATAATCCGAATGCAATTATTGTTTCAAATTATGAAGTGGCTACGCATTTTGGGAATAAAGGGCTAAAAAATCATCCTATGAATCATGGAGGGAGTTGGAAATTTGATTTCGGAACGGTAAAGTATGTCAATGCCGTCCATTCCAGTTCTTTTGCAGACGGCACTTACGGAGGAAATCCTGGAGGCTTTGTTATTGAAGGCGAACATAAAAACATATACATTTCTGGAGATACCGCCCTAACGATGGATATGAAACTTATTCCGATGCGCACCAAACTCGATTTGGCAATTTTTCCCATAGGCAACAATTTCACCATGGATGTTGAAGACGCTATTCTTGCTTCTGATTTTGTGGAATGCGACAAAGTTCTCGGATGCCATTACGACACCTTTGGTTATATCGAAATTAACCATGAAGAGGCCATTCGCAAGTTTTTCAACAAGGGAAAGGACTTAATGTTATTGGAAATCGGAGAAAGTATCGAATTGTAAATACAAATCATTTGAAGCTTTTTCCAGCTATTCATTACAATCTTTTTATCTCGTTAAAGAAACGAGATAAAAAGGATTTTCATTACTATCTGGGCTAGGGTTTTCGTTTTGAATCAAAATCCCGTGACTTTTACAAATTTAATCATGCAAAATAAACAGTTCACTTTCCTCTTTTTCTTTTTCATCGCAATACAATCCTTTGCGCAACAAGACGGCTATTGGGACAAGGAGCGTGCTACCTCCAAACAAGTGGTGGTAAGTGCAAGGAAAAGAATTATTATCAATACTGAAGATTTACCCATTGGAACCACAGAAGTGGTATTCAGAATCACGCTACTCGACGAAAACCAGCAAATGGCTAATAGTTTGGTTTCTGTCCTCAAAGCAATACCTGACCCAACGGGAATAAGCCAAGGTTCGGCTGGAGCAGTTTTGTTGTTGTCAAAAATTTCAGGGGAAGACAAATGCAAATACGCTATTTTCTCAAATGCAACATTGGCTGCTGATTATAAAGAAAAAGGAACGACGAATAAGGCCTGTTTAGCTCAAAACAATCCAGTAAACAAAGATGCGAAACGCCTTTCTATAAACTCATCTAGTTGCTTAAAATCGAATTCCATGTGGTTTGGTTTTGAAAACAAAAACTGGATCATGAACCAACGCATCGTTTTAGAAGTGGTGCCGTGGGTGAATACAAGATTGAGTAGCGGTTGGAGTCTTGAAAACAGAAAATCGGTTTTGAGTCTTTGTAAATCTACCGATTTGGCAAAAAAAATCCCGAATTCAGACAATTACTGTGTCTGCATTTTGGAGAAATTGCAAAAAGAATACCGCTTTAATGAGTATCAAAGTCTATTGGCAGCAGAAAAAACCAAAGTCATCAAAGATTTCGGTAAGGCTTGTTTTACGGAAACGGGAGGTTCTGACGAGGTTTACAGCGCCTTACGCAGTCAGGCTTCTGATTTGGCAAAACAAAAGAAATATGGTGAAGCAATAGTCAAATTAGGGGCGATTATTGAAAATGATAAAGCAATCGTTTCTGATTTTAATGCTATTGGAAGTTGTTATATTTTAACGAAGCAATACGATAAAGCCATCAGATTTCTAAAAATAGGAGAGAAGTTGGACGATTCGGAATTATTGACTAAATTGAATTTAGCCCATGCCTATTTATTGAATAATGAATATAGTCAAGCCAAATCGATTTATAAAAAATACCAGTCGCAAAATGTAACCGATAGTTTAAGTTGGACACAAAAAGTAAAGCAGGACTTTGAAACTTTTGAAAAAGCAGGATTGCCTTCGGAGGATTTTAAAAGGATATTGAATAGTATCGATAATTAATTTGACTTTCTAAAGTAATATGAAAGCAACTTACCACAAATACATCCTCAACTTCAAAAGACCGTCAGGAACTTCCCGTGGCGTGATGACCGAAAAAGAAACATGGTTTATTATTCTTGAAGAGAACGGAAAAAGAGGAGTAGGCGAGTGCGGCATCTTGAGAGGTTTGAGTATTGATGATCGCCCCGATTATGAAGAAAAGTTGCAATGGACTTGTGAGAATATCCATTTAGGTAAAGACCAACTTTGGGAAAGCTTGCTGGAGTTTCCTTCCATACAATTTGGAGTGGAAATGGCGTTCCAATCTCTAGCCAGTGAAACCCCTTTTTTGTTGTTTCCTTCGGGCTTCACGAAAGGCAAAAAAAGCATCCCAATTAATGGTTTGGTTTGGATGGGAAATGAGGCTTTTATGATGGAACAGATTCGGGAAAAATTGGCTGACGGTTTCCATTGCATCAAACTTAAAATTGGCGCTATAGATTTTGATAAGGAACTTCAATTATTGCGATTTATTCGACAACATTTCACATCGGAAGAAGTGGAAATTCGGGTAGATGCAAATGGCGCTTTCAATGCAATTGATGCTTTATATAAATTAAAACAACTTACTGAATTTAAAATACATAGCATTGAACAGCCTATTCAAAAAAACAATACTGACAGTATGGCAGAGCTCTGCAAAAACACTCCAATTTCCATAGCTTTAGATGAAGAGTTAACAGGTGTGTTTTCACTTCAGGAAAAAGAAGAATTACTTCAAAAAATCAGGCCGCATTACATCATTTTGAAGCCGAGTTTCGTGGGTGGTTTTCGAGGTACCCAAGAATGGATTTCATTGGCTAAAAAACACCAAATTGGCTGGTGGATTACCTCTGCTTTAGAAAGTAATATTGGACTCAATGCCATTGCACAATGGACTTTTTTACACCACAATTTAATGCCTCAAGGTTTAGGAACCGGAGCCCTTTATACCAATAATTTTGATTGCCCATTAGAAGTTTCAGAAGGACAATTGTGGTATGAAAAAACGAGTGATTGGAATTTTAATTTTGAGAATTTTGAAACCGTTTGAGAGATTGTGAATTGAGTATAATTCATTTAATAATCACTATATAGTGTTGTTTTTCCTGTTTTTAAAATATTTTTCCGTTTCCAGAATAATTAGTAGTGCAAAGGCTCCTAAAAATGCTGAAATAAAATGGAGATAACTTGTGATTTGAAAATTAAAAATTTCTTGTAAAAAGGGAACGGTCAAAATCAAAAATAGCATAATGAATGCAGCCAACAGAATTAGAAAAATGACACTTTTTATTTCTGTAATCACTGAAATAAAGCTTCTTGTTACGGAAAGGTTGGTTACTATGAGAAAAATATTTCCTATTATGAGAGTAGAAAAGGCAATAGCTCTTACTTCTCCTTCGCTATGTTTTTCATATAGGGAATAAAAATAGACAGACAAAACCGTGGTGAGTAAAAGGAAACCCTGCAAAATACTCAGAAATATTTTTTTTCTCCCAAAAAAATGTTCCTTAGCATCTCTGGGAGGTCGTTTCATTATTCCTTTTTCTTCCTGTTCTGATTCAAATGCAATGGAGCATACGGGGTCATTTATTAATTCTAAAAACACGATATGTAAGGGCATGAGCAATAAGGGAAGCGAACTAAAAAAAGCAGGTAAAAGTGTTAATCCTATAATTGGGACATGAAGAGCAAGTATGTAAGACATCGCTTTTTGTAGGTTATCAAAGATTCTTCTACCGGAACGAATTGCCGAAACGACGGAAGCAAAATTATCGTCCAATAGGACTAATGAAGCCGCTTCTCTTGCCACATCAGTCCCTTTGTTACCCATTGCAATGCCAATGTTTGCTGCCTTTAACGCAGGAGCATCGTTTACGCCATCGCCCGTCATTGCTACAATTTCATTATTGGATTTTAGTGCCTGAACAATTCGCAGTTTTTGTTCAGGAACTACGCGAGCAAAAATGTTAGTATCTCTTATTTTTATTTTTAATTCTTCATCATTCATTTTTTTTAGTTCTTCTCCCGTAATAATTCCCTTTTCTGGATCTAAACCAATTTGCCCTGCAATACTTTTTGCAGTTGCGGGAAAATCCCCCGTAATCATAATTACCTTAATTCCGGCCTCTTTACATTCCTTTATTGCCTGAGGAACTTCGGCTCGAATGGGATCTTGTAATCCAATAAGTCCCAGAAACTTAAAATTGAAATCATGTTGAATACTAGGAAGTGTTTTATTTTGATGTGAGGCATTTGCAACCGCGATAACTCGCAATCCTTGTTCTGCCATTTGACGGACAGCTAACAAATGAGTCGCTTTTGCATTTTCGTCCATTTTGCACAAAATAAAAACAGATTCTGGAGCTCCTTTGGCTGAAACCGAAAAGGAATATTCTGAATCGCTTTCCAAAACGCGTGTCATTGCAAGTAATTCATGGCTTAATGGATATTCTTTAATGAGTTTGGTTTTTTCATCTGGCAAAAGTATTTCCTCATGGACTTTGCTAATCGCTTTTTCCATTGGATCAAAGGAATCTTTTGCTGAAGCGCGATGCGCAGCGAGAATCAGATTATTAATTTGATTTTGTCTTTCTAAAAAAATATTTTTATTGAAAAATTCATTGCCATTATATAAAGCGACCACTTCCATTTTATTTTGGGTAATCGTTCCTGTTTTATCAGTACATAAAACAGTTGCAGAACCCAGTGTTTCAATGGCAGAAGATTTTCGGGTCAAAACATTATTTTTGGATAATCTCCAAGCCCCCAGTGCAAGAAAAATAGTTAGGACAACTGGAAATTCTTCAGGTAAAATAGACATTGCCGCCGCCAGACCGTTTAGTAATGATTGAACAAAATTTCCTCTTGTGTAATAAAAAGCCATAACGATTCCGATACTGATGAATGCCCCAATAATGAAAAAAGATTTAATAAGGACCTTCATCTCTTTTTGCAAACGGGTTTCGTCTTCGTCAATATTTTGCAAAGTAGTTCCAATTTTACCAAACTGTGTTTTAAAACCCGTAGCAACAACTTTAACCTCAGCCTTTCCTTGCACTACAAGCGTTCCGCTAAACACAAGTCCGTTTGTATTTGAAGAATCTACAGCCACACTTTTAGAAACGGCAATAGATTCACCGGTAAGCATCGATTCGTCAATAACAAGGTTAGCTGTGTTCAACACTATTGCATCAGCCGAAATCCGGTCGCCTTCATTTAATATAATGATGTCGTCGGGTACGACTTCACGTCCTGGAATTCTAATTTCAATTCCGTCCCGAATCACCAAAGCTCTTGGGGAAGAAAGTTTTTTTAATGCCTCTAGTGCCTTTTCTGTTTTTCGGTATTGATAAAATGTAATGAAAATGATGACTGAAATAGTGGCAAGCATTACACTTCCTTCTTTATAATCGCCAAGAATCATGTAAAGCAAACCACAACTTATTAATAAAAGAAACATGGGCTCTTTCATTACCTCACGGGCAATTCGCCAGATGTTTTTTGGCTTTACTGATGGCAGCTCATTGTAGCCATGAATTTTTAATTTTTCTACCGCTACAGCTGTGCTTAATCCTGGATTCATGTATATATGGAATTAAAATTCTGGGGTCTCTTTTTTAATTTTTCCATCTCCCAATAGCAAAGACACTGTTTTTAAGCTTTCGGTTCGGTCGGCAATTAATTTTAAGATACTAATGAACGGAATGAATATGATCATTCCGGCTCCACCCCATAAAATGCCACCAACAATTACCATAATTATAATTGCCAAAGTATTTATTTTTAAACGACTACCTACTGCAAATGGGAATATAATATAGGCTTCTAACGCTTGAACAATGGAAAAAACTGCTATAACACCAAGTGGATACCAAATGGAATTAAACGTAATCCATGAAACGGCAATTGGCAAAAGAGAAGATGTCATAATTCCGATATAGGGAATAAAGGTTAATATGGACGCTATAAATCCAAACAAAATGGGGTGGGGAACACCTATAATGGCGAGTCCGATACTATTTAAAATCCCGACAATCAAATAAACGATGACCATTCCTTTGATGAAATTATAATAAGCCTGAATGGTTTCAAGCAGAATTTCGTGGATGATTCCTTTTCTGTCTGAAGGGAAAAATTGATATAAAGCATTCACCAACATTTGACGGTGGAATAGGATAAGGGCAGAAAAAACAGGAATCATCAACAGATAAAATAGAGATTCAGAAAAGGAATAGGCTGTGCTTTGCAATATTGAAATAGCTTGCATTCCGGAGTTGTTGACGGAATTTTTAAGAAATGTCAGTTGCCTTTCAGAACTTACGCCAAATTGCTCCGTCAGAAAAGCACTTAATTGAGATAGGGATTCTAAAAGCTTTATTTCGAGCATCTGCCATTCCTGCAAAAATTCAGTCACTTGCTTAAACAATAAATATATAATGGTGCCGAAAAAAAGAGTTACAAAAAAAAGAGAAATAAAGATGCTAACGCCTCGGCCTATTCCTTTTTGTTCCATCCATTTGCAAATAGGGTATAGAATGAAGCTAATAAGCATGGCAAAACTTAAAGGAATAAAAAGCGTTTTTCCGAAGTAAAGTATCAAGGAGAGAAGTACGGTATACTGAAGTATCTTAAGCGCAGAAAATTTGTTATTTGAAATTTGTACCATGATATTTTCCGAATTTTAAATAAATCTACTATAAATATAAAAAATTATCTCCTAAGTTACAGTTAACTGTTTGTTTTTCAGAATAAAAAACATATTGTATACGGCATAAATGACTCTTTTTATGGTATTAAAAAGCTTAACTTCTATGTCTCTTAAAAAACCAAACTTTTAATAAGTCTGCCGTAAGAATATAACTTGCCACAATAACCAGCATTATGCCTAAATTAAGGAGCGGCAAGGGAGTTAGTCCCACTTGGTCTGCAAAAGGAACATAAGGAAGCGTCAGGGTTAAAAATAATCCTAAAATGCTCAAAATGAAAAGATATTTTCCGGGCTGGCTTTTGAAGAAATTTTTATGGGTTCTAATGATAAATAGTATGAATAACTCAGTAAGTATTGATTCTACAAACCAAGCCGTTTGGAAGGCCGATTCTTTTACTTTTAAGACATATAGAAGCGTCAGAAAGGTAATCACATCAAAAATGGAACTGTGTATCCCGAAAATAACCATGTAGTTTCGGATGAGTTTCAAATTCCATTTGCCGGGTCTTTCTAGCTGTTCTTGGTCAACATTGTCGGAAGCTATGGTAAGATAGGGAAAATCCGTAATGAAATTGGTCAGCAAAATTTGCTTTGGTAACATCGGAAGAAACGGCAGAATTAAAGAAGCAATAGCTACACTAAACATATTGCCAAAAGTGGATCCTGTATTTATGAAAATGTATTTCAGGGTATTTGCAAAAGTTTTTCGCCCTTCCTTAATACCGTCCACCACCACCATCAAATCTTTTTCCATCAAAACAAAATCAGCGGCCTCACGGGCCACATCAACAGCGTTTTCTACAGATATTCCAACATCTGCCGCGCTAATAGCCGATACATCGTTAATGCCATCACCCATATAAGCAACAGTGTATATTTTTCGCAATGCTTGTATGATGTGCTCTTTTTGTTGGGGTTCTACTTCGGCAAAAATATGCGTTTTCCGTACCAAATGTTTCAATGCTTCTGGACTCACGCTGAAAAGTTCTTGTCCTGTCATAACCACAGGATCACTAATTCCGATATTTAATGCAATAGATTTTGCCACATTTTTATTGTCTCCCGATATTATTTTCAGGTGAACTTGTAGCTTTTTCAATTCGGATATAGTTTCTGTAATGCCAGCTTTAACAGGATCTTGCAGCAAAATGAAGCCTGCAAAAATCATATCATTTTCGTCTTCTTTTGAAATGGCATTAGCATCAATATTCTTGTAGCAAATTCCTATAGATCGCAGTCCATCAATACCGAATTGCTCGTATTTTTTTGCGATTTCCTCTTTATGGACGACAATATTCTCTAAGGTTCCGTTACTTAATCTTATTTTGTTGCAAATGGATACGATTTGATTATAAGCTCCTTTACTAATCAGCAATTTATCCTTGTCGGCTGCAACGGCAATACTAATTCGCTTGCGGATGAAATCATAAGGAATCTCTCCAAACTTGGTGGCTTTCATTTTTGTTTCTATTATAAGATGTCTTAGGGCTTCATCAATGGGGTTGGCATAACCCGTTTCGAATTTTGCATTCCAATAAGCCAGTTCTTTCACAAATTCATTTTCAACTCCTAAACCATCCACCGTTCCCGCCACTTTAATAGAGCCTTCGGTAATGGTTCCCGTTTTGTCGGTACATAATAAATTTACTTCCCCTAAATTCTGAATAGAAGCCAGCTTTTTAACAATAACCTTTTTGTTCAACATTCGTTTAGCCCCAGCACTCATGGCAATGGTGGTAATGGCGGGAAGCAATTCGGGTGCCATTCCTACGGCTAAAGCCAATGCGAATAAAGCAGATTCAATGACGCTTTTGTGATTGAGTAAATTCACTACCAGAATGAAGAGCGAAAGCACCAAGGTGATTTTCATCAGGAAAAAACCAAAGTCTTTGATCCCTTTTTCAAATGTGGTTTCTACCGTGGTGGAAGCACTTTTGGCGATACTACCAAAAATAGTATTTTCTCCAGTATTAATGACCAAAGCTTTTGCGGTGCCACTAACAATATTAGTTCCTTCCCAAAGGCAATTGGTTCTTTTAGATAGTTCGATATTGGAATCTAAAACACCAGCTTGTTTCGCAGTGGGATAGGATTCTCCCGTTAAGCTGGCTTCGTTGGCATGCAATTCATTAGATTCAAGAATCAGGCAGTCAGCCGGTAACATATCGCCCGCTTTCAATACAAGAATATCACCCGATACAATTTCTAACGAAAAAATTTCCTGCTCCTGACCATCTCTCACAACTTTACTTTTCAAGGCAATCATGGATTGTAATTTTTCAACAAATCGGCTTGCATTTCTTTCCTGAAAAAAGCTGAGCAAGCCCGTCGACAAAACAATAAAGAGTATAATAAACACGTCTGACGTGTCTCCCAGAAAAGCCGACAACAAAACGGCACCAATAAGGAGTAACATTAATGGACTTTTGAATTGTCCTAAGAAAAGGGAGGTATCTCTTCTAAAAACGGACTTGGTTTTTTTTAAATGCCCTGATTGACTGAGAATTTTGTCAACAGCTGTTTTAGACAACCCTTTATTGGAACTGTTTAGTTTTTGAAACCAATAGGCGGTATCAAATTGCCAAAAATTGACTGTTGGTGAGGTTTGCATAAGATGAATTTATAATAGATTATGAAATCCAGCCATCGAGATGAAAACAAATGTTTATATACCCAAATTTACAAATAAATTAGTAAATAAATTTTCAATAAGTGAATCTATATTTCACATTTTTAATTGGTTAATTCTCAACTACCGCCGTCAATAATGTCACTATTCGTCAGAGCATTCTTTTGTAAAATAAAAAAAAAACAGGATTTTACTCCTGTCTTTTTGTGGTATTTGCAATCTGAATTTTGAGAATTTTATTTTTAGGCAACAATATTAATCACAACGGTTTGGTTATAATAACGATCTTTTTGAAATAAATTATCATAAGAAAATATTTTTAAATCCTTATCAAAAGTATTTACTTCAAATATCACATCGGTTCTACCGGATTTCAATAAAATTTTTTCAATAATGGTTTTCACTTCATTTGCTGAAACCAAAGACAAATTTTGATTTTGTTCTCCAATAGTATTGTTGTGACCGTTAATAATAACCGTTCCTTCAATAGGAATTTTGGCAGTTATAATAGCGGTAAGATATTTTTCATAAATAATTTTATTTTGTTTTTTAATGCGTATCGGTCTTTCTTGTTTAGTTATAAAGAGCTCTTTTTCTTCAGGGGTGAATTTTGATTCACTGGAATTTATTTCAAAAATGTTAGCCGTAATTTCTATCGAATCCGCTATGGAATGTTTCTTTGAAACCTCAACTTTTTTTGATGTTTTCATGTATGATTTCCTTAAATAGTTTTTTATAAAAGTGTAGGTAAAAAACAATAGTATTAATTATTTATAACATTTAAAGGTCATTTTTTTTTAAAACAAATGAATTATACAATTTTAGAATTAAGTTATATAATTCGCATAATTTTACGATTTGAATTTTTAGGTATATTTATAAAAAAAAGGCTGTCATTTAAGACAACCCTTCTCTCAACATACAAAAAAACCTAATTAATATTGTTTTAAATTTCATTATTTTCTTTTTGCAAGAACTAAGTTTTTATGAGTTCTTAGGCATGAAAAATATTTCTAATAAAAAGAATTCATCATTTTCTAAAGCGTTTGCAAAGCATGCATTATCGAGAAAAAATTTATTTTTCCGAGATTTTTTATAGTACTTATATATTTTTCAACATCAGAAGATATCATTCTTTCCGCATCAGTAAAAAACGGGATATTCTCATTTAATTCTTTAATGGATTTTATAGAATCTTTAAAAACGTTTTTTGTGTTTTCTTCCAGAATTATTTTGGTTGTTTTGCCCACTCTGCAATTACTATCGTTTGTTGCAGCTGTTAAGATTTCTAATTTTTTCATTTCCATTTTTGAATTTATTAAGGTTGATTCCCTAGTTAATTAGCTTAAATATCGCCTTAATATCCATGCCGTTGTTTCATGCTGTTCCATTAATTTTGTTAAAAAATCGATAGTTCCTGCATCTTTATTTTCATCAGCACAGCTTTCAATGTCTTTACGTAGCTGAATTACAACAGTTTCATGATCGCCCAACAATTCCTGAATCATTTCTTTTTGACATGGATACTGATTTGAAGTTTCTTTGATGATGGTTAACTCCGTAAATTCTTTCATTGTACCAATGGTTTTTTCGCCTAATTTATTGATGCGTTCCGCTATTTCATCAATGGATACTTCCATTTGGTTGTATTGGGCTTCAAATAATTTATGGAGTTCCATAAAACTTTCGCCGGATACATTCCAATGAAATTTTCTTGTTTTAACGTATAAAGTCATTTCATTTGCTAAAGTAGAAGAAAGAATTGAGATGCTTTTTTTTAAATGTTCCTCTGATATTCCAATTTGTGGTTTCATAATTTTCGAATTGTATTTATTTTAGATTCTTCCAATGAATTTTTCTGAATTCGTATCTTTTAGTTTATAAGAAAAGAAGGGTTTAAATAAAAATTTGATACTGCAAAGATGGGAAACAGTTTGAGGTTTAATGTTACATAACTTTTTAAAGGAGTTACAATATTATCACTTTTTATGATTTGGCATCTTTATTTCAGCTTGTCTATATTGCTATTTAAAATGACCTTTTTACAAAAGCGCTATTGATGATTTGTAATAAAATAGTTATATATTAGCAAATGAAAAGGATGATATCTGACAGATATATAACGAGTTGGAGAACTGTATGAATCAAAATTCTGTAAAAAAATAATTAAAAAAAATCAAGATTTAAAATATGGATAATGAATTAATAGTTGAGAAAAGTTGGTGGAAAAGAAATTGGAAATGGTTAATACTAACTTTAACAATAATCTTTTTGTTTCTATTTGGGTTAATTTTGAGTTCAAGTATCGACGGAAATATAACTGATATTGCTCAAGCGTATTCTGACACTGCACTTTATGAAAAAGCAATTGAAAAAGCAAAAACTAATCAAAGAGTTCTCGAAGTTATTGGAGAAATAGAACCGATTGATAAATTAGCACTTTTTGAAGGAAATGCAATTTATTCAAACGACAATAATTCAGTTGAATTATCCGTAAGAATAAAGGGAAGCAAAGGAAAAGGAAAAATGGATATTATAGCTGATAAAAATGGATCAGAATGGGGATATAAAAAAATAAACATAAGAGTTAAAGATCCCAAAGAAGAAATCCAAATTTTAAAAGCTACAATAGAGAAAAAAAATAGTGAAAATTCAAAAAAAAATAGGCTAATTCAGTCTTAAAACAAAACCTTCCGACAATGAAACTCTAATTATAAACAGTAACACAAATCTAAACATAATAACGACTATGACTGAAAAATTCTTAAAAGCAAAGCATTGGCAATTATTCTTATTAACCTTTGGAATACCAATGCTTTTTCAAGTGGTACTGATGATAGCTATGTTTGCAAATATCGGTAATGGAAATAATTCTGACGTTTCATTCCTGTTTAATTATATGATGTTTTTTCCAATAATCATGATTCTTCTCCTAGCAACACAATTTGGTTGGTTTTGGTCTATGGCTATTGGACTACAGAGTAAAGTTCCCGAAAATGTAAAAATGAAAGTCAAAAAATTTAAAATATTCTTTTTTATTCCGTTGATATATTTAATTCTGATTTCAATATTTATTGGCGTGGCCGCTAGTGGAATGATGGAAAGCGGAAAAGCCCCAAGCGTTGGATTAATCATAAGTCTTGTTGTAATTATAATACCATTACATTTATTTTCAATGTTTTGCATTTTCTATTCATTATATTTTGTAGCAAAAACATACAAAACTGTTGAATTACAGCGTCAAGTGAGTTTTTCTGATTTTGCAGGAGAGTTTTTAATGATTTGGTTTTACCCAATAGGAATATGGATTATCCAGCCGAAAATTAACAAAATGATTGAAAATTAAAGTATTACAGTTAATATTAACTCAAATATCTTCGTACTACCCAAGCCATGGTTTCGTGGTTTTCCATCAATCCCGTTAAGAAATCGGCTGTACCAGCATCACCAATTTTTTTGGTACATACCTCAATATCGTTTCGCAGTTGAAAAATAACGGTTTCATGATCTTCTAATAATTCTCTAAGCATTTCTGCTTGGGAAGGATACTTGCCTGGGGATTCCAAAAGAATGGTTAAACCAGAGAATTCTTCCATGGTTCCAATGGTATTTCCTCCTAATTTACTGACACGTTCCGCTATTTCGTCTATAGATTCTTCCAGTTGTTTGTACTGGCTTTCAAATAATTTGTGGAGTTCCATAAAGCTCTCGCCGGACACGTTCCAATGAAATTTTCTGAGTTTGATATACAAAGTCATTTCATTTGCTAAAATGGAAGAAAGATAGGAAATACTTTCTTTTAAATGCTCTTCTGTAATTCCAATTTGTGGTTTCATAATTTCCTGAATTTAAATTTAAATCTACATAAATTTACGAAAAAATATTCGTAAGTTCCTTGTATTCAATGGGTAATAATTATATAAATGATTCTTAAAATTCATTAATGTGGAGTAGGGGAATCTAAATAATTTTGATTTATTTTTTTGAGTCGTTTTTTTTAGCCTCTTTATTTTTTTTCCTGAAATAGCCTTTCAATAAAAAATTGTGTCGAACTGCCTCCAAATCTTCATTCAGTTTTTCGGAACTGCTTTCTAAGTTTTTTATGGTTTTTTTCAAATTGGAACCTGCTTCCTCATCGTGCAACAAAATGCCAATTGTCGTGTTACGATTGCCACTGGTTTCTTTGAGATTATTCACAAATACATTGGCCGTTTCGGTCATTTGATGCAATTGCAAAACCGATTTTTTAATCGAACTGTAAACAATCGTGTCTGTTACCAATTCATTGGCAAGAGTACCTTTTTTATTCAGTTTTGAGCTGAAATCATTAAGGGAATGTATCAATTTTTGTGCTTTTGCGGAAGCGTCGTTGAGCGATACCGCCACAGAATTGATGTTATTGTATAAGGTATTGTCGTTCAATAATTTCCCTACTGTTCCCTCGCTTGTAGTCATTTTTTTGATTATCGATTTGAAATCCGTTGTGATGGCCAAAAGGTTTTCATTGTTTTTCTGTAGAGTAGTCAAAATGGTTTCTGTAGAAAATGAATTTTCAACAACTAAAGTGTCTCCTTCCTGCACGGCTTTAGATTTTTCAGTGCCACCATAAATAACGATGACTTTATTTCCTATAAGTCCATCGGTGCTTATTTTGACCTTGGCATCTTTATGAATATAGTTTTGGGCTTTTCTTTCAACATTTAAACGGACCAAAACATGGGTTTTGTTGTCGATGTTGATGCTGCCCACCGTTCCTATTTTGACACCAGAAAACCAAACATTAGCACCTTTTTGTAACCCATTCACATTATCAAATGAGGAAATGAGCTGCATTTTTCTTCTGAACGTTTCGTGCAAATCACCCACCATAAGAATTCCAGCAATTAGAAATACCAGTCCCAATAAAATAAAGAAGCCTACAATTACAGCGCGTTTATTTGATGATTCGTTCATGAGATTTATTGAATAAAATTATAGGCAAAAAACTTTTTTATTTGTTCCTCATCAGTGTTTAAAACTTCTTCAAATGTTCCTATTTTTAAAAAAGCCCCATCTATCAACATGGCAAGGCGGTCACAGGTATGCTTCGCACAGGTAAGATCGTGAGTAATGATAACTGAACTGGTTTTATATCGCTCTTGAACTTCAATGATGAGCGTATTGATTTCGGCACACGTAATGGGATCCAAACCAGATGTGGGTTCGTCGTAGAGCATTATTTCGGGCTTCAGAATCAAAGTGCGGGCAATACCCAGCCTCTTGCGTTGCCCCCCAGAAAGGTCAGCGGGAAGCTCGTCTATTTTATCTTCAAGGCCTACTGCTTCCAAGGCTTCTTCCACGGCGGTGTCCACTTGCTTTTGGGTTAGATTTTTCACATTCATGATTAACGGAAAAGCCAAATTTTTATAAACGCTCATACTGTCATACAAGGCACTGCTTTGAAATGAAAATCCCATGTGCAATCGAAGTTCATCCAGTTCTTTTCCGCTTATTTTATCAACGGTTTTCCCTAGCACCGTTACTTCCCCTTTATCGGGTTTTAATAAACCCGCAATGATTTTTATTAATACCGATTTTCCCGAACCGGATTTGCCAAGTACTGCCACATTTTCACCTCTGTAAACAGTTAAGTTCACGTTTTTTAAAACCTCCAGTTCATCAAAGGATTTATACAATCTGTTAATTTTTATAACCGTTTCTTCTTTGTTTACACTATTTTGTTTTTTGCCTTTTTCCATGATCAGAAATATCGAATCCAATTGACAACTTGTACAATTATAACTTCTTCAAAGAAGATTGCAAATATGGCAAGTACTACCGCCTGATTGGTTGCCTTACCAACGCCCCGGGTTCCTTGTGTGGCAAAATAGCCTTTGTAACAGCCTATAATCCCAATGGTAAACCCATAAACAATGGATTTGGTTACTGATGAAAAAATGTCTAGAAATGAAATATTTGAAAAAGCATTTTTATAGAAGATTTCAAAACTGGTGGCTTCTTGGTTATGAACATTATAAAACGAACCTATCAATCCTACAAAACTGCAATATAGTGCCAGTATGGGTATGGAAATTGTTGTGGCGATTACCCGGGTTACTACCAAGTATTTAAAGGGGTTGATTGCGGAGACTTCCATCGCCTCAATTTGCTCGGTTACTTTCATGGAACCCAGTTCGGCACTAATGCTGGACCCCACTTTTCCGGCGCAAATAAGTGCCGTTACCAGTGGTCCCAAAGCCCTCACGATGGCGATGCCAATTAAGGAAGGGAGCCAGGAAACCGCCCCGAAATTTTCCAGCGATGGGCGTGATTGTTTTGTAAAAACCACTCCTACAATAAAGGCGGTCAGCGTTATTAAGGACAGCGATTTTAATCCAATCTCGAAACATTGATTGATGATTTCTCGCCAGTGAAAAGGAAGTACAAAGGCTTCTTTAAAAAAACGAATGGTAAACTGATAGCCCTTATAAACACCTTCCAGATAGGAATCGATTCCTTTTGAAAAAAAATATTTCTTTGAGTCGATAGTATTCATTTTAGGGAAGTTTCTATTAAATTACCACTCTGTCTCATTATTCGTTCATATAAAAATCTCTTTAAAGACGGATTAATTTCCACCAAAAAGCAGTATAAATTTACAAAAATAAGTTACACGATTGACGCTTGTTTCGATTATATTACATTTTAATTCAGTAGTTTATGGTATTTTTTTGTAATTTGTATGTCATTAAATTAATTAAAAAAGAATGGCTCTTTTAACGCTTATTCGGCATGGACAGTCCATCTACAATTTAGAGAACCGTTTTACGGGATATCTGGATGTGGCGCTCACCCCTTTTGGGGAACAAGAAGCGAAACAGGCAGGAGCAAAATTGAAAGGGTATAAGTTTTCAATTGCCTATACTTCTATGCTCAAAAGGGCACAGGATTCCTTGAGGATAATTTTAGAAGAAATAGAGCAAACCGATATCCCGGTTATAAAAAACGAAGCTTTAAACGAAAGAATGTACGGAAGCTTGCAAGGGCTAAATAAAGCAGAAACTGCAGAAAAATATGGCGCCAATCAGGTTGAAATCTGGAGGAGAAGTTATAAAACTCACCCGCCGGATGGAGAAAGCCTAGAAGATACTTACAAAAGAACCGTTCCGTATTACAGACAAGAAATCGAGCCAAAGCTAAAAGCCGGAAAAAATGTTTTGATAGTCGCCCACGGCAATTGTCTCAGGGCATTGATGATGTATTTGGAAAACATTAGCCCGACG
Source organism: Flavobacterium psychrotolerans (assembly GCF_003097635.1). Classification (GTDB taxonomy): domain Bacteria; phylum Bacteroidota; class Bacteroidia; order Flavobacteriales; family Flavobacteriaceae; genus Flavobacterium; species Flavobacterium psychrotolerans. The sequence continues at coordinate 28,291 of NZ_QCZI01000017.1, forward strand.
ACCATAGCGAAAGTGAACATTCCTACGGGAACCCCAAGACTTTATAATTTAGATAATAACTTAAGGATAGTTAGTGTAAAGTATTTGTAAATAAATGATTATGCTAAATTAATTTCTTTAGATAGGTAGATTTCTTGCACGGCGTTTATAAGTTCTACGCCTTCGACAAAGGGTTGCTGGAAGGCTTTTCGTCCCATAATCATTCCGGCTCCTCCGGCACGTTTGTTTATTACGGCGGTTTTTATGGCCTCCGCCAAATCGGTTTTGCCTTTTGATTCCCCGCCTGAATTGATCATTCCAATGCGCCCAGAATAACAATTCATCACTTGATAGCGGCATAAATCTATGGGATGGTCACTGGCTAATTTGGTGTACATATCAGGATTAGTTTTGGCAAATTTGATAGCAGTAAAACCTCCATTGCAAGTTGGCAACTTTTGTTTGATGATATCTGCTTGAATGGAAACACCCAAATAATTGGCTTGTCCTGTAATATCAGCTGCAGTATTGTAGTCGATTCCGTCTTTTATAAAGGCATCATTTCTGGAATAGCACCAAAGAATAGTGGCCATGCCTAAATGATGTGCCTCTTCAAAAGCCCTTGAAACTTCCATAATCTGCCTGTCTGATTCGGCGGAGCCAAAGTAAACGGTAGCTCCAACAGCCACTGCACCCATATTCCAAGCGTTTCGCACGCTACCAAACATAATTTGATCGTGTTTATTAGGATAAGTCAACAGTTCGTTGTGATTGATTTTGACCACAAATGGAATTTTATGCGCATATTTCCGCGAAAGCATCGCCAAGCCACCCATGGTAGAGGCCACAGCATTACAACCCGCTTCGATGGCCAATTTCACAATGTTTTCCGGATCAAAATAAATGGGGTTTGGAGCAAATGAACTCCCTGCAGTATGCTCAATGCCTTGGTCTACAGGTAAAATAGATAGGTACCCCGTTCCCGAAAGCCGACCATGTTGGTAAAGTTGAGTCAGACTCCGAATAGTTTGCCCGTTTCGATTGCTTTGCAGAAAATGAGAGTCAATATGAAAAGGAGTAGGGACATGAATTTGATCTTTTGAAATGGTTTCACAAACATGATTTAATAAGGAGTCTTTATCACTGCCTAATAGGTTTAACAATTGAGTTAGATCTTCCATTTTAGGGTTGTTTTTAGAATATTCGGAGCTGTATTAAATATTTTGTAAAACTTTATGGGGCGGATAATCAGTATATCCTTTTTCATCGGCGGTATAAAATAAATCCATATTAAGATCTTCTGATAGTGGCCAGTTATTTTTAAATCTTTCCACCAAATCGGGATTATTGATGAACGGTCGTCCAAAAGCCACCAGATCTGTAAGTCTGCTTTCAATTACCGCTTCGGCACTTTCTTTGTCATATCCCCCGCAAAGGATCAAGGTATTTTTGAAATTTTGCCGAATCATTTTTTTGATTTCCAAAGGAACAGGGGGTGCTCCCATGGCAGAATGATCCACAAGATGAATATAAGCAATGTCCAGTTTGTTGAGTTCTTTAGACAAATAATCATAGGTTTCATCTATTTCGGGGTAGTGCGGCATATCACTGGCAACTCCATAAGGGGATAAACGAATGCCTGTTTTTTCTTTTCCAATTGCATTTGCAACGGCAGCAACGACTTCGATTACAAAACGGCATCGGTTTTCAATACTTCCTCCATAACTATCGGTTCGGGTGTTGCTTACCGGTGAAAGGAATTCTTCTAATAAATAGCCATTTGCGGAATGCAATTCGACACCGTCAAATCCTGCAAATAAAGCATTTTCTGCTGCGGCAACATATTCTGTTCGGGCATGTAAAATTTCTTGTGGAGTCATTTCTTTAGGAACAACAAAGTCTTGTAACCCTTTTATGTCGGTCCACATTTGTCCCGCCGCTTTTACTGCAGATGGAGCAAGAATATGGGCATCTTTATGCATGTTTAAGGGGTGACTAATTCTTCCGGAGTGCATTAACTGAACAATTATTTTACCTCCGTTACTATGGACTGCTGTTGTTATTTTTTTCCAACCTTTTACCTGGAGTTCACTGAATATCCCTGGAATTCTGGCATATCCAAGACCGTTAGGGGATGGTGACGTCCCTTCAGTTATGATTAATCCAGCGTTGGAACGCTGATTGTAATATTCCATCATCAGTTCATTAGGAACATTATCAATTGCTCTGCATCGGGTCATTGGCGCCATCACAATTCTATTTTTTATTTCGATGACACCCACTTTTTTTGAAGTGAATAATTCGTAAGTTTTCATGTTTTCTCTGTCTTAAAAGTTCATATAAAGTTAATTATATTTAATGACTTACGGATTTAAAATGGTAATAAAAATAATGTATTGCTCGCTAAATAAGCATTATACCATTTTAAAATCACATTTTTTTAGTTAGTATTATCAATGTAGGTTCCCACTAAACAATGCGTCAATTGCAAAATGGTGCTATGAAATGAAGAAGTGTTTTTTTGTCACTCAAACAGGAATAGAGGTAAATGAAGTTTACAGACAATGTATCTCCTATTGCATAGCAATAGCAATATTGAGCAATAATTGTATTAGAATGTGAAGGGCAGAATACTACTTTATGATTCGTCCTTTGTTGTACGAATCAAGTTGATTCCGGAAACGAAAAAAACGATACCAAGAACACCGAAAATGATGATCGATTTAATAACACTTGTTTGGGCTGATGCACCAGAAAATAATACTGCGGTATAGATAAGGCCACCAATACCAAGGGCAGTGAGTAATGCCCCAAAGATTCTTTTTAGATTCATAATTTTTATTTTAAGATTTGTTCGTGTAAAATTGATTTGAGAACTTATTTGTTTTAAGGTCTAATTTATTGGATAATGAATACATGACATGAATTGTTCTAACCCTTTTAGGGATGTTATAATTGTATTCAAATGTATTTTAATTGTCTCTTAAAAGAGTTATAGAATTGCCAATAAAAGTTATATCATTCACACCTTGAGCATCGGGGAATTTGTAGTTTTACGAAAAGGCTATTTTGGTTATTTGAAATTTAAATAACACCGGAAATACAAATAATCTCTAAATAATTGGAATTATTTTCACGGTGTAGATTGCATTAGAATAATATATTGTTTAGATTCAAAACAGATTGGTATCTTCAGAATTGCTATTGGTATAAAGTGGAAATTTCCGACGCCGTAGCATAATTTTTTTTCGTTTTGTCTGAAGCAGTCGAAAAGTATGTTTTTCGATTTACGGCCGTGAAATTTCCTATTTGGCTATTAAATTTGTTACTAATACCCTTGATGTTGAAATGAATAGATTGGATATCGGTAGTTTTAAGTTTGTTTATCTCTGTGCTTGAAAATGTATAATAAGAAATGATTTGATTTCCAATATTTTCCCGAATTCCTTTGTCAGAACATGTAATGATGCTATTGTCAATCAAGTAAACATAAACGGTTCCTGCAATAGTAAACGATGGGTTAGTAGTTTCGACGGCTAATTTTAATACTCCGCCTTTTTCCGTTTTTGCAATTTGAATGTTGGCAAGACCCGATAAAGCATAATTTTCGCAAATAAAATTCCAAGAGCTGGTAGCGGGATATTGTTTTAAACCTTTTATAATAATTTGTTCCTGACTCGTTGCAGAAATTGTGACTATAAACAATAGAAAAATCAGGACTTTAAGATTCATGAATACAGATTTATTATTGTAAGTTATTTGTTGGTAAACGTATCTACCCAATCAAATGATTTTATGGCTGAAACCTGATTTTTTTCGTTTAAAAATATCCGAAGTTCTTTATTGGCTATTTTCTTTTCATATAGAGCTTTATAACGAAAAATGACGTTCTTATCCTCGTTATTCTTAAAAGCTTCTACCAATTGGAGGTCTTTAAAATCGCCATATTTTAATCGGAATTTCAAACAGGTTTTGGTCAATCGATCTTGGGTCATATTCTTAATTACGGATGGTGTTGCTTCACTTGAATTAAAAGGTTTGAACTTGGATATGTTGCAAGTCATCAATACCCGTTTTCCTATTTCTAAAGTCTTACTTTTTTGTTTTTCATCTATTAGGGAGAGGGTCAATTTTATAATATTTGCTTCGATTGGCTTTTGAATCACATTTTTCGATTTGCATCCTAGTAGCATCAACAAACTTAAAAGGAAAATAACTCTTTTCATCTTTTATACTATTTATTTATAATACTTGGTTTTGATTCGGGTTATCTTTAAAAATCAATTCCGAATCACTTAATTTCCTAACGTACTAGTTGTAAACAATATTGTTTCAATTTTTTTCAATTAACATTTGGAGTTGTATTTTAACCAAAGTTTATGATTTTTTTTGGGGAAATCTAGATGGATTTGGATTTCAATTTTATGCAAACATTATTTTAGTACAAACTCGGGTTTTGATTTGGGTTTGCTTCATTCATCATGGCATAGACTTTTTTATAAATATCTTCTATTAGCAACTTCTTTTACTGCTTGGAATTAATCTAAGATATAATAATTTGCAATCTATAAATTATATCAAAGTCTTTTTTAGTTTAATTTTTTATCAATTTAAACGATTGGTTTCCAGTTTCTCCAATCTTTATAAAATAAATTCCAGAGGACAATGAGTTTAAATAAACTTTTGTAGTTTCTCCAATTAATTTACCAGATAATAATCTTTGGCCAATTGAATTTAGAATAACATACGCTGAATTTAATTCGTCATTTTTGTTCTCAATTACAATGAAATCATTTGAAGGGTTTGGATAAATCGAAATAGTATTGGCTATCTCATTTTCATTGATACCTAAACCGAAGCATAAACCATTCACCAGCCCAGGAGTTGTCCTTTGGGAATAATTTCCGTTTCCTAGCTGTCCCGCCCCATTACTTCCCCATGACCAGACAGTATCATCATCTTTTAATGCAAGAGAATACTCGCCACCCCCAGAAATCTGCACAATATTTGTCAGGGAACTTACTTGTACAGGAATATTGCTGTTTATTTTGCTTCCAATACCAAGCTGTCCACTATTATTTCTTCCCCAAGACCATACTGTACCGTTACCTTTCAATGCAAGAAAGAAATTATTTCCGGCAGAAATACTAGTGATGCCACTAAGAGAAGTAATCTGGATGGGGATATTGCTTGATGTGAAATTTCCATTTCCTAATTCGCCATTGTAATTACTTCCAAATGACCAAACAGTGCCGTCGCTTTTTAGAACAATAGAGCTATCGGATGATAAAGCTATAGCTGTAACATTCGTCAGTGAATTTATTTGCAAGGGAGTAAGAGTATAAATGTTGTCTCCTTTGCCCAATTGTCCAAATAAATTATCTCCCCATCCCCAAACCGTACCGTTATTTTTAATAGCAAAGCAGTGTTCTCCACCTACTGCAATGGCAGTGATACCTGTGAGGGTATTAACCTGACCAGGCGTGTTGGTAGAGACGGAGGTTCCATTTCCGAGTTGGCCATTAGTGTTAGTGCCCCAAGCCCAAACTGTACCATCATTTTTGAGTGCAAGTGAGCTGCTTGCCGAAGGCGAAGCTGCCCCGGCAATTACTCCAGAGGGTATTATTATTTGTGGGCTATTGGTATCAGTATTGGTTCCGTTACCAAGAGTACCGGAATAATTAGAGCCCCAAGACCAAAGCGACCCGTCATTTTTCAATGCCGTATTCCATCCCCAGCCTCCATAAACGGCCGTAACTCCATCAATAGTGTTCACCGAAACCGGTATTGTGGAATCTGTTGCAGCACCGTTGGTTCCATTTCCAAGCTGTCCATAAACGTTTTGTCCCCATGCCATTACACTGCCAGTTCCACAAATGAAGAGCCCGTGGGCAGCTGCGCCAATAATTCTTTTGGTTGTTTGTGTTTGCAAAGGAGCTCCCACTGATACTGAAATCCAGCTGTAACCACCCACGCCGCAATCATTGGCCGTGCTTACTGATATGGAGCCTCCTCCTTCATTTCCGACCACAACAGTGATAGAATTGGTAGTAGAATTTCCCGACCAATCGCCGGGTAAGGTCCAGGTATAGCTCGTTGCACCAGGGACTAAAGCAACAGTATAAGTCTCGGTGGCACCTTGGTTGACCGTTGTGTTTCCGGTAATTTCACCAGGCTGTTCAGGTGCACAAGCAGAGCCATATATCCACAATTCCATTCCATAAAACCAATTGGTGGCGCTAAAAAATAAATTGGTATTTACAGGTGTTGAATCGGTTGCAAAAGCATTTTGTCCGGGATGAATATTTGAAATTTGTACGGTTCCTGCTGCAGTTCCGTCACTTTTCCATAATTCGGATGAGGTAAAAGTCAGAACGTTGTTGAAATTTTGTAAATCTCTGATTGGATATGCGAAACTACTCACGAAATTTGTACCCAATGTTGTCCCGTCACTTTTCCATAATTCGTACAACAGACTTACATTATTTTGAGTGTAAAAAAACAAGGTTCCGTTTACAGCAATCATCGCAGGATTATCATATATATTCATTTCGGGAGTGCTGTTCGGAATCTGTTTTACTAGTTGGGTTCCCGTTGCTGTACCATCGCTTTTCCAGAACTCTTTATTGTTTGATGAATTGACGAAGGTAAAATAAAGTCGATTATTATAACTCGTAAAGTCTGCTAATTGACTATCAGAAGCTCCGGCAGTAATGTTTTTTACCAAGGTTGTCCCTGCAGTCGTTCCATTAGTTTTCCATAATTCAAGACCATTGACGCTTTCGGTTGCAGTGAAATATATAGTGCCGTTTACTTCTAAAAAGATTTTCCCTAAATTGTATTCCATCGGACTCACATTTTTCACTAGCACGGTTCCGGCCGTGAAGCCGTCGCTTTTCCATAATGATTTTCCGTTTATCCCGTCATCTACTGCAAAAAACAAAGTGCCGTTGATATTTGTCGATACTGAAGGAGGAACCGGAGTTATCTGATTTGAAGGATATATGTCTTTTATCAAAGACGTACCAGCAACAGTTCCGTCTGTTTTCCATAATTCTATTCCTGTGGCAGGGTCTTGACAATCAAAAACCAATATACCATTTAAATTTTCCAGATTGAAGATGACAGGAGAGCTTTTTACTATAGTTGTGCCAATGGCTGTTCCGTCACTTTTCCAAAGGGCTTCTGCAAAAGAAAAATACAATATCCCGTTTACGTTTGTAAAATCCCCGGCTCCTTGACCGGTTGACGATGAAATTGTTTTGACAGCCACAGTACCTGAGACTGTACCATTGCTTTTCCAGAGCGTCATATCTATACTGGAGCCCCCGGTACTTTGATACACAACAAAAAACAAGACCCCATTTACATTAGTAAGGCCACTGGGACTGCCGTTACCCATCCCCGGATCTATATCTTTTAATAAGACTGTGGTTTGGCTATACGTTGCAGCATGTGCCATAACAAACAATAAAAATATAAGTTTTTTCATAAGTTTTTGTTTTAAAAATCTGTAAATACTTTTTAGGCTTATATTTTTAAAAAGAAATTGGTTTCTAATACAAACTCGGGTACTGATTTGGGCTTGCTTCACTCACCATGGCATAGACTTTTTCATAAATATCTTCGATGGAAGGTTTTGAAAAATAATCCCCATCCGTTCCATAAGCTGGCCGATGAGGTTTTGATGCCAACGTTTGAGGTTTACTGTCTAGATAATCATATCCGTTTTGAACTTCAAGAATTTGTTGTAAAATATAGGCAGATGCGCCACCTGGGACATCTTCGTCAATAACCAGCAAACGATTGGTTTTCATTACGCTTTTCGCAATATCATGATTGATGTCAAAGGGCAATAGGGATTGGATATCGATGATTTCACAATTAATACCAATCTCCAAAAGTTCACTTGCGGCTTGCTCCACCAAACGCAACGTAGATCCGTATGAAACTAATGTAATGGAGTCTCCCTCCAGTATGGTTTCTACCACTCCGATTGGGGTTTTGAATTCACCCAAATTGGCTGGCATTTTTTCTTTAAAACGATACCCGTTTAGACATTCCACCACTAATGCGGGTTCGTCAGATTCTAACAAGGTGTTATAAAAACCAGCGGCTTTTGTCATGTTTCGGGGTACTAAAACATGAATTCCACGAAGTGCGTTGATTATCATTCCCATTGGTGAACCAGAATGCCAAATACCTTCTAAACGATGGCCTCGTGTACGAATGATTAAAGGGGCTTTTTGTTTTCCATGAGATCTGTACTGTAAAGTGGCCAAATCATCACTCAAAATTTGTATGGCATATAATAGATAATCCAAGTACTGAATTTCGGCAATTGGTCGTAGCCCTCGCATTGCCATGCCAATTCCTTGGCCTATTATGGAGGCCTCCCGTATGCCTACATCGGCAACACGAAGAATTCCGTATTTTTTCTGCATGCCTTCAAGCCCTTGGTTTACATCACCTATATTTCCGGCATCTTCGCCAAAAATTAACGCTTGTGGATATTTGGTGAAAATAACGTCAAAATTGTCTCGTAAAATCACGCGAGCATCTGCATCTTCGGCATCTTCTTCATAAGCGGGCAGTACTTCTTTTACGGAAAGAGCGGTATTATTTGATTGAGAAAACAGGTGAGAACTGAATTTGGGCTGAATCTTATTGGTATAGTCGGCAATCCATTTTGAAAGTTCTGTTTTGCAATTTTCGGTTACCACCATTCGTAAAACTTTACGAGCAGTCATGATGATATCTTTACGAATTGGTTCTTTTATGGAATTTAAATCAGAAGCATATTTTTGGATAAATACTTTATTTACGGATGTGGTTGCTATTTTTTCCAGCAATTCCACAAGCGCTGTTTTTTCGTTTTTGAAAGGAGTAACAAAGGCTTCCCAAGCCGCTTTTTTTCCATCAAGGACAACTTTTTTTGCTTTGGTTTCTATTTCATTTATTTCCTCTTCTGTTGCAATACCATTAGAAATCATCCATGATCTCATTTGTTTGATACAGTCAAAATTGCGTTCCCATTCCAAACGCTCCGCATTTTTATATCGTTCATGGGATCCCGAAGTAGAATGTCCTTGGGGTTGCGTTAATTCACTTACATGTATTAAAACGGGGATGTGTTCGTCGCGGGCAATTTTAGCCGCCTTTTCATATGTAGCTACCAAATCGGCATAATCCCAACCCTTTACCTTAAGAATTTCGAATCCGTTTGACCCTTTGTCACGTTGAAATCCGCTTAATATTTCTGAAATGCTTTCCTTGGTGGTTTGGTATCTGGCGTGAACCGAAATCCCGTATTCGTCATCCCAAACGCTCATAACCATCGGCACTTGTAAAACTCCGGCAGCATTTAGGGTTTCAAAAAATATTCCTTCGGAAGTACTGGCATTTCCAATGGTTCCCCATGCAATTTCATTCCCACCAACCGAGAAGTTTGAGGAGTCAATTCCTTCCACATTACGGTATATTTTTGATGCTTGAGCCAAACCCAACAATCGGGGCATTTGCGCTGCTGTAGGCGAAATATCGGCACTAGAATTTTTTTGTTTGGTTAAGTTTTTCCAGGAGCCATCATCGTTTAAACTATGTGTTTGAAAATGTCCACCCATTTGTCTACCGGCAGACATTGGGTCATGATTAACATCGGCATGACCGTATAAACCTGCAAAAAATTGTTGAACAGTAATTTGGCCAATCGCCATCATGAACGTTTGATCTCTGTAATATCCCGAACGGAAATCGCCATTTTTAAAGGCTTTTGCCATGGCTAACTGTGGTACTTCTTTTCCGTCACCAAAAATCCCGAATTTTGCTTTTCCCGTAAGGACTTCGCGTCTTCCTAAAAGGCTACATTCTCTGCTTGTAATGGCAATTTTATAATCATTTAATACTTCTGTTTTGAAATCTTCAAATGTCAGTGTCGCATTGGTTTCCGCCTGTATCATAAAATTAGAATTATAGCTTTATGAAACAAATTTAATTAAAAAGTAATTGTATTCATAATACAAAGTGAAATATATGTTTTAATTATCATCAAGCAAAGTCGCTATAAAGGCTAATTATTTGTGTATAATTCATTTAAAAATCTTTTATTTTTGTAAAAGTGTAATATTTGGTATTTTTTTTGGGGTTTTAAAACCATTTTCTGGTAAAAAGGTTAAGCAGTGTATTGGGACTCATAGTCACTACAAATCGTATTTTTTCTGGGTATTTCGTATGTGAAATTTCCCATCCATTATTTGAATATACAGGGAAGTAAAGTTCAAAATAATCGGTAACCAGGTTCAAGCGAATGCCACTATCGTAAACAAATTTTTCACTTTCATTTTTGTTTTTCAGAAATCCTAAATCTCCATATATTTCTACCCAATTCCAAACATTAAAACTCGCATTGGTTGTAACCATCCATTGGTTTGCAGAAGCAGGAATCAGCTTGGATTTAAAACCACCTTCGGCAAGAATAAATTGTTGGCTAAAAAAACCTGATGTTTCAGATCTTCCAAAGAAATTGTATTCAAAAAGATAATCTTTTGGTCGGTCTAATCCAAAATCATAAGCATTACTTAAATTTTTATTATAGATAAAAGTTCCTGTATATAATCTCAAATTTATTTGACGATTATTGTCGAATAATTTCCGGTATTGTATTTCGCCTGCTATTTTTCCGAAACCACTTGACAGTTGTAAATCATTTCTAAAATTGAGATGGTTTGTAATTTCTGTTCTGGTGTTGTAATATTTTGCATTGAAAACAGAGTATTTTTCGCCTGTATCATTGATGATTTTTGAAGGTTCTTTGTTTACGATATTATATCTAAAAAAAAAGCCCTGTCTTCTATTGTCTCTTAAATTCCATTCCCTCATTGACATGGTAACAGTTGGGTTGATTTTAAAATAAGCAGCATCTGGTGCGTAATGAAAATAAGATCCGTTCATGGAATATCGAACATTATAGAGTAATCCGTCTCTATAATTTTGATTCACGGCAAGGGAATAATTTCCTACAAGCGTTTTCGTATTTGGGGAATACATGGGATTAATGTCAAACGTAAACGGTTTGTCAAGAATGGTTTTATTGTGAAGTCTCAAACCTGGGGAAAGCCCATCATAAAAATTATAATCAAACGTAGGGACATACAACACTTGGTTGTAATAAGGGTCTTCCAAATCTTTCATAAAGGCGAATTTTATGGGGCGATTGGTAGTAGAAAAACCTTTTAATGATTTCCAGTTGTTTCTTAAATTGTATTCGGGAACCTCGTTTTTGTAATTGATGACTATTTTTTCGGCATCTTTTCGATCAAAGGTAAAAGTACTATCTGTTCTAATATTTTCTAACCATTTTTTGAAAACAATTTCTCCTTTTTTTATCCCATAAATGGGAATTGGTACGGTTGCCCCAGTTTTGTTTTTGATATTAAAAGTGATGCTGTCTTTAGTTTTTGCTAAAGCGTTAAATTTATAATCAATTATAGCCCTGGAATTTATAATTGTTTCAAAAAACCAATCAATGTTTTTATTGGCATTATTTTTAAGAAGTGCTTCAAAAGTTGTTCTAGAGGTCTGTTCATGGGTATTTATAGCATAAAATTGCTTAATGGAATTTGTCACAATAGCATCATCCAAGTAATTATCTAAGTATTTTAAACTTAAGCCCGCTCTATATTTTGAGGCTATTTTTTCATTGAAACGGATTAAACTGTCTTTAGATTCACTCAACGGTTGGTCTAAGTTTTTTCGAGCCATTAGCATGTAATAGTAGCTGTACTGTTCATTAAAATCCAGATTGATAATGTTGAAGCTTTTTAATATTTTTAGTTTGGCTAAATTGCCCATCATCTTGCTGTCGGGATGATTTTCCTCGATGTATTTCATCATAGCATAGACCTGAATTCCATCAAAAATCCAATTGTCTTTTCTGGCATCCAAATTCAAACTGTTCTTCAAATAATTGTTTAGATAGGTTTTTAGGAATTTAAGTTCATACAGAAATTCGTCAGAAAACGGACTGATAAATGCGGGTAGTTGGTTTAAGCCGTAAAACGGATTTCGGTCATAGTCAACTTCGGAAACACTAATTTTTTCATGTGGGTAGGGGCCAATTTTCGAGCTGACGTAAGTTACAATTCGGTCGATAATTATTGCTTTTTGTATTTCATTTAATCTATTATCTTTTAGGTTTGTAATGACTTCAACTAAACCATTTTTATAACTAAAAAAACTTGATTTTGGTTCCAAAAACAAACTAAAATCAAGCCGATTTTTTCCTGAAAAGGTATAAATCGTATTTTCTTTATTTTTTGATTTTGAGATTTCATTCAAATCGGAACTCAATTCAAAACTTGCAGGTATTTTTACTTCTAAATCAATATCTGAAATGGCATTGGCAATATCATCTAAGTTGGCATTGCTGTATTTTATAAAGGAATGATTTTCGAAACGGGCAGGGGTAAGATACCAGTTTTTCAGGTTCATTTCCCCATTGCTTCCATAACCATATTTCGTAAACTTGTCGCTGGGAATTTTTACGACATAGGTGAGGGATAGTTTTATTTTTTGATTGGGAGCTAACTTGGTATTTAAAAATAATTCAATTAAATCGGGATTCTCGTCTGTTCTATTCCAATTTAAAAAGGATTTATTTTCATCAATTATCGTGATATTCCCAGTGTTTCCTCTTTCGGAATCTTTTGCCAAATGAAAGTTTCTGATAAATTCATCTGAAAATCGTTTGGCCAAGAGAGAATTTCTGGTAGAATATGCGTTATTCCAATCATTTAAAACGATTGAGGATAAAGTGTCTGTAGATTCATTAAAAAAAGTTAATTCCTGAAAAACATTAATTGTTTTTTTTTCGGCATTAACCGCAACAGTCATTTTGGAATGATGTTGTGCATATTGTTTGGTCGTGACTGACAAAACAAGGATAGAAAGCACGATTTTAAATACGGATTTCAATTGTTTAATTTGCAAATTAATATAAACTTCTTTTTGGCCTAAAAAAAAATACTTCCGTAAAGGAAGCATTTTTTCTTAAAAATTAGGGCTTAAATTGTATTTTTTGTAGAAACTATCAAGAGCCTCAACGACCTCATCTTCAGTATCCACAATTTTAAATAAATTTAGGTCTTCTATGTTTACTGTCTTTTCTTGTTCAATCAAAACGGTTTTAATCCAATCAATTAGTCCTGCCCAAAAACTAGAACCGACAAGTATTATGGGAAACTTCCCAATTTTTTTAGTCTGAATTAAAGTTAACGCTTCAAACATTTCGTCTAAAGTTCCAAAACCACCCGGCATCACCACAAATCCCTGAGAATATTTCACAAAAATAACCTTCCGAACAAAGAAATAGTCAAAATTCAAATTTTTATCCTTATCGATGTATGGATTGTAATGTTGTTCAAAAGGCAACTCGATATTCAGTCCTACTGAGGTTCCTCCTCCAAGATGAGCCCCTTTATTACCCGCTTCCATAATTCCGGGTCCGCCACCTGTAATCACTCCATATCCCGCTTTACTAATTTTATAGGCTATTTTTTCGGCCAATAAATAGTATTTCTCGTCCGGTTTTATTCTTGCCGATCCAAAAATAGTAACACATGGACCAATGCGCGCCATGGTTTCATAACCGTTAACAAACTCGGACATGATTTTAAAAATCGCCCAGCTGTCATTGGTTCTTATTTCATTCCATGTTTTTTGTTTTAATTTATCTTGGATTACTTTATCCTCGTCATTGTCAAAATCTTTTAATCTCATTTTCTTTAAATCTAAATTTTTAATTTTTTCTGGATTCATTTCCAGATATTCATTTTAATCTGCTATTTCAATTTAGCATTTGAAAAAACAGCCTGCTAAAGTAATTCTTTTTTTAAAAATTGCGCTGTGTAGCTTTTTTTATTTTTAATAATTTCTTCTGGGGTTCCTTTTGCAACGACCTGTCCGCCGCCCTTTCCACCCTCGGGACCAATGTCTATGATGTAATCGGCGAGTTTTATGACGTCCATATTATGCTCGATAATCAAAATAGTATTCCCTTTATCCACTAATTTATTAATCACTTCCATCAACACCCGAATGTCCTCAAAATGCAGTCCTGTCGTGGGTTCGTCTAAAATATAGAAGGTATTTCCGGTGTCTTTTTTAGACAATTCTCCAGCTAATTTGATACGCTGCGCCTCGCCACCAGAAAGCGTTGTGCTTTGTTGCCCCAAAGTGATATAGCCCAAACCAACATCCTGAATAGTTTTTACTTTTCTATAAATCTTAGGTATCATTTCAAAAAATGGAACCGCTTCGTCAACAGTCATATTCAGTACATCCGAAATGGATTTTCCTTTGTATCGAATTTCCAGTGTTTCTCTGTTAAAACGCTTTCCTTGACAGGTTTCGCACTCTACATATACGTCAGGCAAAAAGTTCATTTCTATCGTTCGCACTCCTGAACCTTCGCAGGTTTCGCATCGTCCTCCCTTTACATTAAAACTAAAACGTCCCGCTTTGTAGCCTCGAATCATGCTTTCGGATGTCATCGTAAACAGATTCCTAATTTCCGTAAAAACTTCGGTGTATGTTGCCGGATTAGAGCGTGGCGTTCTTCCAATAGGGCTTTGGTCAATGTCAATTACTTTATCAATATGCTCTAAGCCTTCAATCTTTTTATACGGTTGTGGTTTTTTTACGCCATTAAAATAAAACTCGTTCAAAATAGGATAGAGTGTCTCGTTTATCAGTGTCGATTTTCCACTTCCGGAAACCCCTGTGACACAAATCATTTGTCCCAAAGGCAATTCAATGGAAACATTTTTCAGATTGTTTCCTGTAGCTCCAGTCAGCTTTAGGAATTTCCCATTACCACTTCGGCGTTTTTCGGGGATTTCAATTTTCATTTCTCCGTTAAGATACATGGCCGTTATGGTGTGTTCTTTCAGGATTTCGGCAGGCGTTCCTTTGCTGATGATTTCACCTCCAAATTTCCCCGCTTTTGGACCAATGTCAATTACGTAATCGGCACGTTCAATCATGTCCTTATCATGCTCAACTACAATTACCGAATTTCCCAAATCCCGCAATTGCTCGAGAGAATGAATTAATTTTTCATTGTCTCGTTGATGTAATCCAATACTTGGTTCGTCCAAAATATACAAGACACCAACTAGTTGTGAACCGATTTGGGTTGCCAGTCGAATGCGTTGTGCCTCGCCTCCTGAAAGCGATTTAGAACTTCGGCTTAAAGCCAAATACTCTAAACCTACATTCATTAAAAAATTCAATCGATCCTTAATCTCTTTGATTACTTCGGTAGCTATAATTTTTTGTTTATCAGACAAATGTTTTTTTAGATCATGAAACCAAATCGTCAAATCGGATATGTCCAAATCGCATAGTTCAGCAATGTTTTTTTCGTTAATTTTAAAAAAAAGCGCTTCTTTTTTCAAGCGGGAACCTTCACAAACGGGACATTTTACCTCATCCATGAATTCCTTTGCCCATCGTTTGATGGTTGCCGAACCGCTTTCGTCATGCTGGCTTTTGATGAAGTGGGAAATTCCCTCAAATTCAATTTTGTATTCTTTGCTAATTCCCAAGCTTTTGGATTCGACGGTAAATTTTTCTTTGCCGCCATTCAATATCATTTCCATCGCCTCCTCGGAAATGGTTTCGATGGAATCAGTCAGTTTGAAACTGTATTTTTCTCCTATGATTTCCAGTTGCTTAAAAATCCATGTTGATTTGTATTCGCCCAATGGCGCAAATCCGGCATTTTTTATGGATAATTTAGGATTTGGGATGATCTTTTTGATGTTGATTTCGTTTACTGTTCCCAAACCGTTACAATGGTCGCAGGCACCCTTAGGGGAGTTGAACGAAAATAAATTGGGTTCCGGATTTTGATAGGAAATTCCCGTTGTGGGACACATTAAATTCCGACTGAAATAGCGTACTTGATTTGTATCCTGGTCTAAAATCATCAGCACATTTTCGCCGTGATACATGGCGGTTTTGATGCTTTCAGCAAGTCTTTTTTCATTATCTGGCGTGTCCTCGACAACCATTCTATCAATCACGATTTCAATGTCGTGAGTTTTATAACGATCTAGTTTCATTCCTGCCGTGATGTCTTTTACATCTCCATCAATTCGGACTTTTAGAAAACCCTGTTTGGCTATTTGTTGGAATAATTCTCCGTAATGCCCTTTTCTGGCTTTAATTACAGGAGCAAGAATGTTAATGCGTTTGCCTACAAAATCGTTACTAATTAATTCCTTGATTTGGTCGTCTGAATAGGAGACCATTTTTTCGCCCGTATTGTAACTATAAGCATCACCAGCGCGGGCATATAGCAAACGCAGGAAATCATATATTTCAGTTATTGTACCCACTGTGGAACGGGGACTTTTGCTGGTTGTTTTCTGTTCGATAGCTATAACAGGGGATAAGCCGTCAATTTTATCTACATCGGGACGTTCCAATCCGCCAAGAAATTGTCTGGCATATGCTGAAAAAGTTTCTACATACCGACGTTGTCCTTCGGCATAAATTGTATCGAAAGCCAATGACGATTTTCCAGAACCCGAAAGCCCGGTGATGACCACCAATTTCTCTCTAGGAATCGTGACGTCAATGTTTTTTAGATTGTGTACTCGCGCACCCAATACTTCAATGTTATTATCGTTTTCTAGCATAATTTTAGGCAAAACGCAAAGTTAACATTTTGGTTTGTTCTTTCGGCGCAACAGTTATGAAGATTTTGTTAAATGAAATGGGAGAATATCGAGTGTTTAAATTAATATTTATTCTATCGTCATCGATTTCAGTTTGCTTCGATAGGCTTCAAGTGCAATGGATTTAGAGATAAAACCGTAATATTTTCCATTTTTAAGTACTGGCAGGAAGGCAACCTTGGAAGATTCAAATTTGTTCATCACAGTTTCCATAGTGTCAACGGGATAAATAATTTCCATTGGATCTTTCATTACGTCCTTCACGGAGGTGTATTTAACTTTGAAATTACTAAATATAATTTCTCTAATGTCATTAAAGTGAATTACACCAAGAAGTCTATTTTCTGAATTTACCACCGCAAAAACCACTTGGTTAGAATGTGAAATTAAATCAACTAATCGTTCTAAATTTTCATCTGCTGAAATGGTCAAATAATCGGTTTGAATGATTTTTTCGGTTTCAATTGTCGAAAGGATATTGGTGTCTTTGTTGCTCGTAAAAGCATTTCCTTTTTTTGCCAAATTTTTAACATCCATAGAATGTTTTTCAAACCGTTTTGAAATAGCGAAGCTTATAGAGGAAACGATCATCAACGGAATCATCAAATTATAACCTCCGGTAATCTCAGCAATCAGGAAAATGGCTGTTAATGGTGCATGAAACAATCCACTTAGAATACCTGCCATTCCCACCATGGTAAAATTACTGATGGGCAATTTAGTGAGCCCCGTAAGATTTAAAAACTTAGAAAAGAAAAAACCAACATACGAACCTAAAAAGAGAGAAGGAGCAAAGTTTCCACCATTTCCACCACTTCCTAAAGTGATTCCGGTAGCAAAAACTTTCAGCATCATTGTGCATCCCACAAAAAGGAGTAGTGCCCAACTGTTGTTTCTAAAATCGCTGAATAACGTGTTTTCCAATAATTTTCCGGGATCATTTTCAGACAATGTTTTGATGCTTTCATAACCTTCTCCAAAAAGAGTTGGGAAAACAAAAATAATTATAGCTAAAAGAGACGCTCCAAACAGCGCTTTTTTATAGGGTTTAAATCGCAATCGGGTAAAAATATGCTCTATTCTCTGAAAGTTTCGGGAATAATAAACAGAAATAAACCCCGTAAACAAGCCCAATAAGACGTAATAGGGAATATTGTGATAGTTGAAAGTTTGTTGCTGTTTGAAATTCAACAATATAGATTCATCCAAAGCAATCACGGAAACTAGCGCACCAGTGGCAGCAGCTATCATGATTGGCGTAAAGGCAGAAATACTTACATCAACCAATAATACTTCTATGGCAAATAAAACTCCGGCAATTGGGGCGTTAAAGGCGGCGGCAATACCTGCAGCAACTCCGCAACCAATGAGAAGCGTTCTGTCTTTATAGCTTAATTTGTATTTTTGGGCATAGTTAGAACCGAAAGCGGCCCCTGTGATTACAATGGGACTTTCTAAACCCGCGGAGCCTCCCAAACCCACAGTAAGTGAACTTGTAATGATTTGGGCATACATTTGTTTTTTTGGAATAATGCTCGCCTTTTTTGCAACAGCAAACAGTATCTGGGATGTTCCTTTTTCTATTGTGCCTCCTAAAACTCTTTTTATTACAAAAACGGTGAGTAAAATCCCTATTATAGGCAGGATACTGTTAATGAAACTCAATTTTAAAATCCCATTGATGTAAGTGGCAAATGAAAAGACCCAGTGTGCAAAAGTTTTTAACACAATTACTGCAAAAGCAGCCGAAATACCAACCAAAACACTAGACATGAAAATGAATTGCTTGTTAGTGAGTTTGGCTTGTCCCCAAACAATTAGTTTTTCGAGTCTGTTAAGGTATTTTCTAAACATTTATTTTTTGTAAAAATGCTAATTTACTATTATTTTGAGTTTAATGTAAATTTTTTAATGCTTCTTTTTTACTTAAAGGTTTTAAATTGGTTTGATTTACAAAGGTTTTGACCAATTCCGGATTTGTTTTCCCATATTCCCGCAAAGCCCAGCCAATTGCTTTTTGGATAAAAAATGCTGAGGAATCGGAATGTTTTATGCATTCCGAAAATAATATTTCGGCGTTTGTTTTTTGTTTGTAACCCAATTGAAAAAGTAGGGCACTTCTATTGAGCCACATATTATCGGAATTGGAAAATCGCTCTATTACATTTGTTGTTTCTTCGGGGAATTCTAACAAATATTCTCCCAAGATAAATTTAGAAATGGTATCTACACTATCCCACCACGAATGGGTAATCAGTAGTTTTTCAATGAGTTGAATGTCTTCCTTGATATAATTTTTCTTTAGCGTTTGCATCAGAATTTCAATGGCACAATAATGCAACTCTCTCTGTTTTTTTACGAATAAATCCCAAGCAATTTTTCTGGAATTGCGAGATACTTCCTCTTTATGTTGTTTAAGGATTGTTTTAAAAATAGCTCTTCTTTCCGTTGTTTTTATTCCAAAAAAGATAAAATGATTTCTCATGTATTTTTCCATAGCAACAGCCATTTCACTATTACTATTTTCCTGAAATGCGGACTTTAATTCACTTATAAAACTCATAAAATTAATTTAAATGTCAATAACAAAGGGAATAGGATGGAAAAAGCAAACATCAGCATTTCTGTATTCTCTTATATCCCTGTCTTTTATCCCTAAAACCCCACTGCCTTATCATCGCCTCTATAATCGGCTCCACCCTCCAGTTTTTTATTTGGAAGAACCAATATTGCATCTACTTTTCCTATCACTGGCGTATTTTTTTCGTTGATGATATAGCCTTTTTTACGCAAATTTGTAATGATTTCATTAGAAAAACCATTGGGCTCAACAATAACTTCGTCGGGTTTCCATTGGTGATGGAATCTTGGTGCATTTACGGCCTCTTGCATATTCATTTTGTATTCATAAACATTCAATATGGTTTGCAAAACAGAGGTAATAATTGTTGAACCTCCGGGAGAGCCAAGTACCAGAAACAATTTTCCTTTTTTCTCGACAATTGTTGGAGTCATAGAACTCAACATGCGTTTTTCTGGCGTTATGCTATTGGCTTTTGAGCCAACTAAGCCATAGGAATTCGGAACTCCTGGTTTGGCGCTAAAATCGTCCATTTCATTATTGAAAAAGAAACCTAATTCGTCCGAATATAATTTAGAACCATAGGCACCATTTAAGGTTGTAGTTGCTGAAACCGCATTTCCATCAGCATCCACAATCGAATAATGGGTAGTTTCACTGCTTTCGGAAATCGCTATATTTCCATGAGAAACGTCTGAGGATAAAGTGGCTTTTTCCCAATTGAAAGTATTCATTTTGTTTTTTAAATAATGTTTCTTAAGTAGTTTATTTTTAGGGATTTCAATAAAATCAGGATCGCCTAAAAAATAATTTCTATCGGCATAGGCTCTTCGTTCCGCTTCGGTAATTACTTGGATTGCTTTTTCTGAATTGTGTCCGAATTTTGAAAGAGGAAAGGGTTCAATCATTTTCATGATTTGTCCCAAAGTAATTCCGCCGCTTGAAGGTGGCGCCATCGAAATGACTTTTAAATCCTTGTACTTAAAATTTATTGGAGTTCTCCATTTGGCTTCATATTTCGACAAATCTTGCATCGTAATAATCCCACCATTTTTTTGGATAAATGCAACTATTTTCTGGGCAGTTTCTCCTTTGTAAAATTCGTCCTTGCCGTTTTTCATTATTCGGGTTAATGTTTCGGCAAGAGCAGGGTACTTTATGGTGTCGCCAATTTTATAATGATGAGCCAACAAGGATTCGGTTCCGTTGATTTTGACAATAGCATCATGATGGGTTAGCAACTGTTTTTCTTGCTTAAGGGTAACCACAATTCCTTTTTTTGCTAAGGCAATGACAGGATTCATGATTTCCTCCATGGAAAGTTTTCCGAATTTTTCGTGAACGGCAAAAATTCCGGCTATGGTTCCTGGAACACCAATGGCCAAAGCGCCATCAACGCTCAAATTAGGAATCACGTTTCCCGTTGTGTCTAAAAACATGTCTTTTGAAGCTGCCAATGGTGCTTTTTCCCGATAATCCAATGATCCAATTTCACCGTTTGCTTTTCTGTACACCATAAAGCCGCCACCGCCAATATTTCCCGCATAGGGATAGGCGACAGCCAGTGCCAATTCGGTGGCAACCATGGCGTCAAAAGCGTTACCTCCTTTTTTAAGTATATCAATTCCTATTTGAGATGCTTCTTCTCGAGCAGAAACCACCATGGATTTTGAAGCAATCAAGCCAGTTTGTGCACTAATTTTATGAGGAAATAAAAGGAAAAAACAGGAAATAATCAATATCGTCTGTTTCATAAATTTTGTGATGAAAAGGTTCTGATATCTTCAAAAAATGTGGTGAATTCCAACTCAAATTCCGCATAATAGGTTCTCAATTCCAGAATTGAAAAGCGCATATTCGAATCGTTTTTTATCCGGCTGTCCATTTGGGTTAAAATACGCTCAATGCCTTCGATGGTTTGGTAGCTCACCAGCCAATTGTGTTTTGTCATATAGGGCATCATTCCTTTTGTTCTTTCGGTCAAAAAATCATAGTTTTCTTCTAAGGACTGATAAAAACGCGCAGCAAAATCTTCCAATTTCTCGTCGGAATAGTTTTTGAAATTTTTAGCCAGAAAATGATCGTAAAAAACGTCTACAATTACGCCCGCATAATGATGGTACTTTTCGTGTAATCGTTTGGTGCTCTCTCTGAAAACGGGATGTGCATCGGTAAAGGTGTCGATGCCGCGATGCAAATGAATGCCTTTCTGAATATCGGATGGGAAGGTATCAAAATGCTTTCCACGAATGCCATCGGCCATAAAATTGCCAATTTTAATAAGATCATTATCGCCAGAAAGATAGATATGTGCCAAAAAGTTCATTTTTACATCAGGTTTTACGGTTCTAAAAATACCATGTTATGGGGTTAACCATTTGTAAATGTATAAAAAACTTTTTTACTACAGGATTAAATAGAATTTCTATCGTAATGAACTTTTTCAGGAAGTTAAAAAGACAATGCATAGATAAAGAGACAATTAATGATGATTTTTTTATAATTGTATGATTATTTCTTAAATGAAAATGAATCATTCAATCCCGAAATTCTTTTTTTACAAAAACTTAGTTGCAAGCTTGTTTAGTTAATCGGCAACTTTTTTATATTTGTATCAAATAACAAATCAAAAAAATGACACTAATAAAATCAATATCAGGAATTCGAGGAACTATAGGTGGTAAAGTAGGGGATAACCTGACTCCGCTTGATGCCGTTAAATTTGCTTCGGCCTATGGAACTTGGCTGAAAGACTATTCTAAAAAAGAAAAACTTACGGTTGTTATTGGTCGTGATGCCCGAATTTCGGGACCTATGATCCATAATTTGGTGGTGAACACGTTAATTGGTTTAGGAATTGATGTCATTGATTTAGGTCTTTCTACAACACCAACGGTTGAAGTGGCAGTGCCTTTAGAAAAAGCCGACGGCGGAATTATCCTAACGGCTTCACACAATCCGAAACAATGGAATGCCTTGAAATTATTGAATGAAAAAGGGGAGTTCTTGAACGGAGCCGAAGGAGAGAAAATTCTCCAAATTGCTGAAGCCGAAGCTTTTGATTTTTTGGATGTGGATAGTTTGGGAACCATTACCGAAAATGATGCCTACATGGACATTCATATTGATGAAGTGTTGAATTTGCCTTTAGTGGATGTTGAAGCGGTAAAAGCCGCCAAATTTAAGGTGGTGGTTGATGGTGTAAATTCATCCGGGGGGATCATTATCCCAAAATTATTGGAATTGATGGGTGTTGAAGTCGTGAAATTATACTGCGAACCCAACGGACATTTTCCTCACAATCCAGAACCTTTAAAGGAACATTTAACGGATATTTCAGAATTGGTGGTTAAAGAAAAAGCCCATTTGGGTGTTGTGGTAGATCCAGATGTAGATCGTTTGGCTTTCATTTGTGAAGACGGTGAAATGTTTGGTGAGGAATACACTTTAGTGGCTTGCGCCGATTATGTGTTGAGCAAAACCCCTGGGAATACGGTTTCCAATATGTCTTCTTCTCGAGCGTTACGTGACGTGACCAACAACCACAACGGAAGTTACGAAGCCAGTGCGGTAGGAGAGGTGAACGTGGTGGAATTAATGAAAAAAAATCACGCTATAATTGGAGGAGAAGGCAATGGAGGAATTATTTATCCGGAACTGCATTACGGACGTGATAGTTTGGTAGGTGTGGCTTTGTTTTTAACGCATTTAGCCAACAAAAAAATGACGGTTTCTGCCTTGCGAGCTTCGTATCCGGAATACTACATGAGCAAAAACAAAATTGAGTTGACGCCACAAATAGATGTCGATGCGATTCTTGTGGCCATGACCGAGAAATACAAAAATGAAAACATCACTACGATTGATGGGGTAAAAATTGACTTTGCTGAAAATTGGGTACATTTAAGAAAATCGAATACCGAACCTATTATCCGAATTTATACCGAAGCTCCTTCTCAAGGTCAAGCTGATATCTTAGCCTTAAGAATCATTGATGAGATAAAAGCTATAGCTGGGATTTAAACTAATGTGTTTGTCGAATCAACAACAGTCATGAAGAACACGGTCATGCACGATTACAAACGTCATCCACAACACAACTAGGATTGTTAGCAAATTAATAATTGTGAATGTTTTTGAATAGTTGATTTGAACAGACTTGCCACTATTTCTTTTAACGTAAAACATAGAAGCAACTGAATCAGAGCCAGTACCCAAAACACAAAAATTCCAGAATACAGACCCGTAATTGCAACACCAATAATGCTGAGTATTGCAGCCGTAAGGGTTACTACCATTGCTATGGAAGTAACAACGCTAAATGTTTTTGTTTCCATTTTGATTTGATATCCTATTTTGTTTAAAGTTAGCTTCTATTTAAATGAAGTTGTTATTTTAGCTTTTGCGGAAAAGTATTTTTTTGGAGAGGTTGGGTGGCAGCTACCGCTGTTAGGCGTTTGTTATTTTCTGCTTATACTTTTCCGTTATATTTTGGATCAAAATCCACAATCCATTCAATACCGAATTTGTCTCTAAACATCCCAAAATAGGAACCCCAAGGGCTGTCATCAATAGGCACTTCAATAGTTCCGCCTGCTGAAAGTCCGCTAAATAACTTGTCTGCTTCTTCACGATTTTCTGCGCTAATAGCTATTTTAGATCTGTTTTCATTTTCATTTACTTGACCCATACTTTCTGGAACATCATTGCCCATTAAAATATTTTTGCCAATAGGCAAAGCAATGTGCATTATTTTATTGGCCTCATTTTCTGCTATTGGATATTCAGGGCTAGATATATCTTTGAAACGCATAATCTTTGCGAACTCTCCACCAAATACTGATTTGTAAAAAAGGAATGCTTCTTCGGCATTTCCGTTGAAGTTAATGTGAGGATTGATAAGTGCCATAATTTTAATTTTTTAAGTTGTTGGTTTTAGGTCTTTAAAGATTTAAGTTCCAAGTAGTGCTAAAAAAAACCTTTCAAAAATATACCTGAAAAGGGTATTGGTACTATGTCTTAACGACGGTGTTTCCATCTTTTATGGGTCCATAAATAATATTCCGGAGCTTCATAAATTTGTTGTTCTACGAGTTTTAGGAATTGATTTGTAATTTCATAATTGGGAACACTTTTGGGATTTTCGGAAAGGACTTCAAAACTGGCTTCATAATAGCCTCGTTTTACTTTTTTTGTCCGAAGGAAAATAACGTTCATGTCGTATTTTTTTGATAACATTTCTGCTCCGGTATGAACAGGAACCTCAATGCCCATGAAAGTATGCCAATGAAAGACAGAAGTTATTTTTGGGGATTGGTCACTTGCAAACCCATAAAGACTTAATGTTTTGTTTCTGTAATTTCCCGCTATTACCGGAATTGTGTTTTTTGTAGTTATAAGAAAAGCTTTAAATTTGGAGCGAATGTGATGCACTAATTTATCAAAATAGATATTGTTTATTTTTTTATAGATGCCGTATCCTTTATAATTAATGTGTCTGTTTAGGGAGACTGCCCATTCATAACTAGCATAGTGGGCACACATTAAGGCAATGCTTTTTTGTTTTTTTTCAAGTTCCTTATAAACCTCAAGATTTGTAATAACGTATCGTTTATCAATTTCTTTTTCAGAAATAGTCATCGTTTTAATCATTTCCAGAAACATATCACACATGTGATGGTATGATTTTTTTTCAATAACCAGTCGTTCTTGTTTTGATAAATGGGGTAAAGCTAGGGTTAAATTTTCTCGAACAGTTTTTTTTCGGTAACCAATTATATAATAGACAATTCCGTAAACAATGTCAGAGAAAAAGTACAATACTCGAAACGGTAATATGGAGACGAACCAAAGAAAAGGATATACAAGAATATAAACTAAAAATTGCATTAAGTTAAATTTTTTACAAATATACATTTAAAACCATATTTACCCAGTGGAGTTTAACAAAAGCTAAAAAAACTATATCTATTTTTACGGCAAATAAAACAGACGACATGAATATAGTTCTTCTAGTGATTATTGCACTAAACTTAATTATAAGTTTTAAAGGTTTTGGGGATTTGACATTTTTTAGAAAATATGAATTTCATATCGGGAGCATTCGTTCCGGTGAACAAATCAGAATGATTTCCTCAGGTTTTCTGCATGCGGATATTGGACATTTATTTTTTAATATGTTTACGTTGTTTATGTTTGCGCCAGTAGTGATTAATCATCTGGAAAGTTTCTCTTTTTTGACCGTTTATGCCGCAAGTTTAATTTTTGGTAGTTTGCTAACGCTATATTTTCACAAGAACGATTATAATTACCGTGCTATTGGAGCTTCGGGTGCGGTTACGGGCATTTTATATTCGGCTATATTATTGCAGCCGGACATGAGCTTATACTTGTTCTTTGTTCCGATCCCGATACCAGCGTATCTTTTCGGAATAGGGTATTTGTTATATTCTATTTACGGAATGAAAGCCAAGAATGATAACATAGGCCATACGGCGCATTTTGGAGGTGCTATTGGTGGTTATCTGATTACCATTCTAAAAGAACCACAAATGCTTACCGAAAACACCTTCATGGTGGTCTTATTGGCAATTCCCATTGTGATACTTTTTGTTATGGCTAAAATGGGAAAGCTATAATTGGCATAAGATTTGAATACAAATTTTGAAAACAAACTAAATCTATAAAAATGAAAAAAGCAGCATTTATTTTAATCATGGTTTTTACAACCCTATTACAGGCTCAAGAGCTAAAACAAGTTCCAATAATAAACGTATCGGGAGAAGGAAAAATAAAAGCAATTCCCGATCAGGCCTCCATTTCCATTTCATTAGAAACTAAGGGAACTAATGCTGTGGATGTAAAAAAAGAGAATGACATTAAAATGGATGCAGTTTTAAAATTCATCAAAAAATCAGCTATTGCAAAAGAAGATTACCAAACCCAACGCGTTTCTTTGAATCCGAATTACGATTATGAAAAAAAGAAACACAATTACCTGGCAACTCAAACCGTTCAAATCCTTTTGAAAGATTTGTCAAAATACGATGCCTTAATTGACGGGTTAGTTGAAATAGGAATTAACAGAATTGACAATGTAGAGTTCAAGTCTTCAAAGTTTATCCAAATACAGTCTGACGCACGAAAATTGGCGGTTAAAGATGCTAAGGCAAAAGCAGAAGATTTTGTGTCTGTTTTGGGACAAAAAGTGGGTAAAGCCATTACAATTTCCGACAATTCACAAAATTACAATCCGCAACCAATTCGTTATGCTGCAATGAAAACGATGGCAATGGCGGATGCTTCAGAGTCAAGAGAAACCTTAGCAGCGGGAGAAATGGAAATAATTGTAAATGTAAGCGTGAGTTTTATTTTAGAGTAAAAACAGCAATTTAATATATGAAAAAAGTCCCAATTAATTGGGACTTTTTTTTGTGGGGAGAGCAGGATTCGAACCTGCGAAGTTCACACAGCAGATTTACAGTCTGCCCTCGTTGGCCGCTTGAGTATCTCCCCAGTAGTTGAAAAAATAGTATATATTTCCTCCAAGCGGTTGCAAATATAAAAACTGTTTCGATGTTTACAAACTAATTTAGAACTTAATTTTTATGCATTTCTTAATCCTTTGGTATTGAATTAAATAAAAAAATCTCCGTTAAGGAGATTTTTTTAATACTATAGTAATAATGAATTATTTACCCAATAGTTCAATAACTTTGGCTTTCAATTCAGCACCTCTTAAATCTTTAGCAATGATTTTTCCGGTTGCATCAAGAATGAATGTTGCTGGGATTGATTTTACGTTATACGTTACGCCAATTGGATCTTCCCATGATTTCAAATTAGAAATTTGAGTCCAAGTTAGTTTGTCTTTAGCAATTGCTTCTTTCCATTTTGCAGCGTCTTTGTCAAGAGATACACCAATAATGTTTAATCCTTTTGCATGCAATTCAGCATACAGAGCTACGTTACTTGGATTCTCAGCTCTACAAGGCATACACCATGAAGCCCAAAAATCAATAATAGTGACTTTTCCCAAACTTTCTTTTAGAGATATTGATTTGCCTTCAGGATTTGGAGCTGAAAAATCAGGGGCCATACTTCCAACTTCTACTGAACCTGAAACTGCAGCAACTGGTTTTGTTATTTGATCTAATTTAGTTTTGATGGATTTCCCGTGTTTAGTGTCTTGTAATGATTTATCTAAAGCAGTGTAGTATTTTGTGATTTTTTCAACATCAGGAACCATTTGGTTGAACATTCCTTCAATTATTAAAGTAGAAATAAATGCTTTTGGATGTGTTTTTAAATAATCTTCCGATTGTTTTGCAAATTCATCTTGAAATTTACTGTATTCTTTTCTTAAATCATTCATCACAACAGTATCTTTCTTTTGTTGTGCCTCATTCATTTTGGCCATATTGTCTTGTTGAAATTTCATCATTTTCTTCTGAATTTTCATTCCATTTTCCTTGTAACCAGTAAGCTCGTCGTTATTATATGTTCCGGTAACTTTAGTATTGTTAACACTATCTTTATTGATAATCATATCAATATCTCCATTTTCTAAAATAAATGGAATTTTTCCTTCTACTTTTTCTACCTGAACTAAATATATTTCAGGCTCCTTAGCAGATCCTTTGAAAGTGAATTTACCGTTTTCAATTTTTACAGTATCGACTGGTTTCAATTGACCTGTAGTTTGATCCTGAACTTCAAGAGTTACCGTTTTACCATTATCAATGCCTTTAATGGTACCAGTAACGATATATTCGTTTTTTCCAGCTTTATTACAAGAAATTAAAACAGAAACTACAGCAAGTAATAAAAGAATTTTTTTAGTCATTAATGATACATTTTTGTATTGTTGAATCTTCGATTTCATTTTAAATTAGATTTTGAATTTAAGATTGCAAAAGTATTTAAAAATATAGGTTATTTATAATTTTACGACTTAATTTTATGTTATTGTTTATGTATTTACTATTCTGAAATCCAATTTCAAAACTTAATTGTAAAATTAATTTATCTTTAACATTCAGCTAACTAAAAATTAATAAATGCTCATTATAGAAGCATTTAAAAAAGGCATAATTTTATGGTCAATGAATTTTACGCTTAATATCTAGCGATTGCAGAATAGTAAATACATAAATTATAATGAAAAATTATCTCCTAAATAAAACTTAATTAGGGCATTGTTAAATAATAGTTCATATTTTGATTGGATTAACTCTACTTGAGAATTGTTATAAATCATTTTAGTATTGTTAAGTTCATTGATATTTATTTTACCTAATTCAAATTTTAATATATCGGCATCGTAACTTTTTTGTGAAAATTCAAAAGCCATTGCAGAGGATTCATTTTTTTTTATAGAAGTTTTGGTATCAGTTATTGCTTTTAAAACTTCTTTTGATAGATTATTTTGGATTATTTGAGTATCGATTTTGGATTGTTTATAGTTTAATCTACTTGTTTTTATTTTGGAAAAATTCTCCAATTGACTGAAAATAGGAATCGATAAATTAAGTCGTAATCCTTTGATGAAATTGTTTTGTATTTGGTCGTTATTAGGAATTAACACCTCGTTTTTGTCAAAATAATTATCTGTATAATTCGAACCCGATAAAAGGCGCATGCTTAAAACAGGATACCTTGATCCTCTTGCTAGAGAAAGTGAGGTTCTTGCCTTTTTTTCTTTTAATAGACTCATGGAATGCAAAGGATTTATTTCTATAGCTTGTTTTGTTAATGAAAATGGATTGTCTTCTAATAAGATATTTTCATGAAGTTCTAAAGCAGGTTTGACCAATTTTATTTCTTTCTCTAATGGGATATTCATTAACTGTTTTAAACTAATAAAATTATCGGTTAGATGATTTTCATTAGTCAACAAATTTAGCTCCTCTGTTGCTTTTTGAGATCTTATTTTGAAAACTTCACTTTCGGAAATAGCCCCAGAGGTGTATTTTAAAATGGCCAATTCCAATTGTTTCTCACTTGATTTTATCTGTTCCTGATTGGCTATAATAATTTCTTCTAAATAAAGAATTGTAATGAATTTTTGAGCTAAACTAATCGTGATTTCATTTTTTACTTTTTCTATATTAGCCCTATTTATTTTTACGTCCAGTCGATTAGATTTAATTGTGTTAATTGTTGTAAACCCTGAAAATAAGTTGAAGACGGCATTAATATTCCCCCCGTAATATTTCAATTCTTTGTCGACAAATAAATTTGTATTTTGGTCTATTTCCCGACCCCATGAATTTTTATTCTCTGCTAATATATAAACTGAAGGCAACAATTTTCCATAGCTGGCTTTGTATTGGTAAAGGGCAATCTGTTCATCATTAACGGCACTTTTTAGCAAGAGATTGTTTTTAATCGTAAGATTCAAACAATCATTAAATGTGAAAATTTCTTGTCCAAAAACTGAATTGGAAACGATAAAAAACACTACAATTACAACACTCTTTTTCATGATTGTTAATGGATACTGCTATCAATTTTATTAAATAATTTTTTGATGATGTATTGAAATAGTTTCATCTCCTCGATGATGACTTCTCCTTTAAGTTTGTAACCCGCTTTGAGATTGATGTTCGGATTGTATTTCTTAATATTAGCCAGACAGTAAAAGGTTTTGTCCACATCCGAGGGTGAAACATAGGTAATATTTCCTTTAATTGCACCGTATCGATAGTAATTATAAGCATCTAATTTGAGATTGATGTCTTGCCCCTTTTTAATATAAGCAAGGTCTTTTTCGTCTAAAATTACTTTAGCATAGAAGGTTTCTTTTTTGGGTGCAATAATTGTTAGGAGGTCATTTTTAGAAACAATTTCAATATTTTGTCTTGCATTAAAAAGATTTGATATTGTTCCATTGATTGGAGACACAATCACTAATTTTCCTAGTTCATCTGAAATGTATGTTAAATTGGATTTTGCATCTTTTATTTGTGCTTTCAGTTCCACAATATCTCTTTGATAATTTTGAATTTGATTGTCAACATCAATGATATTTCGTTTCAAATCATTTTTTGTTCTCTCGTAATTATGAAGTAAATTTTCGAAATCATAATTCTTGACACTGAAACTCGATTTAATATCCACTTGTCCTTTTTTATCGTCCAGGTTCCTGTTTTTGGTATCGGTCATTTCGTATCTAGAAATCGCACCCTTTGCATACAACAAGGAATCCGTTTTAAATTTATCGGTGAGAATTGATGTTTGTTGGGACGATAATTTAATTTTATTATTTAAGGAATTAATTTCTTGTGCAGTTTTATTTCGGTCGGATTTGTAAATGTTTGATTGAATAGTTAGTAATTGTATTAGTGAGTTTTTACGTTCTAGTGTATTGAAAATCAAATTTTTTATGATTGCAATTTTGTTCTCCATTGAAGCAACATCGGTGTTCAGAATATCATAATCTGATTTTGTTTTTTTATTTTCAAGTATAAAAAGGGTATCGTTTTTCTGTACTTCTTGCCCTTCTTTAACCAGTACTTTTAAAACTTTTACTTCATTTGGGGCATTAATTTTTAATTGTGGAGTATCAGAGAAAATTTGCCCTTCTTTAAAATTTACGGTATCATTAATTTTCAACGTAAAAATTAAAACGATGGTAATAATCAAAAATGATATCAGAATCTTATTTAAAATTTTAATAAAGCTGATCGATTTCGTGTTGTAATACGTATAGTTCTCCATTAGTAATTTTGTATTTTTTGGAAAAATTAATGCTGTTTATGGGTTCATGAGAAATGATGATATATGTTTTGTCATCATCAGCGTCAATTAAAGATTCTACTTTATTTCTAGATTCAATATCCATTCCCGAAAGTACTTCGTCTAGTATGATCAGATTTGCTTGAGAAAATAGAGCTCTGAGCAAGAGTATTTTTTTACGTTGTCCGGTAGAAAGATTTTTCCCATTTTCATTAATAACAAAATCTAAACCATCGTCTTTTGAAGCAATAAAATCATAAAAATTAATTGCTTTTGCTTTATCCAGAATATCTGAAATCGAAATTTCCCTTCCTAAAGCAATATTATTTTGAATCGTATCATTAAATAAAATATCTTCATTAGTGACCAAGAGGATTTTGTCTCGCATTTTATCCTCATTGTAAAATTTCTTATCCCGATCATTTATCAAAATCGCACCTGAATTGGGAAGATAAAGCGTTGTTAACACCTTGCTGAAAGTTGATTTTCCGGAACCATTTTGACCTTCAATTTTTATTTTATCACCTTTCTTTAATTTCAAATTAATGTCTTTCAGGACTAATTCATTCGGTAAATACCCGAAATTAAGATTTTGAAACTCCATTTTATCGATAGTAAAATCCTTGATTCCTTTTTCAGATATTTTTTTGGCTTGTTCATCAAAATCTAAATATCTTTTTAATATCACCTCGTTTTCTTGAAGGGTCATGTTGTCATCTAAAATCCCTTTTAAGGAAGAAAATATTTTTGATGATAATGCGATGAAAGTTATAATTTGACCCAATGTAATCACTTGTGTTTCTATTGCTGATTTTGTTAGGAAAACCATGATAAATATTGTGGAAATAATTACAATCACTGCCACAACCAGTTTATTGATTAAATCAACATAACCGTTTCTGAGTTGTATTTTTAAGTAACTATTTATGCTATTATAAATTTTATTGGAATGAAAACGTTCTATTTTAAAACTTTTAATGACTTGGATACCATCTACTTTTTCCATCATTTTAGAGATAAAATCAGCTTTTCTAATGTAACGTAACCTCTCATTTTGTTTGAGATAAGGAGTTATGAATTTGAACCAAAAAAAGAATAAAATCATAACAATTAACACGATGAAGGTGAGCATTTTGTCAATTAAAAATAGAATGCAAAGGGAGTACATTGAAACGATAAGATCCACTAAAATCCCCGTAAAAAACTTCATGAAAAAGGTTTTCAATTTTATAGAATCACTCACTCGTTCCATCAAATCACCTTTTTTATAGGAATGGATGTAAGAAAGAGAAGAGCTGTTAATTTTTTCATCAAATGAAAATAAGAAATACTTGTCTAAAGCATTGCCCAAATGAATACTTACAAAATTTTTATACAGTGTCGTGAAAACATCAAAAATTTTATATATTCCCAAACCAATAGCAAATAACACAAGCGTATTTAGGTTATAGGTTGGCAAAACATTGTCAATTAATATCTGGTTCGTAAAAACTGCAATTTGGGCTGTTGTTGCTGAAAATAAGGCTGCAAAAATATAGATGTACCACAGTTTTTTATGTTCTCCCAATTGCTTGAATAATTTCCAATACAAACTGCCTTTTTCTTCTTCTGGATATGATGTTGTGGATTCTTTTTCTGGATCGGGTTTAACCACAAGAATCAAGGGAGAATTGTTTTTTATTTTTCCTTTTTCTAACTCAAGGGTTTTAAAATTTGTAGGAACACATGAAATTTCTTGATTTTTTAATAAATCACAAAGAAAATTTTTCTCTGCAATAGCGTCTTTAAATCCAAAACTTTCCTTCAGATATTTAAAATAGGTAAGTTTATTAAAAAGGGAGGCATGACCATTGTCGGCGATTGCACTTTCTAAATTTATTTTGAATTCTTTTAAATCTTGCGAACAGAGCGCGACTATTTTGTCTTCCGTTTCGGCTAAATCCCAGTTGTTTTTATTTAATAGTGCGTTTTTTTTTATTTCCTGTAAAGACAAGTAATATTGGCTTCCTTTGCTAGGGTCATATATTTTTAACCTTTTATTTTTTAATTCATTCGCAACAACATAATGCATACCTCGTTTGTTTTGAATGGGAATGATAAACGGGAATAATTGTTCTAAATAGCCTTCATTTCCTTCAATGTAGTTTATATCCAATAACTTAAATTGCGCAATAAATCCGTTTGCGTTAAAGAAATCTTTTACATCGGCAATGCGAGAACCTTTCTCTTCAATAGGGATATTTTGCTCGATATATTTTCGGGAAATGTTTTTTTCATAGATATTAAATACGGTCTTGATAGCGCTAATTCCGCAATCGTTGCTTTTTAATTGGGGGTCGGTTTTAGGCATAGAATAGGAGGATTCGTCCAATTAAGTGTTAATTAAATATTATCTGACAATTAAATAAATAATCACTTACAATATTACTTATTTAAAATTGCTTTTGCTAAATTTTTCCGTGACTAACCAGAATATTCGATAAAATGATAATTTAACAATAGTGATATAAAAAAAGAGTCTTTTAGTTATTACTAAAAGACTCTCTATCTCTTGTTTATAAAGATTTTGTTATCTATAATTTATTCATGTTTCCGGCTAAAGTTTCAATAAATTTTCCAATTGGTCCTTTTACCATCATTGCCATCATGGCATTAAATTCACCTTCAAAAAACAATTGGACATCCGATTTGTTTTCTGTTACGGTGTCAATTTTAGCAGTCAAAGTAAACGGTAATTTGTCACTGGCCGCACCAAGAACAATTTTGTTTGGCGCTATTTTCTCTTTCAGTTGCAATTTTATTTCAGGCATGCCTTTTAAGCCAAAAATAAAAGCATCAGTTCCAATTACTTGAAACTTGGCAATGGATTCCGGCATTATTTTTTCAAAATTTTTGACATCACTTAAGGAATCAAATAAATGTTGTGCTGATTTTTCTACGCTTATTTTTGGGCTTTCTAAATTCATCGATTAGATTTTTAGATAAATGGACTTCTTGTTATTTTTATTTGTAGGTTAACGAGGGTTTCGTTTTAGACTGAAAATGCCCCAGTTTTTAAACTTCAACTCCCCAAACAGAAGGGGAATTACTCCATTCCTTCAGCGTGATTTGTTCTTTTTCGGTAATATATTTTTTTGTGACAGCTAAATTCAATAAATTTTGATAATTACTCAAAGTGCATAAATCCAGATTTGCTTTTTTAAAATTTTCTTCTGCAATATCAAAACCATAAGTAAAAATAGCAACCATTCCTTTTACGTTTGCACCAGCTGCACGCAAGGCTTCAGTGGCAAGTAAACTACTATTCCCTGTACTGATTAAATCCTCTACAATAACAACGTTTTGCCCTTTTTGAAGAAATCCTTCCACCTGATTTTGTCTTCCATGTTTTTTAGGCTCGGGGCGCACATATACAAATGGCAATCCCATATATTCTGCTACAAGCATACCAATTCCAATTGCTCCAGTGGCAACACCGGCAATTACATCCGGTTTTCCGAATTTTTTTTCAATATTTTTTGAAAATTCTTCCCGAATATAATTTCTTATGGCTGGGAATGAGAGTATTAGCCTATTGTCACAATAAATAGGCGATTTCCAACCCGATGCCCACGTAAAAGGATTTTTCGGATTCAATTTAATTGCATTTATTTGCAAAAGCAATTCGGCTGTTTTTTCGGCTGTGTCTTTATTAAAAATCATAATACAAATGTATAAAGTTTTTGTCAACGATAAACCACTTTTTTTAACAAATGAAATCGCCAAAGAAACCGATTTTCAGATGTTTTTGTTGGAGAGTATTGATATTGAACAAATTATAATTAAAATGTTCAACAATAAAATTAAAAAATGTTATTTATATTATCCCGATGAAGAAGTAATTTTAAAAAAATTGAAAGAAAAAATCCCAGTTCAAAGAGCAGGTGGAGGTTTCGTTTACAATAAAAAAGGGGAAGTACTATTCATTCTTAGAAACGGAAAGTGGGATTTACCCAAAGGCGGAAAAGAAAAAGGAGAAAAAATGTCCCATACCGCTTTGCGTGAAGTAGAGGAGGAGACTGGTGTGGATAAATTGGTAGTTACTAAAAAACTACAAAAAACCTATCATATTTTCAAGCGAAACGGCGTTTACAAGCTTAAGATTACGCAATGGTTTGAAATGACTTCCGATTATGATGGAATTCCCATTGGTCAAGCCGAAGAAGGAATCGAAAAAGTGGCATGGCTAAATCCGGAACAAGTTCAGGAAGCGTTGAAAAATTCATATGAAAATATAAAATTATTGTTTGAAGAAGAAAAAGTCTTAAAATAGTTTCAGTTGCAGTTTTCCTGTTTAAGTGAAAACCGAACAATGCCACTGAATACTTATTCCTTATCTTTGCAAAATGAACAAGAAACAACATTCTAACAATATACTTTTAAATTTGGGTATTGAAAGCCTAAATGAAATGCAAATTGCCGCACAAGAAACTATCCTGAATGATAACAATGTATTGCTACTTTCACCAACAGGTTCAGGTAAAACATTGGCTTTTTTGCTACCCATTTTCGAAATGTTGCAACCTGAAATCCTTTCCGTTCAATGTTTAATTTTGGTTCCGTCTCGGGAATTAGCATTGCAAATTGAGCAGGTTTGGAAAAAGATGGGAACCGATTATAAAGTAAATGTATGTTACGGAGGGCACTCCCTGGAAACAGAAATCAAGAATTTGAGCAATCCACCAGCCGTCTTGATAGGAACTCCTGGCAGAATTGCAGATCATATCGATAGAGGCACTTTTCGGGTAGATAAAATTCAAACTTTAATTCTGGATGAATTTGATAAATCCCTGCAATTGGGGTTTCATGAGCAAATGTCATTCATTATAGGAAAGTTAACCAAGTTGAACAAACGCATTCTGGTTTCGGCAACTTCCGATATTGAGATTCCTAGATACACAAGAGTGGTAAATCCGACCATTTTAGATTTTATTCCGGAAAATGAAGAGAGAAATAACCTTTCGATGAAAATGGTGGTTTCTAAAGAGAAAGACAAGATTGGCAGTTTGTTTCATTTGATTTGCTCCTTAAAATCGCAATCGGCTTTGGTTTTTTGTAATCATCGGGATGCTGCTGAGCGTATTAGCGACACGCTAAACGAAAAAGGAATCTATTCCACCTACTATCATGGCGGAATGGATCAGGATGAACGAGAACGTGCTTTAATTCAATTTAGAAACGGAAGCGTGAGTTATTTGGTTACAACCGATTTGGCAGCTCGTGGATTGGATATTCCTGAAATGAAACACGTCATTCATTACCACCTGCCGTCAAAAGAAGACGAATTTACTCATAGAAACGGTAGAACGGCCAGAATGTTAGCTTCAGGAACGGCCTATATCATTGCGCATGAAAGCGAGAAAAAGGCAGATTATTTAGATTACGGAATGGCTGTATTGAAAGTTGAAACTTCTAATGCGTTACCAAAACCTCCTGAATTTCAAACTGTGTATATCAGTGGAGGAAAGAAAAACAAACTGAACAAAATTGATATCGTTGGTTTCTTTTCCCAAAAAGGAAAATTAGAGAAAGGC
This sequence comes from Flavobacterium psychrotolerans, assembly GCF_003097635.1. GTDB lineage: Bacteria > Bacteroidota > Bacteroidia > Flavobacteriales > Flavobacteriaceae > Flavobacterium > Flavobacterium psychrotolerans. The sequence goes on from NZ_QCZI01000017.1 coordinate 64,905, forward strand.
GATTTAGGTTTAATTGAAGTTAAAGATTTTATTTCGTTTGCAGCTGTTAAATATAACAAAGTAAAGGACTTACTTAAAAATATTCGCGACGAAAAAATGAAAGGCAAGAAGTTTAAAATTGAAGTCGCCAGAAAAGTGATTAAGAAAGTGGAGGAGTAGTGTTAAGATTTCAGATTAAGATGTGTAAGCATCTCCCAAATAAATAAAACACACACCATTTCTAAAATAACTATTATAGCTAGTGATTTAGTTCTCAAATATAAAAAAGGAACTTTAGATAGTATAGACCTCTTAGAATTTCAGATGAATAATCTAAAAATCTAAGAAGTCTAAAAATCTAATTAGATTTTCTTCACATATTGCGTGATAATCACAATCGTTTGGCCGTCAACTCTTCCTTCAATATATTCGGCATTTTCGTGATCTAGTCTAATGTTCCGTACAGAGGTTCCTTGTTTGGCCACCATACTAGAGCCTTTTACTTTCAAATCTTTAATTAAAACTACAGAATCTCCAGTTGATAAAATAACTCCGTTAACATCACGATGAATGATTTTATTTTCATCCTCTTCACCTTCTCCCGTTGCCTGAGCCCAAGCTAAGGTTTCCTCGTCAAAATACATCATCTCTAATAATTCTTTTGGCCAACCTGCACCACGTAAACGGCTTAGCATTCTCCAGGCAACAACTTGAACAGCAGTGTTTTCATTCCACATGCTGTCATTTAAAGCTCTCCAATGGTTTAAGTCTTCATGACCAGGGTTTTCTATTTGGTCAATACATGTTGCACATGCAAATATGCTTTCGTCAGCACCACCTTTTTTAGTAGGAAGTACTTGATATACTTTTAAGTTTTCGGTTGCAGCGCAAAGTTCGCATTTTGAATCACTGCGTTTATTTAATGTTCTTTCCATTTCTCTGATTTTCTATTTTTAATTTTGGCTTAAATTCTTGGCGAAATTAGGATTAATTAATGCCTTCTACAAATATATCACCTTTTATAAAAATTACTTTTTTAACCTAACGGAATCAGGAACTAACATTTCATAATTACCGCCATTTCTAATTACATCGCGAACAATGCTGGAACTGATAAAAGACGTTTTTGAAGCGGTTAATAAAAATACGGTTTCAATTTTTGATAATAATCTGTTGGTGTGGGCAATCGCTTTTTCGAATTCAAAATCGGCAGGATTTCTAAGTCCGCGAAGGATGAAGTTGGCTTTTAATTTTTTACATAAATCAATGGTCAAACCTTCATAAACTACAACGGAAACGCTTGGTTCATCTGCAAAAGCTTCTTTTATAAAGCGGGTCCTGTCTTCAATAGAAAACATATATTTTTTTTCGGCATTAACACCAATGGCAATAATTATTTCATCAAACAAAGGAATACTTCTTTTGATGATGTCATAATGGCCTAAAGTGATTGGGTCAAAGGAACCCGGAAAAATGGCTTTTCTCATTTTAATTGTTTAATGCCAATTCTATGGCGTTTGTAAACAAATCTTCTAATGAAATTCCGGCGGCTTTTGCCTGTTGCGGAATTAGACTTTCGGTGGTTAAACCAGGAATGGTGTTCATTTCTAGCATGTGTGGTTCGCCGTCAACAATAATGAATTCGCTACGGGAGAACCCTTTCATTTTTAGGACTTCGTAGGCACGTTTTGCAATAGCGCTTACTTTTTGAGTCATTTCATCTGAAATTCGTGCTGGTGTAATTTCCTGTGACTTGCCTAAATACTTCGCTTCGTAGTCAAAGAAATCATTTTCAGATACGATTTCTGTAATTGGTAAAACGGTAATTTTTCCTTGGTAATTAATTACTCCTACAGAAACTTCGGTTCCATCAAGAAAACTTTCAATGATAATTTCATTATCCTCTTTGTAAGCAACTTCTATGGCGATTGGCAATTCGGCCTCGGTTTTTACTTTGGATATCCCGAAACTGGAACCGGATTTATTGGGCTTTACGAAGCAGGGCAAACCGACTTTTTTCACAATTTCGGTAGTGTCAATATGTTCCCCTTTGTTGAGATAATAGGAAGTCGCGGTTTTTATTCCGTAGGGTTTTAAAACAGAAAGTAAATCGCGTTTGTTGAAGGTTAATGCCGCTTGGTAATAATCGCAGGAGGACTGCGGAATTCCGAGTAGTTCAAAATAAGCTTGCATCAATCCGTCTTCGCCCGGAGTACCGTGAATGGCATTGAAAACGGCGTCAAAAGTGATTTTGATTCCATTTACGGTAACAGAAAAATCATTCCTGTCAATTGGGAATTCAGCATCTTTTTCGTTCACATAAACCCATTTTTCTTTAAAAATATGAATACGAAAACCGGTGTATTTTGTTTTATCTAAAAACTGATAGACTACGTTACCGCTTACGAGTGAAATTTTGTACTCGCTGGAGTAGCCTCCCATGATGATGGCAATATTTTTCATTTGTATGATAGTATTTAAATTTTTCTTATTTTATTGATCGTATAATCAGGCAATGTCGTTTAATTGATTAGTTTTTTCGTTCAATATTCGTTGTTTCAAGTTCAATATTCAACTTTTTTTATTGTTGAATCCTTGTAATTTAGAACATAATTACTAAAAACGAATGTTGAAATTTTAACAAAAATACCTAGCCCCGATTTCTTCACTTGATTTCTATTTTTATCGGAGTTCATTGAACTTCGTTTCCATTGGAAATTTCCCCAATTTTTTATTAAGAGATTGAAACCAATAGCGGGACACGAGCGAAGCGAACTGACAAAGTAAATAACTCCTAAATTAATTGTAAACAAAAATATCATTTTTTTTGAAAAGAGAAAGAGCGTTTGGTAATTATTCCGGTTTTATGTTTGTATGATTGCGGATTACACACAGCAAATTAAAAACAATGGAAAAGACCAATGAATTCCCTTTAGTATTTTTATATCTTTGCGGGAAATATAATTTTATATGAGTTTACGTAATTATCTTAAGAGTAAAGTTTTTTTTACACAACTATTTATTGTTTTCGCAATCTTTGCAACTTTGGGTTATTTATTCATGCATTGGCTCACCTTTACCACGCAACATGGGAATGAAATTACGGTTCCGGATTTGAGCAAGTTAAGTGAACAACAAGTAGAGGAGAGGTTGGATGAGCTGAATTTAGATTATGTGCTTTTAGATAGTGTAGATTATAAAAAAGATTATCCAAAACACAGCGTGGTAGATCAAGATCCTGTAGCTGGAGCCAAAGTGAAAGAGGGCAGGAAAATCTATATTAAGATTAATTCTTCTGGTTTTACTACAGTTCGGGTTCCTGACTTAATTGAAAAAACCTATCGTCAGGCGGTACCAACATTGAAATCACTTGGGCTTGAAGAAGGAACAATAACATATAAACCGTACTTGGGGAAAGATATGGTGCTGGAAATGCATTTGAACGGAAAGAAATTAAATCCGGGGGATAAAGTTTTTAAATCCTCCAAAATTGATTTGGTCTTAGGAGACGGAAATGTTGGTTTCGATGATACACAATTAGATAGTCTTGCTACCCCAGAAACTCCAGTAAATGCACAATAACAACGACAATCAAGAAATAGTTGAGGACGAATTATTCGAACATTTTAGGTTTGACGTTCCTAAAGGGCAATTGCTTTTAAGGATTGACAAATTTTTGATGAATTTGATCCCAAATGCCACCCGAAATAAAATTCAGAATGCAGCAACTGCAGGTGATATTTATGTAAATGATATTCCCGTAAAGTCCAATTATAAGGTTAAACCTTTGGATGTAGTTCGGATATTGTTATCTCATCCGCCTTTTGAAAATCGTGTTGATCCTGAAGATATTCCACTTGATATTGTTTATGAAGATTCGACTTTATTATTAATTAATAAGCCAGCCGGTTTGGTGGTTCATCCAGGACATGGCAATTATACGGGGACTTTAGTGAATGCTTTGGCTTTTCATTTTGAGAATTTACCCATGAACAGTAGCGAACGTCCGGGATTGGTGCATCGAATTGATAAAGACACCACGGGACTTTTAGTGATTGCCAAAACCGAAGCGGCCATGTCACACTTAGCAAAGCAGTTTGAAGCAAAAACTTCGGAACGCGAATACATTGCCATGGTTTGGGGAAACTTGAAAGAGGAGGAAGGGACTATAGAAGGAAATATTGCCCGACATGTAAAAGACAGAATGCAAATGTCTGTTTTTGCCGACCCAGAAATTGGAAAACCAGCAATTACACATTATAAGGTTTTAGAGCGTTTTGGATACGTAACCTTGGTTTCTTGCATTCTTGAAACAGGTCGGACGCACCAAATTCGGGTACACATGAAGCATATTGGACATCCGTTGTTTAACGATGCGCGTTACGGCGGCGATTTGATTTTGAAGGGAACTACATTTACTAAATACAAACAATTTATTGATAATTGTTTTAAGATATTGCCTCGTCAGGCATTACATGCCAAAACATTAGGGTTTATTCATCCTACAACTGGAGAAATGATGCGTTTTGATACTGAATTACCTCAAGATATGAAGGATTTGATTGAAAAATGGCGCGGGTATTCGAAATTGAATATGGTTGATGAGGATTAACTCAGTCTGACTAATTAATTGTAAAAAAAAGCAGTTTTGATAATTTCAAAACTGCTTTTTTTTAAGATTTTTTTGATTAATTCAGTTCCGCAAAAGTATCTCCTTGTTTAATATCCCCGGATTTAAAACCACGATTAAACCAATACATTCTTTGTTCAGAAGTTCCGTGAGTGAAGCTATCGGGAACTACATGCCCTTGCATTTTACTTTGTATGGCATCATCACCTACGGCATTTGCCGCACTTAATGCTTCTTCAATATCACCGGGTTCAAGCATTTGATTCCTGTTTTGGTCATAATGCGTCCATAATCCTGCAAAAAAATCGGCTTGGAGCTCGAGAGCTACGGATAATTTATTGGCATCCGCCTCAGATTTTCCCTGTTGCAATTTTCGCATATTAGTTGAAGTTCCCAATAGATTTTGAACATGATGGCCTACTTCATGAGCTATAACGTATGCAATGGCGAAATCCCCGCCTTTTGCACCAAAACGACTTTTTAGTTCCTCGAAAAACGCCAAATCCAGGTATACTTTTTTGTCGCTTGGACAATAGAATGGTCCGGAAGCAGATGTTGCGGAACCACAAGCCGTTTCTACATTATTACGGAATAAAACCATTTTGGGTTCTTCATAATTCAATCCGTTCTCTTCAAATATCTTTTTCCAAACATCTTCGGTATCAGCCAATACAGTTGCCGCAAATTCCCCCATTTCTTTATCTTCTGGAGACAATTCCTGGGTTATCTGTTCGGTTTGTTGTCCTTGTTGCAATTGTTCTAAAATAGGAGTGAGCTGTTGGACATTTTGCCCGCCAAATAGATTGATTAACAATATAATAATTCCAATCACTCCGCCCCCAATCGCCACTTTTCCTCCTGAAATGCCTCTTCGGTCTTCCATATTATCACTTTGTCTTCTTCCTATCCATTTCATAACTTTACATTTTATTGAGGTTATTTTTTTTTGAATTACAATTTTATATCCATTTATAAATTAATTTTTCTAAGGTGTTTTTTACAATTGGTTTTGATACGTAATCGTCCATTCCTGCAGCGATACATTTTTCTTTTTCTCCAACTATGGTTCCAGCAGTGAGCGCTATTATGGGTATGTGCCTTGTGCCTTCTAATTTACGGATTTCCTGCGTTGTTTCATAACCGTTTTTGACAGGCATTTGTATGTCCATGAAAATGATATCTGGTTTTATTTTCAGAAATTTTCCTATAGCTTGTCTTCCGTCAACGGCTTCAAAAATCGAGGAATTTGGAATAATTTGCTTGATTAACGTTTTTGCCAAAAGCAAATTGATTTTGTTGTCTTCTGCAATTAAAATCCGTAATTGTTCCTTTTCGTATTTATGGTTGTTTTTAAATTCCTCTGCAAAAGCTTTGCTGTTATTTTTTAGTTTTGTGGTGATTTTTCCTTTGTTTGAAGTTTTAAATTCTACATCAAAGAAAAAGGTACTTCCTTTACCAAAATTACTTTCCAATTGCAAACGACTGTTCATTAAATGCAGCAATTGGTTAGAAATGGTCAGACCTAATCCTGTTCCTCCAAATTTTTTCGTGGTAGAGCTGTCTTCTTGGGAAAAAGCTTCAAATATTTTTTCCTGATTGGTTTTTTTAATTCCAATTCCTGTGTCTTTTACGGATAATCGCAATACGCTCTTTTCTTTTGCGGTACTTATTCGGGATACGCTTAACTCAATTTTTCCTTTTTCGGTAAATTTCAGCGCATTGCTCAACAGATTAATTAAAATTTGTTTCAGTCGGATATAATCTGTCCAAATATATTGGGGCACTTCTTCTTTTATGTCCAAAATTATTTCTATTTGCTTTCTTTTAGCTTCATACTTTACCAGTTCAATAACTTGACTGCATAATTCATGAATGTTGCATTTTTCAATACCAAGTTCCAGTTTACCAGATTCAATTTTAGAAAAATCAAGAATATCATTAATAACTTCCATTAATGAATTTGCCGATTGATTTATGGTATCCATATATTGTTTTTGGAAATCTTCTAATTTGGTATTCATCAATAAATCCGTAAAACCGATGATTCCGTTTAGCGGAGTTCTAATTTCATGGCTCATATTGGCAAGAAATTCAGATTTTGCAATATTGGCCGCTTCGGCAAATTCTTTCGCTTTTATTGCTTCTTCAGATGTTTTTTGTTTTGTTATGTCAAAAAAGACCCCTTCAACGTATTCGATTTGATTGTTTTTTAAAATAGCATCTCCAAATTCTTCAACCCAAATATACTCGCCAGTTTTTCTTTTTATTCTATAAATGGAATGTATTGGTTTGTTATTTGATAAATTATATTTTTGTTCACTAATAATCGTTGCCTTTTCATTTGGGTGAATTAGTGAATTGAAGGATAATTTTTTCTCAATAAAATCAGATTTATTATATCCCGTTAATAGTTCTACTTTATCATTAAGATAGACCTTTGTTGCGTTTTTATCAAATTTTGATAAATGAACCGTTCCGGGAATGTTATTAGCCAACAATCTGAACTTTTCTTCACTTTCATATATTGTAGCTTCATTTGAAATTCGCTCCATAGAAGTGGCTACGTTAATGGCTAGGGTTTGTAAAATATTAATTTCGTCTTCAGACCATTTTCTCTCATTAGTGCAATCATCGATTCCTATAAAGCCTGTAAATTCATCTCTAATAAAAACAGGAAGGATCAATACCGATTTGATTTCATTGTCAACCAACAGTTTTTTGAGAACACTATTATTCATTTTTCTTGTTATGGAATGATATGGTTTTCGCATTTTAATTTTTTCTATAATTTCCGATAAATTGTCATGGGTAAAACTCCGCAAAGGGGTAATTTGAAGTTCAATATTTTCCTTTCCCCATTTGAATTTTTGTTGAATTAAATTTGTTTTGGGATCGTTTTCATAATAATACAAATGATCTAAATTTGTGACATTTCCTATAATTGGAAATGTTTCCCTAAAAATGTCGATTTGGTTATTGCTTTGCAAAAATTTCTCGATACACATAACCATTGCTGCTAACAATTTGCCCTTATATGTCAATCTTTTTTCAGATTCTGCTCTTTTTTGGGATTCTATGGCAATAACAATCAAATCAGCAACGGAACGGGCAAAACCAATATCTTCATTATCCCAATTTTTTATTTTTTCGGTAGCTTCAAGACAAATGATTCCTTTAAGCTCGCCATTGATAAAAACGGGCGTATCCAACAGGGAAAAGATATTGTTTTCAGGGAAGTAATCAATGCATAATTCTTGAATTAACTCATTCGAATACACTTCGGAAGCCACGATTTGAATTTCATTTTCAATGGACATGAAATAGTTTGGGTACACTTTTTTTGTTAATGAAAATCCATTTTTAAATTTTTTTATATTTAATTCATATAGATTTTGGCATTCAATTTTATCAGGAAAATAATTCCAGTAACTGACTCTGTTAACGTGGAGTGTTTTTGCGGTAATTTCTAAAATGGTTTTTAGGATGCTTTCAAAATTTTCATCTACGGAATAGCTTTTTGCAGTAAAATCTTTTAATGTTTCGTTGTATTTTTGGATTTTTCTCTGTCTTTTCCTATTTTCATTTTCAAGATTTTTTATAATGGAAATGTCTCTGGCGATTCCGGAGTAACCAATAATTTTCCCCGATTCGTTTCGGCGGACTATTATTTTTTGGGAAACCCACACATAGTCCCCATTTTTTTTTAGCACCGGAAACTCTATGGGAGGATATTCATTTTCCAAAAGATTTCCATAAAAATTCTTTAGGATTGAGGCATAATCTTTCCTTACAAAATCGGTAAAATTTCTGGACAGAATTTCACTTTTGTTAAAACCCGTAATTCTTGTTGTAAATTCATTAACGAAAGTATAGTTACCATATTTATCGATTTCAAAAATAATGTCATTTGCATTTTGAACCAAATTTTCATATTGAGTTTTTACTAATTCTTGCTCCGTAACATCTTGACCAATCCCGATTATTAAATCTTCTGAGAACTTTTTATTTTTCCATTGAATGTATTTATATTCTCCGTTTTTACATTTTAGTTTTCTGATGTGCAATTTTTCATCTGTGAAATCAGGATTGTAATTTTTTGAAATAAAATCAGGGTCTTCAAAAAATTCCCAAAAAACGGCTCCCAATACTTCATCTGACTTATAACCTAAAATTTCAGTTATGTTTTCGCTACAATAGGACAATTCCCCTTTTTTATTGGAGCCAATTGTGAGCATATTTCCTTTATTAACAATTTCGTTTGTAAACTGAAATTTATTGTTAACGGTTAAAAAAGAAAGATGCCTTATATAATTTACAATCCAAACCATGAGGCAGTAACTGAATAATATGATTGCGGTATTATAGGGAACTAATCCAAAAATAAAAACGGTAACTAAGTAAATCAAAACGGATGCAACAAAATACCGATACAGTTTTATGGGTTTAAGTACGCCATAAGAAATAAAAAAACAAACGACAAAACCTATTATGGGAATTATGCCAGTGGCCCCCAAAATTAAATTCCGAGCTATAAGACTAAAGTATAAGACAAATAATGAGGTGAAAATATGTTGTACGTTTCTAAATACGAATGATAATTTTTTGCTGCCATAATACAGACATAAAAAAATTAGGCCAGCACTACAATTTGCAATCAATAAACTTTGATCCCTTACTTTAAAAATCTCGAAAGTAATTTCTGTCATTGGAATTATAATTCCCAAAAAAAGAAGGTAAAGCTGATATTCTTTATTTTTTGAATCGGATTGGGAAATTTTATCTGGAAAATGGGTGTTTATTACAGATTGAATTTTAAATAGATTTAAAATCAACGTAAAAACTAAAATCATTAAAATAGGAACTAAAAACAAGAGTTTGTTATTGTCAATAAATTTATTTATGAGCTGAAATTCATTAATAAACACGGGAATTTGAACCCAATAGAAAAAAGTAAAGAGAAAACTTATTGGCAACCAAAGGCTATAAAATGATAGCATACAAAATATTTTTGATAAGAATTAAAATATTTGATTTGGTACACAGAACTTCAATACATAAATTTAAGAATAAAATTTAAATAAAAGCCACAACTTTTGAAGAAAATAAGTTGTGGCTTTTGTGGTTTTTCAACAAAATTTAATTTATAATTAACCCGTTGGGTGTAATTAAATTGTTTGATTTTTAATATTGTTTATTGGCCTGTCAAATATGAATTTATTGATG
>NZ_QCZI01000018.1 GCF_003097635.1 Flavobacterium psychrotolerans
ACCTATGCCCCGAGTGCCGCAGACATTACTGCAGGAAGTAGAACACTTACCCTTACTGCTGTAGCCAATACAGGTTGTACCGATGTTATTTCTACCAAAACAATTACCATAACGACTGCACCTACGGCAGTAGCAGGAACCGCAATAACAACTTGCAACAGTTCACCTGCAGTAAACATAACTGCAGGTTCAAGTGCAACCAATAACGCCAGCATTACTTGGACTTCAAACGGTACAGGAACATTTACCAATGCAACTTCATTAACAACGTGTACCTATTTGCCTAGTGCTGCAGACAATGCCGCAGGAAGCAGAACGCTGACCTTAACTGCCATAGGAAATGGAACTTGCGGTAATATAACCTCTACAAAAACAATTACAATAGTCCCAACTCCAACCATTACGAGCACTACCCCTGGTTCTACTTCGGGTCCTGGAACTGTTACCTTGGGTGCTACGGCATCAGCGGGAACTATCTCTTGGTATGCTGCATCAATTGGCGGTGCTGCTTTAGGAACCGGAACAAGTTTTATCACTCCAGTAATTGCAGTTTCAACAACATATTATGTAGATACAGACAACGGTAGTTGTACCTCTTCTCCTAGAACAGCAGTTCTGGCAACGGTATTATTACCCGAAATAAATGTGGTAGGAAATGGCGCATCCATCCCAGACGACATTGTACCTGCTCCTGCTGTTGCTAATTTTACGGATTTCAGTACCGTGACGACCACAAGAACATTTACCATTCAAAATACTGGAACGGCAAATTTAACACTTGGTGCCATCACATTCACAGGAGCGAATAATACAGAATTCACAGTACTCACCGCACCAATATCCCCAGTAGCTCCTGGGGGTAGCACCACCTTTGTGGTACGATTCACGCCGACTGCCGCAACTGTAAATAGAACGGCTACCATCTCTATCGTGAATAATGACAGCAACGAAGGCCCATATGATTTTAGATTGTTTGGAACTGGTGTTGCACAGGAAATTAACGTTCAGGGATTTGGTGCCACAAACATTGCAGATGGTGATGTAACCCCAACAGTGGCTAAAGGAACCGACTTTGGGTCTGTAGATGTAAACAGTGGAACAGCCACAACAACATTTACCATCCAAAATACAGGTACAATGGACTTGACTGGAGGTGTTATTACATTTACTGGAGGAACTCCAGGGGATTTCAGTGTAACTACATTACCCACTTTTCCTGTTGCCGGAGTTACAAGCACCACGTTTGTAGTTACCTTTAACCCTAGCGCTTCTGGATTAATATCCACTACCTTAAATATTGCCAACAATGACGCTGGTGAAAACCCATACAACTTCACTATTCAGGGAACTGGTGTACAACCGGAAATTGCATTAAGTGGAAATGCTGTTCCTATTCCTGACAATTCGTTATCAGTACCTACGGCTGCTGATTGGACTGATTTTGGCCCAACCAATGTAGTTATTGGAAATATTACCAGAACATTTACCATTTCAAATAGTCCGGGTACATCCGCATTAACAATAGGAGCCATTACAATAAGCGGAGCTAATGCAAGTGATTTTACGGTAACCGCTTTCCCTAGTGCTTCTGTTGCAATAGGTGGTAGCACAACCTTTGTAATTACTTTCGTTCCAAGTGCAAATGGAACACGATCAGCATCCATATCAATTGCTAATAATGATGGAAATGAAAACCCTTATGATTTTAACATCCAAGGTACCGGAACAAGTCAAGAAATAGACATACAAGGAAATGCAACTTCTATCGCCGACAACCCCGCAACTGCACCATCCGTTGCGAATTGGACTGATTTTAGTACCGTGGCAACCACAAGAACTTTTACCATTTTTAATACCGGATCTTCTCAACTTACGTTGGGAGCAATAACCTTTTCGGGAGCCAATGCAAGTGATTTTGCAGTAACCACGGCACCCCCTGCTTCCGTAAATCCAGGGGCAAGCACTACTTTTACCGTTACCTTTACTCCTACTGGACTTGGGGTTAGGGCAGCGTTAATTTCTATTGCAAGTAATGACGTTGACGAAAACCCTTATGATTTTAGAATTCAAGGAAACGGGTCGGATCGGGAAATAAACGTTGTTGGAAACGGAGTTTCAATTGTTGACGGAGGTGGTTTGCTAACAACAGCAGACTGGACCGACTTTAGTACTGTGGCTACAACCAGAAATTTCACCATTCAAAACACGGGCAGCACGCCATTAAATATTGGAGCCATTACTTTCTCCGGAGCCGATGCCAGTATGTTCACGGTGATTACCGCTCCAAGCGCTACTATTGCCGGATATGGTAGCACGACTCTTGGTATTCGATTTACGCCTACTTCAGTTGGAGTAAAAAATGCGAGCGTTTCTATAGTAAATGATGACAGTAATGAAAATCCTTATGATTTTAATCTCAAAGGAACAGGGGTCGCTCAAGAAATAGCCATGCTAGGAAGTAATGCCGTAAATATCGTTGATAACGGTGCTGCAGCAGCAGGTAACTTAACTGACTTTAGTAATGTGGCTGTAACCCGAACCTTTACGATACAAAATCTAGGCACAATGGATTTAACAATTGGAGCCATCACTGCTACGGGAAATACCGCTGATTTCACAATAACAACTCCCCCTAGTACTATAATTGCAGGAATGACTAGCACTACTTTTGTGGTAACATTTGCGCCTACCGTTACCGGTAATAGAGCCGTAACCTTCACATTTGTAAACAATGACTCCAATGGTGATGAAGCCCCATTTGACCTTAAGCTTGCAGCAACGTCCGCCAGCGAAATTGACATTAGTGGTACTGCCGTATCCATTGTTGACGGAACAATGACTCCTTCCACAACAAATCAAACTAATTTCGGTACTGTTTCTATTGAAAATGGATCTGTAATTGTTATTTATACCATTAAAAATACAGGCACTGGTCCTTTAGTAATGGGTGCCATTACTATAGATGGCGCCAATGCCACTGATTTCACAGTAAGCACTGCTCCTGCCGCTTCGGTTGCCGCTGGTGGCTCAACATTATGCTATGTCACTTTTAAACCTTTCGTTTTAGGAACTAAAAATGCGGTAATCCACTTTGCAAATAATGACATTAATGAAAACCCTTATGATTTTGCCATAATGGGTACAGCAATTAGAACCTACGTGGATACCGATGGCGATGGTATTACGGATAATTTTGACCTTGATGATGATAATGACGGTATAGTGGACACTTTAGAGCAATCTACTTGTTCCGCATCACCATATGCTTCCACTTTTCAACATATCTTTCTAAATGAAACTTTTGGATATGGTACTACTAGAGGCCAGATAAATGTCAATACTCCTGATGCCACCAGTAACATGTGCTATGAAGATGGGGTTTCAACTGGTAAGGTTAATACTGGGGGATGCCCATATCGAACAGACTATAGTATAAACGATGGGGAATATGCCGTTAACTATATGATAAGTACAGGTAATGCTACCGCTGGCCCTCCTAACGTTGCATCATGGGCAAATACCAACTGGACACCTCAAATGGATCATACCCCTGGAGATACTGATGGAAGAATGGCCATTTTTAATGCCGATATTAATCCAGGTATATTTTATGAATTAACGATTAATGGTATAATTCCAAATCTACCTATCAATTTTGACTTTTGGGTATTAAACATTATGAGTAAGGCTCTTTATGCGGGCTCTAATTTACCCCAAATCAAGGTTGATTTTAAAAATTTGTCGGGGGCAGTAATCGCCACCTATAGTACTCCAACAATAAATAGATGTACAGATAACACTAATAATTGTGCAGTCTCTGAATGGAAGAATTTTCCAACAACCGTTAATTTAGGAAATATTACTGCTTTTACAGTGACCCTTTCCAATTTGGGACCAGGGGGAAGTGGGAATGACCTTGCCATAGATGACATTGTTATTTCACAAAGCTACTGTGATTGGGATAGTGATGGCATCGGAAATTTATATGATTTGGATTCTGATAATGATGGAATTCCAGATATCGAAGAAGGAGGTTTTAAACAATACAGTAACGGTTTATCTAAAATGGACATCACCAACCCAGCACTTTGGGCAGACGCTAATGGAAACGGGATGAATGACGCTATCGATCCTTTGTTTACAGGATTAAACAATTCTATTCCAGATACCGATGGAGATGGTCAAAGTAACTATTTAGATTTAGACAGTGACAATGATGCCCTATTTGATGTAGATGAAGCTATTGCCAATATGGGGGACGGTGATATTAACGGTGATGGAAAAGGAGACGGAGTAGATACTGATTTAGATGGTATTTTAGACATCTATGACACCTATGCTGGTTTTGGTACACTTACAAAACCCTACACCCAGAATACAGACGGATTAGGAAATCCTGATTATTTGCAAGTAGATTCTAATAATGACGGGATAAAAGATATTGCGGAAACTTTATACAGTGCCCTTGATGCAAACAATGACGGGGTCATTGATGGCGCAGCTGATATTGACAAAGATGGTATATCTGACGCTTTTGACACCAAAACTACTGGTCTTGGATCCCCTAGAGACTTGAACCGAAAATTACAATTGGAGTTTGACGGACGAAATGATTATGGTCAAGGAACGGGAGTATTAGGAGGTTTAGCCAATGCTTCACTGATGGCATGGGTAGATTTAAATAGTGCATTCTCTACCGATGGAATTGTTGTTGGTCAAACAAATTTTCAATTGCGAATTACTAGTGCCAAAAGACTAGAGGCTGTAGTAAACGGCACAACAGTAACCTATGCAACGGCATTAAGTGTATCACAATGGACACATGTGGGAGTAGTTTATGATGGATCCAATATCTATTTATATTTGAATGGGGCATTAGTAGCCACTCAATCTAAATCCGGAAATATAGCCGCTGACGCTTCTCTACTTACGATAGGTAAAGATCCTACTACAAATACAAAATACTTTAAAGGTAAAATAGATGAAGTTCGTGTATTTAATGTAGCCTTGACTGCTTCCCAATTACAACGAATGGTGTATCAAGAAATTCAAAATACGGCTACTCAGGTAAGAGGAGCGATTGTCCCTAAAGATGTAGGTGGCTTGCCTTTCGCAAACGTATTGAGATACTACAGAATGGATGCCTATAAAGATGACATTATTGATGATTTAACCACTGTGGCTATTGATGTTGCCGGAATGAAAATCTACAACAATAAAAACATTTATGTGCAACAAGCACCTATGCCCTTCCTTACTGAGCGTACTGGAAGTTTTGCCACTGCTGTGAACAGTCCAACAAAAGAAATTAGAGGACTTGACATTATGGATCAAGACTGGTCTATTGTTCAAGTGTCACACAACATCACTGAAAGTTCAAATAATGTTGATTTGGGTATGTTTGTTGATTCGGGAATCAATATCATAATGAATAACGACAATAAAATACAAAACGATTGGTACTTAAAATTAGATGGAAAAATAGACTTGCAAGGAAAATCACAATTAGTGCAAACTACAAATAGTGATTTAGAAGTAACAAGCGCAGGTTCTATAGAACGGGATCAACAAGGTCAATCCAATAAATTCAATTACAATTATTGGTCTTCACCAGTAGGCGCGTTAAGTATAACCAGCAATAATAATCCGTTTACGGTAGATGGAGTAATGAAAGACGGTACTGATCCTGCAAATATTCAAAACATCACATGGACAAATGGACTTAACGGTGCCGCAACAAGCCCTATTACATTAAGTACCTATTGGATTTTTAAATTCCAAAACGTAAGTGCTATATACGCTAATTGGGCGAGAATAGCACAAACTGGATCTTTACTAGCAGGGCAAGGATTCACATTAAAGGGAAGTGATGCGGCTACAGCAACGCAAAACTACACTTTTGTGGGCAAACCAAATAGTGGTACCATTTCAACCCCTATTGCGGCAAACAATTCCAATTTGAGTGGTAATCCTTATCCATCCGCTCTAGATGCTAATGCGTTTATCAATGCAAACCTAGCTTCCACCTCAGGAACCTTGTATTTTTGGGAACATTTTAGCACCAATCCATCCCATGTCTTGGCAGCTTATCAAGGAGGTTATGCCACAAGAAATCTTGTAGGTGGGGTTGCTCCAGTATCTCCCGCAGGTATTAGTGGCTTAGGATCAAGCCTTAGACAACCTGGACGATACATACCAGTAGGGCAAGGATTCTTTGTAGACGGAAGCGCAACAGGTGGAAATATTGTTTTTGACAATAGCCAAAGAGCCTTTTTTAAAGAAGATAACGCTGCATCTAATATTATGTTCCGACAAAATTTAAATGGAAGCCCTTTGGCTACAACCCCATTTAACAATAGCGATGACATTATACCTATTGAAAGTGCATTTGCCTCTGTCAGATTGGGTTTCAATTCGGCTAATAATTTTCACAGACAAATACTTCTGGGTTTCATGAATGAACGTGCGACAAGCGGTATTGATCCTGGTTATGATGCGATACAAAATGACAACCAGCCCAATGACATGTATTTCATGAACCATGGCAAACAATTAGTAATTCAAGGTGACGGCTATTTTAATCCATCTAACATTTATCCTCTTGGAGTAAAAACAGCTCTTGATGGAAATGTAAAATTTAATGTAGATGCAAGAGATAGATTTGATATCAGCCAAAAGCTTTACATTTATGATAACACCACCAGTTTGTATCATGACATAAGTAATGAAGCATTTGAAATTTATTTGCCTGTTGGAACTGTAAATGATCGTTTCTCTTTGAGATTCAAAAACGCAGCTTTGGATGTTAACAATTTTGACTTGAACGACAATGTCAAAGTAGCATTCACAAATAGTGATAACATGATTATTGTAAAAAACAATTTGTTAGATACAACAGTAAAATCGGTTACTTTATTCAACATGTTGGGACAATCCTTAAGCACCTGGAAAATTAAGGATGAAGATCAAACCAAAATTCAAATTCCAGTTTACAATCTAAGCACCGGAACATATATAGTAAAAGTGTTTACAACAAAAGGTGAAATCAGTAAAAAGATTATCATCAAATAACCCCCCCTTTCTTCCCCAAGAAAGTAAAAAAGCTTCTCGTTTGAGAAGCTTTTTTTTATGGTAATATATAAATATAAAAGACTAAGCCAATAATAACCTGTTTTTTAAACCTTCAAAATCAACCGTGATTTGTTCTCCTGAGATTAAATTTTTCAATCCAAATTTGCCTTCATTCATCTCAGTCTCCCCAACTATAATAGCAAATGGAATTTGACGCTTATCGGCATGCGTAAATTGTTTACCCACCTTTATGGCATCGGGATACAATTCTACTTTAATATTGGAAGACCTTAACTTCTGGATGGCCTGCATGGCATAAAAAGCTTCCTGCTCACCATAATTAATAAACAAAGCTTTTGTAACAGAGGCTACCGTTTCAGGAAATAAATTTAATTCTTCAATGACCAAATAAATTCTGTCTAATCCAAAGGAAATCCCAACACCGCTCATGTCCTTCAATCCGAAAATCCCGGTCAAATCATCATATCTTCCTCCTCCTCCTATAGAACCCATGGTAACTTGTTTTGGCGAACCCACTTCAAAAATGGCTCCCGTATAATAATTTAAACCGCGAGCCAGTGTCACATCCAAATCCAAAACAGCATCATTTAATCCTAAATTCATCACGTTATCACAAATGAATCGCAGTTCCTCTACCCCCTTCATTCCTTCTTCCGAGGAAGCCAGTAGAACGGAAAGTTGATTCAATTTTTCAACATTACTTCCGGTAAAATAAAAAAGTGGTTGTACTTTCTCAATGGCACTTTCAGAAATTCCTTTTTCAACCATTTCCTTTTTAACGCCATCCTCTCCTATTTTATCAAGTTTATCTAAGGCTACCGTAAAATCAATCAATTTATCTTTAGCCCCTATGACTTCTGCAATTCCAGATAATATTTTACGATTATTAATTTTTATGGTTACCCCTTTTAAGCCCAATTCTGTAAAAACGGAGTCGTATAATTTCACCAACTCCACTTCCTGCCATAATGATTTTGAACCCACCACATCGGCATCACATTGATAAAACTCTCTAAAACGTCCTTTTTGTGGACGATCGGCACGCCAAACCGGCTGGATTTGGTATCTTTTAAAAGGAAACTCAATTTCGTTTTGATGTTGTACCACATATCGAGCAAAAGGAACCGTTAAGTCGTAACGAAGGGCCTTTTCAGAAATACTGGAAGTCAATTTATTGCTCTCCTTATTTTGCAATAACACCGCATCGGCCTTTGCTAAATAATCCCCAGAATTCAAAATCTTAAAAATCAATCGATCCCCTTCTTCGCCATATTTCCCCATTAAGGTTTCTGAATTTTCGAACGAAGGGGTTTCTATGGGTTGGAAACAAAATTTCTCAAAATTGCTTTTTATAATTGATATGATATAGTGCCGTTTTGCCACCTCAGCCGGTGAAAAATCTCTGGTTCCTTTAGGAATACTTGGTTTTGATGCCATTGCTAATTTGCGCTATTTAATTTATATTTTACGAAAAATAGAATACTCCTGATTTTGGTAAAAATCCCAAATCACATGTGTCTAAACGTAAATTCTCTGTGCAAATATCTTATTTTTAAAATAAATAAACGGCTTCTAAAACAAACTTGTAACAAAAATTGTAATTTCGTGTCAAATTGATATGATGCTAAATTTATTTAAGGAAAATGTCCATATTGCCGTTGGCTCCATAAAAACGCAACTGATGCGCACCATTCTTACAGTATTGATTATTGCAATTGGAATTACGGCATTAGTCTGTATTTTGACTGTTGTTGCTGCTCTGGAAAACACATTGTCAAGTAACTTTGCTTCTATGGGCGCCAACACTTTTAATATTGAGCAATATGATATTTCGGAAAGAATGGGCCGTAATAATGAGCATAAAGTAGATAATCCTATTATCACGTATCCCGAAGCGAAAGCTTTTAAACAAAAATATGACTATCCGTTAACACATACTTCCCTTTCATTTACTGCAACTTCTAATGCCGAAGTAAGGTTTGAATCAAAAAAGACCGATCCTGAAATTTCAGTTTTGGGAGTAGACGAGTATTTTTTAATAAATTCCGGTTTAGAAACGACCAAGGGAAGAAATTTTACTGGTTTTGACATTGATAACAACACGTATTCCTGTATTTTGGGTTCCGATTTTGAAAAAGAATTATTTAAAGACGTGAATCCAATTGACAAGATACTTTCCATTCGTGGGGCAAAATTTAAAGTCATCGGCGTATTAAAAGAGAAAGGTTCAACATTTGGCAACAGCCAGGATTTGAGAGTATTGATTCCGATTCAGGTGGCACGTTCCTTATTTACGGCACCCGATATTAACTATACGGTAAGTGTCATGGTGGATAAAAAGGAATTATTAAATCAAGCCACTGATGAAGCCAATAACATGATGAGAAGAGTCCGGAAATTAAGCCCCATAAAAGACAACAATTTCGGGATTTCACGGAGCGACGATTTGATAAACAAAATTTTAAGCATTACACAGTATCTTGGCATTTCTGCTTGGGTCATTGGCATCATAACTATTTTTGGTTCCTCGATTGCCTTAATGAATATCATGTTGGTTTCCGTAACCGAAAGAACACGTGAAATTGGAGTCCGAAAAGCACTGGGAGCCAAAAGAAGCACCATTGCATTTCAGTTTTTTATTGAAACCTTAATTATTGGACAATTGGGTGGATTACTAGGCATATTCATAGGAATATCTGGTGGTTATGGAATTGCAGCTGCCATGAGTTTTATTTTTGTGATTCCGTGGGGAGCGATCACTGCCGCATTTATCACCACCTTTATTGTGGCTATCGTTTCTGGCTCATATCCCGCTTTAAAAGCTTCAAAATTAGATCCGATTGAGGCCTTGCGATATGAATAGAAGCCCCCTAACCCACGAAGGGGAATTTATAAAATCGAACTGTCTTATGTTAACTAAAATCTGCTTTCTAAAATTTGAAATCAAAAATCGTTAATCAAAACCCGAGCCTAAAAGGCGAACTAACGAAGCAATCTTAAACCCTACAACTAACCATACGGTCATTCCCATAAATATCTTTTCGAAGTTCAATGTTTTTGAAATTCATTCTTTCTAACAAATCAACGGTTTCTATTCCTAAATACTGGTTAATTTCAAAATACAACTGACCATTTTCCACAAGACTTTTATGAGCTAATTCAGCTATTTTTCTATAAAAAATCAAAGCATCATGATCTTCTACAAACAATGCCAAATGCGGTTCGTTTTCTAAAACATTTTTCTTAATTTCTGCCTTTTCTAAATTTCGAACATACGGTGGGTTAGATACAATAATGTCATATTGCCTTCTTAAATCAGCTATTTCGAGGATATTTTGTTGAAGAAAAATAATATTTACATTATTTGCTTCCGCATTTTTTTGAGCAATGGCCAATGCTTTTTCAGAAACATCAATGGCGAAAATTTGGGCATTTGAAATGTTTTTGGCTAATGAAATTGCAATGCAACCGCTTCCGGTTCCAACATCTAAAATCTTTACATCTTCAGAACCATGAATCTTTGAATTTTCTTTAATGATCCAATCGACCAATTCCTCTGTTTCAGGTCGCGGAATAAGAACCGATGCATTGACTTGAAAATCCAGACCAAAAAAACTAGTGCTCCCTAATAGGTACTGAATCGGTATTTCTTTTTTTAATTGTTCTAATATTGAATTCCAATTTTGAATCTCTGTATCAGAAAATTCTAAATCAGCATTTAATGCTAAATCAATTCTTCTAATTTTATGTTTATTTTCTAAAATTAAGTAGAAAAAACTTTCTGATTCTTCAGAACCGTATAAGGCAGAAAGCTCTTCAATAAAATGGCTTCTGTATTCTTTGATTCGCATTTGTTTTAATTTTATAGTCCCAATTCCTTGATCATCCAAACGGGACAAGAAGTATGGCCAGTGTTACCTAATGGAGCACAAAGATACTCAAAACCTACTTTTTTATACAACTTTTGGGCATCAACCATATAAGGCATCGTTTCGAGATAACATTTGCTAAAGCCAAAATCCAAAGCGTTTTGCAAACATTTTTCTATCATTTTTGCTCCAACTCCATGTCCACGCGCTTCGGGAAGAAAATACATTTTTTGCAATTCACAAATCGTTTCGGCTTCATTTTCAAGTTGACTTATTCCTGCTCCGCCAATAATTTTCCCGTTAGTTTCAACAACAAAATAAACAGATTTGGGTGCTACATACGTTTCATACATGAAATCCAATTGCGGATCTGCATAAGCAGTACCTACTTTTGGGGCTCCCATTTCCATTAAAACTGTTCTTACAATTGCTGCAATTTCAGGATTGTCGCGTTTTTGGATTTCTCTGATAATTATTCCGTTCATTCTAAAAGTAAAATCATATTTTTGTGATGTGAAGATACATGAAAAATATATTAAACGATGCATCGAATTGGCCAAAAATGGCCTAGGAACAACCTACCCAAATCCATTGGTAGGCAGTGTAATTGTTTATGAAAATAAAATTATCGGGGAAGGTTGGCACAAAAAATCTGGCGAACCACATGCCGAAGTTAATGCCGTAAATTCAGTAAAAGACAAATCGTTATTAAAAAAGGCTACCATTTATGTGAGTTTAGAACCCTGCAGTCATTTTGGAAAAACACCACCTTGCTGCGATTTAATCATCGAAAACCAAATTCCAAATGTGGTGATTGGTACTGTTGACCCAAATATTGAAGTTGCAGGAAAGGGCATAAAAAAATTGATTGAAGCTGGTAAAAATGTTACTGTAGGTATTCTCGAAGAGGAATGTAACGAATTGAACAAGCGTTTTTTTACCTTTCATAAAACGAAAAGACCCTATATAATTTTAAAATGGGCAGAAAGCCAAGATGGTTATATTTCTCCAATATCCAAAAAAGAGAAAAAACCCATTTGGATTACTAATGAATTTTCCCGTCAATTGGTGCATAAATGGCGGACCGAGGAACAATCTATTTTCGTTGGTACCCAAACCGTTATTGACGACAATCCAAAACTAAATGTTCGGGACTGGACGGGAGAAAATCCCATCAGAATAGTTTTGGATCAAAACAATCGAATTCCAAAAGAATGTCATATCTTTGATAATCAATCAAAAACTATAGTTCTTTCTTCTCCCGAAATTGATTTCAGCAAAAATATAGCCGCTCAGATTGCGCATATCTTATTTAAAAAAAACATTCAATCTGTGATTATAGAAGGTGGGAGACAAACGATACAAACCTTTATCGATGCCAGTCTTTGGGATGAAGCCAGAATTTTTAGAGGACAATTATTTTTAGAAAAAGGAACAGATGCACCTGCTTTAAAATCAGGATGGGAAGAAAAAAAATTCATTTTAGATGATGAACTCTTAATTTTTAGAAACTATGATTAACGCTATTATTTTCGATTTTGGAGATATTTTTATCAATTTAGATAAAGAAGGCACTATAAATGAATTCAAAAAATTAGGTTTGAAAGAACTTAATGAAGAATTATCGGAAGCGAATAATTTATTCGAAAAAGGAAAAATTTCAGAATTACAATTTATTGAAACTTTTCAAAAACACCTTCCCGATGCAAGTATTGACGATGTTAGAAAAGCATGGAATAAAGTTATTGGAGAATTCCCATTGTATCGATTGGAGTTTTTGCAAATGCTGGTTGGTAAATACCGGTTATTTCTGTTAACAAATACTGATGCTATCCATATTTCTCATTTTGAACATAAAGTGGGACAAACTTTTTCTAGAGATTTTTACCAATGTTTCGAGAAAGTATATTTTTCCTTTGAAATTGGAATGAGAAAACCCGAAGAAGCGATATTTAATCATCTAATACAATCCCACGATTTATCCCCTAAGCGCACCTTGTTTATTGATGATAAAAAGGAAAACACCGATGCAGCAGCAAATCTTGGCATACAAGTTTGGAACTTGCAAGTAGGTCAAGAAGACGTGGTTGATTTATTTGAAAAAGAAATATTTTAAATACTTTTGGATTTAGTAGATACCTTCAAGACCATAGCATGTGCTTCTCCAGAGACTCTTTTCAAAGAAAAAAATAGCAAGTTTTTTGGCTATGCTTTTCCAATACTATCTGAAAATGAAGTCAAACCATTAATTGAACCCTTACGGAAAAAACATTTTAACGCTGTTCATTTCTGTTATGGTTTCCAAACAGGAATTGACCCTATCTCTTTTCGAACCAATGATGACGGAGAACCAAGCAATAGTGCAGGAATGCCCATTTATGGACAAATACAATCTTTCGACGTGACCAATGTTCTGATTGTTGTGGTTCGTTATTTTGGAGGAACAAAATTGGGTATTGGCGGATTAATTTCCGCCTACAAAACTACTGCACAGTTAACTCTAGAGGCTTCTACAATAATTGAAAAAACGATAGACGTTCACTACTGTATTGCCTTTGATTATAAAAACATGAACAAAGTGATGCGGGTAATCAAAGAAAAAAACATAACCATCATTGCACAAAAAATGGAAATGAATTGTGAAATGGAAATCGCTACACGAAAAAAAAATGCCGAAATGATATTCGACATTTTTAATTCCATGTTTGAAATTGAAATTAAGAAAAAAATAATGCCAATAAATTAGCCTTGCATTTCCTCTAATAGCACTTTAATATGGTCAGGTGGAGTAATTGGCCTTCCTGTTTTTAGGTCAACAAATACCAAAATAAACGCTGCCGTTGTTAATAACTCCTTTTCTTTACTCCATATTTCACAGTCAAATTCGATCTTAACAGAACTGTGTTTTTTAAATTTGGTTTTTACTGTCAAAAGGTCGTCATATCGCGCCGGTTTCTTGTAGTTTATGGTCATTGAAACAATTGGTAAAGCAATCCCACTTTCCTCAAGACTTTTATATGAAATCCCTTTGTTTCTAAGCCACTCTACCCTGCCGATCTCAAAATACGGTATGTAACTTCCATGGTAAACTACACCCATTTGGTCTGTTTCTGAATAACGGACCCGTACCTCAATTTGATGATTTTTCATATTGTTTTAAATAATTTTATAGTATCTTTACGGCTCTGAAAAAGAGTTGACTTACAATATTTTTTTTTAAAAAACACCCTGCATTTTGTTTTTTTTTAACGATTTTTGTTCACATATTTGCTAACCAAAAATGGGGGTAAATATCAGTCATTAATCATTGTAAGATAACCTTTAATAAAAATACAAATTTAATAAAAATTATGAGCAAAACTGCGCAATCAGTATGGGAAAATTGTCTGTCTTTCATAAAAGACAATATCCAAGACCAAGCTTACAAAACTTGGTTTGAACCGATTAAGTCTGTTGAGCTAACTGATAACGCTTTATACATTCAAGTTCCAAGTAAATTTTTCTACGAATGGCTTGAAGAGCACTATGTGAAATTATTAAAAGTAGCATTAACTAAAGAGCTAGGTAAAAACGCAAAATTGCTTTACAAAATTAAGATGGAAAACACCTATGGCAACAAACAACCTTACATGGAACAATTGCCAAGTGCCCATCGAAGTCCTATGAAACCGCAGGAAGTAGATGCTCCGTTTAAAAATTTGAATCCTGAATTAAAAAATCCTTTTGTTATTCCAGGAATTAGAAATTTAAAAATAGAGTCCCAACTGAATGCAAATTATAGTTTTGATAATTTCCTTGAAGGCGATTCAAATAGATTGGCACGTTCTGCAGGAATGGCCGTTGCCAATAAACCAGGAGGCACTTCATTTAATCCACTGTTGATTTTTGGAGGTGTTGGTTTGGGAAAAACACATTTAGCGCATGCTATTGGAGTTGAAATTAAAGATAAATATCCTGAAAAAACGGTTTTATATATTTCCGCAGAAATTTTCACCCAACAATATATTGATTCTGTTAAGAAAAACAATAGAAATGATTTCATCCATTTCTACCAATTAATTGATGTATTAATTATAGATGATGTCCAGTTTTTATCAGGAAAATCAGGAACCCAAGATGTCTTTTTCCATATTTTTAACTATTTGCACCAAAATGGCAAACAGGTGATCTTAACTTCGGATAAGGCTCCTGTGGATATGCAAGATATTGAGCAACGTTTGCTTTCTCGTTTCAAATGGGGACTTTCAGCAGAATTGCATCAACCCGATTATGAAACCCGAATTTCAATATTAAAAAACATTCTATATCGCGACGGGGTAGAAATGCCCGAAGAAATCATTGAATATGTTGCCCGAAATATAAAATCGAATGTTAGAGAATTAGAGGGCGCCATTATTTCTTTGATTGCACAATCGTCTTTCAACAAAAAAGAAGTTACGCTAGAATTAGCAAAACATGTCGTTGAGAAGTTTGTAAAAAATGTAAAACGTGAAATTTCAATCGATTATATCCAAAAAATTGTTTCTGAATATTTTCAATTGGATTTAGAAACTTTACAATCTAAAACCAGAAAACGTCATGTGGTGCAAGCGAGACAATTAGCTATGTTTTTTGCTAAAAAATTCACTAAATCCTCTTTAGCAAATATTGGATCTCAAATTGGGGATCGCGATCATGCAACGGTTTTGCATGCTTGCAAGACAGTTGACAATTTAGTTTCTACAGACAAACAATTTAAAAAATTTGTAGATGACATCCACAAAAAATTAACCTTATAAATGTCTGTTAAAATTTTAATGGTTTGTCTTGGCAATATTTGTCGTTCTCCTTTGGCAGAAGGAATATTGGCTTCCAAACTCCCCAAAGAAACGTTTATTGTTGATTCCGCCGGGACTGGTAACTGGCATATAGGAAAACAGCCCGACGACCGATCTATTGCCGTGGCCAAAAAAAACAATCTCGACATTTCCTTCAAAAAAGGGAAGCATTTTAAAGCAAGTGATTTAGATACTTTTGATTATATCTATGTAATGGATAATTCCAATTACAATGACGTGATTGCTTTGGCTCAAAATGACGATCAAAAAAATAAAGTACAACTCATTCTAAACGAGCTTTTCCCAGGCGAAAACGTAGACGTTCCCGATCCTTATTATGGTTTGCAAAATGGCTTTGATGCCGTATACAGCATGCTCGATGAATCATGCGATATTATTGCCGAGAAATTAATTGCTAAATATGTGAAGAGCGATCCAATAAAACCTATTTCTACACGGGGAAAACTGTATTTAATCCCAACAACATTGGGAGAATGCGACCCAATGGATGTCTTGCCACAAACGGTAAAAAGAGCCATCGACTTATTGGACGATTATATAGTGGAAAACGAAAAAACAGCACGGAAATTCATTAAAACCATCCATCCTGAAAAAGTACAAGCTACATTGCGATTGAGCGCTTTGAACAAACACACCGAAGTTTCCGAACACAATAAAATGATTCAACCGTGTCTGGAAGGAAAAAACATTGGATTAATGAGTGAAGCAGGATGTCCTGGCGTGGCCGATCCCGGTGCTGTCATAGTTAAATTAGCGCACGAGAAAAACATTCAGGTTATTCCATTGGTAGGCCCCTCCTCTATTCTTTTGGCTTTGATGGGCTCTGGAATGAACGGACAAAGTTTTGCCTTTAATGGCTACCTCCCTATTGACAAAACGGAGAAAAAAGCAGCATTGAAAAATTTAGAGAAATTGTCGCAAGACAAAAACCAATCGCAAATATTTATAGAGACGCCCTATAGAAACAACAAAATGTTGGAGGATATTTTGCAAGCATTGCAACCCAACACCCACCTTTGCGTTGCCACCGATATTACTTTACCTACGGAATACATAAAAACCATGAGGGCTTCTGATTGGAAAAAAGCAAGTGTCGATTTGCATAATAGACCTACTATTTTTATTATTCATAAGATGTAGCTTTAGTGCTACATCTTATGAATACAAGTAGACACCGTTCTATAAATTTTTCTCTTCTCAAATAACACCTTGTTTGTCAGTATCCTTATACTTTACATTCAAACTATTTAATTAAGAATCAATAATACCTTATTATTTGATAACTTATCAACACGCAAACGTTGTCAGGCTGATTATGAATATCTTGACATCAAGAAACCCATTAATTTAGATTACATTTAACAAAAAGTGGCATTGTATAATATGATGTCAATCAAAACTGGAATGAAAATACAGTAGCCAATGTTTTAAAATTAAGCTAAAGTACTGAAGTAAAATACTCAAGAACACTGTCAAAAAAAATAATAATCCTGTCAAACTGAAATATAAAATACTGTAAATCTATATAAACGAGAGCTGTAAAGGGGAATAGCACAAAAAAAACTCTTAGCATAAATATGAATTTTATCAAAAAAGTAGAGCGAATCAACAAGACACATCATTTAGTTTGTCAAGAAAAAACAGGGAGCCCATTTGAATTAGCTTGCATATTAGGCATTAGCAGGAGCCAATTGTATAATATTATTGATATGCTCAAAGAAAACGATGCCCCAATAAAATACTCCAAAAAAAGGACTACTTTTTATTACGAGCAACCCTTTGACCTGGAACTGAAATACTCCCTAAAAATAATTACTGATGAAGAAACTAAAGAAATTTTTGGCGGTTTAGACTTCCGTCCAATTATATTAGACGGAAGTCTGTTTCCTTTGCAGTAACAAAAGAAGTTCTCGAGAAAACAAATTTGTACAACACAAAAATGTTTAATTTTAAAATCAAAAAAATGAATTTAGAAAATTTAGGGTTAGTTGAGCTTGATGCTCAGGAAATACAAGTAGTTGAAGGGGGATTTACTTTTTTTAAACTTACAATTACTGGAGTTTTAGATGGTATTGCAAAGAATACACAATCAGACTTTGTCCTTTTAGGGTTTAAATTGTGGTAATTTAATTAAAATTTAAAACAGCAAGATGGTAAATAAATTTCTTGCTGTTTTTTTTATGAGATATTATGAAAAAATATTTTACAATTTTTCTTATTTTACAATTTAAAATTTTTGTTTATTCTCAACATGCCTTTAACGATTCTTCTACTGATAAAAATTCAGCATATATAGAAATATATTCTGACAAAGGAGAATTATTTGGTTTATCAGATTGCAATGGGATTGTCTCTAGAGAACTTGACAATAAAATACTTTCATCAAATGCGAAAAAAATAACTTTTGTTAATCCATCTTTTGAAAATCAAGAAATGAGTCTTACTGATTTTAAAATCACACCAATTATTACTTTAAACCGAAAAACTATTGAATTAGATGAAGTAATTATTTCAAAAAAACACAAAATTTTAAATATATTAAGTTGAAAGGTTATTTTAGAAGTATTCAGATAAACGAGGATAAACCACAGTATTTTATTGATGGAATAGTAGAATATTATGTTTCGTTAAAAAAAAACAAAATGGAAATATTATCTAACCGATCATTTGAGAATAAATCTATTAAACAATTAAGTTCTTCTTATAAGTTTCTAGTGGCAGGAGTTCCTGATTTTAATCATTATTTTATTTATAAAAATTTATCTAAAGGTTATAGGTTCGATGATTCAAAACCAGAAAGCATTTTAATAATTAATAAACAAAATGATACTAATAAAGGAATTATAACCAAAACGAATGATGGTTTTGAAATACAATTGTCAATTTATTCAAATGACAATCCAAAAATAATGAGATTTTTCGGGATGGAATCTATTTTAAAAAATTATAATATAAATGCTATTTATAGTGCAAATAAAGTTTCAAGTTGCAATCTAAACAATCTTATTTACTTTAAAGAAATAAGAACCTACACTATTAAAAAGAAGAAAAATGACGACTACACAAAAATTGATGCTATTCATGAATTTTTCCTGCTTGAAAAAGAATATGTTAATGAAATCTCAACTAAAAATTTAAGTAATTTCTATACCTTCATTACTCCAAGTAATTATAACGATAATTATTGGCAGGAGGTAGAAAATAAAATATTTCAACCTCTGCCTAAATCATTAGAATTATATATAAAAGAAAAATTGACTGAAATTAAATAATGTCTAATATTTATATTTTCATAACTTTCCTAAAGAACAAGGGACTTTGGGATATTAAATACGATAAAATTATTACTTATAAAAAATCACAACTCAAAATGTTTAAAAATATTTTATTTTATTTTTTCTATTTTGTTATCATTCAAAATTCATTTTCGCAAACTGATAAATTAATTTCAGGAACTATTTTAGCTAATAATATTGCCCTTAAAGGAATTAATATAATAAATATTGTTAACAAAAGTGAAACTAAATCTGATGAAAACGGCAAAATTAAAATACTATGTAAACCTAATGATTTACTTGTTACTACTTCTTCAAATTTCGAATTGATTCGAAAAACTATTGACGTTAGTGAATATAATTCAGGAGAAATCATCATCGAAATGACCCCTAAGGCAAATGAACTTGACGAAGTGACAATCCTTAAATACAGCAAAATTAATGCTGCAGACCTTGGCATTTTGGTGAAATCTGCAAAAAAATATACTCCCGCAGAGAGAAGGCTTTATGCAGCTTCTGGAGGTATTTCAGGAATAATTAATTCTTTAAATGGTAATATAAAAATATTAAAAAAAGACATTGAAATAGAGAAACAACATAATATCAAAGACAATTTGACAACTTTTTTTTCAGATGACTTTTATATCAACCAATTAAAGATTCCAAAGGATTATATTCGTGGATTTCAATATTTTTCTATTGAGGATGATGACTTTAAACAGATGATGCTTTCTAAAGAAAAAAATTTAATTGCTTTTAAATTGGAGCAATTAGCAGAAATTTATAAAATTTTACAAAAAGATACAGGATATAAAAATAATTGATTATTAAAAAACTGTCGTAGTTTTTTCAAGTACACAAAAATGATCATTCCCAAAAAATTATTATTGAAGATAAACATGAGAAGTATTTGGTGGTTTTGACTTCCATCCAATTTTATTAGACGGAACTCTATTTCCTTTGCAGTAACAAAAGAAGTTCTCGAGATTACATTCATTACCAAAGTTTGCGAAATTGTATAGGGGTTATTCCGCAACAATTAAATTTATTTTCGGGAACTATAATAGAAAATATTGCTCTAGGTGATTCATTTCCAAATATTCAGCATGTTTTAGACCTATCCAAACAATTAGGAATCACGGAATTTGCAGAAAAATTACCCAATGCTTTTAATACTCAGATTGGAGAAAATGGAGCTATGCTTTCCGGTGGACAAAAGCAACGCATTGCCATTGCAAGAGCTTTGTATAAAAATCCCGAAATATTATTAATGGATGAAGCGACATCCTCTTTAGATACTAATTCTGAAAAAATAGTAAAAGAAGTGATTGATAATTTTAAATCACAAGGAAAAACCGTGATTGTAATTGCTCATCGTTTGAGTACTATTGCGAATGCAGATACAATTTTGGTGATGGAAGACGGAACGATAGCTGAATCTGGAAATCATCCGGATTTATTGCGTTTAAAAGGAAAATATTCTGAATTATGGAACAAACAAAGTTTTGTCTAGAAATTTAATACTTTTCATAATGAAACTGTTTTTCGTTTAATGGACATAAAAAAACCTGCCAAAAGCAGGTTTTTACTATATTATATCTTGAAATACTTATTTCACTTTTGCATTAATATCAGCGATAATCCCTGATGTTTCATACCCTCCAAAATCTCTCATGTACGTTTTTACAGATGCGCCATATTGATCTTTACACTTCATTGTTCCATTGCTGTTTAGAAATCTTTTTACGGAACCTGCACCTCCTAAATGCGCGGCAGCAAGTATGCCCGATTCTGTGACTTTAACTCCCCCAATAATTCTTCCTGAAAATTTTTCGATTTCGTCTTTTAATTCTGATTTGTTTTTAGACAAAAGAGCCACAAATGCTCTTTCTTGTAATTTTGGACTATTTAAAAAAGATATAGTTTCATAAATACCGATGGTTTTTAAAGTTTCCAAACCAAACTGGTATTTCCCCATATAGCCCAAAGAGTTGATCTTTTTATATTTCCCTTCCGATTCTCTAAAAGCTACCGCCTCTTTAAAACCAACAAAAAACTTTCCGGTGAAAGGGATATTCAAATTAGCATAATCTTTTTGTTCTTTGGAAGGAAATGAATAGGACAATCCATCTTCAACATTTACATGAAACCAATCGTGATTTTGTAATTCGAAAGGCTTGAAACCGGAACTTAAATAAACAATTATTAAAGCTAGACTTGAGTAAAAACACCATTTTTTTATCATAATATATTTTTCTTCTTAAACTGTCACTCTAAGAAATTTCTACATCACAAATGTACGATAAAAAATACAAATCTGAAAATCAACAAGTTAAAGTTTTCTAAAAATAAAAAAAGTAAATTTTCGAATCTCCTTTCTCATTGATTTCAAACGTTGGAGCTGGGATTTTTACAACATTTACAACTGAGAAAACAGTTTTCAAAAAATGGGATTTCGTATCGATTTTAGTCAAATCGGCATCGAAACTGAAGTAGTACTGATGAAATTTAACTTGCTTAGTACCCAAAATTCGAGGCCTATAATCAACTCCTTCCGTACCATATCCTATGGCTAAATTCATCCATTTAGGAATTTTAGAGGCTTTAAAAAAGGAATGCAAATTGACCGACAACCAAATGGTTTCTTTATCTAATGTTCCCATTAGTTGTGATTTCGTTTTTTCAGGATTTGCACAGACAAAACCCGAAGTTCCACACGACCATTTGGGTATAATTCTTTGTTCTTTCCAAAGTAATTCCTGTGAAACAAATAATGATGTCCCAATGCTATTTGCAATTACATCGCCATAGGAAGCTCCCTTCTTAGAAAACCCATCTGCTAACTCTATACTGTTCAAAAAAACAAATCCCATTCCTGCTCCATAAATCAATTGATTTTTTTTACTGACACCACTCCATTGCAAAGCATTAGAAAAAAGGTTGCCAATTTGATAGGATACAAAAATGTGGTTCGCTTTGTCCATTTGTAAACAACTTACATTATCACTAACAAAATGGAATTTAGCATTGAAATGGTCACTAGTTAAAGGCTTATTCATTTGTATCATTCCTGCAACATAAAAGGCACTTTCCGCAACAACAACAGCATTGCGTCTCGCAATATTCAAACTATCAGAAGGTCTGAGCAATAAATTAATTTCGGATTGACCCCAAGAAATATTAAAAGAAAAAATTGTGAGTGCAAACAAAAATAATATTTTATTAAAAGTATTCATATCCTTGTTATTAATAATTAATAATTAGTGAATTCAAATCTTATTAATACGGTTAAACTTGACAGATTAAGGATGCTCAATTGACGTGAATAAATTATTTAGCAAAAGCTTACAAACTATCATTGCTATTCAATTGAATATCATCTGCAACGCCCTTAAAAAAAGGCATGCTTCGCCCGATCTAGTATAAGAATATCTACTTCTCACACTTAGAAAAAATCAAGACAAAACGCTAAATGTTTAATTGGAAATTAAGAAAAAGTCAAACAAATAATTGTATCACTTTAATTTAACACTTAAATATTAAGTGCCATAGAAAAAATAATGTCCAATATATTTGTAAAAAATAAATTAATTGGTATGGCGTTTAAAGCGCGATTAATCTATTTGAATTGGTAAATAACAACACTTAAAATAAAGGGTTAAACAATTTGCAAATGATCCAAACTAAATTCTTTATCAAACAACAAAACTGACTTTAACATATACCGAAAGATAATTTTGTGATCTAAACAGTTATGTTAATATCTCAAATCTATATTCCACAAAGAATTTCAAATAATTCATGTTCTTATTAACTAAGATTATATCCATTGTAAAACCCGTATTCTCAAATTATTAATATACTTTGTTTCTAAAAAAATCCTTTCTAATCGTTGACTAGATCGATATTAAGATAATATTGACTCCAAAACGAATAACTAATCCGATAAATGACATTCTATTTTATAAGTCATTAACAAGACTGAATCACACCACTATTACGTATTAAATTATTAATTGTCAGGTATTTATAAAAAATAACCACTTACAAATTCACTATAAAAAAGCCTTTATTTAGAAACTTCATAATAAATTTATAGATATAAAATTTCAAATCAATAGAGATTTGTTTAAATTAGATAAAGTGTCTTTTTATATGGTTGAACAGCGGAAAAAGAAAATATTGGAGTTAACATTTACGTATTTAATTAAAGAAAAACATATATGAATCATTAGTTTCAAACAAATAATTTATTGCCATCTTTCTTTTAAAATATAAAAAACAGGAAAGTTCAGACAACAGAGGAAGAAGTGGAACAGTACTCGTAGACTATTTTACTTATAGAAAAAGCTCACATAATAGTAAAGTACTCTATCAATCAGGAAGTATTAAAAACAAAAAAACACATCGTCCAATAATTTTGGAACCGCGTGTTTTTTTACAACTTTAACCGTATAATTTTAATTCTATATAGCTAAAAATAAAAAAAATGAAATTTAGAATCTCCTCTCTCATTGATTTCAAACGTTGGAGCCGGGATTTTGATAGTATTAAAAACTGAAAAAATAGTTTTCAAAAAATGGGATTTCGTATCAATTTTAGTCAAATCGGCATCAAAACTGAAGTAAAACTGTCGATACCGTTTTGATTCTGGAAGAAAAACAGTATTAATAAAAGCATCCTCTCCTGTAATCATCCCTTCCGCTCCATAACCAAAAGCCAGATTGAACCATTTGGGAATTTTTGAATCTTTGATAAAAGAATGCAAATTAACTGATAACCAATAGGTTTGCCCATTATAATCCTTTATAATTTGCTCCTGTAAAGAATTTCCCAAAACATTAGGTCTAACCGGAGCGTAAGGTGTGGTATGAAAAGAAAATTTCGGAACGATTCGTTGCTCTTTCCACACCAATTCTTGAGAAACATACAAGACTGTTCCTGAAGCGTTAGCGGCAATATCACCAACAGACGCGCCCCAATTAGAAGAATACCCATCCAAAACCTCAACAGCTGACAAGAATACAAATCCTAAAGTGGCACCATATATCAACTGGTTTTTCCTGCTGACACCACTCCATTGAAGTGCTTCTCTACTTAAACGACCCAATTGATAAGAGGAATACACATGTCCCACTTTATCCATTTGAAGCCATTCTCCATTGTCATTTATGAAATGAAAATCGGATTTTGGATAATCAGCATACCAGAGTTGATTGAGTCCAATCAAAACGCCTGCTGAAACCACAGTTTCTGTTAAGACTACAGCATTCCTTCTTTGAATGTTCAAAGAATCTGCTGGTTTAAGAAATTGAGAAAACTCATTTTGGGCGGAAACAGAAGTCGAAAAGACAAAACAAAATAGAACGAAAAAGAAGGGTATATTGAATTTTAACATCTATCGTTTTATTCCTTGCTTACTTATCCAAGCCACATATTTCTGGCGATTAACTTCATGTTGTGCTGGAGTAACTGCAAATTCATGGTAGCCAAAATTCGTTACGCTGGCGCAGAAATAAATGTAGTTGTGCTTTTCGGGATTCAAAACTGCGTCTAGCGCCGTAATGTCGGGCATGGCTATTGGTCCTGGAGGCAAACCTTCGTATTTGTAGGTGTTATAAGGCGAATCGGTTTCTAAATCTTTATTTAGAACTCTTTTTATGACTTGATTGAAATCTCCCGATTTTAGTTTAACGGCATAAATCACAGTTGGATCGGCTTCTAGTTTCATTCCCGTTGACAAACGGTTCAGGTAAACGCCAGCCACTTTTGGTCTTTCGTCTCTTTTTACGGTTTCTTTATGTACGATGGAAGCCAAAATCGAAACTTGGATTGGTGTCAGTTTCAATTTTTTTGCTTTCGCCAAACGGGCTTCTGTCCAAAATTTACGGTATTCCTTTGCCATCTTGTCTCTAAATTTTATGGCACTAGTATTCCAAAAGAACTCATAAGAATTGGGAACAAACATACTCAAGACATTTTCTTCTGTAAAACCGTTTTCTTCCAAAAACTTTTTGTCTTTAAAAGCGGTCAACAAACTCAGGCTATCGGCTTCGATTTGAGAACCAATTCTTCCCGCAAAATTTTCCAATCTTTCCTGATTGTTAAAAGCCAAATTCACCGGATTATTTAAACGCAAAGAATTTACTATTTCATTGCTGTTCATCCCTTTTTTTAATAAAAATCGACCTGCTTTTTCGGTCTTTTCGGGATAGGATTTTTTATTGGCCACCATTTCAAAACGTGACATGTCTTGAATGTATGGCGCAATTATTTTTTTTACCTCTTCATAATTAGCATCAGTTGGGATGTAAACATAGACTTCACTTTCAGCAAATTTAGTATTTACCCCAAAAATGTCCCGGTATAAAATATATCCATAAACGATTAAACCCGTGATTAAAACGACTGAAAATATGCTCGCGATTTTTTTGAATTTCAAAATGTAAAAATTTAAAGTTGGTTGTTGATTAATTGAAATAGCGCCTCGTCTTTATATTGGCCATTGACCAAATTCCATTGTTTTTTGACGCCTATTTTTTGAAAACCAAAATTAGTAAAAAGAGAGATACTTACCACATTTTCTACGTCAATATTAGCATATAATTGATTTAAATTTAACTGAGTAAACACATATTGAATCAACAAGTCTAACGCTTCGGTACCAATTCCTGCATTTCTTTTGTCTGGGTTTTTTATAACGATACCAACTCCCGCCCTATTGTTTTTAGGATCAAAATCGAATAGGTCGATTAATCCGACAGCCGGAAAATCCTGGTCTTTGCAAATCGCCAAACGCAATTGCTTTGCTTCATAAATATCCTGATGGGCATTTTCTAAATATTGACGAATCAAAAACCGACTGTAAGGCGTTTGCGTGTTGCTTACTGACCAAATCGTTTCGTCGTTTTCCAGCTCATACACAAACTCCAAATCATTAGGTTCGAGTGCGCGTAAGTAGATATTTGAACCTTTTAAAGTTACCATTTTATAATAATTACGAATTTGAAATTACGAATTACGAATTGACATCTGAATGGAACCAATTATTTTCAAAATTTTCTCAACATCTTTCAATAAATCCCCTGATTGTTCAACTGTTAAATAATCAGAATCTCTTAATAGTCTTATCCAATATTTTGATTCTCTTGTTTCTTTATAAGCAATGGTTATTTTTGCGAAAAAATCTGCTTTTGATTGTCCTCCAATAGATTCTTCAATATTCGCACCAATAGACGTTCCGCTTCTTAACAATTGTTTTGACAAAACGAATTCCTTTTTTTCTTGAGTTAGATATTTATACACTTTTACAATCCTTAAAGCAAAATCATAGCTTTTAGTTTCAATTACATTGTCCGACTTCATAATTCGTAATTGTTAATTCGTAATTATATCAATCTCTCCTTTAAACACAAACTCTGCCGGTCCTTTCAGGAAAACATTCGTAAATTTCCCCTCGGTTTTATCAAAAGAAACTTCTAGTTTTCCGCCTTGAACCTGAAGCTCAATAGCATTCGAAGTTGTTTTTCCTAATGTATTCATGGCAATGGCGGCGGCAGTGGCACCAGTTCCGCAAGACAACGTTTCATCTTCAACACCTCTTTCGTAGGTTCTTAACGCAAAACTATGGTCTGCAATTTGTTCTACAAAATTCACGTTGCTTCCTGCTGTTCCGTACAAATCGCTATACCTTATTTTCGCCCCCATTGTTTTAATATCATACCGTTCTAGATCTTCAACCAACTGCACATGATGCGGTGAACCCGTATTAAGAAACACATAATCTGAGGCAATTTTCACAGTAGAAACATCAATCATTTGAAGGGAAACAATTCCATCCTCTGAAATTGTAGCGTGATGCAAACCATCAGTAGCAATAAAAGTAGTTTGATTTTGAATGACATGTAACTTTTTGGCGAAAGCCACTAAACAGCGTCCGCCGTTACCGCACATGGAACTTTGGTTTCCGTCGGAATTGTAATAGACCATTCTAAAATCAGTGTCAACATCATTTTCCAATAAGATTAATCCGTCTGCACCAATGCCAAAACGTCGGTCGCACAAATGTTCAATCAGTTTGATGTTGTCTTTTGGAAAGAAATTCGAGCGATTGTCAATCATCACGAAATCATTCCCCGTGCCTTGGTATTTGTAAAATTGTATTTGCATTTTTAAAATTGTATAGTGACAAAAGTACAACTATTAGTTATTTGGTTTTAAGCGATTGTTATTAAAAACAAATAATTTTTCTAACTAAAGGTTTTTTTATGACAAAGTGTTTTTGGAAATTATTAATTCTTCGTTATGTTATTTGGCATTGCACAAAAGAAAACAATTACTTATCTTTGGCGTTAGTATTTAATAGTTAGGCTGTGATAAAAAGTTTTGGGGATAAAGAAACAGAAAAAATTTGGGACGGAATTCAGTCGAGAAAATTACCTAGTGAAATTCAGCATGTTGCAAGGCGCAAATTGAGGATGATTAATAACGCTCAAAATGTTGCTGACTTTAGAATTCCGCCAGCAAACCATTTAGAAAAATTAAGTGGAAATTTATCAGGATTTCACAGCATCAGAATTAACAATCAATGGAGAATTATTTTTAAATGGGAAAACGATACTGCTTTTGAAGTGCAAATTGTAGATTATCATTAAAACTAAAAGTTATGGGAAATTTAAAAAACATACATCCTGGAGAAATTCTAAAAGAAGAGTTTCTGGAACCATTAGGAATTACTGCTTATCGCTTGTGTAAAGAAACGTTTATTCCGCAAACCAGAATTAGTGAAATTCTAAAAGGAAACCGCAGGATTACGGCCGACACCGCTTTGAGGCTTTCTAAATATTTGGGAACCAGTGCTAAGTTTTGGCTTGGGCTTCAAGACGACTATGACTTGGAAGAAGAAAACAATTCTAAAAAGCATAATTTTGAAAACATAAAACCCATCGAGAACAACGCTGCGTGACAGTCGTTAATTCTACTTTGCATTTTATTTTAACCCTATCAGGGTTTTAAACCCTGATAGGGTTATTTATTTTTACTCCTTCACAAACTTACTCGTAAATTTTTCTTTTCCGGAATAGGCTTGCAGGATATACATTCCTTTTGCCAAGCTTTGCACGTTAACTTGGTTTGAGGTTTGAGCTTGTTGCAAAACTGTTTTTCCTGTTAGGTCTGTTATTATAATTTTATCTAGGGTTGTTGCGGCTGAAAATTGCAGGTTAAGGATAGCCTTGGTTGGGTTAGGAAACACAGTAACCTCATTATTTAGCTCATTAGTACTTGTGGCAAGACCACAGTTTAATGAATAACTTGCCGAAGTATCTTTATGCCAATTGCCATTTGCGACTGCTGCGTCTATATTATCTACTTGAATACACGATAACGATGGGTTAGTAATACAATTCAAAATTCTAAAAGCTGGCAACCCACTCACGTTTAAACTCATTAATTTGTTAGAATGACAATACAACTCTGTTAAAGCTGGCAACGCCTTCACATCTAAACTCATTAATTGATTATCACTACAATCAAATCTAAATAAAGCCGGTAATCCACTCACGTTTAAACTCGTTAATTTATTAAAAGGACAAACCAAAAATGTCAAAGCAGGCGCCCCACTCACGTCTAAACTCGTTAATTGATTAAAACTGCAATTCAAAATTCTTAAAGCCGATAACCCATTCACGTTTAAACTTGTTAATTGATTACCGTCACAACTAAAATCTATCAAAGCCGATAATCCATTCACATTTAAACTTGTTAATTGATTACCAAAACAATTCAAAGTTGTTAAAGCCGTTAACCCTCTCAAGTCTAAACTCGTTAATTTATTGGATTTACAATTCAAACTTGTTAAAGCTGTTAATCCACTCAAATTTAAACTCGTTAATTCATTCTGAGAACAAACCAAACTTTTCAAAGCAACAAAGTCCTGAATTCCTGTTAAATCGGCAATAGATTTATAGCTCACATCTAACGAGGTTACCTTGTTAATATTGGCGGTTAAAACCTTATGGTCTATCGCACCCTGTCATAGCTTAAGTTAATTAGCTTTTGCTCAAAATTAACATCAGGTATTGCGGTATATTGT
This sequence comes from Flavobacterium psychrotolerans, assembly GCF_003097635.1. Classification (GTDB taxonomy): domain Bacteria; phylum Bacteroidota; class Bacteroidia; order Flavobacteriales; family Flavobacteriaceae; genus Flavobacterium; species Flavobacterium psychrotolerans. The sequence goes on from NZ_QCZI01000018.1 coordinate 29,168, forward strand.
GCAAAACCGTTTAATTGGAACAATAATGCAGCTAAAATAAGTAGTGTTTTTTTCATGGTGTTTGGGTTGTTCCTCCCCCAGCCCCCTCCGAAGGAAGGGGAGCCGAGGTGTGAAAATTGTTGTTATTATTAACCATGTAAAGCAAAAATAAAAAAACGACTTGTGCTATTTTTAAAGAAGGTATTTTTAGATTTTTTTAACAGTTTCCTCACCCCGACCCTCTCCGAAGGAGAGGGAGACGAGACTTGAGAGTTGTTGTTTGAGATTACTTTGCTTTATACTCTTGAAATGACTAGGATATAAAGAAAAACCACAACTATTAATTAAAAGTTAATCATTGTTAAACGTGCGTTAAACCCGATTTGGCAAAAAAAATATTTTTTTATTTTTACTGTCTTATAACTTAAATACTATTAAAAATGAAAAGATTTGGAAATTTATTTTTGGTCTCTTTATTGAGTGGCGCCACAACTCTTGGTGCTTATAAACTACTATTTGATGGTGATTTGACACATTCAAAATCAGTCGTGACAGTGGCTCCCGAAAACTATTCCCGAAATGTAGGCTTGGGAGCGGAAGCAATTGATTTTACCGAAGCCGCGGACAAAACCGTACATACAGTAGTTCACGTAAAAAACGTTTCCTACAGAACCACATCCGACCCCATGCTGGAGTTTTTTTATGGTTTTAAAGGCGGTCAACAACAAGAACAAGTCGGAACGGGTTCTGGCGTAATTATTTCGGAAGACGGCTATATTGTAACGAACAATCATGTCGTGAAAGATGCTTCAGAAATAGAAATTACCCTAAACAACAAAAAAACGTATAAGGCAAAACTGATTGGTACCGATGCCAAAATGGATATTGCCGTTCTGAAAATTGATGCTGATGAAAAATTACCATATACCGTTTTTGCAGATTCCGACAACGTAAAAGTAGGCGAATGGGTGCTGGCCGTCGGGAATCCTTATAATTTAACCTCAACAGTTACCGCAGGAATCGTTTCGGCCAAAGCCAGAAATCTGGACACGAACGGAATTCAGTCTTTTATACAAACTGACGCCGCCGTGAATCCTGGAAACAGTGGCGGTGCATTAGTAAATACTCATGGCGAACTCATCGGGATTAACACCATGATTTCGTCTCAAACGGGTTCGTATGTGGGCTATTCATTTGCGGTTCCTTCTAACATTACCCGAAAAATCATTCAGGATATTATGGAATTTGGCAACGTGCAAAGGGGAATTTTGGGTATTGAAGGCACGGAATTGAATGGTTCCTTTTCAAAAGAATTGGGAATTAAAGAGTCACAAGGTTTTTACGTCAAAAAAACAAGTAAAGGTTCCGGTGCCGAAAAATCGGGCTTGACCAAAGGGGATATAATCATAAAATTAGACAACCAAAATATCGCTACGTTTGCGGAATTATCAGGTTACATCAACACCAAAAGACCTAATGACAAGGTGCAGGTTACCTTTATCCGAAACCAAAAAACCATGACCGTTCCAGTGACCTTGTCAAAAATTGATATAGCCATTGCGGAATATAAAGGATTAGATCTGGAGGACATCAATGCCACCGACAAGAAAAAATTCAAGATTGATTACGGCGTGAAAATAAAAGACATCAACAATGAAAAACTGAATGGTTATGCCAATGATTTAAAAGGCGCCATTATTTTAAGTATCGGCAACACCAAGGCCGTTGACGTAGAATCGGTTTCTAAAATCCTTTCTAACATTGATGAAAACCAAAGCGTGCAAATAGAACTTATTACCACTAACGGACAAGTCATCCGACTGATTTTATAATATTTCTTACTTACTTTATTTTTTATAAAGGCCGGTTTTTAGGAATCGGCCTTTTTTATTTATTATTAAATCGCTAAAACCGTAGTGCTCTTTACTTCCGAAATGATAAAAAAACTATTTATCAAGGAAACTTCCGGTAAAATAGATAATTTTTTCTGATGAAAATGGTGGTAACTTTCCATATCAGCCAGTACTACTTTTAGCATATAATCAAAACTTCCGGACACAAAATTGCATTCTACCACTTCGGGCATGTTCAAAATGGATTGATTGAATCCTTCCGAAATGTCATAGGTTTGTTTCACAAGAGTAACTTGACAATACACCGTAAGGTTTTTTCCCAGTTTCTTTTTGTTCAAAATGGAAACATATTTCTCGATAATGTTTTCTTTTTCCAAGCGTTTCACACGATCATGAACCGGCGTGAGGGAAAGATTTATTTTATTGGCAATATCCTTCAACGTCAGGTGGGCATCTTCCTGAAGAAGGCGTAAGATTTTTTTGTCGGTTTCGTCTAAAATCATAGGATAAAATGATGAAAGGATTGCAAATGCGTTTTTACTTTTCAGATATATTTTCGCTTTAGAACTATAAAGCATAGCTATAAAAAAAATATTTTATACCAAATTAGTAAATAAAATGAATATTTTCTTATTTACCGCCAATAAAGCATCATATTTTCTTTATCCACTACCTTTGTTTGTATCTATTTACCAATATTAAAACCTATAAAAATGATCATTGGAATCCCAAAAGAAATAAAAAACAACGAAAATCGTGTTGCCCTTACGCCGGCTGGTGTAGCTGAATTTAAAAAAAACGGTCATAGCATATATGTGCAAGCAAGCGCAGGAGAAAATAGCGGTTTTAGTGATAAAGCGTATGCAGATGCCGGAGCGGAAATATTGCCAACCATAGCCGATGTTTACAGTATTGCTGAAATGATTATTAAGGTAAAGGAACCTATCGCTTCAGAATATCCGCTAATCAAAAAAGATCAATTGCTGTTTACCTATTTCCACTTTGCTTCTTCTGAGTCCTTAACGCATGCCATGATAGAACGCCAAGCGGTATGTTTGGCTTATGAAACCGTTGAAAAAACAGACCGGAGTTTGCCCCTTTTGGTACCAATGTCAGAAGTGGCAGGCCGTATGTCTATTCAGGAAGGTGCGAAATATTTAGAGAAACCGTTGAAAGGAAAAGGCATTCTTCTTGGAGGTGTTCCTGGAGTTGCCCCTGCAAAAGTATTGGTTTTAGGTGGTGGAATTGTAGGTACCCAAGCTGCAAAAATGGCGGCCGGTTTTGGCGCTCAAGTCACAATTATGGACGTGAGTTTGGCCCGTTTGCGTTATTTGTCTGATGTTATGCCGGCAAATGTAACCACGGTGATGTCCAACCATTATAACATTTGTGAGGCAATTGCCCAAACCGATTTGGTTATTGGTGCCGTTTTAATTCCCGGTGCCAAAGCACCACACCTAATTACCCGTGACATGCTAAAATTGATGAGTCCGGGAACTGTCGTGGTGGATGTGGCCGTTGACCAAGGCGGTTGCATCGAAACCTGCACGCCCACAACACACGAAAACCCAACCTTCATTATTGATGATATTGTACATTATTGCGTGGCCAATATGCCGGGCGCCGTGCCTTATACGTCTACGTTGGCCTTAACAAACGCCACTTTACCTTATGCGCTACAACTGGCAAATAAAGGATGGAAAAAAGCCTGTGTAGAAAATGAAGAATTGAAAAAAGGACTAAACGTTGCCAACGGAAAAATTGTTTATAAAGGTGTGGCCGATGCTTGGGGATTGCCCTTTAACGATGTGGAAACCGTTTTACAAAACGAACTGCAACTGAACTAAAAACAAAAAAATCGATTTCCAACAAACAGAAAATCCGTCACGTTATCCTAACGAGACGGATTTTTTAATGTTTTATACACAAGTCGAAAATATTAAAACGGACTTTTCTCCGTCTTGATTCCTTCCGGAAGTTCAAATGTGTTTGCGTCCAGCTTCATCGGTTTTACTTCTGTCGCAACACTTTCCACGGTAAATACAGCAATCTCAATAATCGACTTTAAGGGCAAAGCATGTGACTCCGAAAGAAAGCCATACCAATTCCCGAACTTATGATTCACAAATAATTTTGCATCAACTGCCAGTTTTGAATTGAAATAATATTTCTGTAACCCACTTTCGCAAGTCAAAATCACTTCGTCACATTTGTAGCCTAAAACTTCTGTGGCATTTTTATTGACTTCAACTTTCAAAATTGCATCGCCTTGCACGCTTGCATCATTCCAAAATGCGGCTTCCGAATTCGCCATTTTAACATAAAGCCTATTTTCTTTGTTATTATAGAGTTGCCATTGCACCAAAGTCCCATTTGTAACCGATTTATAGTCGCCCCCTTTTATGAAATACTCTTGGGTCGAACCCAATAACGCAGCCCATTTTTGATCCGACATTTCCGGTTTTTTACTTTTATACGAATTGGTATAAACTATTTTACCCTCAAAATTTTGCCCAAACACAGCTATCGTGGTTAATACGCTAAAAACAATTACGATTCCTTTTTTCATTATTTATGATTTATATATTTTGTCTTGAACGATTTTTTTATTTGAAGCTAATCCTGCTGTTCGTTATATCCACGCTAAAAAGCGTGGGATGCCACTTCCATCAGGGCTAAAAACTACTAACAATTACCCCTTCGGCTTTGTCAAATAAAAGACCGGAATCCCTATCAGCATAATCAAAACACCCCAACCGCAAGTGCTCGTTTTCGTAAACAACAAGGCGATTGAAACAGCGCTTGCCACAACAATATAAAACAAAGGCAAAAATGGATACCCAAAAGCCTTGTACGGTCTTTCGGCATCGGGCATTTTTTTGCGAAGAATGAAAATCCCATATATAGTCAGGATGTAAAATATCAAAACGATGATGATGACAAAATCCAGCAAATCGCCATATTTTCCCGTCAAACACAATACTGAAGCCCACAAACATTGCACCCACAAAGCCCAAGCCGGAACGCTCGCCGAATTCAAGACCGCCGCTTTCTTAAAAAATAGTCCGTCATTTGCCATGGTATAATAGACTCTGGCTCCCGCCATAATGAGTCCGTTGTTACAAGCAAAGGTCGAAATCATAATCATGATGGCGATGATGTACGTCCCGATATCCCCAAAAATATATTGCGAGGCCACTACCGCTACCCTATCCGATTTTGCCGTGGCAATTTCGTCAAAAGGAATTACGGCGAGATACATCAAATTCGTCAAGACATAAATAATAGTTACGATAAAAGTCCCCAGAAATAAACTCAAGCCCACATTGCGTTTCGGGTTCTTGATTTCGCCCGCTATAAAAGTAACGCCCACCCATGCATCGCTAGAAAACAAGGAGCCCACCATGGCGGCCGAAATCCCTGAAATTAATGCCACACCACTAATGGGCAACCACGAACCCGTTTCTTTTACGTATGATTTTGTAGCCCAAACATCGGCCCAATTCGCATGCCAAATCTCGACTTTGGCAGCCAATAGAAATCCGAAAACAATCAACCCGAAAAGCGACAGGATTTTGATTATCGTCAAAACGGTTTGCATCATTTTGCTGTTTTTCACCCCACGACTGTTCAGATACGTCAGAAAAACTATGGTGATGATAGAAACGATTTGAGCCGCATTGAGCTTGAAATTACTGATTTCGAAGAGAATATTTTCATCGCTCACGGGCGGAAATAAATAAGCGGCAAACTTGGAAAAACCCACTCCAACCGCAGCAATGGTTCCCGTTTGAATCACCGCAAAGAAACTCCAGCCGTACAAAAAGGCAATCAATTTTCCGTAGGCTTCCCTTAAATACACATATTGCCCGCCCGCTTTGGGGAACATGGCACTCAACTCGCCATAACTCACCGCCGCAATCATGGTAATTAAACCCGAAATTACCCAAATGAGCGTGAGCCAACCTGCCGAACCCAATTGTCTGGCAATGTCTGAACTCACTATAAATATTCCAGAACCTATCATCGAGCCCACCACAAGCATGGTACCGTCCAGTAATCCGAGTTCTCTTTTAAAATGGTCTTGGTTGTTATCTTGCATGTTCTTTAGGTGTTGGGTATTGGGTTTTAGTTTGGCTAAAGATATACTTTTTTTGGAAATAGAAGAATTGATGATTTATAAATTGGAGGATAGTTAAGTAAAAGGTCTTTTGAAGATTTGTAGTAAAGTTTTTATATATTTGAAAGAAATAAAAATAGGTGTTTTATGAACAAATATAAAAAAACGACAAAAAAATTACTACTCTGTTTTATTTTATTAATTAGCCTTATGACATTTGCTCAAACAGATGTTAGCGGACCGTCCTTTACTAATACTGTCTGGAGCTTATCTGGGAGTCCATACAATTTGACAGGCGATGTTCAAATCCCTAATGGTATATCATTAACTATTGAATCTGGTGTTCAAATTAATTTTAATTCAGATTATGAGATTTTAATTAAAGGTACTCTCATTGCTAATGGCACCTCTAATCTTCCAATAACGTTTAATGGGGGTATTTCGGGGAAAGCTATGCTTATGTTTAAAAACACCGACTTAAACAACAGTAAATTATCTTTTATAGATTTTAAAGGCCCTAAAAACGCATTACAACTTGCACAAGAATCTGAACATCAACAGGACAATACTAAAAACTCTGGAATCTTAAATATTTCTGATATTTCGCTGAATAATACTCGAGTTCAAACTAACGGCTACGGTACAACAGCCAAATTATTTATTGAAAATGCTACAATATCTTCAACAACAATTATAGGGGTTTATCCAAGAAGCGAATCCATAGAATTAAAGAATTGCACAATAACTGATTGTTTGGTTAATTCGGATTCATATAATTATGGTATAATAATAAATGAGTGTGTCGCTAAAAATACTCAATTCAGCATAGGATGTTGTGGAGCAAACCTTAAATTCTTAAAATCTATTTTATCCGATTCTAGTATTCTTGATGGCGGTGGCCAACCAATAAATGGACCTGTAAAAATAATTGAGAGCATGTTAACTAATACTCCACTAAACATTCCTGCTTCAGAAGTTGAAATTACTGGAAGCACCTTTAATTATAATTCTTCTAATGGTTTAGTTTTTGGTAATGGGATATTTGAATGTTCTCAAATTACGGGTAATAATTTAGGAACAGCAATAAAATTAACAGGTTATAATGGATATGATATTGGGAAAAGCATTATAATATCCAATTCAACAATTAAAGACAATTCTGTGGGAATAGATATTATAAATGGAAATCTTATTACAATAAGTAATTCTAATATTTATAATAATGAGACATTTAATATTAAAAATTCATCCGTTAAAAACATAATTGCTACTAATAATTGGTGGGGAACAGCTGATACATCCATTATTAATAGTACTATTTATGATTATTACAACAACATTAATTTTGGAGTAGTAAATTATAACAATTCCTTTAATTCATTAATAAATAATTGTTCAACACTTTCAATTGATACTTTTTTAAAAAACAAAAAAGCTATTATATACCCAAATCCAAATAATGGAATTGTTAATATTGATTTAGGTTCAAAAGAAGAAGTTTCTATTAATGTGTTTACCCTGGAGGGGCAACTTATTTATAAAATCGAAAATATTTATACTCAATTTCACCAATTTGAATTAAATCAAACTTCAGGATTATATATAATTGAGATAAACACTCCAAAGAATAAACAATATTATAAGCTTATTATAAAATAACCCCTGCTAGCGTGAGCATGAATAACGCGAATGTCTTGTCCTAGAATAGGTTAACCCTACTTGCTTAGAAGGATAAAATAGAGCGTTTGCAATGCGGGTAATTTTAAATCAATTATATTTATCAGAAAAAATGTCAGAGAAATATAAGGTTATAGACAGCACAGTGCCTACCTTTGTTACCCTAACAGTTGTAGATTGGGTAGATTTATTAATAAGACCAATTTATAATAATATCCTGGACGAATCCCTGAACTATTGCATAAAAGAAAAAAGATTAAGTGTGCATGCCTATGTTTATATGACTAGCCATATCCATTTAATAGCAACAGCACCAGATGGAGAGCTTCAAAATATAATGAGAGATTTTAAGAAATTCACCAACAAAAAACTTATTGCTGCAATCAAAGAGCATCCCGAAAGCAGAAGAGAATGGTTGTTGCGAAAATTTAGTTATGAAGCCGAAACAACAGGAAGAGCAAAAAAATATAAACTGTGGCAAGACGGCTTTCATCCAGTGATATTAGATACATTGGAAAAAATGGAACAACGGGTGAACTATATTCATTATAATCCGGTCGAAGCACAAATAGTATTTCACGAAAGGGACTATGTAAATAGCAGTTACAGAAATTATGAAGAAGAAAATAAAGTTTTCTGCAATGTGAATGTAGAGCCTTTATGGTAGAGTAAGAATTTTATACCCGCGTTGCAAACGCTACTTTTATCCTTCGATTGTAAGTAGGTACTCGATACAATCGAGCACCAGAGGGGTGTAGTTGAGACAGGATCTAATGCGGCACCAAACCTAGTTAAATAATAATCGATATGTTAAAAAGAAATAAATCAATAGAAAATAGAATTCTCTTTTTTATAGTTTCAATTATTTTAATAACTTTAATAGCAAGAGATTTTTATATAAAAAGTGAAGTAAAAAAATCGAATAAGTTTACTATTGCAAAATTTACTTTAAAAAAGGATTTACCTAAAACAACAAATTTTTATTTTACTTATATTTTAAACGGAGAGAAAATTGTTACCGCAAATTCTGGAATAAATTACGATATCCTTAACTCTGAAACAGAGACTAAAATTATAGACAACTTAAAAATCAATTGTTTTTATTTAGCTAAATATGATCCAAAACATCCTAATATAATCATTGTCGATCCTTTAAAAAAAGTTACAGATACTACAGAAATTTTAAAAACAGGATTTTCGAGAGAGGATATTGAAAATTAAAAAAAACGAGCAATTGCTCGTTTTTTTTATGTTATAACATTGCTGCGTTTTTAGCAAAGAAGTCCTTAAATCTTTTGGTTGTTAGCACTGCTCCTCACACGATTCTTTTATAAAAAAGCGTTCCATATAAGGAATGAAATTGAAAATAAGGTAGTTGAGCATTATTGAATATTGGAGACGAGTCTGAGGTTTTGGAATAGAAAAAAGGGAAAGCCCAATACTGGAATACGTTCTGGAATAGGGTTTTTCTATTTTGCTTTAGCATTACAACTTACAATCTTTGCACTTATTTTGTTGGTTTTGCGCAACTCTCAAGATTTTATGTTCTTCAAAATGGCTTTTATAGCTTTTTAGGCCTATTGTTTTTCCTGAAAAGGTTTCTGTGGGCGTGTTTCCTTGCAAGGAGAGTTGAGGGCGTAAGGTGTTGTAGGTTATTACATCATTAGCTAAAGCCAAATCAAGCTGTTCCCTATTCTCTAAATATTGGGGCAGCAAAAATTGGTGTTTCATAATTTTATTGAACGCTTCGATTTTAGAGTTGGAAAACGGAATATCCTTTTGGGCAATCAGATGTTTTATATCTTCATCGGTTGTTTTTAAAAAATCCTGAACGGTGGTGTTTACATTCTCCACGCCACCATCGGTCATAAAAGTGATGGGTTCTTTGTTTTTGTACTTTAGATAGGCTGCTTGTAATAAGTATTTAATGGCTTTTGGACTGGAATTGTTTTCAACACTATATTCTAAAATCATTTTAGAATAATGATCCATCAGGAAATGAATATAGTGCTTCTTGTCATCCAGTGTTTTTAAAATCGTTACATCGGCGCACCAAATTTCGTTGGGTCTAAAGCTTGTCAAAGAGGCGTATTTTTTCTGAGGGCACAAGTGCCTGTTTTTGCTATATCCTAATAATTTGCTGTATTTATACCAGGTGGTCAGGCCAATTGAAACATCTTTATTTCGTAATGCCCTGTACCTCCCACGATTCTTTTATAAAAAAGAGTTCCAATTAAGGAATGAAATTGAAAATGAAGCAGTTCTATATCATTGAATACTAGAGACAGATCCGAGATTTAAAACATAAAAAAGGGATCCTGAGCAATGCCAAAAGAGGCTATCGAAAGATTTCTACAGCCTCTTTTACCTAATGCTCATTTTCTCTTATTATCTAATAATCATTTTTTTAACACCGCCATTAGTACTATCTTTCAATAGGTATATTCCAGAGCTCAAAGTTTCTTTTATAGTAGCGGAATTTTCAACTCGGTATGAATTTATTATTTTCCCCGTTAAATCTATCAATTGAACTTGAATTGGATTTTCTGAGGTAATTTTAAATTCACCATTACTTGGGTTTGGAAAAACACTGAATTTGGCAACTTTTGATTGGTTAAAATCATTAACTCCTAAATTAACCAATGCCTTTCTAAAAACGCCACCATTTTCAGTACAAACAAAGATATAATCACCCACTAATGTTGTACTAGTAATAGCTCCTCCAGTTATGCCATCTAAAGAAAGGTCGTCAATTTGAAAATTTGATAAATTCATTTTTGTCCCAACTCCATTCCCAAAAAAGTAAGAATTAAGAGCAACCATATCAGTAAATGAAGTTCGGTAATCACCCCCTGGTTTAAGAGGCATAAAAGTTTGAGTATCTTTATTGAAATAAAACAGCCCATTTTCGGTTAATGTAAACAGCCCTATTTGATATACTCTAATTGGTGCAGTAAAACCAGGATTAAATGGCACATACGTTTTTCCAAAATCATCTGTACGATAAACGCCATTGTCAGTTGCAACAACATCAATTTCGGTTTTATTTGGCCCATCTAAAAATGAAATATAATTAATATTATTTCCGCCGCCAGTCAAACCAGTTGATTGAGAATAACCCGCATTATTTGGATTGTAAAAAACCCCGCCACCATTTGTACCTAAATAAAGAACCCCAGGATTTTCTCTTTTAATCCAACATTTGATATTTTGATTTGATAGAGCAGCTACCGGCACATTGCTTAATGGTATTCCGTGTTCATAATAACTAAACATTGACTGTCCTGTAAATGATAAAAAAGGTCCCCCACCAGTAGCCGCCATTTTTACACCCGCGCCATATACATTGTTAAAAGAGTAGTTAGGTAATTTAGCATTGAATTTCCAACTACTCCATGTGTCTCCATTGTTTACAGAGTAAAAAATTCCTTTGTCTTTAACCGCGGTAACTAAAGTATCTTTTAAATTCGCCACCCCACGGGTTGTAAGAGCTGGAAGACCATTATTTACAGCGGTCCACTGTGCAAATATCGTGTTAGTAAAAAGCAACACTAATGCTGTTAATGTAATTGTTTTTTTCATTTTTTTATTTTTAAAATTAGGTGCCAATGTAGTAAATAAATGTTAAAAACGCCATAATCAATACATTAAAATGTTAAAATTTTTAAACTAAATTATTATCCCTTTCTTACGAGTGCTTCATACTAAAAAAACCAGACTGCTCGGATATACCACGTACGCTAGCAGAAATGTATTCAGTACCCACAGTAAAGACACAAAACAAAAAAAACCAGCCTATCGAAATGTTCCTTAACACTCTGTATTCTGTCCCAAAAAAGTTTAACATGAAATAAGGAATCCACATAAAATATAAAAATTTCATTTTTGTACTTTACCTTTGCCGGACATATACAAAATACCCCATTAAAGTTAAAGAACCCGAACTCAATATGAAACGAGAACACTATATTCCATTTGACAAGGAATTCTTACTCGAACAACAACTGGCAGCATATAACGGTGATGCAACGAAAGTGGAAGATTTCAAAAAGCTTTTTGACATCATCGAACATTATTTTCACTACGAAGCATTTAACCTTATCCGGAATCTAAAACAAAATTATGCGTTATTCAATCCCGATTTAAACCCCAAAGAACGGGAGGTATTTGTTGGTAAAAGTGACTTTTCCATTTTTAGAAAAAAACTGCTTCAAGTTCTGGATCGCGGTAATTTTAGTCGCGTTAATCAGGAAACTTTAGACAAAGCTTTCAAAGATTCCGATTTAATCGGTTTAAAACTAGCCATCGATTTTAATCTTATTAAAGAATATGAATTGTATGTTCGAGGAGAGCATAAAACCAAAGAAAAGGTTCGTAAATTCTTTTTTTGGAAGAAGGAAATAGAGATTGAATACTATGACCGGGTCATGATTTACCTAAAGTACCACGATGCAAATTACTATACCGACAAAAAAATCCGTTTAGACAAACTGCCGCTTGATCCCGGAACCATCGTATTAAAAATCTTCAAACGCGTCCCTAAAAACGATCTGGAAACCGTATTCCCGAATGCAGTCCCCAGAATGTCTACAACCGATAAAATATTGTTTTGGGTACCGGGTCTTGTGGGAGGCATTTCGTTATTGAGCACTAAAGTCATTCCTGCGTTGATTACCATGTATGGGGCTTATAAATCGGGCGAATCTATTGACTTGCTAAATAGCAAAACGTCATTAAATCAAGGTTTAATTGCCCTTGGGATATTAGGCGGTTACTTATTCCGACAATACAGCAGTTTTATAAACAAGAAGATAAAGTATTCAAAAATGCTTTCGGATAGTCTTTACTTTAAAAATCTCGGAAATAACGGTGGCGCATTTTATACGTTGTTAAACGCTTCGGAAGAGGAAGTACTTAAGGAAACCATTTTAGCTTATGCCTTTTTGAACAGAAGTAAAACCCCTTTAACTGCTGAAGCACTCGATGATCAAATTGAAACTTGGTTTAAAACGAAGCTAAATGCAGACTTTGATTTTGATGTGAAAGAAGCGTTGCTGAAATTAAAAAACATGGGGCTCGGCATGGAAGTGAATGGTAAATGGGAAGTCATTCCTTTAGATCAGGCTCTTGTTAAGATTGACGAATTATGGGATGGAATTTTTGAGTACAACACGGCTGACTGAGTTGCAGCTACTGTTTTTCCTTTCTGTATTTGCTAAAAAACTCGATTCTACAAAACCCGATTCACCTGAACCAAGTTTTTCTCATAATACGATTCTTTGGTAGAAGAAACGATAACGCCACCATGATTTGCGGAGTGAATGAATTTAATTTCCCCGTCAAGAACTTCAACCACCATACCCACGTGGTTAATTTGCCCTCTTCCGTTGGTTTTGAAGAAAATCAAATCCCCTTTTTGGGCCTCGTTCGTATTGATTTTGGCACCATAAAAAGATTGCTCAAAGGAAGACCGAGGCAACTTAATAGCGAAAGTCCCAAACGTGTTAAACATCAACCCTGAACAATCAAAACCCTCCGTTGTTGTTCCTCCCGAACGGTACCTCGTTCCGAGTTTCTCCGATGCCGTTCGTATTAATTTCAAGGCCAAATCACTAGGGTCGTATGATTTCACAATACCTAAGGAATCTTTAATTATGATTGTCCCTTTTTCATTTTTCACAACCGTTACTTTTTCGATAGCTGCAACAGCCTCTTTTTCATTTTCCGAATTTGATGGCTGAATATTCAATTTAACGCCCACCGGAAGACCATTTGCAATGTCCGGATTTTGCTTTTCTAAGTTCGCCACCGAAATGCCATATCGTTTGGCAATGCCATATTTCGTCTCTTTCGGCATAACCTCATGCACAATTATGGTACCTCCCCCATTTATTTCGGTTGATTTTGGTAACAGTACTGGTTCAGCCTTTGGCAACTCTGCATTAGGAATACTGTTTTTGGAAACTGTTTTCGCTTCCTGCTTTTCCACTATCGAATTGTTTTTTTTTACCTCCTTTACAGGAATAATAATCTTTTGACCCATTTCCAATACTTTTGTTTCCAGTACCGGATTGGCTTTCGTTAAAGCTTTGATGGTAATTTGATAGTGTTTCGCAATCGTATATTTTGTTTCTTTTTGCAAAACTTCGTGAATAACCTCACCCTCTCCGAGAACTAGATCAGTGGCACCCACAATCGATTGTGGCAAATTCGTTTTTTCTTCTTTCGACACATCAGCTTTAACAACATTGTTTTTGGGGTCTATATTGGGTAATTCTTGGTTTGTTGCGGACTTCTTTTTATTGGATTCTGCAACTGGAATCATAATAATTTGGTCGATTTTCAGTCTTTCTATATCAAGTGTTGGATTGGCTTCCTTCAAAGCTTCGGTAGTAATGCCGTACTGTCTAACAATACCATAAACAGTCTCCTTAGCAAGTACATGATGAACAATACCTTCGACAGTGGCTTTTTCCTGAACACCTTTTTTAATCTTGGTCTCTTTTAGGTTAGGAATTAACAAAACTTGTTTGAGGTGTAAGGTTTTGCGAGCCTCCGGATTGATTTCATAAATGGCACTGGCTTTCACATCATATTGTTCAGCAATACCGCTTATGGTTTCCCCTTCAGTTACGATGTGTTTGGTATGTTTAGTATGTTTTCCTTGCGAAAAAACAGGGCTGCTAAAAAACCCCAGTGCTAAAATCAATATAAAGTACTTCATTCTATTTTCTGAATTATTTATCCCGTTTTATTCTTATTAGCAGTTTTTGGGATATAAAAATACATAATCGTCATTTATCCGCTATTAAATGCCGTTATTTTCGAGAATTACAAATATAGCGTTTTTCAAATATTGAAGCGTTTTTCAAATCAATTCTTAACATTTATTAACACAAAACCGATCGTAAGAGAAAGGCATTCTAACTTTATTGATAATCAAATAGGATATAACAACCCCATAATTTTGAGTAAAAAAGGATAATTAGGTCTTAGTTATCCAATATGAATTTGCTTGTACAATCGTCAAATTTGACACCGGATCCCTAGCCCTGATGGAAGTAGCATCCCCACGCTTTTTCGAGTGGATATAATGGACAGCGGGACACGAGCGAAGCGAACTGACGAAGTAAATAAGCTCAAAAAAAAACGCTCCATTTTCACGGAGCGCTTTCTATATATGCCGAAATGTATCGGAAATAAAATCTATTAGGCATTTCCAGCGGCAGCAATCAAGTTTAATGCTGAACCAGCCACGAACCAACCAATTTGTCCTTCGTTGTAGGTATGATTAGCCAAGATGATGTCTTTGCTTCCATCCGCATGAACGAATTCTAAAGTTAACGGTTTGCCCGGAGCAAAATCTACTAAATCAGTGAAGTTGATGGTATCATCTTCTTGGATTTTATCGTAATCGGCTTCGTTAGCAAAAGTCAATCCCAACATCCCTTGTTTTTTCAAATTCGTCTCATGGATACGAGCGAATGATTTTACCAATACTGCTTGAACTCCTAAAAAACGAGGTTCCATTGCTGCATGCTCACGAGAAGAACCTTCTCCATAATTGTGATCTCCCACAACAATAGATGGAACTCCAGCCGCTTTGTATGCACGTGCAACTGCAGGAACTGCATCATAGGCACCCGTCAATTGGTTTTTAACCGAATTGGTTTTATCATTGAAAGCATTAACTGCTCCAATCAACATATTGTTAGAAATGTTATCTAAGTGACCACGGAAACGCAACCATGGACCTGCCATAGAGATGTGATCTGTAGTACATTTTCCGAAAGCTTTAATCAATAATTTAGCTCCTGAAATATTTTTACCGTCCCAAGGCTGGAATGGTGCCAATAATTGTAAACGATCTGAAGTTTCGCTAACTGCAATTTGAACTCCTGATCCATCAGCAGCTGGTGCTTGGAATCCTGCATCTTCTACAGCAAAACCTTTCTTAGGCAATTCATCACCATAAGGAGCGCTCAATTTTACTTCTTCTCCGTTATCGTTAATTAAAGTATCCGTAATAGGATTAAAATCCAAACGACCTGAAATTGCTAATGCAGCAACCATTTCTGGCGAAGTTACAAAAGCGTGTGTATTTGGGTTACCATCCGCACGTTTAGAGAAGTTACGATTGAAAGAGTGAACGATTGTATTTTTCTCTCCTTTTTCAGCTCCTGCTCTATCCCATTGCCCAATACATGGTCCACAAGCATTTGTAAATACTTTGGTTCCCATTTTTTCAAAAGTAGCGATGATTCCATCTCTTTCGATAGTATATCTAATTTGTTCAGAACCCGGATTGATTCCAAATTCTGCTTTTGGGCTAATTCCTAATTCAACGGCTTGATTCACGATAGACGCTGCACGTGCCATATCTTCGTAAGAAGAGTTGGTACAAGAACCGATTAATCCCCATTCTACTTTTATTGGCCATCCATTAGCAGCAGCTTCTTCTTTCATTTTAGAAACTGGCGTTCCTCTGTCCGGAGTAAAAGGACCATTGATGTGTGGCTCTAATTCAGAAAGGTTAATTTCGATTACTTGATCAAAATAAGTTTCGGGATTGGCATATACCTCTGGGTCTGCAGTTAAGTAAGAAGCCACCTTATCAGCGGCATCTACTACATCTTGACGACCTGTTGCAGAAAGGTATCTTCTCATGGACTCGTCATAACCAAATGTAGAAGTGGTAGCGCCAATTTCGGCACCCATATTACAAATAGTTCCTTTTCCAGTACATGACATTGAAGTAGCTCCTTCTCCAAAATATTCAACAATAGCTCCAGTTCCCCCTTTTACAGTAAGAATATCGGCTACTTTAAGGATAACATCTTTTGGTGCAGTCCAACCAGAAAGTTTTCCGGTTAATTTCACACCAATTAATTTTGGAAATTTTAATTCCCATGACATTCCTGACATTACATCTACTGCATCGGCTCCACCAACACCAATTGCCAGCATACCTAATCCACCTGCATTTACAGTATGTGAATCGGTACCAATCATCAAACCTCCAGGGAATGCGTAGTTCTCTAAAACGATTTGGTGAATAATTCCTGAACCCGGTTTCCAAAAACCAATTCCGTATTTATTTGATACTGAAGAAAGAAAATCAAAAACTTCTTTTGATTGTGTATTGGCAACAGCTAAATCGCTAGAAGCTCCAACTTTTGCCTGAATCAAGTGATCACAATGTACCGTTGTAGGTACAGCAACTGTTTTCTTTCCAGCATGCATGAATTGCAATAATGCCATTTGAGCGGTTGCATCTTGACAGGCCACTCTATCTGGAGCAAAATCAACATAATCCACACCTCTTGAATAAGCGTGATCAGCGGTACCTTCCCAAAGGTGGTTGTATAAAATTTTCTCTGTTAATGTAAGCGGACGACCAACAATTTCCCGTGCTTTATCTACACGAGTTGTCATATTGCTGTACACTTTTTTAATCATATCAATATCAAAAGCCATACTGTGAATGAGTTATATTACTATTAGTTATTTTTTTAGTCGCACAAATTTATACAATCTAAATGAGAATTAAAAGGTTTTAATGATTAGGTGTTTTAAAAGAATTATTATTTATAAAGATTCTGTTTTAATGAACATTTTTCAACGAAACAGGCATTTTGACCACTATTTTTAAATATTCGCAATTATTACCTATCCTATTGCCAATTCTTAAAAAAAGCATACCCTAAATTGACAATTCAATCGATTTTACACCCACCTCTTAAATCCATAATTGGCTTTTCAAAGAATTTATACAGGCAAAAACTCAACAAAAAAGTGGTTACTAAATAAAAAAAAGTGAAAAAATGCAATTGCAAAACAGAAAACGATGCCGTATCAAAACAAAATTTCATCAATTGCAGCACAATACTATAATGCAATAGGTAAACAGAATATGAAATTAAACTCACAAAAATAATTGGCTTTGACAACCAACTAGGCGCTGATTTCCATTGAGAGAAAACAGGAAGAAAGAGGGCGAATGTTACAGATGTTATCGGCAAATACAAAACATCCCAAAAAAATGGATGTGTGTTGATGAAAATTCCGAAAAAACCCACCCCAACAAACATGACAATTAGTAAACCACAACCTAAAAAAAACAGAGTTGCTTTTTGTTTCATCCAGAATTTCCCAAAGTTCAAACTAATCCAACTGGCTGCGATTCCGATTAAAATGGAATCGATTCGATAAATTACGACCGCCTTCAAGGATACATTCCATTGCTCTATTGTTGTATTTGATGTTGTGAAATAATATATTATTTTATTGAACAGAAAAATCAGTATTAGAAATAAAACAACTGAAATGAACCATTTCGATTTGTTTTTGGACTTAACTAAAAGGGTTGGTATCAAAAGTGCAAACGGGGTAAACAAATAGGCGAATTCTTCTACCGACAAGCTCCAAGATTCCGAAAAGAATGGCCTCATCGAATGGGAGAAATTTTGGAAGAAAAAAAAATAATAACCAACGTCTTGCATAAAAAAATTAAAGGCAAAGGCTAAAACTATGTTCAGCAGTAAAATTAGAAAATAATTGGGTAATGTTCGAAGCCAGCGTCTCTTCAAAAAGCTGAATACAGAATGAATCGTAAAATCATCTTTAATGTATAATTTGTACAAAATGTTCCCAATCAAAAATCCACTTAAAACAAAAAAAATTTCCACACCCCAATAACCAAATAATATGAATACCTGAGTCAATTTATTAGTCACATTCGGATATATACTAAGAATATGCGAACATAAAACCATTAGAATTGCTGTGGCACGTATTAGATCTAAACCAAAAATTCTCTTAGCACTTTGTTCTGTTATCATACCGTTAAAACTTAACATCTCTTAATTTCATCATTGGTTTTTCATAATAAATGTACAGCAAGTAACTTAATGAAATAGTAATAGTCAAGTAAAGCACCGTAAAAAGATGCAATTCCATTAAATTAAAATGCGAGGTATCAATAAAATGTTTTAATAAAAAAAGTACAATACTGTAATGCAATAAATAAATAGCATACGATATTTCGCTAATTAGCTCCACGGGCTTTTGCCAACCTGAAGGCCCTAATTTCCATTCTGAAAAGAAAGGCAAAAAACAAACTAAAGCTAAAGTGTTTAGAGGTAAGCAAAGCACATTCCAAAACATTGGAAAACCTTCAATCTTAAGTTTCAAATACCCCAAACAGAAGAGCAACACAAAAATCAAGAAAAATCCCATTGCCGTAAATTTGGATTTGTATTTTTTCCAAAATTTAGGATATTCGCACGAGATATAACCAAATAAAACCCCCATCAACACCGTGTCAATTCTATAGATCACGACCGACCGCAAAGACAAATCCCATTGTGCCATCGTGGTATTTTGAGTATGAAAATTATAATAGATTTTTGCCGTAAAACAAAAAATAACCATCCCGATTATGACCGCCAAAAAGATGACTTTTCGAGATGTCTTGACAAAAATCCTAGAGAAAACATACAACAACAGTACGGCAATTAAATAGCCGTATTCTTTGATGGGCATACTCCAAGATTCCGGAAAAAAAGGAAGTAAAGGAGTAGCAAAATTTTGAAAGAAAAAAAAATATTTCCATGCTTCGGAAACGGAATATCCGATGAGAAACCCGATGAGAATATTAATTAGGAGAATTAAATAATAATTAGGCAATATCCGCATCAACCGTCGGTAGAGAAAAGTCAGCATGGTTTTAAAACCGTAATCTTCCCTGAGAAATTGTTTAAAAATAATGCTCCCTATCAAAAAACCGCTCATGACAAAAAATAATTCTACCCCAAAAAAACCGCACATATCGACGGCTTTAGCAAACAAACTTGAGCTTGGAGGATATATCCATGAAGTATGCGACGTTAATACCAAAACTATCGAAAGCACACGCAAAAAGTCCAAACCAAAAATTCGTTTTGTAGGTTTTCGTTCTGTTTCAATCATTTAAAATTGTATTTTTGTCATTCATTTTGGAGAATATATGAAAAAATCAAAGATATATAAATTTTCAGGAGTTTTCATTCTGATATCCATAATTGGTGGTGGAATTTGGTATTGGCAATTACCCAACCGACACAAGGCTATTATAAAAACAACCTTTCTTCTCGAAACAGGCTTGGTTGACAATCAATGGGTCATTGACAATTCCCATCACGAATACAAAATGATTTCTCCAGCCTTTTACATTGACGGAATTTATAAATCGATGGAAGGGCCAAAGTCTGCCAATTTTATTCAGCTCTCCCAAGATCCATCCCTGCTTTGGCTTACAGGATTTCATGTTAAAGCATTGGATTCAAAAACAAAAAAACAAATCTCCAACGATTTTATTTGCCATACCAATATCGATTTTAACGACGTGAAATATTTCAGCAATTTCCATCTTGAAAAAAGAATTGGCATTTATTATCCGAGGCTGACTTCACTTTCCCACGGACTAGAGAATTTTACGTTCCCAAAAGGGTATGGAATTCCGATGAAGGGAAATGATTTTCTATATATCATTACCGAATCATTGAACCACAATATTCCCGATGCAAATTTTTTAATCAAACATGAGGTCACTATTGATTATTCTAAAAACAATACCGCAACAAAACCCTTATTGAGTCGAACGGTATTCATTATGTTGCCCTACAACAAATCTGACCCGTATAAAAGCCCGTTAGATCCTGGAAAAGATTATTGCATTCCCGTTGAAACCAAAAATCATAGTTATGATTATGGAAACGGAAATGTTTTATCAGGCCATTGGGTTATCCCTGTCGGAAAAAATACGTATCGAGGGGGCATTGATGGGGAATTGCAAATTAAAGATAGCCTGCGATTGCATGCAGCGGCCATTCACGTACATCCATTTGCCACATCGTTAACCTTATGGGACAAAACCACCAAGACACCCATTTTCATTAGTAAGATGACCAATCATACCAACAAAATCGGGCTTTCAAACATCAATCAATTCAGTTCGGAAGCCGGAGTTTGGATGTACAAAAGTCACGAATATGAGCTGGTATTGGAAGTCAATAATACGACTCAAGTAACTCAAGACATGATGGGAAGCATGTTTTTGTTTTTCTATGACAAAGAATTGGATGGAATTTTAAATAAAAAATCCCTATAAATTTTTATATCTTAACTACTGCCAAAAAGTTAGACACTATTTGGGGGTATTTTTTTATTGCAGAAAGTGTTTAATACAACGAAGCAATAATCTTTTCAATCGTAATTCCTTCAGCATCGGCTTTGTAATTTTTCACCACACGATGTCTCAAAATTCCGGTTGCCACTGCCTTTACATCTTCAATATCCGGAGAAAATTTACCATTGAAAGCGGCATGGGCTTTGGCTGCCAATATTAAATTTTGCGAGGCTCTTGGCCCGGCTCCCCAATCGATATAATTCTTTATAAAATCATTAGACAAAGTATTTTCCGGACGTGTTTTACTCACTAAGGTAACGGCATATTCTATGACATTATCTGCCACAGGAACCCGTCGAATCAATTGCTGGAAATCGATAATTTCTTGCGCGGTGAACAACGAATTTATGGTGACTTTCGCATCCGAGGTCGTGCTTTTAACCACTTGAACTTCTTCAGCAAAGGAAGGGTAATCTAATTTTACGGAAAACATGAAACGATCTAATTGCGCTTCGGGCAAAGGGTATGTTCCCTCCTGCTCAATTGGGTTTTGCGTGGCCAATACAAAATATGGTAGAGACAACTTATAATTATGACCTGCAATGGTAACCGAGCGCTCCTGCATGGCTTCAAGCAAAGCTGCCTGCGTTTTTGGAGGCGTTCTATTAATTTCATCCGCCAAAATAATATTCGAAAATATGGGCCCTTTAATAAATTTAAAATGACGGTTTTCATCTAAAATTTCGCTTCCTAAAATATCCGAAGGCATCAAATCGGGCGTAAACTGAATCCGTTTAAAATCCAATCCCAAGGCTTGGGCAATGGTATTTACCATCAATGTTTTGGCTAACCCCGGAACACCTACTAAAAGAGCGTGACCGCCAGAAAATATACTCAATAAAATTTGATCAACCACTTCGTCTTGACCCACAATGATTTTAGAGATTTCCTTTTTTAATTCGGTTCTTTTTTGAACTAGATTTTGAATTGCTGCTACGTCGGACATATTTTGAGTTATGAGTTATGAATTATGAATTAAAAAAAATCATAACTCATAATTTTATAATTTATAATTATTTTTTCAGCCAATTATTCGTAAAAGTACAATCCCTGTATTCCCCATTGATTTTGATATACGTTTCCTTGATTTTCTCTTCAGACCATTTTGCAATAGCATTAAGTTGTTTTTCTTTAAGTGCTAATTCTTTAATTTTAATATAATCTTTGGCGTAATCCGCAGTATGCTCGTTAATCCTATTGGTAACGGTAATCAATTTGTATTTTTTCTTTCCGTTTTGGTCTGTATCAATTAAAGGCATGGAAACTTCCCCTTCTTTTAAATTTGAAACCTGACTGTTTAGCGAAGGATCCAATTTTGTTAATTCGAAATGGGTGTCTTGTGTTTTTGGGTTTACTAGAAGTCCGCCATTAGCCTTGGTTTCTTTTTCATCAGATTCCGTTCTTGCTGCTTCAGCAAAAGTCACTGCTTTATCAATAATTTTCTTTCTGATTTGAGTAATTTTTTCTTTAGCCTCTTTAAGCGAAGCTTCTGAAATTGCCGGAACCAAAAGTATATGTCTCAACTCAACTTCCTGTCCTTTAATTTTTTCGACATAAATAATGTGGTAACCAAAATCGGTTTCAAAAGGTTCCGATATTTCCCCTTCGGCTAAACTAAAAGCAACATCTTTAAATTCTTTTACGAAAGGCGTTTTTCGATTCATTTTATAATACCCGCCATTAGAACTTGATCCTGGATCTTGAGAATACAATACCGCTTTTGTAGCAAAACTGGCACCGTCTTGCACATCTTTCTTAAGGCCTTTTAACTTATCGATTACTTTTTGCTTTTCCTCTTCTGTAACTTTAGGTTTTACAATAATTTGAGCCACTTCCATTTCTGCTCCAAAAACAGGCAATTCATCCGTTGGTATTTTCTTGAAAAAGTTACGAACTTCTTCCGGTGTTATCTCTACCTTATCTATGATTTTCTTCTGCATTTCAGAGGTAAGCTTGTTCATTTTGATGATTTCAAAAAGATCAGCTCTAAAATCGGCTTCGCTTGATTTCTTAAAATATTTCACCGCTTTATCCATGGAACCCAGTTGCTCTACCATGTAATTCAACTGCTCATCCAATTTTGATTTTATCTCTTCGTCTGTAACCTTGATACTATCTTGAATCGCTTGATGGGCATACAACTTGTCTTCTAACAATCTACCTAACATTTGACATCTTGTAATGTCTTTCACTGAATTTCCCTGACTTGAAATCTCCAGAAAAGATTTATCTATATCCGAATCTAAAATGAGGTAATCTCCAACGGTAGCTATTACCCCGTCAATTTTTTGTCTTTGGTTCGAAATATTTACCGTAACTGCTTTTTTAACCGTATCCTTAATAACTTCCTGTGCGTGTATGGCACTACTTGCAATAACAATAAAGCAAAGGGCAAGCAGTAATTTTTTATTTATAAATCTCATATTTTTGGTCTTTAATGGCATCATCAGTGATATCCTTTTCAAATTTTTTGATTAATTCTAACTTTCTTTTATTTAATATAACTTCTTTTAAAGTGGGCTTTAAATACTCAAATGGCCCTATTTGATTCTTGTCAATGACGTTTGTTATTTTCACCAAATACATATCGAGCGAATCCGGGTATTGAATGGTTTTACCCGACGAAATATACTGATTCCGATTGTCTGGATTGATAAATGGCAATTTACCGTAAATTTGGCTCATGTCCACCCAAATCGAATCATTAAGTGCAAAACTTTTGAATTGTAAAGCATAGGTGTCCCAAAATTTTTTGTCTGTCTTTCTGTAATCAAAAAATTTACTTTTTATGGTTTCGTACTTTGGATTGTCCTTTTGCAAATTGATATATCGCAGTCGAACTAAGGTTCCGTTGGTTCTGAAATTTTCTTTGTTTTCATCATAATATGCTTTCAATTCTGCATTGGAAATAACTGTATCCACGGTTCTTTTTACCACTTCCTCAAGATAAGCCTTCGTGTACAAATCGATCTTGTATTGTTTAATCAATTGATCAAAAGCCACTTTGGTATCTTCATTCAAATTAATTTCGGCGGCATTGATTAATAATTTTTGAGAAGCCCAACGATCAATATAATTTCTAACAATAGTAATACTATCTGCCTTTGAGGTTCCAACCGGAACTAAATCTTTCAGCTCCTCTTTATACAGATACACATCATTGACTCTTGCTATGGCGCTCGGTTTTGATTCTGTCTGAAAGAATTTGCAAGAAGAAAGTGTGAGTATGGTTACCAGTATAAGAAGCCATTTACTCATTATTTTTGAAGTTGTTTTTTCACGTTTTCAAAAACATCTTGATTTATTTTTACCGTAAATTCCTTTTTCAAATCGTCTACCCACTTTTGCTCTAAAAATTGTTGGTAATCATTAATCGCCTTTCCTTTACATTCTTCCAACGTTTTTTCA
This sequence comes from Flavobacterium psychrotolerans, assembly GCF_003097635.1. Classification (GTDB taxonomy): domain Bacteria; phylum Bacteroidota; class Bacteroidia; order Flavobacteriales; family Flavobacteriaceae; genus Flavobacterium; species Flavobacterium psychrotolerans. Next base: position 53,433 of record NZ_QCZI01000018.1, read on the forward strand.
CCCGCTGGCAAAACCTTGTTTACTTTACCAACAAAATAATATTCGCCCTCTTTTATGATCTCTGAAACTCCAAGTTCAAATTTTAAATTTTTAGGCAAAGCCTCGTTCCCTTCTTCAAAAACACCGGTATTCGTCATGACTAGAACTTTCTCCTTTGTGTTTAGCTTTTCCTTGATTTGCTCAGGAGTATTGTTTTGTTTTAGCATTTTTTGTGCTTTTTTAATCGCATCCATATTGGTAGAAGAGGCAATGGTAACGTCTACTCTTTTTTTCCAACTGTAATTGATTTTGTTAGCATTATAAAATGATTTTAGACCTAATGTATCCGTTTTAGATTTCTCCCAAATTTCTTTTTCCATTAAATCAAAAAGCAATAACCCGTCGCGATATTCTTCCATAACGGCAGCAAAATCTGGAAACTCCGACTCTAGATTCTCATTATAATAGGAGTTCAATTTATCGTCAACAAAATTTTGATAGCTATTATCTACCAATTTATTTATTGGTTTTAATTTATTACCTGTCTTTTGTTGCGCTTTGATATAATTTAAAAAATCGGTCCCAGTGATGATTTTCGCATTGATTGCAAATAATTTTCCATCAAATGGTTTTGTAATTGCCGGAACTTCCCATTTGTCTTCATAAAAATCATTGGTAACTGTTTTTACAAGTGCCTTGTATAACTTGTCATCTCTTTTGATTGTATATTTTTTTCTTAATTTTTCATTTAATGAATTGACAATCAATCGAGAACGATCATCTTTGCTGATTTTATTTTCCAATTCCGACTTTACTTCCTCCAAAGGTTTTACAGAAAACTTGTCGATTAGTTTAACAATATGCCATCCGAATTTACTTTGAAAAGGCGCTGAAATAGGATTTGCTTTGGTTAAAGAAAAAGCAACGTTTTCAAACTCTTCAGAACTCAGTTGTCCCGAACCAAAACGATTTAAAAGACCTCCTTTGGTAGAAGACGATTTATCATCCGAAAATTGTTTGGCTAAATCCTCAAAACTTTCCCCTTGCTGTATTTTTTTATAAATATCCTGAATCGTGTTTTTTACTTTTTCGTTTTCTTCAGGTTTGTCCTCTTTAGGGTTCAAAAGCATGATGTGCTCAACAGTAACTTCACCTCTATTTTCTCTTATGTCCTCCACTTTAAGAATATGGTATCCAAAACGGGTTCTAAAAGGATTCGAAATTTTCCCTTTGGGCGTTTTATAGGCTGCTGATTCAAATGGATAGACCATCCTAAAAGCAGAAAAATAACCCAAATCACCTTTATTCTCTTTAGCCGATGGATCTTGAGAATTTTCCGCAGCTAATTTCCCGAAATCTTCTCCGTTAATCGCTTTTTGACGAATAGCAGCAATTTTATTGTATGCAATTAAAGTATCTGCTGGAGCGGCATTTTCATCCACCGTAATTAAAATATGAGCGGCTTTAATTTCCTTTAATGAACGATTATAAGCTTCCTCCACTAATTCCTTAGTGACTTTAGAATCCGTTAAATAATTTTTTGAAAGTTGGGTTCGGTAGGAATTGAGTTCGTTTTTGTATGCTTCCCCATTTTGTAGCCCTAATTTATTGGCTTTGTTTATTTTGAGTTTGTAGCCTACATACAATTGAAGGTACTGATTTAAGTCTTTTTGGGATTCGTCTTTTACTAAATCTAAATTCTTATTATAAACTCTAGAAAATTCGTCGGTGTAATAGGGTTTATCATCAATTGTAAATAAAACTTCCTTTTTGATGTTTTGTGAATAAGTCAGTAATGGCAAAGAAAGTAATAATCCAAAAAATAATTGTTTCATTTTCATTATTTTAAAATTTTCTATTAAGTACTAAATTTAAGATGGAATCCGTATGCTTTGATTTGATTTAGGTGCATTTCAATCAACAAAAATAACAATTCGATTGCATTATACAAGTATAGGTAATACTATTAACAAAAAATTATAAACGGGATTTATTTCTACTTATTTGAATTGAAAAGAATGAAAAAGAGTTGTTTAGAACAAAGGGCGAATTATTTGTTGAATAAATACTATTTTTGCAATCCATTTACAATACTTATGAGCTTTTTAAAAGAAATACAACGACGAAGAACCTTTGGGATTATTTCTCATCCCGATGCCGGAAAAACCACACTAACGGAAAAATTACTGCTTTTTGGAGGAGCAATACAGGAAGCGGGAGCGGTAAAAAACAATAAGATCAAAAAAGGAGCCACTTCCGATTTTATGGAAATTGAGCGCCAAAGAGGGATTTCGGTTTCCACTTCAGTATTGGCTTTCAACTATAAAGAAAAAAAAATAAACATTCTCGATACGCCCGGTCACAAGGATTTTGCCGAAGATACCTTTAGAACATTAACTGCGGTAGACAGTGTCATTGTGGTGATTGATGTTGCTAAAGGGGTCGAGGAACAAACGGAAAAATTAGTGGCCGTTTGCCGTATGCGAAAAATCCCCATCATTGTCTTCATCAACAAATTAGATCGTGAGGGAAAAGATGCTTTCGATTTGATGGACGAAGTGGAACAAAAGCTAGGTTTGGCCGTTACCCCTTTGAGTTTCCCTATCGGAATGGGATATGATTTTCAGGGAATTTACAATCTTTGGGAACAAAACATCAATTTATTCAGCGGAGACAGCAGAAAAAATATTGAAGAAACCATTGCTTTTTCGGATGTAAAAAGTCCCGAATTGGACAAAATTATTGGAGCAAAACCCGCCGAAAGATTACGGGAAGAATTGGAATTGATTGATGAAGTTTATCCGAAATTTGACCGACAGGACTATTTAGACGGAAAAATGCAGCCCGTGTTTTTTGGCTCGGCATTGAATAACTTTGGTGTAAGGGAATTGTTGGATTGCTTTGTTGAAATTGCACCGTCACCAAGACCGAAAGAATCGGAAACCAGATTGGTACATCCTGAAGAAGAAAAAATGTCGGGCTTTGTCTTTAAAATCCACGCAAACATGGATCCAAAACACCGGGACCGATTGGCATTTATAAAAATCGTATCGGGAACTTTTGAACGAAACAAACCGTATTTGCACGTTCGTTTGAACAAAAATTTAAAATTCTCCAGTCCGAATGCTTTTTTTGCCGAGAAAAAAGAAATCGTAGACATTTCCTATCCCGGAGATATTGTCGGTTTGCACGATACTGGAAATTTTAAAATTGGAGATACTTTGACTGAAGGAGAGATTATGAGCTTTAAAGGGATTCCGAGTTTTTCTCCAGAACATTTCCGATATATTAATAATGCCGATCCAATGAAAGCCAAACAGCTTGACAAAGGAATTGATCAATTGATGGATGAAGGTGTTGCACAATTATTCACCTTAGAAATGAACAACCGAAAAATTATCGGAACCGTTGGGGCGCTCCAATATGAAGTAATCCAATACCGATTGGAACATGAATATGGCGCAAAATGTACCTACGAAAATTTTCCGGTTCACAAAGCCTGTTGGGTAAAACCCAATGATATTAAAAGTGAAGAGTTTAAAGAATTTAGACGAATCAAGCAAAAATTTTTAGCAACCGACAAATACAAACAATTGGTATTCCTGGCAGATTCCGACTTTACCATTCAAATGACACAAAATAAGTTCCCGAATGTGAAGTTATTTTTCACTTCTGAATTTGAGTAATAAAATCATCAACAAAGTGTTAATTTTTAATTAAAATATACATTTTTAAATCTTTTTTATTAATTCTGATTCGTTTTTAAAAATTTGATTTGTACATTTGCTCTTTAATCCAAAATTAAGAAATGAAAATTAACTTATTTAAACTATATATACTAGGCTTTTTTTTATTGTCTAATTTCACGCTATTCGCCCAATTTCCAGGGGATGATCAAGGTGGCGGTGGATTGGAAGGAGCTGATCCCGTTTCAGCACCCATTGATGGGAAATTAGTATGGCTTGGAATTGCTGCAATCCTCTTTGCATTATACCGCTTCAAAAGTAAAAATAAAGAAGCTTAATTTTAATTAGTTTCGTTAAATATGTTTAATAAAAGAGCCAGTTTCAGATTGAAACTGGCTCTTTTATTTTGATTTATTTTGAAGGATAAAACAAGAAAGATCTGTTACTATTTTTTTTATGGCTAAAGTAATATCTCCCTTTTTGACTTATATTAAGAAGAATCAATGTTGATAAACGGCCAGGTATAATATAGATAAACACCATCTATTCAAAAAAATTGCCAAAAAAACCTCGGGTAATTTTGACTCCGAGGTTCTTATCTAATCTAGACACCTTTTTTAAAGGCAATGTTGTTTTTAATTAATCACTTTTTTGGTGACAACTCCAGCTTCATCCGAACCAATCTTAACGATTAAAACTTCTTGGGTTGCTCCAGCAAACAATGTGGTTTGCGTAGCATTGACGTTGTTTTTTGAAACCAACAGTCGGCCTCTAATGTCATAAACTTTCACGTTAGACATCAGCACATTCCCTGTATTGATGATGATTTCTTGATTTTGTTTGTACACCACCACGCTATTCTCATTAAAGTTAGGCTGTTGGGTTGTTAAAGCGTTTTGATATACCAACTCAAAGCGACTACTAAAACTCCCCGCTTCAGAAGCAAACGAATAAGAGCCTGCCTTCAAATCATGAGTTACATTAGTCAACTTATCTTTCAAGAAAATATCTTGATTTTGAAACAAACCCTTTAAATGATCAATAGCTATTGAATAATTCCCTGCGCTGGAAATCTTCAATTCTAAAGGAACAATATCACTTGCCGTAAATTCAGGACGCCCTTGAATGGCATATGGAGTTCCTTCAACAATACTGCATAAGTAATTAGCACTGTTATTATTTAATCCGTCAATTCCCCTATCAATACCTAGTGTTGCTTCTGCAGTGTATCCTACCGCCAATTGATTGAAAAATCCACTGGCATTAGTCAAATTCAGCCAATAAACGCTTGCGTCTGAAATAGCTACATTTGAATTTCTAAAAAATTGGTTGCCATTGTCAAGTCCTCTTCTCATCGCATTATTAAAAACCAATGACGTAGCACTTGTTGCCTGAACAATAAATCCTTGTCCCACGTTGAGAACCCAATTAGAAGGCAATGTTGCATTATAATATGTACTTCCAGTATCTCCACCGGGTACAGCGTTCGCAACATAGCCTAAACTTGTTAACGTTGCATAACTAGAAACCAAGGTATTATTCTTTTTTCTCCAAAAGTAGAGCGTTCCGGTAATTGCTGGATTTGCAGTTATAAAATCCATGTAGTTGATTTGTGACGAATAGGGGTTACCAACTGCATTATACCCTAAAGACATAGGATACGTAATATCTCCATTATTAGGAACCCCAGCAAACAAGCCATTATAAATAGCTGGTGTAGCTGCCGAAAATGTTGCAGGAACCCTGATTAAATAGCCTTGTCCAACATTAAAATTATTTGTTGAAGCTATAGGAGCATAAAGATTCGTAGCACTATCGTAAGTGTAAAATCGAGTTGACACCGTATTTGGCGAGAAGTCAAACAAGTTTTGAACTGCTACTGGAGATGACCATAAAGTATAATCCAACAAATATAACAACGAACTGTTTCTTTTTGAATTGACACTTCCCACATTGGCAATATTATTGACCTGAACCAAATTCCCTTGGTTTTCAATATTGAATGTCCCTCCGGTATTGCTCACTTTGTTGGTCACTTTAAAGTTTTTTAACGGATCGACCGTTAACGTTGCCGCCGTAATATTCAAATCCTCATCAACATTGATCGTTGTTGCAGTTGAAACTACCGTCTTTACACCCGTTCCAGAAACCGTTAGGTTTTTATAATTCGGAACACTCGTAATCGTTTGTGCACCTCCATTGTACTCCACGGTCGAACCTGCTTCTAAAGTAACTGTTGGAGTGTTCGTGCTACTCACAGAAGTGTTGCTTGCCCCGGTAAAACCATTCGGACTGGCCAGCTTGAATGTCCCTGTGCTTTTGACCGTAAATACTGCCCCCGACTGCATCGTAATTCCAGTAGCTACAGAACTATTTCCTACATTTGATCCAGAAATATCAATATGATAAAACATCTTTGATAATCTCACATCCTGTTGGGTTGCCGCAACGTTAGCAAACTCCACCGTTGTTCCTGAACCTAAAGTATAAGTTCCTTGAGCACCGGGTTTGGTTCCAGTCCCGGCCGTCTTGTATCTACTGGTTCCGGTCATAGTCAAATTTGTTCCTGCACCCCCCATGGTGTTTGTCCCAACATCCAGAATGGCACTATCGGCTACGGTTATCGTCCCTGTTATGGAAGTCGGAGCTGACGAAACAGTTTTAGTGCCACTTGTGGAAAAGGTTAAGTTTCTATAATTTTGTGCACCTTTCAATACTTGAGCTCCAGCTGCATTCAACTCAATAGTCCCCCCAGACAAGGTGTATGTTCCTGATAATTGAGGTACATTGGCGCTAGTCACCGCTGTCTTATATGTTCCGCCGCTCATAATCAGCGCACCCGAACCTGTAACATTTGAAGCGTTAGTTTCTACAAATATTCCCTGAATGATTTCCAATCGATCCGTGCTACCAGTACTTTGCGTGAGATTTACCACATCGGTAGCATTGGTTTTTTCTATAATGATTCTCTTGCCCGTTGAGCCAGAAGTCATCGCATTACCGGTACTTTGGGGAGTCACATTACCTGTATAATGAAAGTACCCTGACTGAGAAAGTGTTCTGGTAGCCGTATTTTGAACATTTCCTGTATTATTCCCGGTAGCATTCACTCCGTTTGCTGACGTTATTTTTAAAGTGCCACTTGCATCTAAAAAGAAATCACCTAAACCAGTAATATCTCTACCATTAAAATCGAGAATCCCATTTGCTTTTACGGTAACGCTATTTGATGCGTTGGTAAGTGCCCAGTTCTGATTAATTAGTTGGGCAATAGATGGATTTGTTCCGTCACCCACTTCAAAAACAGTATTCGTTCCTAGTGTTCCAGCAATACTTATTGTTTGCGTACCAGTAGTTCCCGAAAAAACTAATTTACTGCCTGGATCGGCATTATTTAAGGTCGCTCCGGATGGAATACTTAAATTCCCTTTTAAATAAACCGTTGATGCTGAACTCCCTGATGAATTTTGATTTAAGTTAATGATTCCCGCCGTTGGAGTGATATTTCCTAAAATTGTAATCACTGGAGTTCCATTTGTTGTCGCGGCCATACTTAATTGTCCTGCAGTTACAATTACATTTCCGCCTACAGTTACATTAGCTGCTGAATTAGTTAGAGCAACGTTATTTCCGGTGACACCAACAGTAAAATTATTTTTACATAAATTAATGGTTTGAGAACCTTCAACCACAACAAATAAACTAGAAGGCGCACCACTTATCGTTAAATTTCCAAAATAATAACCATCAGCATTTGCAGAAATGATACTTGGATTTTGAATTAATCTAAACCCTGTACCAGATCCATAGCTCCAGTTTTGAATATCTACAATTGAGCCATCCTGAAAGTCTTCTGTCCCATTCCATAAAGCACTTGCCCCAGTAGTAGTTGCGTTATTAATATTTACCCTCCCACCCGATTGCACCGTAAATGCACCTGATGCAGTTACTGCAAGAGCGGCGTTAATTTGTAAAACACCTCCTGTTTCAACTCTTACAGCACCATAAGTTGAGGATCCAGTATTTGTCAATGTACCTCCATTTTCAACTATTATCGAGGAAGGAGAACAACTGGGAACAGATACAGCATGACGGATATATATATTATCTGTAGAAGCAAAAATCGGGGAATTATTTGCTGTCCATACCCCTCCTATTAATTTTTCCCACGGTCCTGAGGCATTGCTAGCCCAAGTAGTTGCTCCCGTTGTTCTATAACTGTTTGCAGGAACACTTGTAATGTCAAAAGTTCCGCTTGTTATTGTATTTGAAGATGCCAAACCAGTCGTAGTTGCAGTTAGAGTTAAACCCGTTCCTGATACCGTGTGAGTTAAGGAGGCATAAGATGCTAATCCGCTTACGGCACTTACATTTACGGGAGTTCCGGTAAGTGTTCCTGTCGAGGTAATAGCAATGCTCCCTACATAATCTAAATCTCTATTCCCATTACTATCATTAGCCGATACCGTTACCGCAGGAGTCATAGCGGTATTAAATGCCGTTGTTGATGGCTGTTGTGCAAAAACCAATCTATCGGCAGTGACTTCAATTCTATTTCTGTCTGAAGTGGTGCTGGAAACTGCGCTCGTGAAGGAAGAGAATAACGACGAAGTATTACTTCCAGCTACTGCAACATTTGCATTTGCAATGGTTACTGCAAATTGTTGGTTATCCGTAACCGTTGCCAAGAATGAAACCCGAAGCGTCAAACTGTTTGTTGCACCATCATTTGCAGTTACGTTTGCACCTGACAATCCCGAGAAAGCAATAGTACCAGCACCCGTATTAATGGTTGGCGTTGCGCTAACTAAAGTATTCCCATTAAACAAAGCTGCTGCCCTAATGTTAGCACTATTAGTAACATTAAATGTAATACTACTTAATATTGTTGGTAAACCATCTGCGTCGGCAATTCCGGCACCATCTCTAATATCAAATTTGAATAAGTCAATACTTCCATTAGCTCCACTTCCAGTGTTAGAAATAGTTGTAGCTTGATAAGTGGTGTAGGGAATATTAGAATTATATCCTGATGATAAATAAGTGGCATTAGCAATAATATCAGACAAATTACTAGGATTTCCCGTCCCGGTAATCCCAAAAGTATAAGTCCCCTCATCACTGTCATTATTTGAAATGCTCACGGTGGCATTTTGAACTCCAATAGATGTCGGAGTAAATGTAACCACAAAAGTAAGGCTACCGGAACCGGCTATTGTCGCAGCACTTGGCTGAGTAGTTACCGAGAATGCAGATGAACCCGAAAGCTGCACCAATGGTGTGCCCGTTAAGTTAAGCGTCGCGGATCCAATATTTTGAATCGTAAAAGTTCGGGTAAATGCAGAACCCCAGCTCACGGAAGCAAAATCGGTGTGGTCGGCAGTAGTTGGACTCAGGTCACCACTTGAAATAGAGGTGCTATTTCCTTGTAGGTTAATTTCAGGAGCGGGAGCTGTTACATTAATCTGCACCTCATTAGAAGTAACCACACTACCACAGGGAGAGGGATAAGTAGTTTCACAAATCACATAATACGTTCCTACAGAAACAAAATTAGGGGTGTATGTTGTGGCTGTTACTCCAGTGGAAGTTCCGTAAGGACCACCAAAAGCTGTTCCGTATTTCCATAGTCTACTGGTTGCCGTAGAACCTTCAGTTACAGTAAGCACGGTTCCATTGGCAGAAGTCAAAATGTTCTGAACCGTCCCAGGAGCAATGCTTGTGGTTGAGGAATTGATGGTGATATTACTTCCGTTATCGGTTCCGGTTGCGATAGGCGATGCAGATACCACCCTGATTCGGTAACCCGTTCCAGTAACAGTACCAGATGGAATGGTTGCTGAAATAGATTGTGAACCTGAAGCATTAGAAGTTACCGATTGCAAAGTAACAGGGGATGCAAAAGAACCGGACGCATTAGACAATTGAGCAGTGAACGTGGCTACCCCGTTAGGGAAATTTGCTGAAGGTGTGTAGGTAAATGGCACACTCACGCTGGTGGCTCCAGCACATATGCTGGTAGCTACTGTACCAGTGGTAATCGTGCCAACAGAAACTACATTACCATTTAAAGTAAAATCATCTAATCTCATCGAACCTGTAAGAGTACCTCCAAAAGTCAACACAACAGTGACAGTACCTGTTAAACCAGATACAGGATTAGAAACATTTGTAGTTCCTATTACCGCTCCAGAAGTTGGAATTGTGCCAGAACCAACACTAATTCCATTGATAGTCATTGCCCAAGTATTAGTTGCTTGACTTGATTGTCTCCAAAAATTAAATGAAGAAACAGATAAATTATATCCCGCTGCAACATCAAATGTCAGCGTCCAAGGTGTTGATGCACTTATAGATGAAGATGCAATTGCTTGCCCTACACTTCCGGCAAAACTCGTCCATACCGAAGCCCCATTTGACCAAGAAGAATTACTAAGATTTGCATCCAAAACTCCAGATACTGGGGTTGCAGTTGGCGAAACAGTATAAGGATGGGTAGCAATTGCCGTAGTCCCAAAATTGTGCTGATATATTGCTATTGGCACCAAAGTCACCGTTAGTGACTGCACTACATCAGACGCTGCATTATAGTTAGCACTTCCGGCTTGAGAAGCGGTAATATTGGTTGAGCCAGCACCTATAATATGAATTTGATTTGAAACTATAGTTGCGACAGCAGTGTTAGAACTTACATAAGTGATTGCATTCGTGCCTGATGTTGCCGATGTTGCTCCAGGACCATAATCGACATCGGCAGTGGTTTTATTTGGCAATGCCCCAAAAGTAATCGCCTGATTGGCTTTTGTAATGGTAGCAGAAGCAGTACCCTGAATCGTCAAAGTATAATTTGCCGACTGAGCCCCTGTCAAACTCAACCCTCCGAAAGTAACAGTGGTAGCACTTGCCACATTGGCATTATTATAGGTTCCAGTTGCCGTTCCTAAAATACTAACGGTGTCGCCAGTATAAGGTTTGCCATCTACTGATGTTCCCGTTCCTGCAGTGACAGCAGCCTGAAGAGCAGGAGTACCACTCACGACAGCGGTAGTCGTTGCGTCATACGTTTTACTCGCTGGCACCGTCAATCCTGACATGGTTAAGGCTTTGGCAGTAATATCGGCAGTTAATGAAGGTTGTGTTAAAGAATAATTAGAAGAAGCGGTCGTATAACTACTCACCGTTATTGTTTTTGCGGCACCCACTGTCGCAGTTGCGAAACTGGAAGTTGGCGTTCCTGATACTGTGAATGATTCTGAATTTTGTAAACCAGAATAAGCGGCAGTACCCGTAAATGAAGCCGAAGTGGTTCCGTCATATACTTTATTAACGCCTGTCAATCCCGTAATGGTTAAAGGTGCAAGCGTAATATCCCCAGTTAATGTAGGTTGGGTCAAAGTGTAATTTCCGGCATCAGCACCAGCCAAACTTAATGCAGGTGTCACCGAAATACCAGTGGCTACGTTTACGGAAGCAAAAGTACCATTACCGCTAACCGTTACCATATCAGGCGAAACAATTCCTACCAAAATAGCACCAGTAATAGTTGCTGAGTTTGTTCCTGTATACGTTTTACTCGTTACAGTTGCTCCTGTAACGGTAAGTGCCTTAGCCGTAATATTTGCCGTTAAACCCGTTGGTTGTGTTAAAGAATAATTAGCTGCATCGGTACCTCCCAAAGTTGAAGTTGAAGTTACGGCAATTCCTGAACCAATATTTGCAGAGGCAAAAGTTCCTGTTCCGCTAAGGGTAACAACATCCCCTCCTACTATTCCAGATAAGGTTCCTGTAATGGTGGCAGCATTAGTTCTGTCATAAACTTTATTCGTTGCAGCTGGCCCAGTTACCGTTAATGCTTTAGGATTCACGGTATAAACCAAGGTATCCGTTCCTAGTCCACCCGCATTGGTCGCACCGATTGTAACATTGAATGTCCCCACAGCCGTTGGAGTTCCCGTAATATCACCAGTCGATGTATTGATGTTTAAACCGCCCGGTAAACCGCTTGCAGAGTAAGAAGTAGGCGAATTGCTAGCGGTAATTGTATAAGTCGAAACTGCCACGCCATAAGTTGCTGAAGCAGTTAAAGCACTTGAAATTACCGGAACTGGAGCAGATGTGATATCACCCGTTAAACCTGTAGGCTGAGTCAACGTATAATTCCCTGATGCCGTACCACTGATGGTATACCCCGTAACGGTTACCGCTAAACCCGTGCCAACTGTGGATTGGGAAAAGTTGGCAGAATAGGTTCCCCCTAAAGTTACATTTGAATTATCGGCAGCTATCACTCCTGATAAGGAAGGTGCTCCCGATAAGGTAGCCGTTGTCGTTCCATCTGCCACTTTACTTACCGCGGCCAATCCCGTAATGGTTAGTGTTTTAGCAGTAATATCAGCTGATGGGCTGGGTTGTGTTACCGTATAATTTCCTGTTGGGGCCGTATATCCCGTAACGGTAATTGTTTTTGCCGTTCCAACTGTTGCCGTTCCGAAGTTAGCAGTTGGAGTGCCGGCAACCGAAGGATTGTCGCCATTAACCAAGCCCGAATAGGCTGCAGTTCCTGACAAGGTGGCGACCGTAGTGGCATCATAGGTTTTGTTTACACCCAACATTCCCGTAATCGTTAATACTTGAGCAGCAACGGCATTACCACTTGCAGCAGTAGTTATATTCACTGATGTAGCCGATGTACTCGAAAGCACAATATTTTGAGAATTATAGGTTCCGGAAACCGGAGCCGTGACCGCCAGACGAATCCATATAGGTGTAGAAACAATTGTTCCTGCCGCACCTACAACGATAGCAGTCGCACTTCCTGCAAAGCCAGTTGTTGAACTTGTTTGCGAAACTTCATATCCGGTAGGAGGAGTAACGGTAATACCCGCACTCATACCTGTTCCCGAAATATTAAAAGATTGTGCCGTGGATGCGGTACCATAAGTCGTAGTAAATGCGGTTGCTGTAGCTGCACCAGTTATTGTTGCTGAAGAGGCTACATCAAAAGTCGCACTTGTGCCAGCAATTGGCTTGTCACCAGAAGAACGAGTAGCTGTAATAGTCTGTGCTGTTCCAGATGTTAAAGTAACTCCAGAAATTGTTACTGCACTTGCAGCTGCATTTATGATACCTGTTGTTGTACCACCAATTGTACCGCCAGTTGTCGATGTTAGCGCAATTCCTGTTGAATTAGTTAACGCCCTTAGATTTCCATCCAAATCTTTAGAAGACACAGTCACATTAAAACCAGTTCCTGCAGTTTGATTTCCAATTGCAGAAATCACCAAACTAGTTGTTGGTATAATCTCTCCAGTACTCAGTTGAGTTGCTGCAAAATTATTTGTGCCGTTATTAAATCTAATTTGTGCCAATTCTGCAGCTGTAAGCGAAGCTGTACTACCAATAAACACTTTTGGAGCCGCAGTAACTGCACTAGTTGTTCCTAGTACATAACTACCCGTCCATCCAGTTATTGTTAATGTTTTACCGCTTGTAAACGTCCCTCTAGCCGTAAACGTTACCGTATGATCTGTACTTGCTAACAAAGCAAGAGTAGAGTTATTTGATATGTCTAAAGAAGAAAATGTAATTGTTCTTGTACTCGCAATACCAGTAGTAGATAAAGTTCCTCCATTAAAGACACAGGCTCCTGATAAGTTTAAATTGCCAGATGGATTCAATCTTAGCTGCCCCCCACCTGATCCTGCGTTAGAAACAGTGGTAGATCCTGGATATGTATTTACACCTGTTAGTGTTAAAGTACCGGCGGCGGTTGAATCAAAAGTTAGACCAGCTGTACCTGTACCACTAATAACACCACCCAATGTATAAACTCCTGTTCCGCCTGCGGTTATTTTTCTAGTTGCTGCCCCAAGAGCCATTGTGGCGTCAAAAGTTAAATTAGCAGTAGTAAGGGATAGTCCTGTAGTAGCCCCTAAAGTGAAATCATTAGCAACGGTAATTCCTGTTAGTTTTCCAGCAAAAGTCCTTGTTGCAGTACCTGATATTGTACCGCCATTTATTGTAAGTGCACCATTACCCAAAGCATTTGTACCACCCGCAGCCAATATACCCGCATTGAGAGTAAAACCACCCGCAAAAGTCCCTCCAGCCATAGCTAATTCACCGGCACCATTTTTAGTAATAGCAGACGTTCCCGATGTCGAAAAAGATTGTCCGGCTAAATTTTGGTTAATCCCAGAAGAAACACTTATTGGTAAATTTATTCCAGCAGCCCCAATAGTACCACCAGCACCCCAAGTAATAGCAGCACCAAAATTTATCCCAACACATGTTGCAATCGTCGCCCCCGTTGCACTTCCTGCGTTATTAAAATTCAATACGGGACCACCTGTAGTTACTAAAGCTGAAGTATAAGGCCCCGCAGGATTTGTATTCCATACACTACCAGTAAGCGTACCGGCAGTTCCAAAATAATTATTTGTTTGCCCAAAACCCACTTGTGTATTCAACAACAGAATAGCAAAGAGCGCGAACGCCCATTTAAATGTTAATTTGCTTTTTGCGGTAAAAAAAGCTGAGGTAAAGTTATTCATAAATCGCGGTATTTAATTATAAACTGTTCTTGGTATAAATATTTTGTATTCCACTATTGTATAAGATGCATTTGTTCCAATACTAAAACTATCATCAATTGACATTTACTGTCCCCGATTCCCACCCAGAACAATGCCATTCTTAATTATTTGCCTATAAATGACATATTAAAATCTTTGGAGCAAATGTAAACCCTCTTAAATCCTCAATCCAATAATTGTATATTATCATTTTGCAAAAAAGAATAAACTTAATGTTCCCTTAACAATAAACGGGAGTGTAAATTAATACTAAATTACGGAATAATCATGATTTTTAACTTATAAAAAGAAAATATTTACAGAAATAGAGTATTTACAGGATTTTAATTGATAAATCGCAAAAAAATAGGCAATAAATTATTGATATTTTTTCGCCAAAACAAAACTAAAAACTTCTTTAGAGTCAAAAAATAATCGCATAATTTCTCATTTTGTTTCTTTTCTAAATTCAAGACAAGACTCTTTAAAGGTTTTTTTAAAATTGAACTCTTTTTGTCATTTCTACAAGGAAATAAAATTTACTCAATCTAATGACTACACCCGCATCACCTCCCGCTCCGTCAGAGTAAATCGAAACGATTCTTACTTCACATAGAATTATTACTACTTCCAAATGATTTCTCGTTACTGTAGTTTAGAAACTCCTTACTGCTAAACAACAAACAAAACGGGAATTTGACTATTAATCCCAGCCCAATCAATCTTACTAAAAAAAACACTTCACTTGATATCAAAAAAAATCCCTTTCGTCCACCGAAAGGGATATAATAATTAAACAAACCATTCTTTTAATTAATCACTTTTTTGGTCACTGTTCCAGCTTCATCCGAACCAATCTTTACGATTAAAACTTCCTGGGTTGT
>NZ_QCZI01000019.1 GCF_003097635.1 Flavobacterium psychrotolerans
TGAGCCCGATACAATATCGTGCCCATTATTATCAAAATTAATTATAAATTTGTCCAAACTTTTGGGTTCAGTCTAAAGTCGGGATTTTTTTTTACAATATAATTTCGCTGCAAGGAAGAATCGTTTCGTACCCTTTTTCTTTAAAATAATAGGTGGGATTCTCTTTGGAAACAACCAATACAAAATCGCCGCCCCAAGCCCCAAGACTTTTTATGGTTCCAGTAAAGTCAGGAAATAAAGTGTCTTTTACAGTTTTGGTTTCTAAAATACCACTCATGATTTTTTCGTGATTTTCAATTTCTGATACAAATGTTTCAATATCTTTTGAGTGTATAATTGTCTTTGTAATTGTATCTATTGTGGGGATTAAACGGTCAACGGAATTTTGTTTTTTATAATAATTGTCAATGGCGGTTTTGCTGCTTTGTTTTTTATTGAGATAAACAAAATAAAGGTGTTTTGTAAAATCGGGGCTGAAAGAAATTTTCTCTATAATTGGTTTTCCATCAACCAGTCGGTACAGAATGGGCGTGTCGTTTTGTGCACAGGCAATATCATAGCCGCTGCCGCCAAAACTGTTTTTAAGTAAGGTATAAGCATCAATGTTGATCCATTGTGCAATGTTGTTGATTAAGGTTGATGAAGTGCCTAAGCCCCAAAATTTAGGAAAGGTAAGATGGGTAGTTGCGATGTAGCCTTTGGACTCATTTATAAATTTTGGATTTAAACGGTAAGCTTCATGCAAAATGGCAATTAAAGTATTTTTTTCGGGTTGGTTTTCAAATACCGTTTTGTTAACAATATCAGAGAAGGGAATCGTTTTTTCAAACCAAATGCTTCCGTCTTGGTCAAAACTTTTCCAACTAATTTCCTGTTTTGTTCCATTTTCAACTACTAAATCCTGTCCGAATTTTGTTGGTAAAGCAAAGGCTAATGCGCCATCTAAAACGACATATTCGCCGGTTATTAATAATTTTCCGTTGCTGTAGTATGTTTTTTTTGTTGTCATGACAGGTGTTTCGAGGCGTGAAATAAGGTGATTTTTTAACCCCGATAGAAGTGGAAATCCTTTTATTTTTTCTTTAAAAAATAAAAGATTGCAACAAATAGCGGGAATAGTTCCTAATTATTTTCTCAAATTTTCAATAAAATCAACCACTGCGGCATGTGAAATTGCGTTGGTTTTGAAATGGGTTTTTATTAAATGGCGTTCTTCATGCGAAGCTTCAAATTGATTGATGATATTGTTCAAATGCATTTTCATGTGTCCTTCCTGAATTCCGGTTGTAGTCAACGAGCGCAAAGCGGCAAAATTTTGTGCCAATCCGGCGACGGCAACAATTTGCATCAGTTCATTTGCATTGGGTTTTTCCAGCATTTCCAAAGAAAATTTTACTAAAGGATGCAAAGACGTCAAACCGCCAACGGTTCCTAATGCCAACGGGATTTCTATCCAAAAATAAAAAATACCGTCTTCAATTTTAGCATGGGATAAACTGGAGTAGTGTCCGTTTCGGGAGGCGTAGGCATGTATTCCGGCTTCTACAGCGCGAAAATCATTCCCTGTAGCGAGCACTACGGCATCAATTCCGTTCATAATTCCCTTGTTGTGGGTTACGGCTCGAAAGGGTTCTACTTCGGCAATTCTCACGGCTCTCACGAATTTCTCGGCAAAATCATGTGGGTTTTCAATTTTCTTCTCTCCCAATTCTTCAATTTTGCAGGAAACTTCAGCACGAACAACACAATTTGGCACATAATTAGACAATATGCTCATCACGACATGAATGTTTTTTTCTTCATCAGAAAACAATTCATATAAAAGAGCCTCCTCCTTTAATGTTTTGGAAAATTGCTCCAAACAGGAATTAATGAAATTGGCACCCATCGAATCTTTGGTTTCGAAAGTGGCATGCAATTGAAAATAATTTTCGATTAAATGGGTTTTGTCCCTTAATTCAATATCTAGGATTCCGCCACCCCGTTTTTGCATATTTTTGGTGATGCTTTCGGTTTCGGTAAAGAATTTATTTTTAGTTGCCGTGAAGAATTTTTCCAGTTTTACGACATCGCCTTCATAAATAAAATGAACTTGTCCTATTTTCTCGGTGTTGAGAACGGTAGTTTTAAATCCGCCACGGGTAGCCCAGAATTTAGCCGATTTGGCTGCCGCAGCAACTACGGAACTTTCTTCAATAACCATCGGAATGGTGTAATGCTTGCCGTTGATGAGGAAATTTGGTGCGACACCAAGCGGCAAATAGAAATTAGTGATGGTGTTTTCTATGAATTCATCATGCAATTGCTGGATTTTCGTATCGGTATTCCAATAATTTTTAAGCAGCACAACAGCCTCCAAGGGATTAGAAAAATACGCTTTGGCAATCCAGTTGATTTTTTCTTCTTTAGACAATTTAGAAAATCCGGAGACAGTATTATTCATTATCAATCAATTAAATAATTATTTTTCGCAAAGATAAGCTTTAGATGTTTTTATTTAGCAATAAGTTTATTTCTTTGAAATAATAAAATAGCATGTAAATGTTGCATTTAACACAAAACAATGCCATTATTTGTATTTTTTTCACTAAAATTGATGTCTTTTAGCTTTATACTTATTTTATGAATTTCAACAAAATTGCCTTCTCCTTTTTATTTTTGAGTATCACTGTTTTCGGACAACAAAAAATCACCGTTGAGGACATCTATTCGGGTGCATTTCGTGCCAAAGGGATGTCTGAACTACAGTCGATGAAAAACACGAATCAATATACGGTTTTGAATTTTGACAGGACAACCAGAAGCATGCAAATTGATTTGTACGATTTTGCGACTTTGAAGAAAGTTACCACATTAATTGACACTAAAGAAAAAAAAGAGCTGGCTGACGGAATTGACAGTTATGCTTTCAGCTCTGACGAAAAAATGATTTTAATAGCGTGTAATAGCGAACAAATTTTTCGTCATTCCTTCACAGCCGATTATTATTTGTACACCATCGCGACAAAAAAACTAAAAAAGTTGTTCGATTTTCAGGTGCAGGAACCCACTTTTTCGCCTGATGGGAAAAAGATTGCGTTTGCCAAAGGAAACAACCTTTACATCTATGATATCGCTGCCGACGAATCAACTCAAATTACCACTGACGGAAAGAAAAACAACATCATCAACGGAATTACGGATTGGGTTTATGAAGAAGAATTTTCTTTTGTGAGAGCATTCGACTGGAGTGCCGACAGCAAAAAAATAGCTTACATTCGTTTTGACGAAAGCCAAGTTCCAGAGTTTTCGATGACGCTTTTTAATAAAGATTTGTACCCAACGGTTGAAACGTTCCGATATCCAAAGGCAGGCGAAAGAAATTCATTAGTTTCATTGCATATTTATGATGTATTTGCAGCCACAACTAAGGAAATAAATTTAGGCAACTACGATAATTTTTACATTGCTAGAATGAAATGGACGAACGATGCTAATGTTTTGTCTGCTCAAATATTGAATCGTCATCAGGACAATTTGGATTTGCTTTTTATTGATGGTAATTCGGGAACCGCCAAAGTGGTATTGAATGAAAAAGACAAAGCTTACATTGATGTCACTGATAATTTGACCTTTTTGAAAGACAATAGTTTTATTTGGACCAGTGAAAAAGACGGTTTTAATCATATATATCTTTATGACAAAGCGGGAAAATTACGAAATCAGGTTACAAAGGGCCAATGGGAAGTGACTTCTTATTATGGTTTTGACGAAAAGACCAATACAGTATTTTACCAATCGGTTGAAAACGGTTCCATCAATCGTGCGGTTTATAAAATTGGTTTGGACGGTAAAAACAAAGTGCTTTTGTCAACGCAAACCGGAACCAATGCTGCTACTTTCAGTCCCAATTTTCAATATTACATCAATACCTTTTCAAGTGCTACACAGCCAACAACTTATGCTTTACATGAGGCTAAAAACGGGAATCAACTTCAGGTTATTGAAAACAACGAGGCATTGGCTACAAAATTAAAAGGTTACAATTTGCCATCCAAAGAATTTTTTGTTTTAAAAACAGCGAAAGGGAATGAATTGAACGCATGGATTATCAAACCAAAGGATTTTAATGCTTCAAAAAAATATCCGGTATTGATGTATCAATATTCCGGGCCAGGATCTCAACAGGTGAATAACGAATGGAATAGTGCCGACGATTATTGGTTTATGATGCTCGCGCAACAAGGATTTATTGTCGCTTGCGTTGACGGTAGAGGGACTGGTTTTAAAGGTGCCGATTTCAAAAAATGCACTCAAAAAGAATTGGGAAAATATGAGCTGGAAGACCAAATTGATGCTGCTAAAGCGCTAGCCAATTACCCGTATGTGGATAAATCCCGGATTGGAATTTGGGGTTGGAGTTTTGGCGGATTTATGGCTTCAAATTGTATCATGAAAGGGAATGATGTTTTCAAAATGGCAATTGCGGTGGCTCCAGTGACTAATTGGAGATTTTATGACAGTATTTATACTGAAAGATACATGCAAACCCCACAGGAAAACGAAAGTGGTTATGACGATAATTCGCCCATAAATCATGTAAACAAACTCAAAGGGAAATTCCTTTTGATTCATGGTTCGGGAGATGATAATGTGCATGTGCAAAATTCCATGCAAATGATGGAAGCTTTGATTCAGGCCAATAAGCAATTCGATTCACAAATTTATCCGGATAACAATCATGGAATTTATGGCGGAAATACTCGAATTCATTTGTACACCAAAATGACTAATTTTATTAAAGAAAATTTATAAAAACGAACAAATTTAACAAAATATAAAATGACAGATACACCAGTAAATACAAGACATCCAAAAGGGCTTTGGGTATTATTTGGAACTGAAATGTGGGAACGTTTCAATTTTTATGGAATGCGGGCAATCCTTACTTTATTCCTAGTAAATTCTTTAATGATGAAAGAAGAAGATGCATCCTTAATTTACGGTGGCTTTCTGGGACTTTGTTATTTAACGCCAATGTTGGGTGGGTTTGTTGCCGATCGTTTTTTTGGAAATAGGAACTGTATTTTATTGGGAGGTTTGATGATGGCTGCTGGACAATTTTTATTGTTCTTCAGTGCAAGTGTTTTTGGTACCAATATAAGTTTAGCCACTACATTAATGTGGTCGGCTCTAGGAATTATCATTTTTGGCAATGGGTTTTTTAAACCCAACATCTCCAGTATGGTAGGTAGTTTGTATCCAAAACAAGAGAAAAGCAAATTGGATACGGCTTTTACTATTTTTTATATGGGAATCAATTTAGGGGCATTTTTGGGACAGTTGATTTGCCCAATTATTGGTGATGTTAAAGACAATGCAGGTATTAGAGATATTCACGCTTTTAAATGGGGCTTTCTTGCCGCATCGGTAGCAATGTTAATCGGGACAGCTGTTTTTTATGTTTTAAAAAATAAGTATGTAGTTACGCCAGAAGGTAAGCCTTTAGGAGGATTGCCATCCAAGAATGACGCATCCGATTTTGAAGAAGGAGAATCTCAAAAAGCAGTTTTTTCTCAAAAGGCATTAATAATTGCAGGGATCGTTTTTTTATCTCTTGGAGCAATAATTCATTTCGTTTTTGACCAAAATTTAATTTACACATTGATTTACTCTAGTGGATTGACTTTAGCAGGATTGATTGTTTCTGATACCTCGTTGACTAAAGTAGAGAGAGATCGGATATTTGTAATTTATATTGTGGCTTTTTTCATTATTTTCTTTTGGGCGGCTTTTGAACAAGCAGGTTCTTCGTTGACTTTTATTGCGGATAACCAAACCGATAGGAATTTCTTTGGATGGCAAATGCCACCATCGATGGTACAAATTTTTAATGGATTATTTGTAGTTGCTTTTGCGGTTCCATTTAGTATGTTATGGGATTATTTAAGAAGTAAAGATAGGGAGCCAATTTCACCTATGAAACAATCAATCGGTCTAGCTTTAATTGCGTTGAGTTATTTTATTATTGCTTACAATGTTAAAGATTTGGGTAATAGCGGACTTTTAGCAATCAAATGGTTGATACTTTTGTATTTAATTCAAACATGTGCAGAGTTGTGTTTGTCTCCTATCGGACTGTCATTGGTAGGAAAATTATCGCCAAAGCGTTTTTCATCTTTGCTCTATGGTGTTTTCTTTTTATCCAATGCTTCCGGTTATGCCTTAGCAGGAACTCTCGGGTCTATCATGCCTGCAACTGGAGATAAGTTCATTAAAGCTAAAGAATTAGGAATTGATTTACAAGCCGTTTTAGACAAAACAGTTACACCAACTTCGGAACAATTGCAGTTATTGTCTAAAAATCAAATTAGCGACCATAATCCCATTTTTGCAGGATTTGAGATTCATAACCTTTTTGAATTTTTCATGGTATTTGTAGTTTTAACGGGTCTTGCGGCGGTTATTTTATTTGCTTTGACTCCGGTATTGAAAAAACTAATGCATGGAGTTAGATAAATATGGGACAAAACTTAACGGTTGAAGAGATACAAAACTTTAAAGGCAAGTACCCTAAGCAATTGTGGTATTTGTTTTTTAGTGAAATGTGGGAACGATTCAGTTTCTATGGAATGCGTGGGATGTTGGTTATTTTTATGGTCAACCAATTGATGATGAATGATAAAGTTGCCAATTTGCAGTATGGAGCCACGCAAGCTTTTGTTTATGCCTTTACTTTCATCGGAGGTTTATTTGCCGATAAAATTCTGGGCTATAGAAAATCATTATTTTGGGGTGGAATTTTAATGATAGTTGGGAGCGTTATTTTAGCAATCGATCCAAAACAATTTTTCTTTTTTGGGATAAGTTTTACTATTATTGGAACGGGTTTTTTTAAGCCGAACATTTCTACTATGGTTGGGAAATTATATAAAGACGATGATAATAGGAGAGATGCCGGATTTTCTTTATTTTATGCAGGAGTAAATTTAGGTGCTCTAATCGGTGGATATTTATGTATTGCAGTGGCTAATGGGAATATGCTTTCTTCAGTAATTTCAGAACATTTAAGATGGAATTTTGCTTTCGGATTTGCAGCAATTGTGATGGTCATAAGTCTGTTAACATTTGTTCAAACTCAAAAATCTCTCGGCGATATTGGAATTTCTCCTTTGCTAAATTTGGAAAATTCCAAAAGGAAGACGTATGAATTTAGTACTTATTTAGGTTCATTATTGGTAATTCCCATAGTAATTTTGTTGGTTTCTAATTCTGAGTATACAGATATATTTATGTACATCATTGGTCCTTGTTCGTTACTGTATTTGCTATATGAAATGAAGAATTTTTCGATTCAGGAAAATAAAAAATTATTGGCGGCCTTGGTTTTTATATTATTTTCCATTGTTTTTTGGGCATTTTTTGAGCAAAGCGGAGGTTCATTAAGCCTTTTTGCCGCGAGTAATTTGAACAAAACAGTTCTTGGAGTCTCATTAGACCCTAATGGAGTGAACAATTCAGCCAATTCTTTTTTTGTGATTGCTTTTGCTGCATTGGTGGGATTGGTTTGGCTTTGGTTGGCTAAAAGAAAAATAGAACCCAATACTGTCATTAAATTCGGATTGGGATTTCTTTTCCTTGCTGGAGGATTTTATGTTTTTTATTACACTAAATTTTTTGCCAATGCCAATGGAATCACTTCATTAGATTTATTCACTTTTGGATGGTTTGTTATCACGTTTGGTGAATTGTGCTTGTCGCCTATCGGAATGTCAATTATGACCAAACTTTCACCATCTAAATTGCAAGCAGTGATGATGGGGATGTGGTTTTTGGCCAGTGCCTACGGTCAATATTTTGCTGGATTATTAGGCGCCAATATTGCAGGAGCTTCAGAAAATGCGACCAATTTAGAAAAGCTAATGATTTATGCTGATGGCTATAAGCAACTTGCTATTTATGCTTTGGTTGCAGGATTACTCTTGATTTTAATTTCGCCATTGGTGAAAAAACTAATGCAGGACGTAAAATAAAAATTATGAGTCAAAATACAACCGATCAGTTTTTTAAAAATCCCGTTTTAGGGCATCCTTCAGGATTATTTGTTTTATTTTTCACCGAAATGTGGGAACGATTTTCATTTTATGGCATGCGTTCCCTACTCATTTTATTCTTGACCACCTCGACTGTCAATGGAGGTTGGGAATGGACTCGTGAAAACGCATCGGCCTTATTCGGTTCTTACGTAGGCTTGGTTTATTTGTCAACCATGTTGGGCGGTTATTTTGCCGATAAAATCATTGGCTTCAGATGGGCCGTTGTCGTGGGAGCAATTCTGATGACATTAGGGCATGCTTCCATGGCGTTAGAAAGTGAATTTTCTATTTATTTAGGGTTGGTTTTATTGGTTTTTGGAAATGGTTTTTTCAAACCCAACATGACTTCCATAATCTCCGAAATGTACAAAGACCGTCCCGAGAAAAAAGATGGTGCCTATACTTTATTTTATATGGGAGTCAATGCGGGAGCTTTCTTCGGAATATTGCTTTGTGGCTATCTGGGCGAAAAAGTGGGTTGGAGCTATGGCTTTGGTTTGGCAGGGATTTTCATGTTTTTCGGGATGTTACAGTTTTGGTTGTCCCAAAATATTTTTGGAGATATCGGCTTGAAGCCGAGTAAGGAAAGCAAAGCAAAAGCAGAAGCTTTGGACACAGACAAAAGAAATCCGTTTACACCAATACAATTAGTAGTAATTGCTACAACCTGTATTTTAGGGTTGTTATGGATATTAAATGATCCTGCATCTAAAATTTCAGGAGGCAGAATAAACGTTTTTGGATTCCTGGGCGAAAACGGAAACTCCATTGCGATTGTTTCCGCTTTGGGTTTATTCATTGTATTGCTCCTTTATCGATTTACCCAATATTCCCAAATCACAAAACAGAAATTGATGGCAGTTACCTTCTTTGCCTTTCTAACCA
Source organism: Flavobacterium psychrotolerans (assembly GCF_003097635.1). Taxonomy (GTDB): domain Bacteria; phylum Bacteroidota; class Bacteroidia; order Flavobacteriales; family Flavobacteriaceae; genus Flavobacterium; species Flavobacterium psychrotolerans. Next base: position 8,961 of record NZ_QCZI01000019.1, read on the forward strand.
TTTTCTTTTGGGCAATATTTGAGCAATCACCAAACAGTTTGACCATTTTTGCCAACGATTATACAAATAGGGTATTGGTAGGGAATTGGAGCATAACTTTTTTAGTGATAAATTCTTTAATCACAATATTGCCATTGGCCATTATTACTTGGGTATTATCGATGTTGTTTTCGCAAACGTTTAAAAAGTACAAATTGGCAGCGTTTATATTAAGCACTAGCTTTATTATTATTTGGGGTATTGCCATTTGGATGTTGCTAAAAGATTTTTATACTGCGGGATATTTATCATTATCAGATGATATGTTGGGATTTTTAAAGATTGATAAGGTAACCACTGCATTAACGGAAGTTCCGGCCACATGGTTCTCTACCTTAAACTCATTATTTATAATTACTTTGGCGCCATTATTTTCAAAATGGTGGGAAAGCAAATATAATCCTTCCGCTAATATAAAGTACGGAATTGGAATGGGATTGCTCGCTTTGGGAATGGCTTGTGTGGCCTTTGGTGCAAATGGAATTGAGGCTGGAGCAAAAACAGCATCGGTAAGTATGATTTGGCTAATTTTAGTATATTTGTTCCACACAATGGCCGAATTGTGCATTTCTCCTGTAGGATTGTCTTACGTGAGTAAATTGGTTCCTGCCAGAATGATTGCATTTATGTTTGGAGTTTGGTATCTTGCAGTCGCAATTGGGATGAAAGGAGCGGGAATGTTTGGAGAAAATATTGATAAAATTGCAAACGAACACGGATTGAGTTATTTTTTTTGGATGCTGACTCTTATTTCCTTGACTGTGGCAGTGTTCTCTATAGTAATGTCGCCAGTGATCAAAAAATTGATGCATGGTGTTCGATAATGGCATTGTTTTTGAAAATAAATTAAAAAATAGATAAAGATGAAAAAAATAGTTGCAATAGTATTTTTGGTTATGGGTTCAATGGCGGTTCAGGCACAAGAGTTGGCCTGGGAAACTAGTATGGAAAAAGCAGTTCAAGTTTCCATGAAAACCAAAAAGCCACTACTATTATTTTTTACAGGAAGCGATTGGTGTGGATGGTGTATTCGATTGCAAAAAGAGGTGCTGAAAACTCAGGAATTTGCCACATGGGCAAAAGAAAATGTAGTTTTGGTAGAGCTTGATTTTCCAAGAAGATCGCCACAACAACCAGAAATTCAGAAGCAAAATAATGAGTTGCAGCAGTTGTTTCAAGTTGCGGGATACCCAACAGTTTGGTTTTCAAACCCAACGAAAAAAGACGGTAAAATAAATTTAGACAAACTAGGAAGTACAGGTTATGTTGCTGGTGGACCATCTAAATGGTTGGAAGCAGCCAACCAGATATTATCGGTAAAACAATAATTTCTCATTGTAATTTATAGAATCCCTTTTCACCAGTTGCGTGAAAAGGGATTTTTTCTTTGTAGCAGGTCGCTTTCCAAATTTTAATGTAGGTTTTATAATTAGAGGCATCAGCAACTACCATTTCGGGGCGGTTTTTTTGAAACAATCGTTCTAAATTTATTTTTGGGGATTGCGTAATCACCATAATATTTGGTTTTATGGTATTAGAATAGATGCCTAAACTATCAATAATTAGAATTTTCTTTCTGTTGAAATAGATAACATTTTGCAAAGGTTTTTGTTTTTCAACAGCGCTAAAGTTAGCAACCAAATAGGACTTAATTACGGTGTTTTTTACTACGTAATCTTTACTAAATAATGTAACGTCATTACCTGTTCTTTCCCCTATGAGTGTTGACTTTTTAACGTTAAACACAATTAATTCTTTTTGATTTTGAGTATTCCAAATCGTTCCAAAATAGGATACTTGAAAAAGCAATACAGTTACTAAAACGGCCATCATTTTGCTGGGATTCGGTTTCTTAAACCAAATGATTACAGCCGTTATCATTAAATATAAACTAATCAACATATATAAATTAAAGGGAATATCTTGAATGATAAAGCGTTCAAAAGAGGCGACCCAGTTGATGGTTTTATTCAATATATAAATACTCCATTCCAGCATTTTTGAAAGGACAAGAGGGATGTAACCTAATGCAGCCAAAACCATCAGAAAAACGCCCAAAGCCATGATTATCCCAAGTCCCGGAAGTATAATTAGGTTAGTAATAAAGAATAATCCTGGAAACTGATGGAAATAATAAATACTGAGAGGGAAAGCTCCAATTTGAGCCGCAAAAGAAACCGTTAGAATGTCCCAAAAATAGCTTTGAATTTTATTTTTTGGTGTCCAAATCCCTGATAGTAATGGTTGTAACCATAGTATGAAAAACAATGCTACATAACTCAACTGGAATCCCACATCAAACAGGAATGAAGGTTGGAAAAGCAAGATAAAGAAGATGGAGGCCAATAAGGTATGATAAACATTCGTTTTTCTTTTTAGGTGCATTCCAACTGCCACAAACGAAAACATGGTTACTGATCGAACTACTGAAGGCGAAAGTCCGGCAAGAAAGGCAAATCCCCATAACGAAAACAGAATGATGCTTAGTTTTAGGTAGGAGCCAAATTTGTTTTTGGGTAATGGCTTCAGTAAAAAGTTGATGAACAGCACAATGAACCCAATGTGTAGTCCCGAAACCGATAGTATATGAATGGCTCCGGCAAACTGATAGTCATGCAAAATTTCAGGAGAAATATCCTGTTGTTGTCCTAAAATTAAAGCGGCTACAACGTGTAATTCATCATTTGCAAATCCGCTTTCTTTTAAATTGGTTAATATTCTATTGCGAAGCCAATCCGAGTAGAACCAAAAATCGGTATCGATTTTAGAACTTATCTTGATGTCATAAGCATCAACATACATTTGAGCGAAAATGGATTTTTGGATTAAGTAATTTCCATAATCAAATTGGTCTGGATTGTTGATGGGTTTGTGTTTAATAATAGCTCCTTTAATTTGGATATTGGTTCCAATTTTCAATTTGGTGTTAACGGGGCTTCTGTAGAAATTAATCAGTATTTTTCCGGTTCTTTCTTTGTTGTCCAAACGCTTAACAATGGCTATGTACCGATCACTAAAGCTGGTACTCTTCAGTTTTTCTCTCAATACAACTTCAACCAAATGGTCTTTTTCGGATTCAGTTACTAGGTGTATATAATTGTTTTTTTTAAAATAATCTGTGTGGGTTACCTGGGTGGTTACTCCAATAAGAAAGGAAAGAGTGTAGAGGGTTGTTCCGAAATAAATCTTTTGGGTAAAATCTTTTTTTGAAAAAAAATATGTGGCCCAAAATGCAATAAAGGAAACAATTAACAGTAAGAATGCTGTTTCTGGATTTGGTTTTTCATAAAATGACAACATGATACCTAAAACGAACCCAATGGTTATTTTAGCTAATGGGAATTGCATTACTTTCATATATAGAACTATTCTTTATAATGGAATAAGTTAAAACAAACCATGATATGTCTAGACGGTTGGTTCAATTAACTTTTTCAAGAATCTAAAGTAGTTAATTTTAACAAGACAGTACGTGTTATAATGAAATTCTATTGGCTTGTGCAAAAGTTTTTTTGTAATAGGGTTCTTTTGTAGAGGAAACAATAACACCTTTTTGGGTAGAGGAATGAATAAATTTAATTTCATCGTCATTGACTTCGGTTACCAATCCGACATGATTAATCACGCTTTTTCCATTGGTTTTGAAGAAAATCAGATCTCCTTTTTGGATTTCATCGAGGTCAATTTTTGTTCCAATTTTAGCCATGTCTACGGAGGATCTTGGCAAGACAATGTCAAACTTTAGGAAAGTGGCATACATCAATCCGGAACAATCAAAACCTTGAGGCGTAATTCCCCCAGCTCTGTAATTGGCTCCGAGATTGTCTGTGGCGGTGTTGATTAATCGTTTTACCAGATAATGGGAATTTTCTTTGGATCCACCATAATCATTTTTCTCATTCGATTTCGTTTTTTTTGAATTACGTTCATTGTAAGTTCCCCTTTTCATGGCTTCGTTTTTAGACGTGACAATATTGGATGAAGACTTACACGCGCTAAAAAATACAAGAATAAGAAAGACGAGTAGGAGTTTTTTCAAAATAATTATTTTTACGAGTTTAGAAAATTATCGCTAAAAAACAAATTTAGGAAATATTTTTGACAATTAATTTTGCCGTTTTTTCGCTGGCACCAATTCCGCCCAATTTAGTTTCCAGAATATCATATTTTTCTAAAAGATGTTTTCTATAATCTGGTTCAAGTAATTTTTGCAATTCTATTTTGATGTTTTTCGAGTTGCATTTTTCCTGAATCAATTCGGTTACCACCTCTTTATCCATGATAAGGTTAACAAGCGAAATGTATTTTAGGGTAATAATGCGTTTTGCAATTTGATAGGATCCCCAACTCCCTTTATAACAAACAACTTCGGGAATTTTGAACAAAGCGGTTTCCAGTGTTGCCGTACCTGAGGTTACTAATGCTGCTGTGGAATGGCTTAATAAATCATAGGTTTTATTAGAAATAAATAGAACGTTTTTTGCCTTTAAAAAAGGCTTGTAGAAAGCATATTCCAGACTTGGAGCACCGGCAACCACAAATTGATAATTGGGGAAATCAGTTGCAACACTCAGCATTATTGGGAGCATTTTGGTGATTTCCTGTTTTCGGCTTCCTGGAAGTATGGCAACAATAGGGTTGTTTTCTAACTTGTTTTCTTTTTTAAAAGTTGTTATATCAACGGTTTTTCTATTATGGATGGCATCAATCAAGGGATGACCCACAAACTCTACCGCAAACTGATGTTTCGTCTCGTAAAAATCTTTTTCAAAAGGCAAAATTACATATAGTTTGTCAAAATCTCTTTTAATGTCCTCTATACGGTTTTCCTTCCAAGCCCAAATTTGTGGTGAAATATAATAATGTGTTTTTATTCCTTGTTCCTTTGCCCATTTTGCGATTCGCATATTAAAACCGGGATAGTCAATGAAAATTATCACATCTGGACGGAATTCTATAATGTCTTTTTTGCAAATAGTGATGTTATTTAAAATCGTTTTTAAATTAAAAATCACTTCAACAAATCCCATGAAAGCCAAATCTCGGTAATGTTTTACTAGTGTTCCACCAGCATTTTCCATTAAATCACCTCCCCAAAATCGGATATCAGCATTTGTGTCTTGTTGATAAAGCGCTTTCATTAAATTGGATCCGTGCAAATCTCCAGATGCTTCTCCGGCTATGATGTAGTATTTCATTTTTTACAAACGCTTATTCGTTCTTTTTATTTTATATCTTTAAACAAATAATGTTATGATGGTTAAAATAAGGGTTCCCAATACGACACCTCTTGCCATGATTTCTTTATCGAATTTCAGTAAAATAAAAAATATTGCGATATTCAAGATGGATCCCAAGGTTATAATTTTTCCTAGTTTACCTTCAAATTTCATGATTTGTATTCCTTCAATGAAAGTATATCCAGTAAAGAATTCCATGAAGAGATAACTGCCAATGGCCGAAGTTATGATTCCAATTAAAGCGCCAATTAATAAATCAGTTTTTTTCATTTAAATTCCAGGTGTTAAGTTGTTGTATCATATGATGTGCGGTCATGTCAAAATGTACGGGAACTACTGAAACATAGCCGTGTTCTAACGCCCACTCATCAGTATCTTCTCCTTTGTCCTGATTCACGAATTCCCCGGTTAGCCAGTAGTAATCTTTTCCTTGAGGCGTTTTTCGTTTGTCAAATTTTTCCATCCACAATGCTTTCGCCTGACGACAAATTTTTATGCCTTTAATTTCGTTTTCGGGTAGTTTGGGTAAATTTACATTTAATACTACGCCTTCGGGCAGGCCATTTTTTATCACTTCAATTGTAATTTTCCGAATAAACGATTTAATTTGTTCAAAATCGGCATTCCAGTCATAATCCAATAATGAAAATCCGATTGCAGGAATTCCTTCAATTCCGGCCTCAACTGCTGCACTCATCGTTCCGGAATAAATCACATTTATGGAAGAATTGGATCCGTGATTGATGCCTGAAACACATAAATCTGGTTTTCTATGAAGAATTTCGTTTACAGCAAGTTTCACACAGTCTACAGGAGTTCCAGAACAATTGTATTCAGTAATTGCTGCGTTTTCTGCCGATACCTTATTTAAATATAGGGTGCTATTTATTGTTATGGCATGACCCATGGCGCTTTGAGGTTTGTCAGGCGCCACCACGACCACTTCTCCAAGTTCCGACATTACTGCGATTAAAGCCCGAATACCCGGAGCCGAAATCCCGTCGTCATTCGTTACTAATATTAATGGTTTTTTCATTTTAACGTGTCGGTTATTGTGTCTAAATAATATAAGATAGACTTTGTTTGTCTTTTAAGAAACTCGGCAAAAATAAGCATTTTTAGCAGGAAGTTGGTAAATTCGTATCTTTAACAAAAAATTAGGCTGAGGTAAATTACTTGGCATGGTTTTTTGTGTAATTTAGTTTAAAAAATTAATGCATACTATTTTTCAATTTATGAAAAGGAATTATAAGATACTGTTGGTTGTTGTAGCCTTATCTGTTGGGCTTTGGAGTTTTATTCCGAAGACTCAGGGAGATCCTGAAAAAGATAAATTACTCCTTGAATTACTGACATTTGTCATTGAACGCGGTCATTATGATCCTGCTGCGATTGATGATAAATTTTCAAAAGGGGTTTATAAAGATTATATCGAAGCCTTGGATCCCTCAAAAAGATTCTTTTTGCAGTCGGATATAGATGAGTTTGCCCAATTTGAAACACAATTAGATGACCAAATTAAAAACAAGGACTTGTCGTTTTTTGAATTAACCCATGACCGATTATTGAAAAGAATTTCGGAGAGTAAAAGTTTTTATAAAGAAATTCTTGAAAAACCTTTCGATTATAATGTTCAGGAAGATTTTAATACCGATTATGAAAAATTGCCATTTGCTAAATCTACTCAAGAATTGAAAGAGAAATGGAGAAAACAAATTAAATTATCGACACTTTCCTCATTGACAGACCGTTTGAAGATTCAAGAAGACAAAAAAAATGGTATAGTATCAGATAAAAACAAAAAGAAAGCAGATGACTTGGCTAAATCCATACGTTTAGACCAATTTGAAAAGCCGAATGAAACGCCAGACAAGAGTCCGCCTAAAACTTTTGAACAACTAGAAAAAGAAACTAGAGAGAGTTCCCTAAAGTCATTGAATGAATACTATGATTTTGTGGGAGATTTAGATAGAAACGATTGGTTTTCTGTTTACATCAACGCCATTGCTACGCGTTTTGATCCGCATACCAATTACTTTCCGCCAGATGAAAAAGAGCGTTTTGACGTGAGCATGAGCGGAAAACTGGAAGGAATTGGAGCTAGGCTTCAGAAGAAGAATGACTATACTGAAATTTCAGAATTGATTTCTGGAGGTCCCGCATGGAGAGGAAAAGAATTGGAAGCTGGAGATGTTATTATGAAGGTAGCACAAGGCAATGATGAAGCTGTTGATATTATTGGGATGCATCTGGATGATGTTGTAAAAAAAATTAAAGGGCCTAAAGGGACTGAAGTTCGCCTTACAGTAAAAAAAGTGGACGGGACTATCAAAGTCATCTCCATTATTAGAGATATTGTTGAAATTGAGGAAACTTATGCTAAGTCGAGTATTGTTGAAAAAAATGGATTGAAGTACGGTATAATTTATTTGCCAAAATTCTATATTGATTTTGAAAATAATGATGGTCGTGATGCTGGAAAAGACATGGCTATTGAAGTAGACCGGTTGAAAAACGAAGGTGTTCAGGGAATTATCGTTGACGTTCGTGACGATGGGGGAGGTTCATTAAAAACAGTTGTTGATATTGCAGGATTGTTTATTGACGAGGGGCCGATTGTTCAGATAAAATCTGCTGGACGAAAAAAAGAAGTGTTGTACGATAGAGATAAAAAGACACATTGGGATGGGCCATTGGTTGTCATGGTAAATAGTTTTTCAGCTTCAGCTTCGGAGATTTTAGCGGCTGCAATTCAAGATTACAAGAGAGGAATTATTATTGGAAGTAAACAAACATATGGAAAAGGTACGGTTCAAAATGTAATCGATTTGAATCAATTTGTTAGAAATAGTGCCGTTGGCGATTTAGGCGCTTTGAAAACCACTACCCAAAAGTTCTACAGAATAAATGGAGGTTCTACACAGCTTGAAGGTGTTACTAGTGATGTTGCGATGCCTGACAGATACGCATATTTAAAGATGGGTGAACGTGATATTGACAATGCCATGCCTTGGGATAAAATTGATGCAGCCGAATATACTTTTTGGAACAAACAGACTAATTTTAATCAAGCCATTGATAACAGTAAAAAGCGAATTGCATCAAACGACAAATTTAAATTAATTGAAGAAAATGCCAAGTGGATTGACGATAGGAATAAAGAAAATGTTTACAGTTTAAATATCGATAAATTCAAAGCAGAGCAAAATGCCATCGAGGAAAAAGCTAAAAAATACAAATCGATAGCCGACTACCAAAATCAATTGAAATTTTCATCCTTACCAAAGGAAGTTGAAGCCATGAAAACGGATTTAGCTTTAAAAGAAAAAAGAGAAAGGTGGCATGAAAGTCTATCTAAAGATATTTATGTAGAAGAAGCTCTTAATATTCTTGACGATTTGCAACCTAAAACCGTTGTGAAAAAAGGTATAACAACATTAAAAAAGGATAAATTAGTAAAATCATAATAGAAGTCACTTTTTTGAATGAGTAAAAACCATTAATCATTTACAAGCATAGCGCTTCAGAAATTCAAAAATTTTTCTGGGGCGTTTTTGTTTTTCTGAATCATATGATTTCAGACTGAAGTATCAAATTTTATACTACTTATGATATACAAGTTGTTCTCCATTGCCCTAATTTTTTCCTTTTTCGGAACATCAAAAAGCAATATTCCTTCGAGTTTCGATTATTTTCCGACTTCAACAACAAACAAAATTATTAAGCATGATTTTTATGCGCTATCCTATAATGAAAAGTATGAACAAGCGGAATGGGTAACGTATTATCTTAAAAGCCATGATGGTACAACGAATCATTTTAAAAGGCCTCGTTTTATGTCGGATCCAAAAGTGAGCTCTGAATCGGCTCATTTGGATAATTATAAGAAATCAGGTTTTGATAGAGGGCATTTATGTGCCGCAGCAGATATGAGATTTTCTAAAGAAGCATTTGACGATACTTTTTATACTTCAAATATCTCACCACAAAAACATAGTTTTAATGATGGCGTTTGGAAACGATTAGAGGATAAAACGCGCTACTGGTCTCAAAAATATAATGGAATTTATGTCGTAACCGGAGGAGTACTTCAAAAAGATTTAAAAACTATAGGTCAAGAAAATGTTGCCGTACCCAATTATTTTTATAAAATATTGTTTTGTAATCTAAATGGTACCTGCAAAATGGTAGGTTTTTTAGTTCCACATAAGAAAAGCGATGCCGCTTTATATACATTTGTCGTTTCTGTAGATTCGATTGAAAAAATGACTGGAATCGATTTCTTCCCGCAATTAGAGGATAGAATTGAAAATAATTTGGAGCAAAAAAGCGATTATAAAGTATGGAGCTTTAATTAATCTACCACTCATTTACTTTGTTGGCATCCATTTTTAAGAAAATAAACAACAAAATGGTGAACCCCCAAAGTCCAGATCCTCCATAAGAAAAGAAAGGCAATGGAACCCCAATTGTTGGAAATATGCCCGCAACCATGGCTATATTTACAAAAAAATGGATGAATAAAATTCCAGCAGTGCAATACCCATAGACTCTGCTAAATTTTGTTTTTTGTCTTTCGGAAAGATAAATTATCCTAAAAATTAGACTTAGGAATAATGCAATTACTACTAATGAGCCCACAAATCCCCATTCTTCACCAACGGTTGTGAAAATATAATCGGTATGTTGTTCAGGGACAAAGCCACCTTTAGTTTGTGTGCCTTCAAGAAACCCTTTCCCAAACCAGCCTCCTGAGCCAATAGCAATTTCTGATTGGTTTGTGTTATATCCAATCCCTTTCATGTCTACTTCTTTTCCTAACAGAATATTGAAACGATCTCGGTGGTGCTGTTTGAAAACATGATCAAACACGTAGTCAACGGAAAAAACAAATCCTGAAATCAATACAAATATAACGACACTTGCCAGAATGTTCCGGTCTATTAATCTGCTTCTTAGATAAACTAGTGAAATCACCCCAAGCGCCATTAATGCTACTGCCCATGGTTCAAATATTAAGGCTAAAACAAATAAAATTATGGCAATAAAACCTGTCCAAAGGTACCAAGAAGGAAGTCCTTCTCGATAGAGCACAACAACAAACATGGTGTAAATTAAGGCACTCCCAGGATCATGAGGCGCAATAAGAAGGATAGGTAAAAAAATAATCCCTAAAGCTTGAATTTGTCTATTGACATCTTTTAGGTTTACTTGAACGTCACTCAGGTATTTAGCCAACGCCAATGCGGTTGCAGCTTTAGCAAACTCTGCGGGTTGTATTCCAAAAGACCCAAAGGAGTACCAGTTGGCCTGACCTTTTACGGTTTTGCCAAAAACAAATAGTCCAGCTAAAGAAAGGAGTGCGATTCCGAAAATCACTATGGAAAATTTCTCGTAAAACTTACCGTCAACGGATAAGATAACAAAAATGAGTGGAATGGTTAATCCAATATACATCAATTGTTTTCCATAAAATTGAGATAAATCAAAAATGAAACTATCATCAGATAATGATAGGGAAGAAGAATAAATATTTAACCAACCCATAATCACTAAAATGATATAGAGGGAAACACTCATCCAATCTAAATTATTTGTAACACTTTGGTTTTTCATCTCTGGAATTAGTTTTCAGTTCCTTCTTCAGGGGTAACATCTTTAGGTTTTTGTAGCAGCAAAGAATCAATTTCTTTTTTGCCGGTATATTTTGCATATTCAGCCTGTAGACTTCCTTCAAGCATTCTTTTTTCTAGATCGATTCGGGTAATTTTCTTTTTTAAATATTTTTCTATCATCAAACTGGTTATTGGTCCTGCCCAACGTGCTCCCCAATACCCATTTTCAACGAGAACGGCAATTGCTATTTTAGGATTGTCCTTTGGCGCAAATGCCACAAATATTGAGTGATCTTGAAGCTTGACTCTCTTGCCGTTTATTTTGGCAAAATTCTCGGCAGTCCCTGTTTTTCCGCAAATATCAATTCCTTCCACACGGAGTGAGCTTGCAGTACCTAAATTATATACATCAAACAAACCGTCAATCATAGGTTGGAAATATTTTCTATCTATAGTGGTTACATGTTTGGTTCGGAATTTTTTGTCAATGACTTCTCCTTCTATTTTTTTGATGATATGAGGCGTATAATAGAAACCATGGTTGGCTACTGCTGCCATCATGTTCGCTAATTGTATTGGTGTCATCAATACTTCTCCTTGACCTATAGCATTAGAAACGATTGCGGTACTTCTCCAGCCACCATTAGGATAAATTCGTTTATAGGTTTTGGAGGTTGGTGCTTTTCCTTTTTTCCCCGTAGGTAAATCATAGCCCATAAATTGGCCCAAACCGAAACTTTTTAAATGGTTACTCCAGACATCAACGCCATCTGCTGGTCTTACGTATTTATTGATGGTCATCATGTATGCAGTTCCGAAATATGCGTTACAGGATTCGTAGATGCCTCTATGTAGTTGCTGAGCTCCTCCGTGGCAGTGACATCTCATAAATCTCCCTCTGGCATAGCTGAAACCATGGCGACAAAAAACGGTTGTTTGCTCGTCTATAACACCCTCTTGTAAAGCAATTAAACCAGTTAGAATTTTAAATGGTGATCCGGGAGGGTACTCTGCTAATAAACCCCTATCATACAATGGCTTCGCAATCGAATCTCGGTAAAGCTTTGTGTAATTTTTAGAACGTTGTCTGCCCACTAAAATTGCTGGGTCATAGGATGGTGCTGTAACTAATGCTAAAATCTCACCCGTTTTTGGCTCAATAGCAACAATTCCCCCTCGTTTGTTTACCATCAGTTCTTCCCCATATTTTTGAAGTTCAGCATCAATAGTTAGATTGATGTCTTCTCCTTGAACCGCAATGGTGTCAAATTCTCCATCCTTATAAGAACCAATCTCTCGATTGTATTTGTCTTTCTGAATGTATTTCACCCCTTTTATACCACGTAAGGTAGTTTCGTAACTTTCCTCAACCCCTTGTTTTCCTAATAAATCGCCGTTATTATAATATGGATTTTTTTGAACCGTTTTTTCACTGGCTTGAGTGATAAATCCAAAAACATTTGCGCCATATGCAACTTGATAATCCCGAAGAGATCTCTTTTGGATGTAAAAACCTTCAAATTTTCTAATTTTTTCCTGAAAAGCGGCAAATTCTAATTTGTTCAATTGAGGTAAGAATACGGAAGGCAATCTTGGACTGTAAACTTTCGCTTTAGCGATAATACGGATGTATTCTTCTTTGCTAATGTTCAATAGGTGACAAAACTCTAATGTGTCAATATTTTTCAGGTCTTTTGGGATAACCATGATGTCATAAGAAGGCTGGTTCGCTACAAGTAACGTTCCGTTTCTATCATAGATATAGCCTCTTTCCGGATAGTCATATTGAATTTTTATTGCGTTATTGTCTGATTTTAATTTGAAGGAATCATTAATAATTTGCAAGTAAAAAAGCCTTAAGATTAGCAAAATAGTTGCTATAATGATTATTGTAGGCAATAATACTTTTCTCATCGTTTGCTTGGCTTAATAATATAGATGATGATAATGCAGATGATGGTGGTGAAAATCGTACTGAGTAGCGTTTTTAGTAAAATTTCCCAAATGAAGTTCAGTCTGAAAACTTCCAGTAAAAATAAGGCGAAATGATGAATTATTACCGAAATTAGAATGAATGAAAATCGTTCTGGTGTTAATGAATCATTCAGTTTTACTGTTTGGTATTCGTAACTCAACCCAAATGAAAATTTAAAAACAGAAGGCCTGAAATAGGCTAAAGCCAAACTTGATGCTGCATGAACTCCCCCAGAATTACAGAACATATCCATGATAATTCCCAATAAAAAACTGGAGACCAAAAGCCCCGATTTATTGCCATTAACAGGATATAGAATTATAAATAAAATATAAGGATAGGGGTTTATGTAACCCAAAAAATTCACATTATTGAAAACGAGAATTTGAGCTGCTAATAGCAGTATAAATCGAGCCATATTTACTAATAAAGCGCTATTCATTTTCTTTTTTCTCTAAATTGGTAATTTCTTCTCGATCTTTACTTTTAATAATATAAACATGCCCCAAATTCGTCATGTCATTGAAAAGTTTTACGTTCAGGGTGTAGTAATTGGTTTGATTGTCAATGTAAATTTTATCAATAGTGCCAATGCCTATATTTTCTGGAAATATAACGGATTGACCTCCAGTTACGATAGTATCTCCTTTTCTTACGGATGCCAATCTTGGGACATCTATTAATTGGACAAATCCAGTGCTCTTTCCGTTCCAAACCAATGAGCCAAAATGATTTGATTTTTTTATTTTTGCGTTAATTTGCGATTTTACATTTAAGATACTGATGATAGTTGCATAATTTTTTGAAGTTTTATCTACAATTCCAATAATACCAGCACTGTTTACAACCCCCATATCCGATTTTACCCCATCAGCTGAGCCACTGTTGATGGTGAGGTAATTTTCATAAACATTATAGGAATTATGAATTATTTTAGAAACTATAATGTTAGCTTTGTCAACTCCTTTTATCGAGTCTATTTTTGGAATTGAAGTAGTATCTTCAGCATTAAAGATGATGCTTTTTAATCTGGCATTTTCAAGTGCCAATTCATCATTTTGAGTTTTAAGATTCAAATATTCTCTAAAGGAATTAACTCTTTCATAAACACCGCCAGTCAGAAAATTAGCAGAACTAATCACTTTGCTACGGTGGTACGAATGGGATTGTATAGTCAACACTAACGAAACAACCAAAAGCAGCAAAAACAGCAATCTATGGCTGTTTTTAAATATAAAATTAAATATTTGCTGCATTAATTAGGCGTATTATTTTATTAAAACACTTCTAAATTTAGGAATGTTTTTAAGGGCCATTCCTGTTCCTCGAACAACAGCTCTTAAAGGGTCTTCTGCAATATAAACAGGTAAATCCGTTTTTTGCGAAATTCTTTTGTCAAGACCTCTCAGCATTGAGCCACCACCGGCAAGGTAAATCCCTGTGTTGTAGATGTCAGCCGCTAATTCAGGGGGTGTTTGTGATAAAGTTTCCATAACTGCATCTTCAATTCGTTGAATAGATTTATCCAATGCTTTGGCAATTTCTCTGTATGAAACATCAACTTGTTTCGGTTTTCCAGTTAATAAATCTCTACCCTGAACCGACATGTCTTCTGGTGGTGTTTCTAATTCTTCTATTGCAGCACCAATAGTAATTTTTATTTTTTCAGCCGTACTTTCTCCAACAAATAAGTTGTGTTGCGTGCGCATGTAATACACAATGTCATTGGTAAAAACATCACCCGCAATTTTAACTGATTTGTCGCAAACAATTCCGCCTAAAGCGATAACCGCTATTTCAGTTGTTCCACCACCAATATCTACAATCATGTTTCCCTTTGGTTGCATAATGTCAATACCAATACCAATAGCTGCAGCCATTGGTTCGTGAATCAAATAGACTTCTTTTCCGTTTACTCTCTCGCAGGATTCTTTTACCGCGCGCATTTCTACCTCAGTAATTCCAGAAGGGATACATACAACCATACGCAAGGCAGGAGTAAACATTCTTTTCTTTAATGCAGGTATGCTTTTAATGAACATACTGATCATTTTTTCCGAGGCATCAAAATCTGCAATAACACCATCTTTCAATGGTCGAATGGTTTTTATGTTTTCATGGGTTTTACCTTGCATCATATTTGCCTCTTTACCTACGGCAATTATTTTACCAGATACTCTATCACGAGCAACTATAGATGGACAATCAATGACAACTTTGTCATTGTGAATAATCAGTGTATTAGCGGTGCCAAGGTCTATCGCGATATCCTCAGTCATGAAATCAAAAAATCCCATAAGTTTTTTAAGGGTTTAATTATTTATTAATATAATAACGTGCAAAGTTAAACAAATTAATGTTTAAAATGGCGTGTTCCTGTAAATACCATTGCAACTTTATTTTCATTGCAATAATTAATGCTTAATTCGTCTTTTATTGAACCTCCGGGTTGGATAACGGCTGTAATTCCCGCATGTTTGGCAATTTCTACACAATCTGGGAAAGGGAAGAAAGCGTCACTTGCCATCACGGCTCCATTTAGATCAAAACCAAACGTATGCGCTTTTTCAATGGCTTGTGTCAAGGCATCCACTCTTGAGGTTTGTCCAGTTCCTGAAGCAATTAATGTTTTGTTTTTAGCAAAAACAATTGTGTTTGATTTGGTGTTTTTGCAAATTTTGGAAGCAAATATCAGATCTTCAATTTCTTGCGGAGTAGGAGATGTAATTGTAACGGTTTTTAAGTCTTGTTTAGTATCTGTGATATTGTTTTTATCTTGAACCAATAGTCCGTTTAAGCAAGTTCGCACTTGTTTTAGTGGCAATTCCACTTCGTTTTGCACCAAAATAATTCTATTTTTCTTTTCTGAAAGAATAGCAATTGCTTCCTCATCATAACTTGCAGCAATGACTACTTCACAAAATAATTTATTTATTTCTGAAGCCGTAGCGCTATCAATTTTTCCGTTTGCTATTAAAACACCTCCAAATGCTGAGGTTGGGTCGCTAGCCAACGCCGTTAAATAAGCTTCTTTCATGCTGTTTCTTGTTGCAATTCCACACGCATTGTTGTGTTTTAAAATGGCAAAAGTTGGTTCTTCATTTTTGAATTCCAAAATTAAATTTACAGCCGCATCAACATCCAATAAATTGTTATATGACAATTCTTTACCGTGTAGTTTTTTAAACATGGTGTCAAAATCGCCAAAGAAAAATCCTTTTTGATGTGGGTTTTCTCCATATCTTAAAACCTGACCGTTAGCAATGCTCACTTTGTAAATGGTTTCGTCTGTGTTGAAATAATTAAAAATGGCAGTGTCATAATGGGAAGAAACATGAAATGCTTTTGTTGCAAAAAGCCTTCTGTTCTCTATTGTAGTTGCTCCATTTTGGGTAGAAATCAAATCCAGTAACAATTGGTATTCTTCAACCGAAGATACAATAACGGTATCTTTAAAGTTTTTTGCTGCTGCACGAATCAATGAAATACCGCCAATATCAATTTTTTCGATAATTTCACTTTCTGGAGCTCCAGATTGCACAGTTTTTTCAAACGGATACAAATCTACAATCACTAAATCGATTTGCGGTATTTGGAATTCTTCCATTTGTTGCACATCACTTTCGTTGTCCTGACGATTCAGAATTCCTCCAAAAATTTTCGGGTGTAATGTTTTTACTCTGCCTCCTAGTATTGAGGGATAGGTGGTAACATCTTCAACGGCAACAACAGGGATGTCTAGGTTTTTAATAAAATCTTCTGTTCCGCCGGTAGAATAAAGTGTTACGTTTTGTTCGTGTAGTTTGCGAACTATGGGCTCTAAACCGTCTTTTGAAAAGACTGATATTAATGCCGATTGAATGGTTTTTGTTGTGTTCATCTGTAGTTATGTTTGAAAGTGCAAAAGTAATTTTTTTAAATATAAAATTCAATGTATTTGTGTAACAATATTTTAAAAATAAGGACAAACTTTCAAGTTGGATTTCATTAGGTTTTTGAATAAAAAATAATGAATTTTACCATAAAATAAATCCTGATATATGATCGTTTATTTTCGATTGCTTAAAGAGAGTTTTAGTTTTGCAATGAATGCGCTTCGCACCAATAAACTGCGAACGGTACTTTCGTTATTGGGAGTTACAATAGGTATTTTTTCTATTATTGCGGTACTGGCCGCAGTAGATTCATTGGACCGTAAAATAAAAAAAGATCTGAGCAGTTTAGACAAAAACACCATTTATTTAATGAAATTTTCTTTTGGGCCCACAGAAATTCCCCAATGGAAAAGAGAACAGTTCCCCGATGTTACTTATGAAGAATACCAATATTTGAAAAGTTCTATGAATGGGGCTGAAAATTTATGTTACCAGTTTTTTACCAAAAGGGAAAATATAAAATTTGAGGCAAAAACCGTGAGTGATTTGAATGTGGTCCCCGTTTCTTCTGAGTTTGATGATATTCAAAAGCTTGATTTTCAAGAAGGTAGGTTTTATAATGATTCGGAATCTAATTCAGGTGACGCATTGATAGTTTTAGGCCATGAAGTTGCTCAAAATCTATTTGAAAATTATGAAGCTATTGGTCAGAAGGTTCGATTGTACGGGCAGAATTTTACTGTAATTGGTGTTTTGAAAAAACAAGGAGCAGGGCTTTTTGGGGACAGTAATGACTCTTCCGTTTTTTTGCCTTCCAATTTTATGAGAAGAATGTATGGCGATAATGCCGATTTTTTGACTCCAGTTATTATTTTAAAGCCCAATAAAGGGATAGATATCGAGGCTTTTAAAGCTGAATTGACCCAAAAATTAAGAAATTATAGAGGGGTAAAAACGGGAGATATGGACAATTTTTTCATAAACGTGCTTTCGGGGTTTACCGACTTTTTAGATGGCATTATCAGTCAAATGAATGTTGTGGGTTGGATAATTGCTGGATTTTCGTTGCTTGTTGGAGGGTTCGGTATTGCAAATATCATGTTTGTTTCTGTAAAAGAAAGAACAAATCTTATAGGAATCCAAAAATCATTGGGAGCTAAAAACAAATTCATATTGTTGCAGTTTTTGTTTGAAGCCGTAATATTATCCGTAATTGGCGGAATTATAGGATTGCTTTTAGTCTGGATTATTTCTATGGTTTTAACCAAAGCATTGGATTTTGATTTTTTCCTCGGTACTGGAAATGTGCTTCTCGGAACGGGATTAGCTGCTCTTATAGGATTGATTTCGGGAATTCTGCCTGCTATTTCTGCTTCTCGGTTAGATCCTGTGGAAGCGATTCGCACAGGAATGTAATAATTGTCCCCTACCTCACAGTATAGTTTTTTCTGGTGATAACAAAAAAAAAATGGGGCTCCTATTTTTACTGTTTCAAAAGCTTTTTTATGGTTCTTGTTTTTTCTCCATCAATAGTCATAAAATAGACGCCGTTTGATAACTCTGAAACAGAAAAACTTTTTTGGAACGTATTATTTTCGATTTTGGAGTTTTCACTTTTAATAATTTGTCCCGCGATGTTGGTTAAGGTGAAATTATAATTTCCATTTTCTATATTTTCTCCAGCAATATTAAACGAGTTGCTTATCGGATTAGGGAAAATTTGGAAGAGCTCAGCGTCCATTAATTTAGGAATTCCTAATGGATTTACGATATCAAATTTTCTAGAAGAAATAACGC
Source organism: Flavobacterium psychrotolerans (assembly GCF_003097635.1). Classification (GTDB taxonomy): domain Bacteria; phylum Bacteroidota; class Bacteroidia; order Flavobacteriales; family Flavobacteriaceae; genus Flavobacterium; species Flavobacterium psychrotolerans. Next base: position 27,502 of record NZ_QCZI01000019.1, read on the forward strand.
TATTATAAGACGATTGAAAAGTATAAGTACCGGCATTGGTGGGTAGTTTTTTAGAAAATCCCCAATAGCTTATCTTATTCAAGGTTGAGACACTATAAGTCCAACTATTAAAAACGGATCCATCCGGATTTAATATTTTGAGGTCAATTGTTGAGCCAGCAGGAATTTCTCTCAAAAAGATATAAAACTTGGCATAACCAGCAGGTAAACCAGCACCTTGAAAAGGAATGGTGTATGAGTTACTTTCATTGGGTGTCTCAGTAGTTGGGCAACCCGGCATGACAACATCGGTGGTATTAACGGAAACTTTCATTACTACTGGTTCAGAATGTGGTTTTTGGGATGTCCACCAAGAGTTTGCATTTAACAGATTGCAAGTCCCCGAAAAAGGATCCTTATAAGTATCACTTGTATTTCCAGCTCGAATTTCAAAATGGAGATGTGGTCCCGATGCGCTACCAGAGCTTCCAACTACCCCAAGATATTCTCCAGCAACAACGGTTTGACCGACTATTTTGGAAGTCACTGAGTTTTTTTTCATGTGCCAATACAAAGCTTGTGAACCATCGGCATGTTGAATGATAATGGAGTTTGCAGTTAATGAATTCTTAGCACAGTTTCTATCAAAATTTCCATCTGCTTTTTGTATAATTGTTCCTGGCGCTGCTGCAATTACCTCTACTTGGCTGTTGTCCATTTTGTAGAATCCGTAAGGCCAAATTGCAATGTCAGTTCCTTGGTGGCCGTCATAAGTGTTGGTTTCACAATTGTAATCAGAGAAAGTACTCGCCGTTTTATTCTGGTCTACATAAGCTCCAATAAAATGGTATTCTTTGTCCGTAAAACCAGCAGCGGATCTTAGAGGCCAAATCAGGGAAGTGTTAAGGGCTCCTTTTTGAATGTTCCTGTCCAGACCTAAACGTTTCCTGTTTACTGAGCATTCCTTATCCAAAATTGAATATTCTTCCATGGATATACACGGGTTTTTGGCGTCGTTTTTTGTAAATGAATACTCAATGTTTTCTTCTTTAATAAAATTTTGTCCAAAAGAAGAATTAGAATAACTACATAATAAAAACAATAATGGGAGTGTAAATGTTAATTTCATGATATTTGGTTTTGAAATTTTTGGACAATTGACTTAAAGTTTAAGATCTTTCTAAACTGAATTTAAAGCAATATTGATTTATACAAATGCTTTAAGAAAATCAAATATAAAAATAAAATCCTCACAAACAACTGTCTGTAAGGATTTTATTTTTAAGGATTGTACTGTCTTTAAAAAGGCAGCAGGAACGAAAATCTAAGCAGAAATCGTTTCCACTTCTTTATTAATCTTATTTACCAACCCAATCAATACTTTTCCGGGGCCCACTTCCGTAAATGAGGTCGCTCCGTCCTTAATCATTTGTTGCACGGATTGCGTCCATTTTACTGGAGCGGTCAATTGTATAATTAAGTTTTTCTTGATTTCTGTAGGATCAGAAACGGCATTTGCAGTTACGTTTTGATACACAGGGCAAATTGGAGTTGAGAAGGTTGTTGTTTCAATTGCTGCAGCCAATTCTTCTCTGGCAGGTTCCATCATTGGGGAGTGGAAAGCACCACCGACAGGCAACAACAAAGCCCGTTTTGCCCCAGCAACTTTCATCGCTTCACATGCTTTTTCAACAGCCGAAAATTCTCCTGAAATCACCAATTGGCCTGGACAGTTGTAATTTGCTGCTACAACGGTTCCATCAATGGATGCGCAAACTTGTTCTACAATTTCGTCGGCCAATCCTAACACTGCCGCCATTGTAGACGGTTTTATTTCACAAGCTTTTTGCATGGCCAAAGCCCGTTGCGAAACCAATCGTAATCCGTCTTCAAAAGATAAAACACTATTAGCAACCAGTGCAGAAAATTCGCCAAGCGAATGTCCTGCCACCATTTCTGGTTTGAAATCTTCACCTAAAGTTTTCGCCAAGATTACGGAATGCAAAAATATGGCTGGCTGAGTAACTTTAGTTTCTTTCAACTCTTCAGCCGTGCCTTCAAACATGATATCCGTAATACGGAAACCAAGAATTTCATTGGCTTTCTCGAATAATTCCTTGGCTAATGGGGAGTTGTTATATAAGTCTTTCCCCATTCCTGGAAATTGTGCACCCTGACCCGGAAATACGTATGCTTTCATCTGTAGTTTTTTATTGTTTTTTATTTGTCTGATGGGATGCCAAAGGCATTTCATTTTTTAATTTAAAGATTTAAATATTGAAAAACAATGCTTTCAATTGAAAGGCAAAAATAGTGTTTTTTTAGAATTTATTTTGAAAGATAAAAAATGGTTGTAAAAACAAAACCTTATGCTTCATATTGAAGATAAGGTTTGTTTAAAAAAAAGGGAAGTTGATTATTGTTTTACCAATTGCAATTCAATATTTAAACGAACTTCCTCACTCACTAAAACTCCACCTGTTTCTAAAGCAGAATTCCAGTTTAATCCCCAATCTTTGCGATTTATTTTGCCATAAATATTTAATCCTGCTTTTGTATTTCCCCATGGATCTTTCATTAGCCCGCTGAATTCTGCTGGAAATTTCACCGATTTTGTTACGCCTCTCAAACTTAAATCTCCGGTTAAATCATAGTTTTCATCGTTTTTTTTAGTAAATGAAGTCGCTTTGAAAATTAGTTTCGGATGATTTTCCGCATCGAAGAAATCTGCACTTTTCAAGTGGTTGTCCCTGTCAGCATTATTGGTGTTGATGGAATCAATATTTGCTGAAAAGTCGATGCTGGCGTTTTCGAAGTTGTCACCTTCGGTAGCGATAGTTGCATCGTATTTTTCAAATTTACCAGAAACATTTGTAAACATCATGTGTTTTACTTTAAATCCAATTTCAGAATGTGTTGGGTCAATTGCCCATTTTGTAGTTGCCATAATTTTATTTTTAATTATTATATCATTTTGATAAGACAAATTTACTGCGACAATACCTATAAAGCACTTAACCTAGATTAAGAAAGAAAAAACCGGAGAACTAATTCAGTTTTCTGGTTTTTAAGTAGATGAGTTTTATATTTTACTCGTTTTTATAGAAATTCAAAGCGCCAGAAGGGCATTTTTGTATTGTTTCAATGATTTTTTCAGTAGGCGAACCATCAATTCTTATCCAAGGTTTCTCTTTAGGTTGAAACACATTTGGATTATTTTTAACGCAGTTTCCAGAATGAGTGCATTTTCCGGATTGCCATACTACGGTAATCTCGCCGTTAGTGTATTCTTTTATTATATCTTTTGGATTCATAATTTTTTAATTTAATTTTTTACAAAACGTCACTAAATTCGGGAGTTTTATCAAAAACATTTTTCGCAAATGGGCAAAGTGGAATAATTGTAATATTTTTTTCTCTTGCAAATTCGACCACTTTTATCATCATTTTTCGGCCAAAACCTTTTCCATTGTTCCCTGGATTGACTTCAGTGTGATCAATGATAATCTTGTCGTTTCCAGCGAAAACAAAAGTCATTTTGCCTTCTTGTTTCCCGTCAATCGAAACATAAAAGTAACCTTTCGTGCCGTTTAATTCTAATCCTATATGTTCTTCCATTGTTATTAATTTATTATTTCATCGGAATTTCCATCAACAAAAATTTCGCATCTGTTATAGCTTTGAAGTCTAAAGTTTTAAAATCGGTTATGCCCAAACCATCACGAGTTTCCAATTTTTGACCGTCAACTGTGATGTTTCCAGAAATTACAAAAACATAAAGACCGTTTCCTTCTTTTTTCAATTCGTATGTTTTCTCAAATCCGGCGTTAAAATCGGCTAGATGAAACCAAGCATCCTGATGGATCCAAACTCCCGCATCATCAGGATTTGGAGACAATATTTGGGCAAAATTGTTTTTCTGTTCCGTAGTGTCCAAAGTGATTTGTTGGTAGCGGGGTTCCACGTTTCTGATTTTTGGGAATATCCAAATTTGGAAAAGTTTGGTGCGCTGACTCGCATTTGGATTAAATTCACTGTGTTGAATTCCAGTTCCGGCACTCATTACCTGTACATCTCCAGTTTTTATGATAGACTCATTTCCCATACTGTCTTTGTGAGCCAAATCACCTTCTAATGGAATTGTAATAATTTCCATATTGTCGTGTGGGTGTGTGCCAAAACCCATTCCGCCAGCCACGGTATCATCATTTAAAACGCGCAACATTCCGAATTGTATTCTATCTGGGTTGTACCAACTGGCAAAACTAAAACTGTGATAAGCGTTTAGCCATCCGTGATCTGCGTGTCCTCTTGTATTTGCTTTGTGTAAAACTGTAGTTTTCATAATAAATAAATTTAGCTATTTTTTGTTATACAAATTTACGCTCGATGTAAGCAAAAGGCACTTAACCTAGATTAAGAAAATTAGTAAGCAGTATTCAGTCGCAGTTTGCATTTGATAGGACTGAAAACTATTTTCTCAGAAGCTTACTTTTCATTTTACTAAAAAATTCAGGAGTCACGCCCAGATAGGAGGCAATTTGTTTTTGGGGAACTTTCTGGATTAAGTCGTGGTGTTTGCTGCAAAACTTTTCGAAGCGTTCATCTGCTGATAAACTCAGATTATCCATTAATCGTTCCTGATATGCCACTAATGAATTTTCTGTTAAAATTCGGAAAAAGCGTTCGAGTTTGGGTATTTCCTGAAAAAGTATTTCCTGATTTTCTTTGGATAAAACAACTATCTCCGCATCTTCCAGCACCTGAATGAAAAGGTTTCCCGGTTTTTGAGAAAGCAGGCTGTACATATCGCTAATCCACCAGCCACTACAGGCAAAACTCAAAACGTGTTCTACAATATTATCGTTGATGTTGAAACTTCGCAACAAACCCGAATTTACAAAATAGGAAGTTTTGCAAACTTCACCCGCATTGAGCAAAATGGTTTTTGCTTTGAAATGGTGCGTTTCGGTTTTAGACAAAAAGAGTTCTTGCTCTTGCAGAGTCAGGTTAATGTGTTTGCTTATATTTTCAAGAATTAAATTCATTTGTTCAGATTGTTACTTTTGTGGGTAAGACCAAATATAACAAAAAAGCCCCAAGAAATCCTTGAGGCTTTGTGTTTTATGCAGTGAATTAGTTATGCTACAGCTGCTTTAATTCTTCTTAATGCTTCAGTCAATAAATCTTCACTTGTAGCGTAAGAAAAACGAATGCAATCTGGGTTTCCAAAAGCGTCACCTGTTACAGTTGCTACATTTGCTTCGCCCAAAAGATACATAGAGAAGTCGTTGGCATCTTTGATGAATGTTCCTTTTAATGTTTTTCCGAAGAAAGAAGAAACGTCTGGGAACACATAAAATGCGCCTTCTGGAACGTTGATTTTGATTCCAGGAATATCTTGAAGTAATCTTACAACTAAATCTCTACGGCTTTTGAAAGCGGCAACCATTTCGTTTAACACGCTTGGATCAGCATCTACGGCAGTAATTGTTGCACGTTGTGCGATAGAATTTGCTCCTGAAGTTACTTGTCCTTGTATTTTTGTACACGCTTTTGCGATGAATTCTGGTCCGCCAATATATCCGATTCTCCATCCTGTCATTGCGAAAGCTTTTGCAACTCCATTTACAGTAATGGTTTTTTCCAACATTCCTGGAATGGATCCGATGCTGCAAAAAGTTCCAGAAAAATTGATATGCTCGTAGATTTCGTCGGCAACAACATATACGTTTGGGTATTTTTCCAATACTTTGGCCAAAGCCGTTAATTCTTCACGGTTGTATACTGAACCACTTGGATTACAAGGGGAACTGAACCACATCATTTTTGTTTTTGGTGTGATGGCTGCTTCTAATTGTTCTGGCGTAATTTTGAAATCACTTTCGATAGATGTTGGAACTTCGACAGGAACTCCACCTGATAATTTTACGATTTCGAAATAAGAAACCCAGTATGGTGCTGGCAAAATCACTTCGTCACCGTCGTTTAACATTACTTGTGCAATGTTGTACAATGATTGTTTTGCCCCGGTTGAAACCACGATTTGTGATGGCTTGTAATCCAATCCGTTGTCTCTTTTAAACTTTCTGCAAATGGCTTCTTTCAAATCACCATATCCATCTACAGGAGAATAGGTACTGTAGTTTTCGTCTATGGCGCGTTTGGCGGCTTCTTTGATGAAGTCGGGCGTGTTAAAATCGGGTTCGCCCAAACTTAAACTAATAATGTCTTTTCCTTGAGATTTTAATTCTCGGGCTAAAGCAGCCATGGCTAATGTTTGTGACGTAGCCAGATTGTTTATTCTGTCTGATAATGGATTCATCTATAAATGTATTGTAGTTATTTCTTTGTTGAGATGTACTGCGGTGCGTCTTTACTGTATAAGTGGTTTTGCCCCAAGTTCTTTCAAATGTTTGAAATGTGCAATTACCGCGCTTCGCATTGTTTTGTATTCGTGGTAAGGCAAGTTGCAATCTTGTGCAGTTTCTTTAACAAACGCAGCAATTTTATTGTAGTGAATATGGCTGATGTTAGGAAAAAGATGGTGTTCAATTTGGTGATTCAATCCGCCGGTGTACCAATTTACAATCCAGTTTTTTGGAGCAAAATTTACGGTGGTAAACAATTGATGAACTGCCCAAGTATTTTCCATTTCGCCCAATTCGTTCGGTTGCGGGTTTGCAGTTTCTTCAACAACATGAGCCAATTGAAAAACAACGCTTAAAATTAAACCAGCGGTATAATGCATAATAAAAAAGCCAATTAAAACTTTCCACCAAGTTACTCCTAATAGCATAGGAAGAACAATCCAAACAGAAAAATATATGACTTTAGTAATAACCAATGTTGTCCAAAGAAATTTGGTACTTTTGGCTTCTCCGTATGATAATTTTCTTTTTAAATAGGCTCTCATTTGTTTGAAATCGGTAGTTAAAGACCAATTAAATGTCAATAAACCATATAAGAATATTGAATAATAATGTTGAAATTTATGAAAATTATACCATTTGGCATCTTTTGTAAAACGAATGACACGACCCGCATCTAAATCCTCATCATGGCCAATAATATTGGTGTAAGTATGATGTAGTACATTATGTTGTACCTGCCAATTGTAAACATTTCCAGCCAAGATATAAATGGTTCCGCCCATAAACTGATTGATCCAGTTTTTGTTGGAATACGATCCGTGATTTCCATCGTGCATTACGTTCATACCAATGCCGGCCATGCCAATACCAATGACTATAGAAAGTAATAAGAACAACCAAAAAGGCATATCTGTTAACATTATGATCAAAAAATAGGGAGTTAAAAAAACAGTAAATAAAATTATTGTTTTTAAATAGAGTTTCCAGTTTCCAGTTTTTTGTATATTATTTTCCTTAAAATAGTTATTTACTTTAGAGTTAAGCGTTCTGAAAAACTTCAGATTGTCTTGCTTTGCAAAAGTAGGAGCGTTGTTATTCATAATATGCAATATAAGCTACAAAGGTAATTATTATAATTTTTTGACAGATAAAATAGAGTTAAATATTTCAACACTAAAAGTATTACTTTTGTTAAAAAATAAAGCATGGAAGAGATTCTAAAATATTTCCCCGAAATAACTGATGTTCAGAAGGAACAGTTTCAAAAACTATCCGAATTGTACCAAGACTGGAACGCTAAAATTAATGTGATTTCTCGCAAAGATATCGACGAATTGTATACTAAACATGTGCTTCATTCCTTGGCGATAGCTAAAATTCAAAAATTTGAACCCGGAGCCTATGTTTTGGATGTCGGAACAGGTGGCGGTTTTCCGGGAATTCCCTTAGCGATTCTATTTCCAGAGACCCGTTTTTATTTGATAGATGTAATTCTGAAAAAGATAAATGTTGTAAAAGCGGTTGCCAGTGCCTTAGAACTTAAAAATGTAAAAGCTGAACAAATTAGAGCCGAAAACGTAAAAGGGGATTTTGATTTTATCGTGAGTCGAGCCGTTACTAATATGCCCGATTTCGTATCTTGGATCAAAGACAAAATCAAAAAACAGCAAAAACATGAATTGAAAAACGGAATTCTTTACCTAAAGGGAGGTGATTTGACGGAAGAATTGAAGGGTTTCCCTAAAGCGAAAGAATACAATATCGCAGCGTTTTTTGATGCAGAATTCTTCGAAACCAAAAAAGTAGTGCACTTGCCTTTGAAGTTTAAGATCTAATAAAAGTCCCGCTTTTTAAGCCGGACTTTTATTCTATTTTTTTAGAAGTCTTTTGGTGATTATGCCTGAATCGGTTGCAATGGTTGCAAAATAAACGCCTTTTTCCAAGTGACTTACATCCAGATAATTTTGGGAATAATCACTGCTCAAAACCACCCGACCGTTTATATCTGAAATTCGAACAGCGTCTATTTTTAGGGTTGTTTTTATTTTTAAGACATCTTCAATTGGATTCGGAATAATTTGGATTTGATTTGCCTGCAATTCCATATCATTTATTCCTAATTTCATCGTAGAAAAACGTTCGATTTGTGTTGTTGTTTGATTAATCCCGAGTGAAGGAACACTTATGGATGTTGTAATAGTTCTCAAAATCAGACTGTTTGATCCGTTATTGGTCGTGTTGTAGTAATTATAGGTTGTTTGTAAAACAGTTCCTATATTGGTTAATACACCATAATTCAAAGAAATATTTTGTACTGTTTTTAAACGAGAAACCCCATCGCTAAAGGATCCATTGCCGGTATTATTCATAGTAAGAGTACCATAAGCATCAAAAGAAGAAGTAATGGTTCCTGTAAAAGTGCCCAAATACATGCCGTATATATAAGTTCCTGCGCTGGTATCTGTGTTGGAATATCCGTAAGTCATCGGGAAGGTGCCTAGTGAGGCATTGTTCTTTATGTAATTTAGTTCTAAATCGGTATTTTTCATGCCGGTTATTGATACCATATTGGCCGCACTGGAGGAAAAAATTTCGGATATGCTATTTGTACTATTTGTTGAAAAAAGAATGCTGTTTATTGTTACTTTTTTTGTGGTATTAGGATATGTAGCTATTTCGGTGGCCGATGGAGCGGTCATGTTATCATCAGATTCTCCAATATTAGTAAATAAATCAAAGTTCCAAACAGCATTTGCACCCGAATTCGTTTGGTCAAGAGGAATACTTGAATTAACTATTTGGTATATAGCTTGGTCACTTCCAAAATATGAATCTATTGGCGTTTGAGCATTACTTAAATATGAAAAAAAGATAAGTAAAAGTAGAGGTTTTGTATTCATGATTTAAGTAAATGGGGTTAAATTTATATAAAATAAGGTTAAATTTTTTGAAATAAAAAGGTTTGATTTTCCTATTTGAAAGGAGGTTAAGCCCCGCAAGACCTTAAATTAAATCTTGTAAGGGTTTTAGGTCTAGAATGAGATTGCTTTGCCGTTTGCCTCGCAAGGCTGCTATTCTCCCAAAAACGGATATCGGTAATCTTCAGGCACAACAAAAGTTTCTTTGATGGTTCTTGGAGAGATCCATCGCATTAAATTCAATGCAGAACCAGCTTTGTCATTGGTTCCCGATGCTCTTGCTCCGCCAAAAGGCTGCATGCCCACTACGGCACCGGTTGGCTTGTCATTAATGTAGAGATTTCCGGAAGCATTTTGCAAAGCAATGGTCGCCTCTTCTATGGCATATCGATCTTGACTAAAAATAGCGCCTGTCAAAGCATATTCTGAAGTTTGATCCACCAATTTTAAAGTTTCGGACCATTTGGCATCTTCATAGACATAAATCGTCATTACAGGTCCAAACAATTCAGTTTCCATAGTGGTGTATTTTGGATTGGTCGTCACGATAACTGTTGGCTCAATAAAATAACCAACCGATTTGTCGTAATTTCCTCCTACGATGATTTCGGCATCTGTATCTTTTTTTGCTTGGTCAATATAACGCGCCAATTTGTCAAATGAACCTTCGTGAATTACTGCCGTAATGAAATTTCCAAAATCCTCTGGGGAACCCATTTTCATCGATTTCACATCGGTAATCAGTTGCGATTTTATATCTTTCCATAAACTTTGGGGAACGTAGGCTCTTGATGCGGCTGAACATTTTTGTCCCTGAAATTCGAAGGCGCCACGAACAATTCCGGTAACCACCTGTTTTATATTTGCTGACGGATGCGCCACAATAAAATCTTTTCCGCCGGTTTCGCCTACAATTCTAGGGTAAGTTTTGTAATGGTGAATGTTGATCCCAATTTTTGCCCAAATATCTTTAAAAACGTGAGTAGAACCTGTAAAGTGAATTCCCGCAAAGTCACGACTGGCAAGAACCGTATTTGTAATCATTTCTGCATCGCCAAAAACTACGTTGATTACACCATCAGGAACGCCAGCTTCTTTAAAAACATCAATGATTATTTTTGCCGAAAAAACCTGACTATCACTTGGTTTCCAAACTACAACATTTCCCATCATGGCGGCACTTGCAGGTAAATTTGCAGCAATTGCCGTAAAGTTAAATGGAGTTATGGCATACACGAAACCTTCCAACGGGCGGTATTCTAATCTATTCCATACGTCCGAAGTCGATTTGGGCTGATCGTTATAAATTTGCGTCATGAACTCTACATTGTATCGCAAAAAGTCAATCAATTCACATGAAGCGTCAATTTCCGCCTGAAAAATATTTTTAGATTGCGCAATCATAGTTGCCGCATTTATCCTTGCTCTATAAGGGCCAGCTATTAATTCTGCAGCTTTTAAGAAAATGGCCGCACGCTGTTCCCAAGCTAAATTTGCCCATTTTGTTTTTGATTCAAGTGCGTTGGAAATAGCTTTTTCTACGTGAACTTTTTCTGCTAAATGATATGTACCCACGATGTGTTTGTGATCGTGTGGCGCAGTCATATTTCTAGTATTACCTGTCCTGATTTCTTCATTCCCGATGTATATTGGAACATCAATTTTTGAATTCCACATTTGTTGGTAAGCAGCAAGAACGGCTGCTTTTTCTGGAGAATTTGGAGCGTATGATTTTATAGGTTCATTAACTGCTTTGGGTACATGAAAAAATCCTTTTAACATATTGTTTTGAATTAGATAATTAGAAAAAAGTATAATTCAATTAGTATGAATTATTTAATTTTATACAAAAGTACAAAGGAAAATCTGATAATTTGAAGATGAAATGGCAATTTTACAAAACAATTTATTAATTATTAGGAGTTTTGTTTGGATTATTTTATTGCGATTTATTTGAGAACGATATTCTCTAGTAGTTTTCACCTTTTTTTAATGAAAAATTTTAAAGACAATTAGGGATGGTGGAGTTTTGCCTTCAAAGCATTAGTTCAGTGCAAACGGTGCGCTTAATTTAAAAGAAGGGACAACAACCCGAAAATTTTTTGTAGTAGTAAAATTGACCATGTTAAAATAACCCTTCATGGATCCAAAAGGAGAAGAAAGTAGACATCCTGAGCTGTAGGTATGGGATTCTCCGGATTTTAAAACTGGTTTTTTTCCCACAACGCCTTCTCCGTCTACAATTTCGATATCATTTAGTGAATCGAAAATTTCCCAATGACGAGAGATAAGCTGAACGGAATCTTTGCCTTTGTTTTCGATGGTAATCTCGTAACTAAAGGCAAAATGAATCTTATGATTTTTGAAGTACGTGCCTTCAAAACTCGTCAAAACTGAAATTTTTATACCTCTTGTTATTTGGGAAACCATTGTGATATCTTCTTATGGTGTAAAATTACAAAAAAATAGTTTCATATCTCCATTTTATGTTAAATTTTACCCTTGGAGCTAATTTGTGATATCGGTTGAAGAGGCTAAACCCTTTCCAATTACGCGGTCATAGCGTTGGTTGTTTTCTCTGTAGTATACAATGCCAAAATAGTTGCTTTCGGTTTGATAAAAATTGCCGTCAATCGCATTTTCTGCATCAATTTTTCCATTTTTGTCGGCAATCGCATAGGCGTAATTGGTAAATCCTTGCTTAATCATGATTGCTTTTTCATAAATTCCTTTTGTTTCATTGTAATCCATTTTGTATTCTGGAGTAAATGCATAATTATTAAACATCCCGGTGACATAAATGTCGCTTTTCCCATAATATGCTGGTGCAGAAAGGCTGAAAAATACCCAAGCATAATCGGCCTCAATTTCATTGTTTTCTACGTTGAGGTTTTTCACAACGAAATTTCCGTTGAAGTCGGGTGAATAGGTATATTGGTTTTTTGCTCTGGCATTATCAGTATAAAGGTGTGCGTTATAAATACCACCATTAGAATCTATTTTCCCAACGTTATTTGTTGCTGCCCGAATGTCTTTGTTTTCAAAATACCGGTATTCGTTTCCTGCCCAAAACTGGGTTTCGGAATCGTATTTGTAAATTAGGTCATTCCCGATGGTATACATGGGTTTTATATCTGTTATTCCGGTATTCAATTGACCGTTTTGAAGCAATAAAATTTTTACATTTTTCAGTGGACTTTGGAATAAAACCGTTGTGGATTTTACAGAAAAATCAATGTTGTGCTTGTAGTTAACATCTTGAACGGTTCGGGCTCTTTTTACTTGCATTGGAACCGATACGAGATCTTCATAGATGATAAATTTTCTTGAAAAAACAACCTCTCGGTCTTCATTCAAAATTTTTATCATATAATTTCCACTCACCAATAATTGGGTGTTTTTATTGGGGAATTGTACTTTGTAATGAGAATACACTTGGAGCGTGTTGAATGAATTGGTGTAGTCCTGAATGCGTTGGTCGTCAAAACCTTGCAGAAATTCATTTTTGGACAGTTGTGAGGGTTTCCAGTCATAATCACAATGCACGAATTGGTAATAATAATTGGCTTCGTTGCCAAATAAATCGTCAAACTGCAACTGAAAACTATCTCCTAATTTAAATATAGGAACGATGTTTTGTCCGTTTTGAACAAAAGACACGGTTTTAATATTGTAGGGTGGCGCGATTTCTTTTTCTATTTGGGCAAAAGCGGAAACGGTAACCAGTAGCGAAAATAAGAATGTCTTAAAAGTGTGAAACATAGGTAACAGTATTTTCTGAAATGTAAATGTAATAAATAATTATCACTTTACAGAAAGCGCGATTTTTGAATTTTGGAGAATGATTTTAACGGTTATTTATAAACAACAGGAATGATTTCTCCTTTGGCCAGACAATATTTCTCTACTAATTCAGAACTGATTTTTTTGGTATAATCTTCTTCTATAACTTTAAAACCGATGCTTCTGAGTTTGTCAAAATAATCCCTTCCGTAGATTCGGACGTGGTCATATTGCCCGAAAATTTTAGCGCGTTCTTTTTGGTCGGTAATGGTGTCGTCGGTAAAAGTGTTTGCTCTGGATAAGTCTTGTGGAATTTGAAAGATTCCCATTCCGCCAGGTTTCAAAACGCGAAACAATTCCTGCATGGCTTTTGTATCGTCTGGAATGTGCTCCAGGACGTGGTTGCATAAAATGACATCGTATGAATTGTCTTCAAATGGCAAGTTGCAAATATCTGCTTTCACATCCGCAAGTGGTGAAAACAAATCTGTGGTCGTATAATTGATGTTTTTTTGATTTCGGAATAGCTTGTAAAATGCCTGTTCGGGTGCAAAATGCAGTACTTTTTTCTTTTCCTCAGTAGTAAAAAAGTCGGTTTCATTTTTTAGATACAACCAAAGTAAACGGTGTCTTTCGAGCGAAAGCGTACTTGGTGAAAGAACATTGTTGCGTTGCGTCCCGTATCCATAGGGCAAAAACATACGGAAGTTTTTTCCGTCAATTGGATCGGTGAATTTATTCCCTTTTAAGGCAAAGGCAAGGATTGGACGTGCAACGTAACTCAGCCGAATTAATATTGGGCGAGGTATGGTGTTGAGGATGAATTTAAAAAGTTTTTTCATTATATTTTTAATGGTTCTCTCCTAAACTCATCTTCTTCATTACTTATAATTCCTAAGGCTTTATACACATAGGCAAAAGTGGATAACAATTCGGGTTTTCCGTCAATTAAGGCCACATCGTGTTCAAAGTGTGCGCTTGGTTTTCCGTCAGCAGTCAAGATAGTCCAGCCGTCTTTTAGCTGTCTTATATTGCGGGTTCCCATGTTTATCATCGGTTCTATGGCGACAACCATTCCTTCAACAAAAAGTTTTCCACGACCGCGTTTTCCGTAGTTTGGCATTTCTGGATCTTCATGCATTTTTTGACCTACACCATGTCCCACTAATTCACGAACCACCCCATATCCATGTGCTTCGGTATATTTTTGAATGGCATTTCCAACGTCTTCTACTCGATTTCCAGCTTTGAATTCTCGGATTCCAACATACAAACTCTCTTTGGTTACACGTAATAATTTTTTAGTTTCTTCGGACACTTCCCCAATCTCGAAAGAATAGGCATGGTCTCCGTGAAATCCATTTTTGAATGCGCCACAATCAACTGAAATTACGTCGCCGCTTTCTAAGGGTTTTTCATTTGGAATTCCGTGAACAACTTGTGCATTCGGACTCATGCAAAGCGAGTTCGGAAAACCATACAATCCAAGAAAACTTGGTACCGCACCGTGATCTCGAATGAATTCTTCGGCTAATTTGTCTAAATATAATGTAGAAACTCCAGGCTTTATTTCGCTGGCAATCATTCCTAAAGTTTTGGAAACAATCAGGGCGCTTTCGCGCATTAATTCAATTTCTTCGCGTGTTTTTTGGATAATCATAGTGCATTTTTTCAGGCTGCAAAAGTAAGGATTTAAAATTATTTAATTATGGTTTAGCTTAATTTTAATACTTCATAAATTAGAGCTTAGAATATGAGTTTTGTCATATTTTATGGTTACTTTTAATGCTATTTTTGTTTAAAAGACAGTATGTTATGAGTAAATATGTAACCGCCGAAGAGGCTGTAAAGGCAGTAAAATCAGATGATAGGGTTTACATACAGGCTGCGGCTGCGGCACCTTCCATTTTAACAAAGGCGCTTTCCGATAGAGCTTCAGAATTAAGAAATGTGGAGGTTTGTCATTTGCATACCGAAGGTCCTGCTCCTTATGCCAACCCGGAATTGGCAGACAGTTTTCATGTCAATTCCTTTTTTATTGGTAGTAATGTAAGGCATACTTTGGCGGCGGGAAATGGCTCGTATACCCCTGTTTTTTTAAGTGAATTGCCCTATTTGTTTCGGAAAAAGGTATTGCCAATAGATGTGGTTTTTATTCATGTCTCACCGCCAGATATCCATGGTTACTGCTCCTTGGGAGTTTCGGTTGAAGCCACCTTGGCAGCAATTGAAAATGCACAAACGGTAATTGCTCAAGTAAATCCGCAAATGCCGAGGACTTTTGGGGACGGAATCCTTCATGTTTCCGAAATTGATTATTTGGTTGAGGTAAACATGCCCATTTACAGTCATGAAATGGATGCGATTTCTCCATTGGAAGATAAAATTGGCACATACATTGCTTCTTTAATTGAAGACGAAAGTACCTTGCAAATGGGGATTGGTTCCATACCCAATGCGGCTTTAACCAAATTAACCCACCATAAAAATTTAGGATTGCATACCGAAATGTTTTCTGATGGTGTAATTGACCTTATCCAAAGTGACGTCATCAACTGCAATTTTAAAGGAACATCAAGAGGAAGAGTTTTGGCCACTTTTTTGATGGGATCTAAAAGATTGTATGATTTTGTGAACGACAATCCGTTTATAGAAATGAAAGAATCGTCCATCGTTAATGACACGGCTTTAATTCGGCAAAACCCTAAAATGGTAGCCATCAATTCGGCTCTTGAAGTGGATGTTACAGGTCAGGTTTGTGCGGATTCCCTTGGTGCAAGAATGTATTCCGGTGTGGGCGGTCAAATGGATTTTATCCGTGGGGCTTCATTAAGTCAAGGAGGAAAAGCAATCATAGCCCTGCCTTCCATAACCACTAAGGGAGAAAGCAGAATTGTTCCTTACCTCAAACAAGGAGCAGGAGTGGTTTCTACCCGAGCCCACATTCAATATATTATTACTGAAAACGGAATTGCCGATTTATATGGAAAAACACTCAAACAGCGTTCCGCCGAATTGGTGAAAATTGCCCATCCCAACCATCAGGAATGGATTGAAAGGGAATATTTTAATTTGGTGAATTGCAAATAATGCCAATAAAAAAATAAATTAGTAAAAATTGATGTAAAAAAGAAACACCTCATTTTAGTTGATAAAATGAGGTGTTTGGTTAGAAATAATAAACTAATTACATTTAGCATGCAAGCAGTTTTAAGTTAGAAAATGGAGCAACTATTTCATCGTTATTGTGTTCTCATCTATACTTTTTATTTCGGGATGGTTTTCATTAATTTAAATCCGATAAAAAAAGAAAATAGTAGAAATGTAAAGAATCCAATTATAGAGCTAATAATTCTCCAATACTCGAGATTTCCAATTTTTCCATTTAGAACATTTGTCATAATTATGCCGCTTACAAGTGTAATCAATATAAGGGGGACAAATAATGCTATATTTTTTTTCATGGTTAATCTCGTCTAAATTTTTATCTATAACAATGAATGTCTCGTCATCACTTCCGGTTTTTCAATTCCCATTAAGTCAAGAATGGTTGGAGCCAAATCTCCCAAAACGCCATCGTGAATGGTTTTCAATTCCTTGTCCACCAAAATAATTGGAACGGGATTCGTGGTGTGTGCCGTATTAGGGCTTCCGTCCGGATTAATCATGGTTTCGCAGTTTCCGTGGTCGGCAATGATTAGGGTAGTGTATCCATTGGCTAGAGCCGCAGTAATTACTTTTTCTACACACGCATCAACGGCTTCACAGGCTTTTATGGCCGCTTCCATCACGCCGGTATGTCCTACCATGTCACCATTGGCAAAATTAAGGCATACAAAATCGACTTCGCCTTTGTTCAATTCGGGAACCAAAGCATCTGCCAATTCATAAGCGCTCATTTCAGGTTGTAAATCGTAGGTGGCTACTTTTGGGGAGTTTTTCAAGATGCGACTTTCGCCTTCAAAAGGCAATTCCCGTCCTCCTGAAAAGAAGAATGTAACGTGTGGGTATTTTTCGGTTTCGGCAATACGAATTTGTTTTTTGCCATATTTCTCTAAAACCTCTCCCAGCGTTTCCGTGATGTTGTCCTTATTATAGACCACTTTCACGTTTTGATAGGTTTCATCATAATTGGTAAGCGTAACATAATACAGATTCAATTTGTGCATGTTTTGCTCGTGGAAATCTTTTTGGGAAAGTGTTTCAGTCAATTCACGACCTCTATCAGTTCTGAAATTAAAGAAAATCACCACGTCATTTTCCTTGATGGTGGCCAATGGTTTATCGTTTTCATCTACCATGATTATTGGATTGATGAATTCATCCGTAACATTTTCTTGGTAACTTTTCGCAATGCTTTCAACAGCATTTTTAGAATGGGTTCCGGTTCCGTTTACCAATAAATCATAGGCTAGTTTTACTCTTTCCCAACGTTTATCTCGATCCATCGCATAATAACGACCAATTACCGAAGCGATTTTTACGGAAGTGTTGGCGATATAATTTTCTAAATCCTGGATGTATTGTTGTCCTGATTTTGGATCTACGTCACGACCATCCGTAAAGGCATGGACAAAAACTTTCTGTAATCCGAAATCTTGAGTGGCATCTATCAATCCACGTAAATGTGAAGTGTGGGAATGCACGCCACCGTCTGAAACCAATCCGAGGAAATGAAGATTCACATTATTGTCTTTGGCATACTGAAAGGCTTCGACAAGTACGGGTTCTTGGTTTAGGGTTTTGTGTTCTACGGCAAGATTAATTTTGGCTAAATCCTGATATACAATTCTTCCGGCTCCAAGGTTCATGTGACCTACTTCGGAATTCCCCATTTGGCCTTCCGGCAAACCTACATTTAAACCATCGGTTCTTAATTGTGCGCTTGGGTATTTTGTGTAAAGCGAATTGATAAATGGAATATTCGCATTGTCTATGGCTGAAACTTTCGGATCCGGTGATTTTCCCCACCCATCAAGAATCATTAAAATTACTTTTTTGTTCATTGTTTATTGTTTTTAACAAAGGTAAAGTATTTAAAAATTTCGGGTCTAATTTACTGTCGATAATTTGATAAAATATTTTGCATTCTACGCCATTGTATTGCTTTTTATATATACAAACGATACAATGTAATTAGAAAACAACTCTTGAGTAAAGTTTGTATTTCAACGTTAAAATTTACTTTTAAAATTTAAAAAACTCAAAATTTAAAAAAATCATATACTTTTGTCGCAGAAAAATAAAGCAATGGCAAAGAATTTAGTAATAGTCGAATCTCCTGCAAAGGCAAAAACAATCGAAAAATTTCTAGGTAGCGATTATCAAGTCGAGTCCAGTTACGGGCATATTGCCGACTTGCCGTCTAAAGAAATTGGTGTCGATGTCGAAAATGGTTTCAAACCCAAATACGAAGTTTCTGCCGACAAGAAAGCCTTGGTCAGTAAGCTGAAGACTTTAGCTAAGAAAGCCGAGATGGTTTGGTTGGCAAGTGATGAGGATCGCGAGGGAGAAGCTATCTCTTGGCATCTTGCCGAAGAATTGAAACTAGACAAAAGCAAAACCAAGCGGATTGTTTTTCATGAAATCACGAAAACAGCAATTCTAAAAGCTATAGAAAACCCTCGTGAAATTGATTACAATTTGGTTAATGCGCAACAAGCCCGACGTGTTTTAGATCGATTAGTAGGGTATGAATTGTCGCCTGTACTTTGGAGAAAAATAAAAGGTGGTTTGTCTGCTGGAAGAGTACAATCCGTATCGGTTCGTTTAATTGTGGAGCGGGAACGGGAAATTCAAAATTTCAAAGCAGTCGCAACCTATTCTGTTGTGGCCGAATTTACTAACGAATCCGGAAAGGCATTCAAGGCAAAGCTGCCTAAAAATTTCAATACTAAAAAAGAAGCCGAAGATTTCTTAGATAAGAATATCGGTTCTATATATAAGGTTTCAGATTTAGAAACGAAACCTACAAAGAAAACACCTACAGGTCCTTTTACAACTTCCACATTGCAACAAGAAGCCGCGCGTAAATTGTATTTGCCTGTTGGGATTACCATGCAGCTGGCGCAACGCTTGTATGAGGCGGGACTAATAACTTACATGAGAACGGATAGCGTAAACTTGTCTAAAGATGCGATGGACGCCGCTCAAGCCGAAATCATCAAATCATACGGTAAGGAATTCAGCAAGCCTAGGACTTTTGTCAATAAGAGCAAAGGAGCACAAGAAGCACACGAGGCAATTCGTCCTACCGATATGTCACGTCACACGGTAAATATTGACCGAGATCAAGCGCGTTTGTATGATTTGATTTGGAAAAGGACTTTAGCTTCACAAATGAGTGATGCGCTATTGGAAAGAACCAATGTGAAAATTCAAGCCAATAATCATAACGAAATCTTTACTGCATCGGGCGAAGTTTTACTTTTTGAGGGTTTCTTGAAAGTATATCTTGAAGGTCATGATGAGGATGAAGAGGAGCAAGAAGGCATGTTGCCTGCAATGAAAGTCAACGAAAAATTGCAAAATAATTATATCACGGCAACGGAGCGATATTCTCGTGCTGCGGCCAGGTATACCGAGGCTTCTTTAGTAAAAAAATTAGAGGAACTTGGAATAGGTCGTCCTTCTACATACGCACCAACGATTTCTACCATTATCAATAGAAATTATGTAGAGAAAGGGAATCTTGAGGGTCACGAACGCAATTATACGCAACTTACTTTACAATCCGGAAAAGTAGGGGAGAAAGTGCTGAAAGAAAATACAGGTTCAGATAAAGGCAAACTGGTTCCTACGGACATTGGTACGATCGTTACGGATTTTTTGGTGAAAAATTTCGGAAACATTCTGGACTATAATTTCACAGCAAAAGTGGAACATGATTTTGATGAAATTGCCGAAGGAAACGTCAATTGGGCAACAATGATGCAGGAATTCTATGATAAATTTCATCCAACGGTGAAAGATGTAGAAGCCAATGCCGATAGAGAAAGTGGCGAAAGAATTTTAGGTACAGATCCTAAAACGGGTAAGCAAGTTTCCGTTCGTTTAGGGAAGTTTGGGCCAATGGCTCAGATTGGAGAAGCGGGTGATGAAGATAAAAAATTTGCCAGTTTAATGGCGGATCAAAATATTGGAAATATTACTTTAGAGGAAGTTTTAAATCTGTTTTTGTTGCCTAAGAAATTAGGTATATATAAAGGAGAAGAAGTTGAGGTAAGTAATGGTCGTTATGGGCCTTATATTCGTCATGGGGTTACTTTTGTTTCTTTGCCAAAAGGCGAAGATCCACTTGATGTTTCGATAGACAGGGCACAGGAATTAATTGATGAAAAAGCCCAGGCCGATGCGCCTATCGCCGTTTATAAAGGTGAAGGAGTTCAAAAAGGAACAGGTCGTTTTGGCCCTTTCATCAAATGGGATGGTTTATTTATTAATGTGAGCAAAAAATACAATTTCGATAATTTATCGCAATCTGATATCGAGGAAATGATTGAGGATAAATTGCAAAAAAATATTGACAAGGTGCTCCATAATTGGGAGGCTGAAGGAATTTTAGTCGAAAAAGCCCGTTGGGGACGCTCGGTGATTACCAAGGGTAAGACTAAAATTGAATTGAGTAAAGATATTGATGCAGCAAAATTGACATTAGCTCAAGTTCAAGAAATCATCGAAAAGAAATCGCCTGCTAAAAAATCGCCTGTAAAGAAAGCCGTAGCTAAAAAATCTGCTGTCAAAAAAACTATTATTAAAAAGAAATAATAAATGGAATTCGATTTTCTAACTCCACTCGATAATGAAATACTTGATTTTGTAAAAGGATTGTCTTCTCAGCATTTGGGAAGCAAAATGGTTTTGCATACTAAAGAAGATTTTCCGGAATTAAAAGAGATTAAAATTGCACTTATTGGAGTTCTTGAAAACCGGGGAGATGCAGACGCAATTAGTGACGTTTGTCTTTTAGACATACGAAAAGAATTATACAGTTTGTTTCCCGGGAATTGGAATGTCTCTATTGGGGATTTAGGGGATTTGCATCCAGGCAATACAAAAGAAGATACCTATTTTGCATTGCAAAAAGTTACCGCAAATTTGTTGAAAAATAAAATCATACCTATCATAATAGGTGGGTCTCAGGATTTAACGTATCCTATGTATCGGGCTTATGATCACTTGGAACAAATGGTGAATTTGGTTGCAATAGATCGTAAATTTCATTTCGGTAAAGAAAGTGAATCGATTTCGGCAGCATCCTATCTTACCAATATCATTTTAGACGAACCCAATAATTTATTTAATTATAGTAATGTTGGATACCAAACGTATTATAATTCACAGGAAGAAATTGATTTAATCGAGAAAATGTTTTTTGATGCCTACAGATTAGGGGATATTTCAAATAATATAGCTATTTCGGAGCCTGTTTTTAGGGATGCCGATATTGTTGTTGTGGATTTAACAGCAGTAAAGTCATGTGACTCTGGTAATTTTATTACTTTTGCGCCCAATGGATTTAACGGTAAAGAGGTATGTTCTTTGTCAAGATACTCTGGAATAAGTGATAAAGTCTCGTTATTTGGAATTTTTAATCACAATAATTCAAAACAAGAATCAGTGCTGATTGCGCAAATTATATGGTATTTTATCGAAGGATACCACTATAGGTCCAATGAGTATCCATTTGGAAGCAAGGAGAATTATTTAAAATACATTATTCCATTTGAAGACGAAGAATTAGTTTTCTATAAAAGCGACAAAACGGAAAGATGGTGGATAGAAATACCATTTATTTCAAATGGGAACAATAAATTAAAAAGAAATACGTTATTACCATGTTCTTACGAAGAGTATTTGGAAGCTTGTAATCAAGAATTGCCAGAGAGATGGTGGAAAGTACAAAGAAAGAATATTGTTTAAAAAATATAATTATTTTGACATAGTGATATAAATCAGTTAAAATTATAAACTTAATCTAGCAGAATAAATAAATTTTGCGTTTAATTATTGAATTGTCTGTTTTGTCGATAAATCATTTTTAAGTCTTAACAGTTGAATTTGCCATTCAGATATATATATTGTTGCAAATAGTTGCTTTTTTAAAAAAAAATAAATAGGTTTACGCCCTTTAAATATGAAAACATACATAACCCAAATTTATATGAAGAAATTAATTGCTTTTACAGTCATCTCTGCCTTGTTGATTGGTTGTGGCAGGTCAGGTGATAAAGGTGAATTGGTCGGAGTAAAAGGAAAGAAATGGAATCCTGAAAAACCGTACGGTATGACATTGGTTCCTGGAGGAGCTTTTATCATGGGGAAGTCTGACGATGATTTGGCGAACATACAAGATGCTCCTACAAAGACGGTGACAGTTAGGTCTTTTTACATGGATGAGACGGAGATTACAAACAGCGAGTATCGCGAGTTTGTAGAATGGGTAAAAGATTCAACGATGAGAGTGCGTTTGGCTATTCTTGCAGATGAAGTTGGCGGTGGGGGAACTGCTGGGACATCTTCTGGTAAAGGTAAAGGCGGTAAAGGTAAAAATTCAGGAAGTATTGCTGATTTTGCTTTTAACGATCAAGATCCCGCTAAAATGACTGCCTATGACAAGTACATGTACGAAAATTATTATAGTGTAGGTACCAGCGACGATCCTTATGCGGGAAGGAAATTAAACAAAAAAGTAAAATTAATTAAAGATACTTCGAAATATCCAGATGCATATTATGCAGAGGTTATGGATACAATGTATTTGCCGGTTGCAGAATCATTTAATGGCTTGAGAACTATTGATGTTAATAAGTTGAAGTTTCGTTATTCTTGGATGGATATTCAAGCTGCGGCTAAAGCTAAAGTGGGTAAAAGAAGTTCTTTCATAAAAACAGAACAAATAAAAGTATATCCTGATACTACAGTTTGGATTAAAGATTTTGCATATTCTTATAATGAGCCAATGCACAACGATTATTTGTGGCATCAGGCCTATTCTGATTATCCGGTTGTTGGTGTAAACTGGCATCAGGCGAAAGCTTTTTGTGCTTGGAGAACTTTGAAAAAGAACACTTACATAAAAGAAAAGAAAAAAGGGGATTTGACAAACTCATTTAGATTGCCTACTGAAGCCGAATGGGAATATTCAGCTAGAGGTGGTTTGCAATCTGCGACTTTTCCTTGGGGAGGTCCATATGCTAAAAATGACAGGGGTTGTTTTATGGCAAACTTCAAGCCGAATAGAGGGGATTATGCTGCGGATCAAGCTTTGTATACTGTAGAAGCCAAATCCTATGAGCCTAACGGATATAATCTTTATAATATGGCCGGTAACGTGTCTGAATGGACAGATTCTTCCTATGATGCAGGCGCCTACGAATATGTTTCCTCTATGAATCCAAGTGTTGGTGACTTGAAAAACATGCGAAAAGTGGTAAGAGGAGGCTCTTGGAAAGATGTGGCTTATTTTTTACAAGTAGGGACTCGTGATTTTGAATATGCGGACACGGCAAGAAGTTATATCGGTTTTAGAACGGTTCAAGATTACATGGGGACTATTACAACCGGAAATGGCAAGGGGCCAAAAAGATAAATATTTTTATTCAACTATATTAACTTAACTAACTAACTAATTAAATTTTTTTATTATGGCAATTTTAGGCAAAAAAGCAATGAATTTCGCTTACGGAATGGGTGCGGCAGTAGTAATCGTAGGTGCATTATTCAAAATTACTCACATCGAGTTTGGATTTATTACAGGGAACTTAATGTTAACAATTGGACTTGTTACTGAGGCTTTGATTTTTGGTTTGTCTGCTTTTGAACCGGTAGATCACGAACTGGATTGGTCACTTGTTTACCCAGAATTAGCTGGTGGTGTTGCAAAACCAAGAGAAGTTAAAGTTGAAGAATCGAAAGATGCTCAAGGATTACTTTCTCAAAAATTAGACAATATGTTGAAAGAGGCAAAAATTGACGGAGAATTAATGGCTAGTTTAGGTAACAGCATTAAAAACTTCGAATCTGCAGCTAAAGGGATTGCTCCGACAGTTGATTCAATAGCTTCTAATAAAAAATACAGCGAAGAATTATCTTTGGCGGCCACTCAAATGGAATCTCTAAATAGTTTGTACAAAATACAGTTAGAAAGCGCTTCAAAAAATGCTCAAATCAATAACGAAGTAGCTGAAAACAATTTAAAATTGAAAGATCAAATGCAATCATTGACTTCAAACTTGTCTTCATTGAACAATGTTTACGGAGGAATGCTTTCTGCAATGAGTAACAAAGGAAATTAGTAATCCAACTACATTTTTATTACAAACAAAAAACAAACTAATTAGAAAAAATGGCAGGAGGAAAATTAACCCCTAGACAGAAGATGATTAACCTGATGTATTTGGTTTTCATCTCGATGTTAGCATTAAATATGTCAAAAGAAGTATTATCAGCTTTTGGAATATTAAATAATAAAATTGTTGAATCTAATGCAATTACTGATACCAGAAATGAATCTTCATTTCAACAGTTAGCTCAAAAAGCTTCGGATCAACCAGGTCAATATGGTGACAAGAAGGCTAAAGTGGAAAAGCTTAGAGCAATGAGTAAAGAATTTTTTAACTTTGTTGAAGAGATCAAAACTACAGCCACTAAAAAATTCCCTATAGATCCAAAAACAGGGATGTATCCTTGTGAGCAAATGGATAAAAGTGATGATATTGACAATATGTTTTACCACGGAGATAAAGAGTCTCCTAAGGCAAAGGCCTTTTTAGAATTAATTCAAGGGTATCCAGGTAGAATTAAAGCAATTTGTGGAAGTTCTATTGCAGATGTGGAAATGAAAAAAATCGAAAAAAGATTTGCTACACTACCAGTATATTCTGAAAAAGCAGGAGCTAATTTGCCATGGTTGGATTATAATTTTCATCATTTTCCACTTATAGCATCGGTTACTAAATTGACACAATTACAAGCGGATATTAAAGCAACGGAAAGTGATGTAATGACTGGAATGTTCCAATCTGACTTGGTTGCCGCAGCATCGCTAACAGCTTACCAACCAATTGTAGTTCCTGAAAAAACTGCTTTCTTTCAAGGAGAAGCCGTAAAAGGGAAAATTATACTTGGAAAATTTGATCCAAATTTAGTAGCTAAATCGGTTATTGTAAACGGAACTTCTGTGAAAGCTACGGCCGGACAGGCAGACTTTTCATTCGGAGCAGGTGCTATCGGTGAGCATGAAATATCTGGTTCTTTCAACTTTGACGAAAACGGAAAAGTGGTTAGTTTACCTATTAAAGGGAATTACGTTGTTGTTCCAAAACCAAATTCTGCAACCATTTCTGCTGATAAGATGAATGTGGTATATAGAGGTGTTGTTAATCCAATGACAATATCATTCGCGGGTATTTCTGCTGATAAAGTTACAGCTAGTGCTCCGGGTCTAAGCTCTGCTGGAAAACCAGGTTCTTTCAAAATGAGTCCTGGACAAGGAACAGAAGTAACTATCAATGTTACGGGTACTTTGCCTGATAACTCAAAAGTTTCAGACAAGAAAATTTTTAGAATCAAAGGAATTCCTGGTCCTACTGGAACTATTAGAGGAGAAATGGGTGTGGTAAAAGGACCTAAAACTAGTTTAGCAGTTTCATCTGTTGGCGCTAAATTGGTTGATTTTGATTTTGAAGTGGGTTTAGATGTAGTTGGGTTTAATTTAAAAGTTGCTGGACAGCCTACTGTTGTGGTTCAAGGCAATAAAATGAATGCTCAATGTGCAGCAGTACTTTCAAAAGCGGGAAGAGGTGATCAAGTTACTATTTCTGAAATTAAAACCAAATTGTCTGGTGCTGGTAACTATATGTTGCCAAGAACAGCTCCAGTAATTTATGAAATACAATAATATTTAAGTTAGACCGTTTTCTGCTTAAGAACATTTAATTTACAGACATGAAGTATAGAAATTTTTTAATCGTAATTGCATTTCTTGTTGGGAGTTTTTCTTCTTTTTCGCAATCGAATTTGCTTAATGCAAAAGTTCCGGCTGAGATAGGGAAGAAGACTGCGGCTCAATTAATCTCCGATAATGACAAGCCATTACCTTACGGATACGTTCATGACAGAGATGTATTGATGGGGAAAACTACTTGGGAAATCATTGATTTGGATGAAAGAATCAATTTTCCAATGTACTACCCAATTGATACTGCAAATATTGGTAAAGATAGAAGACCATTGTATGATGTTTTAACAAGAGCCATACGTGAAGGAAAATTAACTGAAGTTTATTCTGACAGTTATTTCAACACCAAAAAAACAATGAAAGATATTGAAGCGTCATTGTCTAAGATCGATACCACAGATGCTGGTAGAGAACAGTTTAATGCTGGTATTACTATTGATCCTCAGTATATTGTAAAAACGGATATTACGGCTATTGATGTTTCTGATTACAAAATCAAAGGATTTTGGTATTTTGATAAACGACAAAGTGAATTAAAATATCGTTTGATTGGATTGTGTCCTATTGTTCCTGATGTTTTTACTATTGGAAAAGAAGAACAAGATTATATTGAACTTTTTTGGATTTATTTTCCTGCAGCTAGAGATATTCTGCATGATGCAAAAGCTTTTAATGATAGAAATTCTGCCATGCCAATTACATTTGACGATTTGTTGAATTCGCGTAGGTTTAATGCGGTTATCTACAAGGAAGAAAATATATTTGGTGATAGAGAAATTGCAGAGTATATGAAAGAAAATTCACAAATGCAACTTTTAGAATCCGAACGGGTTAAAGACAAAATCCGAGATTTCGAACAAGATATGTGGAATTACTAATTTCACTTTCAATAAACTTTAAAACTCTTATCAATTTTGGTAAGAGTTTTTTTTATTTTTAAAATATGATTGATTACTTAATTGTTGGTTCAGGATTAGCTGGAATTTCATTTGCGGAACAGGCTTTGCAAAATAACAAGACTGTTTTTGTAGTAGATGCCAATTTGCAAAATTCTTCTAAAATTGCCGGAGGATTATACAATCCTGTAATATTAAAAAGGTTTAGCAAATTATGGCAAGCTCAGGAACAATTAAATTTACTGAATGAGTTTTATAAAACCGTTGAGTCAAAATTGAATTCTAAGTTCGATTTCAAATTGCCTATTTTACGAAAATTTTTTTCAGTTGAAGAGCAAAATAATTGGTTTGTTGCTTCGGATAAAGAGGGGTTGTCTCAATTTCTTTCCACGACACTCATTTCTAGAACGTATAATGGTATCGATTCTCCATATGATTTCGGAGAAGTTAAGCAAACGGGCTATGTAGATGTCGCCTTATTGTTAGAAAAATACAAGGAATATTTAATTAAAAGCAATTTTTTTTTAGATGAAGTATTTGATTATAATGTATTAGAAGTTACGAATGATTGTGTTAGATATAAAGTTATTCAAGCAAAACACATCCTCTTTGCTGAAGGTTTTGGAATGCATTCCAATCCTTATTTTAATCATTTGCCTTTGGATGGAACTAAGGGCGAGTTGTTCATCATTAAAGCTCCGGGTTTAAATTTAGATGCAATTATAAATGCCAGTGTTTTTATTTTACCGCTTGGGAATGATTTATTTAAAGTAGGTGCGACTTACAATTGGGAAGACAAGACGCCTATTCCAACCGAAGAAGGAAGGCAAGAATTAATCGACAGGATCAAAGAAATTCTTACCGTTGATTTTGAAATAGTATCCCATTTGGCAGGGGTTCGTCCAACGGTTAAAGATAGAAAACCCTTGCTGGGAACTCATCCAAATTTTGCAAGAATGCATATTTTAAATGGGTTAGGTACTCGTGGCGTAATGCTTGGACCCGCAATGGCAAAAGCATTGTTTGATCATATTGAATTTGGAATCCCTTTAGCAAATACCCTTGATATTTGCCGATTTGATAAAAAGTGATGTGTTCTTCTGAAATATATAATTAACGTCTCAAATTTCGATACCTTCATTTTTTAATGTGTCATACTGAATAATATCTTCCTCAATTATACTTTTGAATAACTTCAAAATCAAAAGTGCTTTTTTTATAACAATTTGTATTGCTTTTAAATTTGTGAAATAATATAAATTCATCCTAAACTAACTTCCCTTGATTCTGGTTATTTTTGCTGGGTTGAATTTTGATTGCAATTTATTGTTTTTAAATGGTTTAGTATGGTTTTGTTTCTGGTCAATGAAATTTTGATTTACTTTCATTGAGCTGTGTTTTTCGTGAATAATATTGGTTTAGTCTTTATATAACGATTATTGTCAAATTGAATTTTATTATTGAATCAAAATCTTTAATAACACTTCTAAATTACCGCTAGAACAATTTATTTTTTAATAATTTATTAACACTACTACGATTTCGTAACCATATTAAATTTTACACGTGTTGAACAAGCCAATATTTTAGTAATTTTAACATCAAATGCAAAAATATAATTTAATTTTACGTAATTAAAGTAGAGAATATTTGCAGTTTCATCAAAAATAAACCAAATAAATTATCATTTTACATGATATAAATAAAGTACTTTTTTATTAACCATATTACCAAAACCAATTAACCCAAAAAATTATGAATATGAAATTTATTTTAAAAAACATTCTCCTATTAGGGATGTTTATTGTTTCTCCACTGTCATCGACAGTTTCAGCACAATCAGCTGCAAACGTAAATGATATTATGATGCAAGCTTTTGGATGGGACGTCTATACCCAGACTTCCGTTTCATCAGAAGGCGGTTTGTATAACTATTTGAACAACCGTGCAGGAGGATACGCCGCAGCTGGAATTAATGTGCTTTGGATGCCGCCACCGAGTAAATCGACAGGTGGAACAGGGTATATTCCTACTGAATTATTTAACTTTAGTCAAACTTCATACGGTACGGAGGCGCAATTAACAACGCTTTTGAATACTTTAAATTCTTCAACTCCAAAAATTCACCCGATGGCTGATATCGTTGTGAATCACAGAGGTGGATCAACTAACTGGACCGATTTTACAAACCCGACTTGGGATTGTCACTCTATTACTAGTACAGATGAAGCAAATACAGGTACAATTACAGGGGTTAGACCATGTGGTAATCCTGACACTGGAGAAGATTTTCCTGGAGGTAGAGATTTAGATCATACGAATGCTCAAGTACAAAGTGGAGTAAAAGAATTTTTAACTCGATTGAAAGCGCTTGGTTTTGATAGCTGGAGATGGGATGTCGCTAAAGGGTTTTCTGCCAGTTATTTTGGAGATTATATCACCGCATCATCTCCATACGCATCTGTAGGGGAGTATTGGGATGGAAATTCAGCCACTTTGAAAAGTTGGATAGACGGAACTGGGAAAAAATCAGCTGCCTTTGATTTTGCACTTTATTATAACGCATTACAACCAGCGTTTAATAGTGGTAATTATGGAGCTCTAACTGGAAATCCAGGATTGGCAGGCCAGTTTGGGTATGCTGATAAGGCGGTTACTTTTGTAGATAATCACGATACCTTTGTTAAATCGGGTAGTTTTGTGTCTAATGATAATATCATGAAAGCATATGCTTATATACTTACACATCCTGGTATTCCATGTATATTTTTCCCTCATTATTACGGTGGGACCTATAAAAAAGATGGTGTAACGGTTGTTTACACGGCTAATGAAACGGCTATAAATAAATTAACGACGATACGAAAAACGAATGGAATTAACGCATACAGTTCTGTAGTTGTTACAAATTCAGGTAGTTTTTATTCTGCTACTATTGATAATAAAATAGTTGTAAAAATCGGGCCAGGAAGTTATGACCCTGGAACGGGTTGGGTATTAAATGCTTTTGGTACAGATTATGCGGTTTGGTCTAAATCAGCTCTTAATTTCGCTCCAAGTGTTGCGATTACGCCTATTGGGGCTTCTTATGTAGCTGGTACTCCGGTTGCCGTTACCATTGCTGCAACAGATGACAAAACAGGATCAACAATTTATTACACTACAGACGGTTCTACTCCTACTGCTACTTCTGCGGTTTATACAGCTCCATTAAGTGTTTCAGCAACCACAACTGTTAAGGCGATTGCTAAAGATTCAGAAGGTTTATTTTCAGGTGTTGCTTCTCAAACCTATACTTTTTTAACTTTGGGTAATATAACTGTAAAATTCAAACCGCCAACAGCTTGGGGAACTACAGTTTTTGTTCATCACTGGAATGCTTTGCCAGCAGCAAATTTGGTTGGATCTACTTGGCCAGGAAAAGCGATGACAGGTCCTGATACTGCGGGGTATTATTCATATACATTTAGTAATATAGCAAGTACCAATATACTTTTCACTAAAAGTAGTACGGGTCCTCAAACTGCCGATATTACGGGAGTAAATAAAAATACATGTTATAACATGTCTAGCGGAACTCTGGTAGTGGAAGATTGTTCTACTTTAGGAACTAATGACATAGGTGCTCAGTCATCTCAAATAAAGTTATATCCAAATCCAGTTTCAGGTGCGTTTAAAATGAATGTTGAAGTGTCAGAAGTTTATATCTATGACATTGCCGGGAAAACCGTAAAACAATTCAAAGGCTCTTTCAAAACCGATGCCAATTTTGAAATTGGAAATTTGGTTAAAGGAATGTATTTTGTCAAGGCAACTACGGTTGACGGAGTGAAATCGATACAGAAGTTGATTAAAGAATAGTAAAATATAAAAAGAGGTTGTTTAAAATTTTTAAACAACCTCTTTTTTTTAATAAAAATTTTGATTGATGTTCTATGGGTGGTTTTATTTGAATCTTTAAAGAAGTAAATCCATTTTCTTAATACCCTGAATTTTATTGAGTATTTAAATTATTATACGTTAATGACTTTGTTTAATATTTGAATTGATAAAATGTATAGCAGGTGGAATTGTAGGTGATGATAATATTTATTTAAAGTCATAACATACCACACTATTATTAAGGAAATATGTATATTATAAATTAATTGCCTTTTTTTTATGATATTTGGATTTTATTTAAAATATATTGATATTTTTTAGATATTTGAATTTTTCAAATCATTTAACGATATAAGGGTAGAAATCACAGCTAAGAGCAATGCTGTTTTGGCGAAAGAATTTAGGTGTTTATATTTTCAACCACACTGTGATGTTTTGCTTATTATTAAGCATTTCAGTTTATTCTTGATTTTAATGTTTTAGAAGCTTTATTGATAATTTAATTTGAAAACCATTTTGTTGAAAATTTCATGTCAATTTGGAATGCAATTGCACGGAAAAAAAATATTACAATAGAGTGAAAAAAAACACCAAATAAATTTATATATTTTAAAATAAATATCCGAATATATTTGTTAATATTGCAAAAAAATAAATTAACACAACTCACAATTAATAAAAATAATGTTGCATATGAGATCATTACGTAAAATTTTAGTTGCGCTAGTATTCCTGACGGGATTGGTGTCTTACTCGCAAGTCAATCCCTACGCTTCGGCTGTTTGGATGAAACGAACTGATGTTGGATGTACCAAATGTGACCAGTTTTTTAATACAACAACGAATGCTGCCGGAGGATATTCGGCACAGATTAATGCTATCATGCCGGGTGGAGGTGATTGGACAACAGACAAATTTCATGGAAGAAATTTCAGCAGTCACTTTTCCAGTTCAGGAACCTTAGTCCTTAAGGGTAGCGAAATTAAAACAATAAAAACTTCGGCGCAAAACGTTTGTGATCCAGAATTATTTTATAGGGTAAACGATGTGACTAGGTCTATTTCAGGATCTTTTGCTGGTCATCCAATATATTTTTATGCTGGATGCGGAACTCCTACAACTAATAAATATAATGACGGTAATGGTTCTTGTCTTTCAACTGGTTCAGATACTTGGCAGAAGTGGCAATTAAATAGGGTAACAGGTACAAATACCCCGATTGGTTTAAATAGTTCAGCTGGTGTTAGTGATTTAACATTAAGGAATGAAGGGAAATACGAATTGGAAATTTATTATAGAATTGACGGGAATAATGGCGGGAATACTGGTTGTTCGGATGGGATAGGATTTATTAATGATGCTAATAGTGATGGTACAGGTGGGGATAATTATATTGCTACATTCACTGTTTGTCCTTCATTAACTTCAAGTTCGTCAACAAATCCAACTACCTGTGGAGGGAATGGTGCTATAAATATGGTTTTGGTAGGTGTTGACGATGGTACTTATAGTGATCGATTTATATATGAAGATGCAGCTAATGTAACCCATTTTTTTACTAATGTTGTTGTAACAGCTGGTGTTGCGGTAATTAACGCACCTGCGGGAGTTTATAATAACATCAGATACCAATGGACTGCTACAGGTTGTAGTGCAACAACTAGTTTCAATGTTACTTTAACTGATCCGTCCCTGCCAAATTCTTCAATTGGTGGTCCAGACCAAACGGCATGTGCCACGTCTCCGATTGTTCAAACCTTGACTGCTACCGCTACGGCAGGTAGTGGAGAATCAGTAGTTTGGTATAATGC
>NZ_QCZI01000020.1 GCF_003097635.1 Flavobacterium psychrotolerans
ACGGACTTGTAATCGGTTCCGTTCAACACGAGTTTCATTGTTCGTGCTGCGCACGCAACGAAACTCTAGCTGTTGGCGGTAGTTTCTTTCTATTTTAAGTTTCTGATTTTTCTTCCGTAATATTTGTTTGAGAATATTCTTTTGATTTTCTCAATTAAGTTACCTTTCTCTTGCTTTATAAAACTTTTCAAAATCTTTTCCGCTTCACTAAAGCTTTTGGAACTACAGCGACCTTTAAGCCATTTCCCTTCACTAAAATTCATTGAAAATTCCATTTCTGTTTTCTGTCCATTTTCCACAAACCATTCAAGTAATTCAAAGTAGTCTCTTGAGGTTGGCAAAATAGCTTCGTAAGAATATGTTTTTAATTCCGACTTTTTTACAATTTCAACTGCTAAAAACTCTTCAATTTCATCGTCTCTATACATTTGATTTCCTATTGGACCATTCACTTTTACTATGTCTAAATAGTTGAATCCAGTTTCTGGTTTTGGAACTCTTTCAAGAATTGCATATCCATTTTTTGTTTTGCCGTAAGTTTGATTTCTTTCGGAATCTAAAATTATTGCTGCTATCCAATGTTCTGGAGTTCTCCAAAACTCTTTGTCAAATTCCATAGATAAATATTTTAATTTGCACTGTGTTGGGAAATTACCGCCAACTAATTTATATGCGAAACAAACCTTCGCAAAGCATGCCTAAATTAGGTATATAAGCGAAGGTTTGTTTCGTTTTATATTTTTCAAATATATTGTTTTTTTTCTTACAAATCATCAAACGGACTTTTTATATGTTGAATACTTTTTGTACTCACGTGGGTGTAAATCTCGGTGGTTTTGCTGCTGCTATGTCCCAACAATTCTTGTATATACCTTAAATCAGTACCACTTTCCAGTAAATGGGTGGCAAAACTATGGCGAAGCCAATGTAAAGTAACTGGCTTTGAAATTCCGGTTTTTTGTAATGCCTGTTTTAATATGAGTTGTAAACTCCGTGCGTCATAAGGCGCTCCAGCTTTTTGCCCTTCAAATAAATAGGTGGTTGGTCTGTAATCTTTGTAATAATCCCTCAGCATTTCCAATATCTTAGGGCTTAATGGTGCAATTCTGTCTTTTTTTCCTTTTGAGTTTTTTAACATAACAAGATTCCTTTTAGAATCAATATGCACGGGTTGTAAGGCTAGTAATTCTCCACAACGCAATCCACAGCTGTAAATAAGAGAAAGCATCATTTTATGTTTTACATTACTATGCGCATTCAATATCAATTTCACTTCCTCTTTGCTTAATACATTAGGCAATACCTTTGCGCGTTTGGGACGGTGTATTTTGTCTAATTCAATCTTCTTTTCTTGAACCGTTTTAAAAAAGAGCTTGATTGCGTTAACAATCTGATTTTGGTAGGAGGCTGACAAATTGTTCTTTAAGATATACTCGTTATTATAGAACACCACATCTTCATTGGTAATTTCAGAAACGGGCTTTTCCCTGTAAAACACCAAAAACGATTTCAATGCCTCAGTATAGGTTTTTAGGGTGCTCTCGCTATATCGTTTAGACCGAAGCCATTGCTTGAACCGTTCTATTTGGGCTATGCCCTCCATGCTGGGGAGCCTGTCGGCGAGTGGTGTCAGTTGAAACCGAATGCGATTCTCCACGGTGTCCGGCAAGTGCCAAACGCTCATTTGCTGGCTCCATCGGGAGCCGTCAATGTTTTTGATTCGGGCAATCAAGTCGGCATCTTTTTCAAAATAAACTGCAATGCGGCTTTCGCCTCTGTGCCTAACAATTTTGGCTTCCCATTTCATATAGGTATAAATTTTATTTTTTAGTGGTCATGTATGATATGGCTTCGCCAGTTCTCCGCCGCGGCGGATCGGGTCGCCTTATTATTCATTGGTGTTTACTTCACCGAAATTTATTTTTAATTGGTGTTCAGTGAATTTCATTTGCCTGCGTAAACTTGTTGTTAATGGTCATTTCATATAGGTATAAACCCGTTGGGTGTAATTCAAAATTGTTTAATTTTTAGCCACATAGAAACATAGATTTTATGAATTTTGAAAGGCGTTTCACTTTATTTGAGAAAAACATAGCCATGTGAACCCAAGTATTGGGCTATCCAACTCTTTTTTTCTATGTTTCTATGTGGTTCAATTTTTTATTTATTCTATAATTTAAATTTTCATCAATTACACCCAACGGGTTAGGTATAAATTTTATTTTTTAGTGGTCATATATGGTATGGCTTCGCCAGTTCTCCGCTGCGGCGGATCGGGTCGCCTTTTTACTCATTAGTGTTTACTTCACCGAAATTTATTTTTAATTGGTGTTCAGTGAATTTCATTTGCCTGCGTAAACTTGTTGTTAATGGTCATTTCATGATTTTTATGGCACTAAAGTAAATAAAAAACAGGAACTTTATACTTCTTGCCATGTGTTTACGGAGGTCATGCAGGAGAGAGTGAGGCAGTGCGTTCCTGTAGCCAGTTGTTTCATTCGGAGCCTTTTATTTGGGAGTCGTGGAGGAAATACGTAATAAAAACCATCTTTTTGGGTACTATTCCCAGCTTTACGTCGGGTTTTGTAATTTAAAACTCAAATAATGAGGATTGTGTTGGTAAAGTCATAATTTTTATCATAAAATAGTAATAGTGTGCAGTCTATTTAAAAATTTAACTATTTTTATATAATTATTTAACTATTTAAAACACCTAAAAAATGAGTAACATCACAGAAAACAAATTGAACACAACCTTAGTGGCCGCAGACCTCGCCACTATTACCACGAGTATTGCCACCATTACGGCCAAGCTTCCTGTAGCCACGCTAGATGAGGACCAACGAAACAGTTATATGGCCATCAATGTAAACAACAAAATATTTGTTGAGGATGTCATTACCGAGCTGAGTGTGAGTGGTGCTGGCATTGTACCTGCGTTTATTAACACCACCTTTCTTCAAAATGATTTGTCGCTTTTTCAGCAAATTGACGGCATCGAAGCGGCCTTGTTGAACCTGATTCAGAAAACTGCCGACCTGAAACGCATTGCCGGACACGAATCCTATGCTACGGCACTAACCGTTTATAAAATATATGATGCCGCCAACCAAGCCGGAATCCCCGGTGCCAAGCAAGGGTTTGATAAACTAAAATCCCGTTTTGACGCGCAGGGCAGACCAACAGAAACAACAGCTTAATTTTTTTTTATATAGAGTAAACCCGTCCAGAGTTATTTGGACGGGTTTTTTTATTCATTGTAAATAGGGTCTATTCAGTATAAACTACATAAAAATGATGAAAAAGTAGTATTTTATACTACATAAACTACATAAAAATGATGATTAAGTAGTACTTTATACTATATAAACTACATTAAAATGATGAAAAAGTAGTACTTTATACTACATAAACTACATAAAAATGATGATTAAGTAGTACTTTATGCTACATAAACTACATAAAAATGATGATTAAGTAGTACTTTATGCTACATAAACTACATAAAAATGATAAATAAGTAGTACTTTATACTATATAAACTACATAAAAATGATGAAAAAGTAGTGCTTTATACTACATAAACAGCATAAAAATGATCTTTTTAGATAAAATAGACGATATTTGTTTTTTAAAAATATGAAAAAATGAAGACTACTCCAGAGAATGCCATGAATATTCCAGATGCAGCTCCAAATACGGGTGCACTATTAATTTCCTATTTTAAAGAAAAACGCATCCGAAAAAGTGCTTTGGCGCGAATGCTGAAAAAATCCCCCAGTACGCTGGTTAGTTTCACTAAAAATAATACCATTCAAACTACCGTGCTTTGGGAAATAAGCCACGCCCTGAAACATAATTTTTTTGCCGATATTGCCGCTTCTTTTCCAGAACATTACAGCAACAATGTAAAACCAGACACTACTAAAGACGACCGAATTAAAGAACTGGAATTAGAAAACACAATTCTCAAAGCCGAAGTGGCTATTTTGGTTAAGACCCTGAAAGGATAAGGTGAGGTACTTCTCCAGTTCGTTGTTCAACATTCGTTATTTATATCATTAATCATTAAAAGTATTGCTATTATTCTGTGTGATTTTGTCATTGCTTCGCCTATTCACTCGAAGTGATTTACTTCTCCTGTTCACTCGATGTGATTTCTCCTTCGTCGAAATGACAAATGACACTGTTTTTATTCTGGTAAAATAAAAAGGTTTAGGGTTTGTCATTTCGACCTTTTGGGAGAAATCACATAATCTAAGTCACTCGATGTGATTTGCTTCGCCTGTTCACTTCGTTTGGGTCTCCCTCTCCTTTGGAGAGGGGCAGGGGGGTGAGGAAATTCCCAACCTACCATATTTAACACAAACCAATGTCCTATTAAGGGTATAATGCTTTAATTTGCAGCATCAATTTTTATAAACCATGACAATTAAAACCGCAGGTTTTTTTATAGTAGGTGTAGTGTTGTTTTCCTGTGCCACTAAAAAAAGCATTCCTTCCTTGGCAGGCAAAGCAGTTGTGTCTCAAGCCAGCAGTAAAGTGCTCCTGAATGCTCCTGAAATTATGATATTGGAGCATAAAAATAGAGACGCCCTACCTGTAGAATTGGCTGCCGTTAACGATTCTACTTTTGTGAATCTCAAAGACTACAGTCCCGATTTTATGTACGACATGAAATATGCCAGTGCCGATAATTTCTTGAAATCGAAAGTATACGATTGTGCCGAATGTTATTTGCGGTATAAAACCGTGAAGGCATTAGTAGATGCCAACCAAAAATTCATGAAAAAAGGATACCGCATCAAGCTTTTTGATTGTTACCGCCCGGTAGACATTCAAAAAAAAATGTGGGCCATTGTCTCTAATCCGGAGTATGTTGCTGATCCTAAAAAAGGGTCCATACACAATAGGGGCGGGGCAGTAGACATTACTCTGGTTGACGAAAACGGAAAAGAACTGGACATGGGAACCCCTTTTGATTTTTTTGGGGAAGCCGCCAGCCACGACTATGAAAACCTTCCCGACGAGGTGAAAAAAAACCGCCGCCTCCTGCGGAACATCATGACCCACAATGATTTCAGGATTTTTGAAAGCGAGTGGTGGCATTATAATTTAAAAAATTCCAGAAAAGACCCTTTGTCTAACGTGAAATGGAAATGTGAGTAGGGGGGAGAATTTTTTTGATAGTTTAATTCTTATTATTGTTAAAATAATCCAATTTGGTTCTTTTCTGCAAAACCATTCCCCAATAAAAAACCACCGCAGGAAATACGATGGTTAACCCGTTGGGTGTAATTCAAAATTGTTTAATTTTTAACCACATAGAAACATAGATTTTATGAATTTTGAAAGGCGTTTCACTTTATTTGAGAAAAACATAGCCATGTGAACCCAAGTACTCGAGCGATAGCGAACAGGCGAAGCAATTGGGCTATCCAACTCTTTTTTTCTATGTTTCTATGTGGTTCAATTTTTTATTTATTCTATAATTGAAATTTTCATCAATTACACCCAACGGGTAATATATATTCTTGATTTACAGGAGCACGCTTATGCTTTTGTAATTTTTACCGATGCTTTATAAGTGCTGTAGCCATATAAAGCAACAACCGCCAAACAAATTAAAGGCAAAATAAAGGAGAAATTCACCTCAGGGATGAAACCAAAAAGAGTTACATCTGAAAATCCAGCACCACCCCAATCTAAAATACTGCCTTGCAATACTGGCATCAAAGCGCCACCTACAATGGCCATAACCAATCCGGCAGACCCAATTTTGGCTTCGTCTCCCATGTCCTTTAATGCCACTCCATAAATGGTTGGGAACATGATAGACATAAAAATAGAGATGCATATTAGCGAAATCAATCCCGGCATTCCCTGTAATACAATGGCTCCGGCGGCACAAACAACACCTCCAATACCAAATACCATCAGTATTTTTGAAGGATTGATGCTTTTCATCAAACCGGTACCAATCCATCGGCCCAATAAAAATAAAATCATGGCGGTGATGTTATAATAGGTGGCAGTCAATTCTAATCCGAACGTTTTATTGATGTTGTCTACATATTGAAAAATAAATGTCCAACACATAATTTGCGCTCCAACATAAAAAGCTTGCGCTACCACGCCATATTTGTAATTTTTATTGGCAAATAGTTTTTTGAAGGATTCTGATATAGACATTTTATCTTCTTGTTTCGTTTTAGGCATTTTGGTAAAAATAATGATGATTAAAATGAGCAAGACAAAAATCCCCAATCCAATATAGGGAATGCTAATAATACCCAAATCATTTTCTCTAATACTGGCCAATTCGGTAGATGATAGCGCTTTGTAGGCTTCTTGGGTATAGTCGTCAGATTTTATTTCTTTGATTACTAAAAATTGGGCCATGACTAATCCAGTAATGGCTCCAATAGGGTTAAATGCCTGCGCTAAATTCAATCGTTGCGTGGCGGTTTCCTTATTGCCCAGAAATAAAATTAAAGGATTGGAAGTGGTTTCTAAAAAGGCCAGTCCGCAGGTGATGACCCATAAGGAAACCAGGAAAAACGTATAGCTTTGGTAATGGGCTGCGGGGTAAAATAAAAAAGCACCAGTGGCATACAAAACTAGCCCCAATAGTATTCCGGATTTATAGCTGTATTTTCTAATGAATAATGCGGCTGGCAATGCCATAAAGAAATAGCCAAAATAAAAAGCAAATTGCACTAAGGAGGCTTGCGTATTAGACAGTTCGGGCATCACTTTTTTGAAAGTGGAAACCATGGGGGTTGTTAAATCATTCGCAATTCCCCAAAGGGCAAACAGGATGGTAATGATGATGAATTGAAAAGCTAATTCTTTACTGATTACGGGTATTTTTTTGGATAGGTTCATGGTTTTTGTTTGTGTAATTTATAGATTAAAACAGCGTAGTTTCCTGTATTTGTTGGGTATTATATTAAAAACCGCATAAAAATTCATCGATTTCAGATTGTAGAATGACCGGATTAGCACCTTCGTTTTGGGCAACAATAGCGCCTATGGCACAGGCATGATTGAGGGCATATTGCGGGTCTTCTCCGTTGAGCAACATGATGATTAATGCCGCCAAAAAAGAATCTCCGGAACCCACAGTATCCACTACATGTACTTTGAACCCACAGTTGTAATAAAAGGTATTGTTAGAATATAAAACCGCACCATGAGAGCCTAAAGTCACACAAACGGTATTGGTATTGGTTTCTTTTGCAATGAATTTAATGTTTTGCTCCAATGACTTCTTGTTGGAGTTTAAATCTTCGCAAATTTCATTCAACTCATCATCATTAAACTTTATAAAATCGGCGGTGTTCAATAAATCCAATATGGTTTTTTTGGCATAATGCGGACTTCTTAAATTCACATCAAATATTTTATATTTGGCAACAGCCAAGAGCTCCTTTAGGGTGTTTTTAGAAACTAAATCGCGGGACGACAAACTTCCGTAAACTAAAAAATCAGCGTTTTTTACAATTTCAAGGCTCTCATTTGAGATTTCAATTTTATCCCAGGCCGCAGGGTAATTGATGTCATAGGAAGCATTTCCTTTTTCATTTAGAATGACGTTAACAATCCCCGTAGGATAGGTTTCATTTACTTGAATGGCCTTGGTGTTTATCCCTAAATCATTTAAATAATGGACTAATAGTTGCCCGTTGGCATCGTTCCCAATGGCACTTATCATGGCAACATCGCCACCGAGAGAGTTCAATCGGGAGGCCACATTTAGGGGTGCTCCACCAATTTTTTTGTGTTCCAGGAAAACATCAAAAAGGATTTCTCCAAAACTGACACCTTTTAATTTCTTTTTCATTTTTTTATTTTTTTAAGTAAAACAATATATTAAACAAGTAGGTTAACCCGTTGGGTGTAATTCAAAATTGTTTAATTTTTAGCCACATAGAAACATAGATTTTATGAATTTTGAAAGGCGTTTCACTTTATTTGAGAAAAACATAGCCATGTGAACCCAAGTATTGGGCTATCCAACTCTTTTTTTCTATGTTTCTATGTGGTTCAATTTTTTATTTATTCTATAATTTAAATTTTCATCAATTACACCCAACGGGTTAGGTTAGTAAGGTTTTATGAATTAATGTACCATTTATCGACCATATTTCTCATAAATAGCAGGCTTCCTTTGGCCAGCTCTTCGGAGTTGTATTTGGAAGGCCTCCACAAAGAGGTTGGGCCAACCAATGCCGTAATTTCCGACGAAAAATTTTCAAGAACTAACGGGCCTTGGTAATTAATTGTTGCCAATGCCTTAAAAAAATCGTCCCAATGCACGTTGCCTTCTCCGGTCATTCCGCGATCACTTTCAGTGATATGCACGTGTTTCAAATGGTTTCCCGCACGAATAATGGGGTCGTAAAAATTCCGTTCTTCAATATTCATGTGAAAGGTATCCAAATGCAATCCAATATTTGGTTTGCCTATGCTTTCAATCAAATCCAACACTTCTTCGGCAGCCGTAAAGACGTAGCTTTCATAACGGTTAATGGGCTCCGGGGCAATAGTAATGTTGTTTTTTTGAGCATAATCAGCAACTTCTGTAAATACCTGCTGGATGATGGCTTTTTCGTCAGGAGTACAAGGCTTTCTCGTGAAGGTCCCTATGGCCGAATGTAGGACGCCTCCCAAAAAATCACCCTCCATTTCGGCTACTTTGTCCAGCGCCGCTTTGATGATAGATACCGCTTGTTCTGGATAAAAAGGAATATGGCAATTAGTGGGTAAATTCAGGGTACACCGGCCTAAAATGCCGTGGTGGTCCAGTTGTTTTTTAGTTGCCTTCGCATCGAAATCCAATGAGGCAGGCAAAATAATTTCGAGCAGGTCAAAGCCGTAAGCAGCGGTTTTTTCTATGGCATAGTTTCCGCCATCAGTACTCCATCCTGGGATGAAGGATAAAATTGTTGTTCCAAAAAGTGGCATAGGATATAATTTTAAAGGAGTTATCGTTTTGTTTAAAGGGGAATTGGTTTAAAATAACCACCATTCTGTTTTAACTCCCAGATAAGTTCCCCAACTTTTTTGGTTTACTTGCAAATAGGGAGAATAATTGTGGTCGCGGGCGTAATCGTTGTAGTGAGCCACCGTACAAACCAATCGGATGTGGGGACGACTCCAAGGGTCTTTTTTTCCTAAAGGTACTAGGGTGGGAGCAAAAGAAAATTTCCACATGCTGGCTTCTGGATTGTCTCCGTCTTTTCGCACGGCATAATGAACCTCTTCAATTAAGTGCAACCATTTGGTGACGTAATAGAAACTTCGGAAGCCCACCACAAAATCGGTTTTTTGATTGTAGAATTGGTTTCCATTAAAGTACTCGGCCGTATGGGTGCTTGCGGAACCGCCTTTGCTTTTGGTGAAAACACCATATCCGTTGAGGCAGAATTTTGGGGAAAGGTTCAGCAAAAAATGCTCTACCGCTGTAACGGAATAGGCATTGGTGTATTTTCCCTCGGCATCGGGAGCTCCGTAGGTTGCCCAAGTGAATGTGTTTCCATTATCGCCACCGTTGGCAATTCCTGCCCCATATCGAACGGACAATTGATTGAACGAACCCGGTAATTTAGTTTTGAACGGAGTATTGTATTTGATTCCGGCTACCCAACCGTTATCGGCTTGGTAATTTTTAGATGCGGCTGCAGCGTTGGCTGCCACATGATGAAATTCTCCTAAAAGTTTAATTACGTTGTTGTTTTTCAGGATAATGCTGTGTTCGCCTATCCAAACCATGCGTTGGCGAATGGCAGGATTTGTTGCGCCGGCAACGGTAACCTCATAATTGTAGGGATATACATTTGTGGAATCGGCCGATGCGGGCATCAGCATAGTAAGTTCAGTGTTTTTATGGCTTACTCCAAAACCTTGCGCCGAATGGTCATCAAAATAAAAATAATCACTGATGTGGATGTCATCATAGCGTCGAAAACGGGATCCCACCCAAGCTGACCATTTACTTCCCATAATATTTCTCGCTTCAACAAAAGCTTCGGGAAGAATAAAGGTTAATCCGCCATTGGAACGGGAACTGACATTTCCTATAAATTGTCCGTTGGCAGTGTACATTCCCAAACGCATTTGGAAGGTTACATTGGTGCTGTCTTTTCCGTTAAGCTTTGGGGCGAAATGTACCGCAGGCAAAATATCGATATAATCGTTTTGTTCCATTCGGCCTCCCAGAGAACCCTGCCCGGAAAGGTTTAACGGTTTCCACATATTTCCTTCTCCGTTTGGTGCCAATCCAACCCCAATCCGGCCGGTTGTTCCCAATGAAAAATTAGTATTGGTTATGACCACCTGCGAATAGGAGCAGATGGAAGTGATTGAAAATAGCAGTAAAAGGAGGTTGGTTCTCATGGGTTTGTTTTAGAGGTTAAATTTCAATTTTTTAAATGATATTTTTAAATATTTAATAAACGTCTATTTGACTATTATTTTTCAAATGTAAAAATAATTTTGACACAACAATAAAAAATAATGAATTATTTTAAAATATCAATAATAAATACCCTTTAATTATGGTAATGTAATAAAAATACTTGCAATTAACGACATATTATAAATAAAGTATATTTGACGTTTAATGTGTGAAATTTTTTGATTCTTTAGTGAAATTTAAATCGCAAATAAATCATTACTTT
Source organism: Flavobacterium psychrotolerans (assembly GCF_003097635.1). GTDB lineage: Bacteria > Bacteroidota > Bacteroidia > Flavobacteriales > Flavobacteriaceae > Flavobacterium > Flavobacterium psychrotolerans. Next base: position 10,686 of record NZ_QCZI01000020.1, read on the forward strand.
TGTATTTATAAATGATTTGCACCAAACAGTTTGGTCATTCTGGTAAATCCTATTAATAACCTACCCCCACATTTCATGAGACCTAAAATAATTCCCAATATATCTGTTGACTGTGTCGTTTTTGGATATGACGTCACTACAAAATCATTGAACGTATTGTTGATAAAACGGTATTTGGAATCTAAAGAAACCCATGAAATTCTAGTAAATGACCATGTATTAACGGGATATCATACGCTAGAAAATGAAACCATAGACGATACAGCCACCCGCGTTTTGAAGGAGTTGACGGGGCTTGATAATCTTTATAAAAAGCAGTTCAAAGTTTTTGGCGACCCCAATCGTTTGATGAACGAAAAAGACAGTATATGGGTAGAAAGCGAAAATTTCAATCAGCGCACTATCACCATTGCCTATTATTTCTTGGTAAAAACACATGAGGTAGATGTAAAAAACAATATCCATAAACCGCAATGGTTCCCGGTAAATAATTTGCCGGAATTAGGATTTGACCATAAAGCAATTATCAATGAAGCCTATGCCGATTTAAAGGCAAAATCATTATCTGAACCCATAATTTTTGAGCTATTGCCCAATAAATTTACGGTTAAGGAACTGCAAGACGTGTATGAATCTATTTTGGGTGTTGAAATTGACAACAGGAATTTTAGAAGAAAATTGTTGACCAAAAAATACCTGATTGCGCTGGATGAAAAACAGGTGGGGGTTTCTAAAAAGCCTTCCCAACTATTTATGTTCAGTAAAGATATTTACCAAAAAATCTACAAGGAAAGTTATTTGATAAGTATATAAAAAGCAAGAAACTTGGTTTAATAAATGTTTCTCATTAATTTATTACTTGTATTACTCTATGCAATGCAAATAATTCATAAAGTAATTTTCCGGTTCATAAATGTTCCCGTTTAACTCGGATTTCAATTCTTTTTTGAAAATATAATCGGCACTTTCGGTACTGTATTGTATGCGAATGAGAGAAACCGGGGATTTTTTTAAGTCTTCGAAGCCCTCTTTCTTAAACATAAAATAACCTGTTAAAAGCCTGTTGTCAAAACCTTTATCGTCCCTTAGTAAAGTAGCGCAATTCTCCTGATTAATGTGTATTAGGGTCACAATTTTTCCATTAATTAATTGCAAATAAATTTTGGAGTTTTTATTAAAACAATTCGCCTTCATGAAATTTTTGCTCTTTTCAATGAATTGCAAATTCAATGTTGGTAAACCATCGGTTAAAACCAATGTGGCAAAAATGTAACTCGATTTGCCGTTAAAATTTTTTTCGTAAATCAAATAATCCTTAGTAGCCTTATATTTTCCAATAGAATCGTTCACATTAGCGCTGATTTCGCAAGGTTTTTGTGCCTGCAAATTCAAATTAAAAAAGGCAATCAGTATAAAAATAGCGAATTTCATGGTTTGTTTATTTTGGTGCAAATTAAAACTATTTTAATGTCATTGAGATCCGTCGTGAAAAAACAATATTGGTTTCCGCCATCTTTTATCTTCCATTTTTTTCGGATGCTCTCCACGCTGTCAGGGAAATTTCTTGTGGACAAGTTTGCCTTTTGGTTTTCAAGAACCCGCTTCATTTCCAGTTTGGTATATAAAATGCAATTTTCGATTTTAAAAACACGTCCCGGAAAATCCATAGGTTTGTCAGAAGTATACAAATGGGAATGGCGGTGCAGTTTTTCCAGTTTAAAAAAGGTACTTACATTGTCAAACCCTCCCGATTTCATGATGGCACTATTGGGTTCGAACAGGTATTTTTTTGGCAGACTAAAAGTAGCGGTTTCTGGATTTTTGTCTAGAACGAATTCAAATTTTGATACCGATTCTTCTTTTATAATGTTCACCGTTTTTACGGAAAGGACTCCCGAATATCCCTTTGATAATTCCCAAAGCAGTTCTTTGACTTCATTGTCCAAAGCAACAATATGAATGTTTTTTACGTTTTTCAATTCAGACAATCCCGCAGTAATATCGAGAATTGGTGCTGTTTTGATTAAGATGTTTTCGGTATAATTGAAATAAAATTCCAACAGTTCCGGGACATTCGGCAAACAGTCTTTGAGCATAAAAACCTTGCCTTTGGTCTCATTTCTTCGGGAAGGATCAATGTAAATCCAATTGAATTTCTGGTTTAATTTTTTCAAGATAGCCGTGCTGTCTCCTTGAATACAAGTGACGTTTTGCACCTTCAATTTTTCGAAATTATGCTGTGCCGTTTCCGATAAGTCCGCGTCGATTTCGCAATGAGTTATGGATTTTAGAGCTTTAGAAAAATAATAATCGTCCACACCAAAGCCTCCCGTCAAGTCAATTAAACGATCTCCGGAAACCATTGTTGATTTGTACTGTGCTGTTTTTTCGGAGGACGTTTGTTCCACAGAAATTTTACTGGGATAAATGATATCTTTGGTTTGGAACCAAGTGGGCAGTTTGTCTTTCGCTTTCCTTTTGGCTAAAATTTGATTCAGAATTTCCACCCAATTCACTTCCGGAAACGGATTTTTTTGTAAGGCTAATGTTGAAATATTTTTCTCAATATTGGCATTAATAAATTCTTGGATTTCAGGATTTAGAAGTGTAAAGTTCAATGGAATACTTGTTTATTGGCCTGTTTGCGTTTTCGGAACAAATATACTTCCTTTCTTTAATATTCTTGAAAAGCATTTATCTTTTCAGTGCAAAGTGGCTATCAAATTCTTTCATAACCCCATTTTCCTCGTAAACAATTTTAAACCAATAATCTTCAGAAGGCATAGGGCTGTTTTTATATAAACCATCCCAACCGTAATCAGAAGGTTTCATTTGTTTCAATATTTTTCCATACCGATCGTAAATGCTAATTAAGGATTTGGGTAAGTTTTGCATTCCTTTTATCATCCAATAATCATTAAATCCATCAGCATTTGGCGTGAAGAATTTGGGATAATTAAAAACGGAAATTTTCTTAGCCAATGTGCCACACCCATTTTTGTCATTTACGGTGATTTTATGTTCTCCGGATGCAATATTTTCAAAAACGGAACTGTCCTGAAAAGGGCCAAAATCTAATTGGTATTCATAATCCCCACCATCACCAGAGGCCACTACTGTCACTGTTTGATTGTCTTCAAAAGCATCCGTTGCCTCGAAGGTTAAGGTTGCGGGAGGACTCGATTTTAACACCTCTACAGCTATTATTTGGGAGGAACAATGGGTTAGGGTATTGGTTGCCATAACTCCGTATGTGTCTGGCAGGGTAACGGATAGGGAGTTTTCGGTTTCCGATGGCATCAATGCGGTAGCATTAGTATTATACCATTCAAAAATATGATTGTTTAAAGATACCCCACTTTGAATAAGAATTGAATTGTGTTTGTTAGCACAAAGTATGCCTCCATTTGGGGTAGGATCAGGAATTTTATTTACCGTCACGGTAATTTTTCCTGCCTTACTAAAGCAATTCGGAGTTAAGAGATTGTTTATTTTTATATATGCATCCTGTGTTTTTATGGTCGTAAGTGGTTTTATTCCCAAATTGGCATCGTTTTCCGTTGCATAATAAGTTACATTATAATTCGTTGAAGCTTGTCCTGCAATAATCTCGGCAGATAAAGTTGTCGAATTAATTAATACAATGCCGTCGTTAATGCCGTCTGTATCACAAAAGGCATGAGCAGTTGGAATGGGGTCAATTATTACGGGACGGGTTATGGTTATCGTAAAATTACTTTCATCCGTACAGATTCCGTTTCGGTTATAAAATTCATTGTAAATGTAAATTTTTTGGTTGGTATCTATTTTGTCACCCGCATGTAACAATGTTCCTTTTCCTCCTGATTCGGTAAAATAATTGCCCGCCGTTAAAACGGGTAGCGTATAGCTTTCGCAAGCATCAATGGGATTGGAAACATCCACTCTTGGCGTAAAGGTGATTGTGAAATAATTTTCGACGGGACATGCAGGCGTAGTATCGGTATTTCCATATACATATATGGTTTGAGTCGTGGTTATGGCATCGCCAGCACGAAGTTTTTTACCGGTTCCTCCTCGACCGGTATAGTAATTTCCGACAGAACCCGCGGACATAGGGGTCAAAATATAGGATACACCTCCGCAAAAATCCAAATCGGCTCGGTTATCTACATTCGCTAGTTGATGGATAATCATAGAAAAAGGAAGTTCATTATCACACTCTTTAAGGCTGATATAAATATAAATAGTTTGGCTTGTTCTTACTTCATAACCCGCGTGCAAGAGTATTCCGGTTCCTTTTTTACCGGTGTAATAATTACCATGTGTTAAGGGCAATAGTGTATAACTGTTACAATAAGCCACACTGTTGTCATTAGGATTGATTAAAGGAGGTAAATTGACGGTAATAGTGAATAGTGTTTCGAATGTTGGACAATTTGACGTAACATTGGCAGGTACATAGATATAGAGTGCCGTTGTTGTGTTAATGACGGTTCCAGCTACAATTTCGGTTCCAGTTCCTCCGGCTCCGGTAAAATAATTGCCTACCGGTAAAACAGGAAGTGTAAAATCAACGCAATTAATGGAATCCGTAGGATGAGGAAAACTGCCGATGTAAACTGTAAACTCTTTTGAATCGGTACAATTTGGAGTAGTTCCAGTTTCAGCAAAAGCATAAATAGTTTTTGTCTCGGTAATTACAGTTCCGGGGAGGATTTTATTCCCTAAACCATTGGGTTGGTCAAAATAATGCCCAACGGCAATGGGAGGTAAGGTATAGGAGCTACAATCATAAACATTAGGGTAGGGAAACAATTGTGGGGCATCAATAATGCTGACGCGAAAACTTCCGGCCGAAGTACAGGTTGGATCAATAACAGATTGAAAATAGGTATAAATGGTTTGTGTTGTCGTAATAATGGTTCCAGCCTTAATTTCAGATCCGGAACCGTTTGGGGCTGTGAAGTATTTCCCGTATTCTAAAGCTGGTAAGGTGAACCCATCATTACTGCAATAGGTACCACTTTTAGGAGTGATTAGAGGGAGGTTTACAAACGTAATTTTAAAACTGTTTTCTGGAGCAGGGGAACAAAGAGTTGTTGGGTTATAGATATAGAGTATAGTAACATTAGATCCAGAATGCGTTGTGGTTTCTGTGATGACATCGTTTGCAAAATATTGATTCCCGGTGCCCACATGTTCATCATAATAATTCCCAATCGTTAAAGGAGGTAATGTGTAGGATTTACAGACATATACAGGTTTTAAAACATCTAAAAGCGGCACGGGGACTACAACCAGATTAAAAGGGATGGTGTTGAAACAAGTAGGTTCATCTCTGTTTTGTATTCGGGCATATAAGGTGGTTCCAGTAGAGAGATACCCATCGGTAGGTAAGGGATCCGTTTCTGAATTGGCATCGTCTTGCGTAGCATAATAAGTGACAATATTAAAAACGGGAGATTGCCCATTTAATATTTCTGCTGTTTTTGAAGCCAAAATAAAATTGGAAGTCTTAGCCTTAGAGGTGGAGCATTGGATCATATCCGTCGGTTGGTTTGCGACGGGGCCTGGTGAGGTTAATAATTTGAATGATTTGACTGTGAAACAAAGATTAATTTGATTTTTGATTCGAACATAAAGGGTTACTCCACTCGGACTGTTGTATAAACGGGGTAAAGGGTTTGAACCACTATTGGCATCAGCCAAAGAAGCATAGTAGGCTATTTCTAAGGGGATTAAGGGACTTCCGGAGCCCGTTAACACTACAGGGTCGTTTATCGCTAAATTATAATCATAATTGGGTCGTCCCGCATCACATCTGTAAAGATTGATTGGATTTGAAGCTTTAACAACGGGATAGAATTCTATCAAAATAGTATCAGTAATGGGCTGGCAAATATTAATATAATTCGTATAGGTAACGCTGTAAGTTCCTGCCGTAATGCCACTGAGTGTAGGGCCCGTTTTATTTGGTAGTACAACATTGTTTTTTTTCCAAATGAAATGATAAACAGCTGGATCCAAACCGGTGGTTAAATCGGGAGGTGAGCTTCCAACACAAATGGCTCTTTTGTTTTCGATGGAATAATCGAGACCCAAGACATCCTGACTCAAATTAAAACTTTGGGAGGAGAGAAAAATGGCGGAGTCGGCACCTGAATTATCCCGGTCTGCAATAACTAATTTAATATGATACAATACATTTGGTGTTAGCACTGCCATGGCTGTCATTTTTCGGGTATTCCCTTCAAAGTTTGTCGCAGCGTCATCGGCCAAAGCGCCTCCATAATAATTATCAAAGTAGTCACTGTTTGAAGAAGTACAAGTAGAATTATAGGCGAAATCCCGAACTGTAAATACCGAAATCGGGATGTTTGTAGAAGGTACCACCGCCAAATTAGTGGTTACTCCCGTGGCCGTATTGGTCAATAAATAAGCAAAGGCATCCGAATAGTTGCATTGGGAATTCCCGTATTCCTCGGAGGCGAATAGAAAATCAAAATTGAAAGTGGATGATATGGGCATAAAGTCAAATTCTAAAACTGTTGCATTAGTAGAAACCATGGGAATACCAGTAGCGGCCATAGTCTTTTCTAAATCAGCATCACCAGACCAAGAAGAATTTCCGTTGTTTTGTTGGCTGACATTAGGTCCAGGTGCGTCTTTAATATTTCCAGTACTTAAAATCACCCCCCTTTTTATTGGGAAATCAATGTTAGTGGTTTCAAAATAGCCAATTCCGTTACTCGAACCAAAATGGGTTCCCGTGCTCCACTTTATGTTGGTAGTTTGAATACATGGTGAGTTAATCAAGACCTGAGAGACTAATTGAGGTATGGAATACTTGGTAGAATCTACCGTTATGACTTGTGAAAATCCAGTAACGGTGAAAATGAAAAATAGGTAAAGCCAGTCGTGTTTCATTATAAATCAGATTATTTTCCCCGGAATAGTTTAAGTATTCGAGGAGGTTAATAAATCATGTTATAATTCGGATAAATTTAATTTGAATAAATTTCCTTAAATTTTATCGCTAAAGTCAAATTTTTGTCTATTAAATTTAGTGATTTTTAACACGAAAAAAAAGTTAAAAAAAACGTAAAACAGTCCTGTTGTTTCGCGAAAAATTGTTAAATAAATATTAACAAATCAAGGTTATTGTATTGAAATCTGGTTTTTTTAAATTTAACCGAAAGAGATGGCTTCTTTTTTTTATTCTTAGATACGAATTTTAATGGGATGAAATAATTCTAATAAGGAGATAGGTTGGGTATAAATAAGGAAGATTTATGGTTCTCAAATAAAGCTAAAAACAATGTCCTTTTAATGCATCTCCCCTTCAGGTTCTAATAATTTAAACACGATCTGAGTGAAAGCGAACAAGCTTAGCAATTTCAATAATTTTCATGGATGGATTTATGAAAATTAGTGAAATTGGTGTCTTTAATGATAACTCAATTCGAGATTATATTTTTTTAGTTATAAGTTGGATGATTTTGTTTTCAGGAAAAAATTCTTTTCCCAATACTTTTAAAATTGTAAATATAGGAACTGCAACAATCATCCCCAGAATGCCAAAAAGAAAACCGGCAATCAAAATCACTATGAATATCTCCAATGGATGCGAACTTACGCTTTTAGAAAAAATGATGGGTTGACAAACGTTATTGTCGATGATTTGAACAATCCAAAAACCGAATAATACATAAATGGTTACAGGCAGAATTTGGGTCTGAAAATCACTTCCCAATTGGCCAATCATGGTTAAAATTGCTGCCATTATAGAAGCTATTAAAGGGCCAACGTATGGAACGATGTTAAGGACTGCACATAAAAAGGCAATTACAATTGCATTTTGAACTCCAAAAATAAATAATACAATGGCATATAATATAAAAACAATAAAGAGTTGGAGTAGTAATCCAATGAAATAACGGGATAATAGGTGGTTTATTTTTTCTAAAGAATTTAAAATCTTGTCTTCTTGACTATCCGGTATTAATTTTTTGGCTCCCTCTTTAATTAGAATCTGATCTTTAAGAAAGAAAAAAGTAATGAACAGCACCGATGCCAGTCCCATTCCAAAACTACTGATGGCACCAATAATAAAGTTTAAAAAATCAGGGATGAAATTAAAATTTATTTTGGAGGTAATATTGGCTTCTTTCAATAATTTGGAAGAGTCAATATGGTGGTTTTCAAGAAATACAGCAATTTGATTGATTAATTGAAGACTGTTTTTTTCTATCTGCGCCGTATTTAATAGTGATAAATTTTCCCCTTGAGAAGAAATCAATGGGACAAATAGCATGATGAAACCAATGATAACCAGAACAAATAGCAATAAAGTTGTTATTGTTGCAAAGACGTGTTTAAACTTTAAGCGCCTTTTTAAAAAGTATAAAAAGGGATTTCCTATTAAGGTTAAAATGAATGCCACCACAAGATAAATGATCACAGATTGAATTTGATATAAAAAATAAAGGGCTACCGCAATTAGAGCTAAAACCCCTATTGCACGCAAAATCCCGTTTGCTAAAATCTTTTCATTCATGATGGATCGAATTAATTGTTAAAAATATAATTCATAATATTTGCCCCCATTTTTAGCGCTTTTAATCGTATTTCTAATGGGTCGTTGTGCACTTCTGCATCTTCCCATCCATCTCCTAAATCACTTTCATACGTATATAAAAGTACTAATCGTCCTTCTAGGAATATTCCAAAAGCCTGTGGGCGTTTGCCATCGTGTTCGTGAATTTTAGGAATTCCGGCAGGAAAGGAATACGGTTTCTGAAAAATGGGATGATTGGCTGGAATTTCAACCAGATCTACAGTAGGAAATATTTTTTTTATCTCTTTACGAATATACACATCCATTCCGTAATTGTCATCAATATGCAGAAAGCCGCCGGAAGTTAAATAGTTCCTCAAGTTTATCACATCCGAATCGCTAAAAACCACGTTACCATGACCTGTCATGTGCACAAATGGGTAGGAGAACAAATCTGGACTGCTCGGTTCAACTAATCCTGGTTTTGATTTAATTTTGGTATTTATATTCTGATTGCTGAATTTAATTAAATTGGGCAATGAAGTAGGATTTGCGTACCAATCACCACCACCGCTGTATTTTAGCAGAGCGATTTCTTGCGAAAAGCAATTTATTGAAAATAGAAACAGGAATAAATATATTTTTTTCATCGATTAAAAATAAACATTATTCAGGAATTCCCCCTTTGGAGGATAGGGGGCTTTCATTTACAAAAACCACGCTATGGCAAGCAACAATAGCGGCCGTTTCTGTACGTAACCTTGTGTTTCCCAAAGATACGGGAATGTAATTGTTTTCTAAGGCAGATTGGATTTCTTTTTCAGAAAAATCGCCTTCCGGACCAATTAAAATAGTGACGTTTTCATTGGGTTTTAAAATGTCTTTCAATGTTTTTTTGTTGGTTTCCTCGCAATGTGCAATTAATTGTGACCCTTTATTTTTGATTTTTACAAAATTTTTGAAAGTCATGGGGTCATTCAATTTTGGTAAATAAAATTGGTTAGATTGTTTCATTGCCGATTGGATAATCTTGTCAAATCGATCCGTTTTTATTTGTTTTCTTTCGGAATGGTCACAAATGATTGGTGTAATTTCCGAGACACCAATTTCGGTAGCTTTTTCTAAAAACCATTCATAGCGGTCGTTTAATTTTGTGGGTGCCACTGCCAAATGCAACTGATATTTTAGTTTTTCAGTTTTTTCAAAAGAAATGATTTTTACGGTGCATTTTGAATCTGAAGCCAAGGTGATTATCGTTTTGAATAAGTATCCCAACCCATTGGTTACAAATAAAATATCGGTATCTTTCTTGCGTAATACTTTAATGATGTGTTTGCTTTCTTCTTTATCGAAAGAAAAAAATTCGGAGGCTTCGTTGATATTTGGGTTGTAAAATAATTGCATAATTTAAAATTGTATTCTTGCTTTTGAAACTACATTAGAAGTCTCAAAATTTGCTATTAAAAACTTTTGATAACCTACAATTCCAATCATTGCAGCATTATCGGTGGTGTATTCAAATTTTGGAATATGAGTGTTCCAGCCGTATTTTTGTTCCGCTTCTTTTAGTGTTTTTCTAATTCCGGAATTGGCAGAAACGCCACCGCCAATGGCAATTTGCTTGATTCCCGTTGTGGCAACGGCCAACTTTAATTTGTCCATCAGAATTTCAATGATAGTATGTTGAATGGAAGCGCAAATGTCATTTAGGTTTTCCTCGATGAAATTTGGGTTTTCTATCATTTTCTTCTGTATAAAATACAAAATGGCCGTTTTTAAACCAGAAAAGCTAAAATCCAATCCCGGTACTTTCGGTTTGGTAAAAGCAAACGCCTTCGGGTTACCTAATTGAGCATATTTATCCACTAATGGTCCACCGGGATAAGGTAAACCTAGAATTTTGGCACTTTTATCAAAGGCTTCTCCTACAGCATCATCGGTGGTTTCTCCAATAATTTCCATATCAAAAAAGTCATTGACTTTCACGATTTGGGTATGTCCGCCAGATATGGTCAAAGCCAAAAAAGGGAAAGAGGGTTTGTCAAAACCTTCTTCCTCAATAAAATGAGCCAGGATATGCGCTTGCATGTGATTCACGGCGATTAATGGAATATTTAATGCCAATGCCATGGATTTGGCAAAAGAACTTCCCACAAGCAATGAACCCATTAGTCCCGGACCTTGTGTGAAAGCAATTGCAGAAAGTTGATCTTTATTGATGTTCGCTTTTTTAAGTGCAGCATCGATAACGGGGACAATGTTTTGTTGGTGCGCACGAGAAGCCAATTCGGGAACAACACCGCCATATTGGTTGTGAATAAGTTGATTTGCCACAACATTTGACAATACTTTATCGTTTTTCAATACTGCAGCGGCGGTATCATCACAAGAACTTTCGATAGCCAGTATAAAAACTGCTGAATGTTGCATAAAAAAGCACGATTATTGATTTATATTTGACAAACCGATTTAAAAATTTTATTTTTACGGCGAAGCCAAAAATAAAGAATTTTTATTAAGGTTCTTACCTTTCCTCGTGCAAAATATAAATTTAGGGAAAATATAAAATAATAACAGGTATCAAAAAAATTAAAAATATAGTAATTCGGTCTATTATTGGACTAATCCTGCTTTTGTTGGTACTTGCTATTGCGCTTACATTACCTTTTGTACAAACTAAAATTGCCCAATATGTAACTTCAGAACTTAATGCAAGTTACGGTACGGACATCAATATTGATCAAATTAGTATTACCGTTTTTGGTGGCGTCAAATTAAAAAAAGTAATGATTTGGGATTATCGCAAAGATACTTTAATTTATGCCAACAGAATAAATACCACAATTCTAGATTTCAAAAAATTGACCGATGGTGATTTGCTTTTTGGAGATGTCCGACTGGATGGTTTGACATTAAATATGAAAAATTACAAAGGAGAGAAAGACAACAATCTGGATAAATTTATCGCTTCTTTTGATTCCGGAAAACCATCAACAAAAAAGTTTTTGCTAAAAGCCAGTTCAGTTCATCTAACCAATGGACGATTTATTCTCATTGACGAAAATCATGAAGTCCCTAAAGATGTAGATTTTACAAGAATAAATGCCACTGTAAGTGATTTTAAAATTTACGGGCCCGATGTGACTACAAAAATTGATAAGATGTCATTTTTGGATCACCGTGGTTTGTTTGTTAAAAATTTATCCTCACAATTCACTTATACCAAAAAGAATATTTTATTAAAAAAAATGGACTTGCTAACCAATCATTCCACTTTAAAAGGAGATGCGGCATTGTATTACCATAGAGAAGATTTTACGGATTTTAATAATAAAGTACAATTTGACATACAAATAGACGAGTCTTATTTGGCAACAAATGATATCCGTTATTTTTATAATGAATTGGGAAACAATCAACATTTTAATTTAAAAGCCCATATTACGGGAACTCTTAATAATCTTGTTGCCAAAAAAATGAGATTGATTGATAATAAAAATTCTCAAATTATTGGCGATGTAAATTTTAAAAATCTATTTGGGAATAAGGAGCAGTATTTTTATATGAAAGGAAATTTTGATAAAGTTTCCTCTAACTATGAGAATCTGGTTGTTTTACTTCCTAATATTCTAGGGAAAAAGCTTCCCACTTCTCTTAAAAAATTGGGACAATTTAGTTTAAGTGGGAAAACAGAAATCACAACAACTTCAATTGATGCCGATTTTTATATGAGTACGGCATTAGGGAACATCCAGTCCAATTTGGTAATGACCAATATTGATAATATTGACAATGCAACTTACAAAGGGAACATCATTTTAGAAGAATTTAACATTGGCTCCTTTTTGAATAAAAAAGATTTAAGGAAAGTCACCCTAAATCTCGATGTGGACGGGAAAGGTTTTAAACAGAAAAATTTGAATACCACTTTTTCTGGAGATATTTATAAAATAGACTACAATGGCTATACTTATTCTAAAGTGATTGTTGATGGCAATTTTAAAGATCCAATTTTTAAAGGGAAAGTTTTTATAAATGACCCCAATTTATTTATGGATTTTGATGGCTTAGTTAATTTAGGCAAAAATGATATTGCATATAATTTCCATACGAAAGTTGACTATGCCAACCTGAAGAAACTAAATTTCACGAAAACCGATTCTATATCTATTTTTAAAGGAGACATAAAAATGAATGTTTCAGGAACCAATTTAGATAATTTAAAAGGAGATGTGTTCATCAATCAAACCTCTTATCAAAATAAGAAAGATACGTATTATTTTGATGATTTTACTATAAATTCGAGCTTTGACATAGATCGTTTAAGAACCATTACCATTAACTCTCCAGATATTATTGAAGGTAAGGTGGTAGGTAAATTTCAGGTCAATCAATTGCAAAAGATGTTAGAGAATTCCCTAGGGAGTCTTTATGCAAACTACAAGCCGAATAAGATAATTAAAGGGCAATTTCTAAAATTTGATTTTGCCATATATAATAAAATTATAGAAGTTTTTTATCCTGGAATAGAAATAGGAAAAAACACAGTTTTTAAAGGAAATATTAATTCAGATAATGATGAGTTTAAATTTCATTTTAATTCCCCTGAAATCGATGCTTTGGCTAATTCTTTTCACAACATAGACATTAATATTGACAATAAAAACCCACTATATAATGCCTATATTCAGTTGGATAGCATCAAAACAAAGTATTATAAAGTGCGCGATTTTAGCTTGATAAATGTAACCACTAAAGATACGTTATTCTTACGTTCCGAATTTAAAGGAGGAAATGAATCTCAAGATTATTACAATTTGAATTTATACCATACAATTAATGCAGGAGGAAAAAATGTTGTGGGAATAAAAAAATCGGAACTTAAATTCAAGGATTATTTATGGTTTTTAAACGAAGGAGAAAATAAAGAAAATAAGATTGAGTTTGATAAAGCGCTGAAAAACTTTTCCATAGATAACATTGTAATGTCTCATGAGGATCAAAAAATTGAATTGATGGGTCAGTTAAATAATTTGGTTAACAAAGATTTAAAACTAGATTTCCAAAATGTAGAATTAGACAAAGTACTACCATCCATTGAAAACTTTAAGATAGAAGGGAAGTTAAATGGCGATATTAATTTAAAACAATCCAACAATATTTACCAACCAACCGCATCAATTATGGTTGATAATCTTAACATTAATTCGATTGTGTTGGGAAAATTAAATGTTGACATTGATGGGGACGATAGCTTTAAAAAATTCAAAGTAAATTCGGTTTTAAAGAATAATAATTTAGAATCCTTTTCGGCAAATGGCAGTATAGATATTGCAGATAATAAAACTAATTTAGATTTAGATTTAAACCTAGAAGATTTTAATTTAGGCATTTTAAGTCCACTTGGAGGAGAAGTGATATCAAATATACGGGGTTTTGCATCTGGAAAAACAAATATTGGAGGAGATGTAAATAATTTGAACATCAATGGCCGATTGTTTCTAAAAGGTGCAGGGCTTAAAATTCCCTATTTAAATACAGATTATAATATTGAGGAGAATGCAACAGTAGATGTAACAGAAAAGAAATTTTTAATTCGAAATGCCACTTTAAAAGATGTAAAATACCAAACTGAAGGGAAATTAAACGGAAGTATTGAGCATCATAATTTTTCGGACTGGAAGTTGGATTTGAGTTTAAATTCAAGGAAACTTCTAGCACTTGATACTCAAGATAGTGAAGATGCAGCTTATTATGGATCCGCATTTATTGACGGATATGCCACAATTAAAGGACCTACGAATGGCTTGTTTATTAAAGTTGCCGCAAAATCAGAAAAAGGGACATCTATAAAAATTCCAATAAATGATGCAGAGTCGGTAGGAGATAATAGTTACATCCATTTCGTAAGTTCCAGTGAAAAATTCAATATAAAGAAAGGAATTAAAGAACAAACCAGAAATTATAACGGTTTGGAATTAGAGTTTGATTTTGACATCACCCCAGATGCAGAAGTTGAGGTCATTCTCGACAGGAATTCTGGCCATGGCATGAAAGGAAAGGGATTCGGCTCTTTATTGTTTAAAATAAATACATTGGGAAAATTTAATATGTGGGGTGATTTTCAGGCCTATGAAGGAACCTATAATTTTAAATATGGAGGATTAATTAATAAAAAGTTTGATATTAAAAAAGGCAGTACCGTGGTCTGGGAAGGTGATCCCATGAGAGCTGTCCTAAATATAGATGCTGTTTATAAAACAAGTGCAAATCCAGCGGTTTTATTGGAGAATGCTTCGTTTAATAAGAAAGTGCCAGTAGAAGTGGTTATTGGTCTTAAAGGAAATTTGAGCAATCCCAATCCCGACTTCGAAATTAATTTCCCAACAGTAAGTTCAATTTTAAAGTCGGAGATACAAACCAAGCTAGACGATAAGGATGTAAGACAAAAGCAGGCTTTAATCCTTCTGTCAACTGGTGGATTTCTTAGTGCTGATGGAGTTAATCAATCGTCAATCACAAATAATTTATATCAAAAATTTGGTGATATTTTTGGTAATATTTTTAATGATGAAGAAGCTAAAATTTCTGTAGGGGTAGACATCGTTTCGGCCGACAGAACCCCAGGCACTCAAACTGACGGGAGGTTTGGAGTTACCGTTTCCACTAAAATAAATGAAAGAATTTCTATAAACGGAAAGCTAGGGGTTCCTGTAGGAGGGATTAATGAATCGGCCATTGTAGGAGATGTAGAAATTCAATATAGGGTAAACCAGGATGGAACATTAAATCTTCGTGGTTTTAACCGAGAAAATGATATTAATTATATAGGGGAAGGTATTGGTTATACGCAAGGAATGGGGATTTCTTATGAGGTGGACTTTGATACTTTTAGGGAATTATTGCGTAAATTCTTTAAAAATCAATCCATTGAAAGAATAAACAAATCGGACGAAAATATTCAAGATTCTAATTTGTTTCCGGATGATATCAATGCTAACGAAAAAAATAAAGAGAAACCTGAAATACCGAAAGTGAATAAAGAGGCCATTCCTCTTGATGAGGAATAAAATTGGTTTTTCAAGTAATTCTCCGGAATAGATTTTATACAATTATAGATTTAACTGCTTCTTTTTTTCTTTTAAATCAAAATAAGGCTTAAAATAAAATAACATCATAAAAACTTATTAACAAAAACGATTGAAATTTTAAAACATCACGAAATTATTAAAATCGCTATCCTGAAAATGGTAGATGTTTGCTAAATTTACATTTTAATTGAGAAAAAAATGTCAAAAACAATAAAAAAAATAGGAGTACTTACTTCTGGTGGAGATTCACCGGGAATGAATGCCGCTATACGATCTGTAGTTAGAACTTGTGCCTATCACAACATAGAGTGTATAGGAATTTACAGAGGGTACCAAGGAATGATTGAAGGCGATTTTCTAGAAATGGGAGCGCGCAGTGTACACAATATCGTTAACAAGGGCGGAACAGTTTTAAAATCGGCACGTTCAAAAGAATTTATGACCGTTGCGGGTCGTGTAAAAGCGCATGAGCAACTTATTAAAGCTGGTATTGACGCATTAGTGGTTATTGGCGGAGACGGAAGTTTTACTGGTGCAGAAGTGTTTAATAAAGAATATGGTTTTCCAGTGATGGGAATTCCAGGCACCATCGATAATGATATCTTTGGGACAAGTCATACTTTAGGTTACGACACAGCTTTAAATACCGTTGTTGATGTAATTGATAAAATCCGAGATACTGCCAGTTCACACAATAGACTATTCTTTGTAGAAGTTATGGGACGCGATGCGGGTCATATAGCCTTGAACGCCGGAATTGGAGCAGGTGCAGAAGAAATTTTGATTCCTGAAGAAGATATGGGTTTAGAGAGGTTATTGGAATCACTTAAAAAAAGCAAGGCTACAGGAAAATCATCTAGTATTGTTGTCATTGCTGAAGGCGATAAAATTGGTAAAAGCGTATTTGAATTAAAAGATTATGTAGAAGCCAATTTACCCGAGTATGAAGTTCGCGTTTCTGTTTTGGGACACATGCAAAGAGGGGGAGCACCTTCTTGTTTTGACAGAGTTCTTGCGAGCAGGTTAGGGGTAAAAGCTGTTGAATCCTTATTAGAAGGAAAATCAAATTTTATGGTTGGAATGTTAAACGATAAAGTTTCACTTACTCCATTAGAACAGGCCATAAAAGGACATACCGAAATAGATAGAGAATTATTGAGAGTTTCTGAGATAATGTCAATCTAATTTTTATAAAAACTAAAGTACCATTAAACAAAATAATAAGAAAACAACATTAACAAAAACAAAAATCAAATAAAATGTCAAAAGTAAAATTAGGAATAAACGGATTTGGAAGAATTGGAAGAATAGTTTTTAGAGAATCTTTCAACAGAGACAATGTAGAAGTAGTAGCAATTAACGATTTGTTAGATGTTGATCACTTGGCTTATTTATTAAAATATGATTCAGTTCACGGTCGTTTTAATGGAACCGTTGAAGTTAAAGAAGGAAAATTATATGTAAACGGTAAAAATATAAGAATCACAGCCGAAAGAGAACCAGCAAATTTAAAATGGAATGAAGTAGATGTAGATGTTGTTGCAGAATGTACAGGTTTCTTCACAACTAAAGAAACTGCAAGTGCTCACATTAAGGGTGGAGCAAAAAAAGTAATTATTTCTGCACCTTCTGCTGATGCACCAATGTTTGTAATGGGAGTAAACCATACTAAAGCTTTAGCATCTGATACTGTTGTTTCTAACGCTTCTTGTACAACAAACTGTTTAGCACCATTGGCTAAAGTTATCAATGATAATTTTGGTATTGTTGAAGCTTTAATGACTACTGTTCACGCTACAACTTCGACTCAAATGACTACGGATGGTCCATCAAGAAAAGACTGGAGAGGTGGTCGTGCTGCATCTTGCAACATTATCCCATCATCTACAGGAGCTGCAAAAGCTGTAGGTTTGGTTATCCCAGAATTAAACGGAAAATTGACAGGTATGTCTATGCGTGTTCCAACAACTGACGTTTCTGTTGTAGATTTAACAGTAAAAGTGGCTAAAGAAACTTCTTATGCAGAAATAATGGCTGCATTAAAATTAGCTTCTGAAACAACGATGAAAGGTATTTTAGGATACACTGAAGATTTAGTGGTTTCTCAAGATTTCGTTTCTGATTCAAGAACATCAATTATTGATGCAAATGCTGGAATTGGTTTGAATTCAACTTTCTTTAAAATCATTTCTTGGTATGATAATGAATATGGATATTCAAGTAAATTGATTGATTTATCAGTTCACATTTCAGGTTTAAAATAATAGGCATTTAAAATCCCGTTAGTTTTTATAACGGGATTTTTATTTTTTTTTCTGGATTTTATTTTTAATTTCAGAAATAAAATCCCACAATCCATTAATATCTTTTATTTTTTAGGAAGCATTCACAGTGTTTTTTACATAAAACATGAAGTGTTCACTGAACTCCAGAAAGAATAAATAGTAAGGGTTATTGGAGCTACAAAAAACAAACAAATCAAATTTAGTTTTTACGAAATTCTTAAATTCTAAATTTAAAATCCTAAATTAAAATGAAATTATTAGTAGATAGTGGTTCCACAAAAGCAGATTGGATTTCAATTGATGAAAACGGAAAAGTATTGTTTACCGCTCAAACTTTAGGTTTAAATCCTGAGGTATTAGATAAAGAGGAGATAGTCAATCGTTTAAATGACAAGTTTGATATTTCTCATAACAAAAACAAAGTCACTCATTTGTTTTTTTATGGTGCTGGTTGCGGAACTGAAAGGATGAAAAATTTTCTTAATGAGGTTTTTAAAAAATATTTTCCAAAAGCAATTGTTACCGTTCAAGAGGATACCTACGCAGCGGTTTATGCTACGACTCCTAAAAATACAAAAGCAATAGTTTGTATTTTAGGGACTGGATCTAATTGCAGCTATTTTGACGGAACCGTTTTACATCAAAAAGTACAATCATTGGGGTATATCGCCATGGATGATTGCAGCGGAAATCAATTTGGACGACAGTTGTTGCGAGGGTATTATTTCAATAAGATGCCAAAAGACTTGGCTACAAAATTTGAAGAAACATATAATCTTGATGCCGATTTTATCAAAAATAATTTATATAAAGAACCTAATCCTAATGCTTATTTGGCAACTTTTGCTAAGTTTTTGATAGAAAATAAAGAGACGGAATTTTGCAAAAAAATTATTTTTGCAGCAATGGAGGACTTTGTTGAAAATTACATTAGACAATTCGAAAACTGTAAAGAGGTACCTATCCATTTTATAGGCTCAATTGCTTTCTACCTAAAAGAGGAATTGCACGTGGTTCTTAAAAAACACGGATTGAAACTAGGAAATGTACTTCGCAGACCAATTGATGGGCTCATTCAGTATCATATTTTGAATTAATAATTTCAAAATATTTTAATGAATTGCAATCATTGAAATTTCAATATTAACATTTTTTGGCAAGCATGCCACTTGAACCGTTTCACGAGCTGGAGCGGTTTTTTCGTTAAAATAAGTTCCATAAACAGAATTTATTTTAGCAAAATCATTCATGTTCATAATGTAAATAGTTGTTTTTACCACGTTTTCAAATGTCATTTCTGCGGCAGCCAGGACTGCTTTTAAATTTTCCAAGACTTGTTTTGTCTCCGTTTCAATATCCTCTAATACCAATTCCATGGTTAAAGGATTCAAAGCAATTTGTCCGGAAGTATACAATGTATCTCCCTTTAATATCGCTTGATTATAAGGGCCTATTGGTGCAGGAGCATTTTCAGTAAAAATTATTTTTTTACTCATTTTAATTGGTTTTAAAATTATCTATGATCAAAATCTATTTTAATACTCTGTCTGGAGTTGTACGTTTATCCCATTTAATATCACTCAAAACTCCTGATTTTATTCCTATAAAGAAACTCCAATAGGCATTGGTGCCAAAGGGTGTCCAGTTGAAATCCATTCGCCAGCTTAATAAATCTCTTTCAAAACGAAGCTGAGTGAAAGTTACTCCTTTTTGAACAAAATCATAACCTGTTGAAGCACCAATTTTCCATTTTGGTGTTAAATCACTATTAGCAGAAACCATTAAAGAATTTCCGCTAATTTTATTTTCTCTATTAATATTGGTATATGTCAATTGGTAAGCAAAAGTCAAATCCCAAGGTAATTTAGCATTAAAAAAACCTTTAAAATTATCTTCATCGCTACTTTCTTCTTTATCAAACTGGCTTTGTTTGCGATCGCTAAAATCCGTATTACTACCAAACAAATCATCGTTACGACCACCGTTACGTAATCCTTGTTTGTTTTCTTTTTTCATATTTTTGTTACCATCCCTGCTAGACAAGGAGTAGTTTAAAGTCATGTTAGCACTGGTCATTCTAAATAAACTACCACCATTGTCTATGTTAAAGGTATTGATAACTTTCCCAGAATTATTCAAAGCATAAGGATTTAACGTCATACCAAAATTAACATTCATTTTATCCTTAAATAACTGGGTTCCTCCGCTAACACGCAACGGTGCCCATCGAAGAGAATCGGCAGCAACATCATAACTGGTAGAAAGGTTCAGATTATTTAAAAGCATGACTTTTTTAGCTTCTGTTTTCGTAGAGTCCTTGTCTGTTACTTTGGCTTCAAACGTGTTACTCAAACTAAATCCAACATTATTTGATTTATTTTTTCCTGGAGATCCAAAAATCCCGCCTTCAAATCGAGTATAGTCTTTTGTCATTGTTCCGGTTCCATCAGCGGCATACGTGTCGTAATAATTAGAAAAACTTGGCGTTTGGCTGTAAGATACCGAAGGACGCATGACGTGTCGAAGTGCTTTAATTTTTTTGTCTTCTCCCAAATTAAAAGTTCCATAAATAGTGGTTCCTATACTTGAGGAAAAGGAATACGTTCTAAAGGCATCAAAACCACTAACATTGGTGATTGCATCTTTATTTGTCAAACGATCAAATGATTTTCTAATGGTCTTTAAATACCATACTTCTTCGTAATTAAGTGAGGATGTTGCACTGAAATATTTGAAGACTTTGAAATTTGTACTTAATGGAATGCTATGTTGAAGCCCAGCTTTTGCATCTTTAAACATTTGGGGTTTGAAAAATAAGGAATCTGTTGTTGCAATCCTGTTTTCGCCTCTTAAATTGTATTGTAAATTAATGTTTTTGAAGAACCCTTTCTTTACGCCTTCTTTAAGTGCAAAAGGAAAAATTCGGTCTACGCTTAATTGAAGCGTTGGCAAAGTCATATTGATTTCCTGTGTTCTTGTGTTTTGGGAATGGGTAGCAGTTAAAGATAAATTAACTTGCGGAACAGAATTAAACGTTTTAGAATAGGAAATAGAAGAACTTAAAGTGTTGTTAAGATTAGATCCTGCATTCACTTGACTGATTGATTGTTGGAAATATTTGCTACTACCCATGTTTACAGATGCCGAAAAACGAGAGTTAGGATTTGCTTTGGAATCTTGAGAATGTGACCATTGAATATTATAAATGTTTGTCTTAGAATAATCTGGAAAACCTCTTTCGCTATTAATTAAATTTTCATAACGAATGTTAACATTACCTCTAAAACGATACCGCTTAGCATAGCTGGATTCAAAACGAGTCGCATAACTTCCATTTGTATAATAATCTCCAAGAATGGCCAAATCATAGTTTTTACTTAAGGCAAAATAGTAGCCACCATTCTGCAAGGAATAACCTCTTAATCGTGTATCGCTGAATGTAGGAATTATTATCCCTGACTGACTTTCTTCTGTCATCGGAAAAAATGCAAAAGGTAAGGCGAGAGGAGTTGGGACGTTTGCTATAACCATATTTGTCAGTCCTGTAACTACTTTTTTGCCAGGAACATATTTTACCTTGCTGGTTTTAAAATAATATTCGGGATCATCAACATCGCTTGCAGTAGTAAAACGAGCTCCTTTTAGGAAATAAACAGAATCATTTATACGTTTTGAAACTTCTGCTTTTACTTTGAATTCATTTTGGTCGGTTCTGGAATTCCAAATCAAAGCTTTTTTTGTCTTATAATTAAAGCGAATAGAATCGGGTTCAACGATATTAGCTCCTTGTTTAAAATTTGGAAACTGCGTATAAACTCCTGCGGAATCTTTTATTCTACCGGCATACACCTCATTTTTCTCATAATTAAAAACAATAATTCCAGATTTTAACTCAATATCTTGATAATATAATTCGGCTTTATCATAAAGTGTTATAAGTTTTTTCTTTTGGTCTAATTTTGCGTATTTTTCAGCTTTATATTTAATTTTGCCTTCCAATAGCGCTTTTTTAGGTTTTATGCTATCTAACTTAATGGTGTCGGTAAGAATGGTGCTATTATTAATGTTAGTTTTGAGGCTATCTGCCTGTTTTTTAACAGGAATAGAAGTCGTTTTTGCCTTTAATTCTAGAGAATAGATTTTCGTAGTTCCTATTGTTAGGAAAAATGATAATAAAACGATATTAAATAAGTTTGTATGCAAAGGTTTAAATACTATTTTTGTAAAAATATGGCTTAATTTTTGACGAGCCAAACTTACATATTATTTTTCGTCAAAAATAGACATTTATGAAAATTAAAAACATTAGATTTTTATTAAAATTAACTTTTAAAATATAATGAATATAGTATTAAAAATTAAAGTAGTTGCGACAATTATTGTCTTCTCAATTACCTCTTCTTCATACTGCCAATACGGTTCTAAATTTAAAGTAGCTTTAGATGCTGGACATGGTGCCCATGATTATGGTGCAATCTATAATGGACACATCGAAAAAAATATCACCCTTGGTATTGTTCTTAAAGTGGGTAAAATTCTGGAAGAAAATCCTAATATCGACGTTATTTATACTCGAAGAACCGATGTTTTTATTGAATTAGTGGAACGTTCAAGTATTGCCAACCGTGCGGATGCCAATATTTTTGTTTCCATTCATTGTAATGCCAATAAAAATCCAGCTGCCGACGGAACGGAGACGTACGTAATGGGTTTAAATAAAAACGCCTCAAATTTGGCTGTTGCAAAGAGTGAAAATGCCGTTATTACATTAGAAAAGGATTACAAACAGAAATATGAAGGTTTTGATCCAAACAATCCTAGTTCAATGATTGGGATGACATTAATGCAAGAGGAATATTTAGAAAACAGTATTTCATTGGCTAGCAAAATTCAAGACCAATTCATTAGTGAATTAGACAGAAAGAGTAGAGGTGTAAAACAAGCACCATTCATGGTATTACATAAAGCATATATGCCAAGAGTTTTAGTTGAAACTGGATTTATATCTAATCCTAAAGACGGTATTCTGTTGGATTCCGAAGAAGGTCAGATGAAAGTGGCTAAAACAATTGCTGATGCTATCATCAGTTATAAAAAAGAGTACTTTGGTAATGGAAGCAACGAAAATGTTGAAAGACCATCAAAGAAAATTATTGAAAAGACAATAAAAGACTCCTCTAAGGTAATGAGATTAGAAAAAGAAGTTGTGAAACAAATCGTTGAGAAACCAGAAGACAATAATACGGATTCAAAAAATCTGGGAGTGATTTTTAAAGTTCAAATTGCAGCTGTTGGAAAAAAAATTGAATTGACACCGAGTAATTTTAAAGGTTTGAAGAATGTTTCAATTAATTCAGACAACGGAGCTCTTTATAAATATACGTATGGTGAAACATCAGATTATGATACAGCAAAGCTAAATTTGCAAGAAGCAAAATCCAAAGGTTTTGCAACAGCCTATCTTATTGCATTTAAAGAGGGGAAAAAAATAAGCGTTCAAGAAGCATTGAAATAAAACATAGGTTTAAATATTTATAAAAAATAACAAAAAATTTTGAAAATAACAAGAGAAATTAAAACAGCCATATTAGTCATTGCTTCCATTTTATTATTTATTTGGGGATATAGTTTTTTAAAAGGACGAGATTTACTAACGGATTACAAAACATTTTTTGTAGAATACGATAATGTGGAAGGACTCGGTAAAACGGCCCCTGTTACCATAAACGGTTTGGTTGTTGGTAAAGTAAATAGCATCACATTGCAGAATAGTTCTGGGAAATTAATCGTAGAATTGCAAATTAAAAGTGATTTTCCGATTTCAAAATCTAGTATTGTCAATATATATGAACCTGGACTAATTGGTGGAAAGCAAATTCAAATAGTACCGAATTTCAATGATAAATCCATTGCCGAATCGGGAAGTACTTTACAGGGAGGAACAAAACCAGGACTTACGGATCTTGTGGCTGAAAAGTTGACGCCCTTACAGAGAAAAGTCGAAAAGATGGTAGCTAGTACAGATTCACTCCTCACAAATTTGAATAAAGTTCTTGATGCCAAAACAAGAGAAAATTTGAAAAGTAGTATTGCAAATCTGGATCAAACTCTAGCTGAATTTAAAATTGCTTCCAAAAGTGTCAATACGATTTTGGATGAAAATAAAGGAAAAATTGGGGGAATAGTTACTAATTTTAATAAAGTGTCAAATAATTTTTCTAAAATATCCGATTCTTTGTCTAAAGCTAACATTGGAAAAACGGTAAAAAATCTAGAAAACACGTTATCTAAGGTAAACGCAATTATGTCTGATGTTCAAGCAGGAAAAGGAACTTTTGGAAAATTAATGAAAGACGATGCTTTATACACGAATTTTAACAAAACGTCAAAGGAATTAGAATTGTTAATGCAAGATTTAAGATTGAATCCAACTCGGTATGTAAATGTTTCTCTTTTTGGAAAAAAGAACAAGCCTTATATTATGCCTGTTAACGATACTATAAAAAAATAAAAACTCTAAGCCATGAGCTATTTAGATAATATTTTATTTGCGATTATATTAGGTCTTGGAATTAGTTTTTTTACAATTAATATCAAGAAAATCATTCGGAATA
Source organism: Flavobacterium psychrotolerans (assembly GCF_003097635.1). Lineage (GTDB taxonomy): Bacteria > Bacteroidota > Bacteroidia > Flavobacteriales > Flavobacteriaceae > Flavobacterium > Flavobacterium psychrotolerans. Next base: position 35,215 of record NZ_QCZI01000020.1, read on the forward strand.
TTAAATTGGGTCAAGATGTAAATCGTTCCAATAATTCCTCTCAACGTTGGGCAAATATGGCGATGATAGCTCTGGGGCAATCCAAAATGGTTAAAAGACCAATTGCAGGGATATTGCATATTTTTGTTTATGTTGGATTTGTGATTATAAATATTGAAGTTTTAGAAATCATTATCGATGGCCTTTTCGGTACGCATCGCGCTTTTTCTTTCTTAGGAGTTTTTTACACTATACTAATAGGATCCTTTGAAATTTTGGCATTTTTGGTTTTGATGGCCGTTGTCATTTTCTTAATCAGAAGAAACATCATTAAACTAAATCGGTTCATCAGTTCTGATTTGAAAGGTTGGCCTAAAAGCGATGCTAATTATATCTTGTATTTCGAAATCATTTTGATGTCCTTATTCTTATTAATGAATGCTGCCGATTACCATTTGCAACTGTTAGATTTTGGTCATTATGAAAGAGTGGGAGCATTTCCAATATCACAATTTATCGAGCCTTTATTTAACGGAATATCTGAAGCAACTGTCATGGTGATTGAAAGAGCGGTTTGGTGGTTGCATATTATTGGGATTTTAATTTTTCTTAATTACTTATATTTCTCCAAACATTTGCACATATTGTTGGCCTTTCCCAATACCTATTTTGCCGATTTGAATCCGAAAGGACAATTAGACAATCTGGAATCGGTAACTAAGGAAGTGAAATTGATGATGGATCCAAATGCCGATCCATTTGCTGCAGCACCAGTTGATGCAACTACAGTGTCGGGTAAATTTGGAGCAAGTGACGTGCAAGATTTGAATTGGGTTCAATTGCTAAATGCTTATACGTGTACCGAATGTGGCCGTTGCACTTCATCATGCCCAGCAAATCTGACGGGTAAAAAATTGTCTCCCCGAAAAATTATGATGGACACAAGGGATCGACTTGAAGAAGTAGGTAGAAATATTGATAATAATAATGGTATTTTTGTACCAGATAATAAATCATTATTGAATGATTACATTACGACAGAAGAACTTTGGGCTTGTACCTCTTGTAATGCTTGTGTTGAGGAATGTCCTGTAAACATAAGTCCACTTTCCATAATAATGGATATGAGAAGGTATTTAGTTATGGAACAAAGTGCCGCTCCATTACCATTAAATGCCATGATGGCTAATATAGAAAATAATGGTGCGCCTTGGCAATACAACCAGCAAGACAGATTGAACTGGAAAAATGAATAGATTTTGATATTCTGTCGATTTGGTTATTTGCCAATTCGAATAATCAAATAACCAAATTAAATAATCATGTCAGAAGTACTAAATGTGCCTACAATGGCAGAAATGATGGCACAAGGAAAACAACCCGAAGTTTTGTTTTGGGTGGGTTGTGCGGGAAGTTTTGATGATAGAGCCAAGAAGATAACGAAAGCATTTGTGCGAATTCTAAATCGTGCCAATGTGTCTTTTGCAGTTCTAGGAACGGAGGAAAGTTGTACTGGCGATCCTGCAAAAAGAGCAGGAAATGAATTCTTGTTTCAAATGCAGGCTATGATGAACATTGAAGTTCTGAATGCCTATGAAGCTAAAAAAATAGTTACGGCCTGCCCTCATTGTTTCAATACTCTTAAAAATGAATACCCAGAATTAGGAGGAAAATATGAGGTTGTTCATCATACAGAATTCCTGAAATCGTTACTGAACGAGGGGCGTTTGACTATTGAAGGGGGACAGTTTAAAGGAAAACGAATCACTTTTCATGATCCCTGTTATTTAGGCAGAGCCAATAATGTATATGAAGCGCCCAGAGAATTAATTCAAAAACTGGAAGCCGAATTGGTCGAAATGAAACGTTCTAAAGCCAAGGGACTCTGTTGTGGTGCCGGCGGAGCTCAGATGTTTAAGGATTCGGAGCCCGGAAATAAGGAAATCAACATCGAAAGAACCGAAGATGCGCTAGAAACAAAACCGGATATTATTGCAGCGGGTTGCCCTTTTTGCAATACGATGATGACTGATGGCGTGAAAAATAAAGAAAGTGAAGGCGAAATCAAAGTAATGGATATCGCCGAATTAATTGCTAATGCTCAAGATTTGTAAGTCAATTACGAATTTTGATTTCGTAACTCAAAATTCATAACCCATAACTCATAATTAAAATGTTTGTTCCTTTTGAAAATTTACCGACAGAGTCAAAGATTTGGATTTACCAATCCAACAGAAAATTCTCAGACGAAGAATTCACGGAAATAGAAACTGCTATACAATCCTTTTTGGAAGGTTGGGCAGCACACGGAACAAGTCTGGAAGCTTCCTACCAGTTAAAATACAATCGGTTTATTATTCTTGCCGTAAATCAGGAAGTTCAAAGCGCAACGGGTTGTTCTATTGATGCTTCGGTGCAATTCATTCAAAGTTTGGAACAAAAATACGATGTCGATTTGTTAGACAAAATGAATGTAACCTTTAAACTTGGAGATCACGTTGCCCATAAAACTTTAATTGATTTCAAAAAAATGGCTAAAGACAAAGCTGTTACAGAAAACACGATTGTCTTCAATAATTTAGTGAATTCTATCGAAGAATGGAACGATAATTGGGAAGTACCCGCTGGTGAAAGTTGGCACAGTCGTTTCTTTTAAACATAAAACATAATGAAAAATTCAGTTGTAAAAATACTCTTTTTGAGTAGCCTGTTTATTTTTGCCGTCAGTTGTGTCAGTAAAAAAAAGGTTATACCAAAACCTCCCGAGGTCATCATCGCGAAAGCTGAGCCTTTGGATGATAAGTACGGTTATGATTCTGAAGTTCAAAAAAAATGGGTAGATAGTGTCTATAATAAATTAACTTTTGATGAAAGAATAGGGCAGCTTTTTATGATTGCCGCTTATTCTAATAAAGATTCTATACATGTTAATAAAATTGAGAAATTAATTAGGGACAATAAAGTTGGAGGGATAATTTTTTTTCAGGGTGGACCAGTCCGTCAGGCAATATTAACCAATAGATATCAAGCAAAATCAAGATTGCCACTTTTGATTGCCAATGATGCGGAATGGGGGTTAAGTATGCGATTGGATTCGACTTATCGGTATCCGTGGAATATGACTCTTGGTGCCATTCGAGACAGTAAACTTATTGAAAAAGTTGGGATACAAATGGGGGAACAAAGCAAAAGAATGGGAATTCATTTTAATTTCGCACCTGTTTTGGACATCAATACAAATCCTAAAAACCCAGTTATTGGTTTCCGTTCCTTTGGAGAAAACAAAGAAAATGTCACTGAAAGTGCTTCCGCCTTTATAAAAGGGTATCAAAGTGTAGGCTTGTTGGCCACAGGAAAACATTTTCCAGGGCATGGAGACACGGATGTGGATTCTCATTTGGCACTTCCTACAGTTAGTTTTTCGAAGGAAAGATTTAATGAAGTCGAATTTTATCCATACAAAAAATTATTCAATGAAGGTTTGGCATCGGTCATGGTGGCGCATTTGAATGTGCCAAGTTTAGAACCCAGAGAAAATTCCCCGTCTTCGGTTTCCTATAATATTGTAACCGATATTCTAAAATTGCAACTCCAATTTAAAGGGTTAATTTTTACAGATGCTTTGAATATGAAAGGGGCCAGTAATTTTAAAAAACCCGGTGAAATTGATTTAGAGGCATTTCTAGCAGGGAACGACATTTTACTTTGTCCTGAAAATGTGCCGCTTGCCGAAGAAAAAATTTGTATGGCTTATGAAGATGGGCTTATTTCAGAAGAAAGACTGGCCTATTCTGTCAAAAAAATTCTAAAATACAAGTTCAAAGTAGGGTTGAATAATTATACGCCAGTATCAATTCCGAATTTATACAACGAGATAAATACCCCTGCAAACGATGCATTGCAATATCAATTATTTGAAAATGCTATTACAGTTTTAAAAAATAAAAATGAAATTCTACCAATTAGAAAATTAGAAAATAACAAAATTGCCTATGTAAAATTGGGTGATGATACTAATAGTTCATTTGTAGCAACTTTAAAGAAATATACCGAAATCACCGAGGTTTCAGATCAAAATATTGATAGTCTGAACGTGAAACTAAAGGATTTTAATACCGTAATTGTTAGTTTCCACAAATCGGATAGGGCATGGAAAAAGCAAGAGTTTTCAGAAACAGAATTGCTTTGGTTGCAGGAAATCGCAAAAAAGAATATCGTTATTTTGGATGTTTTTGCCAAGCCATATTCTTTGCTAACGATTCCAACTTTTGATGAAATTGAAGGCGTTGTCATGTCATATCAAAATAGCGATATTGCTCAGGTGGTATCCGCCGAATTGATTTTTGGAGCCATTGATGCCAAAGGGAAATTACCAGTTTCCATCAATGCTAATTTCAAGGTAAATGACGGATTAGTTACCGAAAAATTAAACCGTTTGGGATTTACCGTTCCGGAAAATGTAGGTATGAATTCCGTGACTTTAGCCCAAATTGACTACTTTGCCAACCTTGCCATCAACAAAAAAATGGCTCCGGGAGTTCAGGTTCTAGTGGCAAGAAAGGGAAAAGTGATTTATCAAAAATCCTTTGGGTATCACACGTATGAAAATAAGGTAAAAGTTGTCAATTCAGATATTTACGACGTAGCTTCATTGACTAAGATTCTGGCTACTTTACCTAACGTGATGCAGCAATACGATCAGCAAAAAATCAATATGGAAACCACTTTGGGAACCATGTTGCCTATTTTTAACAATTCGGACAAACAAGATATTCACTTCAAGGAATTGTTGTCGCATTATGCTCGTTTTCAAGCATGGATACCGTTCTATGAAGGAACATTGGATCGTTCCCAAAAGCCATCCGAAAAATATTATAGAAAAGTAGCCGATAGCCAGTTTTCAAAAAAAGTGGCTGATAGTCTTTTTATCAGAAATGATTACCATGATACTATAATGAAAAAAATCATCAACAGTAAATTAATACCCAAGAAAGAATACAAATACAGTGATTTTACCTTTATCATTCTAAAAGATTATCTGGAAAGAGTAACGGGCAAGAAACTGGATGTTTTAGTTCAGGAGAATTTTTATGGTTCTCTTGGAATGAATTATACGACTTACAATCCTTTAAATAAATTTAATAAATACATTATTGCTCCTACAGAAAATGACACGTATTTCCGTCATCAAATTCTGCAAGGATATGTTCACGACATGGAAGCCGCTATGGAAGGCGGAGTTGGCGGTCACGCTGGAATTTTTTCCAATACGATGGATATTGCCAAAATAATGCAGATGTATTTACAAAAAGGGAATTATGGAAATCAAAAATATTTTTCTGAAAATACATTTTCTGATTTTAATACCTGTTATTTTTGTGCAGAAGGCAATAGGAGAGGCATTGGTTTTGATAAACCGCAAAAGGCGGGTACGCCTGGACCAACTTGTAGCTGCGCATCCTTAACCAGTTTTGGACATACCGGTTTTACGGGAACGATGACCTGGGCTGACCCTGAAGCGGAAATCGTTTATGTGTTTTTGTCCAACAGAACCTTTCCCGGTACTAATGCCACAAACACTTTGTCAAAAGAGCACATTCGGGAAGATATTCAGCGAGTGATTTATGATGCGATAGTGAAATAGATAATATTTTAACTTAAATTTTCCTATTACTCAATTCTATTTTTCCTAAATTCGTTTCATTAAATAGAGCACATGAAAATAGCAATCGTTTGTTATCCTACCTTTGGAGGAAGTGGTGTTGTCGCTACAGAACTCGGGCTTGAATTGGCAAGAAGAGGACACGAAATTCACTTTATTACTTACAGCCAACCCGTACGTTTGGCGCTATTGGATGCAAATGTGCATTATCATGAGGTAAACGTTCCGGAATATCCACTTTTCCACTATCAGCCTTATGAATTGGCTCTTTCGAGCAAATTGGTCGATATGGTCAAATTGTATAAAATCGAATTGCTTCACGTGCATTATGCCATTCCACATGCATATGCTGGCTATATGGCTAAACAGATGTTAAAAGATGAAGGTATTGAAATCCCAATGGTGACGACGCTTCATGGAACGGATATTACATTAGTTGGGAACCATCCTTTTTATAAACCCGCAGTAACTTTTAGCATCAATAAATCGGATGTGGTGACTTCAGTATCACAAAGTTTAAAAGAAGATACACTTAAACTGTTTGATATTAAAAAAGAAATTGTGGTTATTCCAAACTTTATCGAACTCGATAATAATAAAATAGATACAGTCACTCCCTGTTTTCGCTCGGCTTTAGCAAAAGATGGTGAACGAATAATTACCCATATCAGTAATTTTAGAAAAGTGAAAAGGATTCCTGATGTCATTAAAATATTTTATATGATTCAAAAAGAAATACCTGCTAAATTACTGATGGTTGGTGATGGTCCCGAAAAAGAAAAAGCAGAAAATTTATGCCAAGAATTAGGCATCGCCCATAAAGTTATTTTCTTTGGGAATAGCAATGAAATAGATCGAATACTAAGTTACTCAGATTTGTTTTTATTGCCTTCAGAAACAGAAAGTTTTGGATTGGCAGCCTTAGAAGCAATGGCATGGAGCGTTCCTGTAATTTCAAGTAATTCGGGAGGTTTACCCGAAGTTAATTTGAATGGTTTTTCAGGTTATTTGAGCAACGTTGGCGATATAGAAGGAATGGCAGCAAATGCCTTAAAAATTGTGAAAGAGGATGTCGTTCTAAATCAATTCAAACATAATGCCTTAGAAACGGCTAATAAATTTGATATAAAAAAAATATTGCCCTTATATGAAGATTTATATCAAAAGGCAATAAACAATACAAAAAAGCAGATTTTTTTCGAAAATAAAGTTACTTCCAATACTGGTTTTACAATTTGAGTATTCTGAATGAGAAAAGTGTATCGTAATTTTTTTAAATAATCAGATATGAATAAAATAGTAATAGCCTGTGTCACTTTAATTTTATTTTCCTGTGGATCAACTACTAAAAGCGTAAAGAAGCCTTTATTTGAAGTATTAACACAACAAAATGATGGAGGAGCAAGGATTCGTTTCTTTGAAGTATTATCGGAAACCAGAGAAATAAAAATGCTTTTGAATGATGATAATTTGAAAAAGAAAATTAAACCTACCGATGTAAACACTTGTAATTTCATTATCCTGAATATGGGCGAAAAAAATGCTAACGGATATTCTATAACAATTGGTAGTGTTGAGGAAACTTCTGATAAGATTATATTTACAACCAAAGAAAAAGAACCTAGAACAGTTCATTCGGCAGAACCAATATTTGTTTACCCTTACGCAATTGTGAAAATAAATTCGAAAAAAGAGATTGTTTTTAAATAGAAAAACCCCTAAATTGCTATAATAAAGGGGTTAATTTTTTGTTTTGGGATTAAAATTAGAAACGGTATCTAATTCCTAAACCAATATCGGTATAAGATCTGTTTGGGTTATATTTACTAGCAACATATTCTGGTCTAACATCCAAGGAAACTTGTAAAGGAAAATCAAATAGATATTCTATCCCTAGATCTCCCGCTGCTAATATAAGCATGCCATTTGAATTACTTGAATTATCACCTGGAGTATTATGGCTTCCAATACCAGCTCCAACACCAGCATACCAATTGAAACCACCGCTAACATTCCAAACCCATTGGTACAACCCTACTAATTTAGTGACTTTTACATCTTTATATTCAATTTTTCTATATCCAAAATCCAACTCTAAACGATTCCTTTTAGAGAGTATACTTTGATAAGATATTTCACCACCAAAACCATTGTTGCTCCATAAACGTGCACCTAAAGCATTTTTTGAAACTTCTTGTGCCTGTAAACCAACTGCGAATACAATTAGCATCATAGCCGATAAAATAAGTTTTTTCATATGTTATATTTTTTACAAATATACAATCTAAAATAAATTTTCATATTATTTTCAATATTATGTTTCAATTTAACATACTATCTGTTTTGAAAGTTTATAAATAAAAATCCCGTCACTAAAAATAGAGACGGGATTTTTGTTTAAAATCAGATTTGAATTAAAAGCGAAATCTAATTCCTAAAGCTACGTCAGATCCATAATGATTATTATAATATCCACCTCCTCCAAACTCAGGTCTGAAATCTAATGAAAGTAAAATAGGAACTTCCTTAAAGCCATATTCAATACCAATATCTCCCGCAGCAAATGCAAAATTTTCATGGTACGAGTACCCCTTGTAATCATAACCGTAACTTCCTACACCACCACCTACACCAGCATACCAATTAAAACCTCCATCGATATTCCAAACCCATTGGTATAAACCAGTCAATTTGATGGCATTGTCATCAAAACCATTATTGTTAAAATTAGATCTATTTCTCCATCCTAAATCTAATTCTAAACGATTGTCTCTAGATAATTTTCTTTGATAAGAAATTTCTCCACCAAAACCGTTGTTGTCTCCAAAACGTAATCCCAAAGCATTTTTCGATATTTCTTGAGCTTGTGTGCTAAATGCTAAACCAATGATCATGATAGCAGATAAAATAATTTTTTTCATTTGTTAATTTTTTTACAAAGATACAATCAAACATGGATATCTGTACTTACAAAATTCCTTCAATATGTTTCAAAATTCACGGTTCAGTAGTTGTGTAAGACAATTTCATTATTTAATAAAAGGGTTAAATTGATTAGGATAGTTAACTTTTAAAGTTATTTTTTGTAAAGGAAATTTACAATGATTTGTTTTTAGATGAAAAAATAAGTGAAGCTATCAATGGATTACTTAATAATAGGTCTTCCATTTCAAAAAAGTTTTCTTCTTCTGTATAATTGTAATCGCTATACCGGTACAATTTCCATCTTTTTCGGTTGTATTCCAATGCAGTTAGATTTTCCACCCAATCCCCGGAATTCAAATACATTGTCGATCCGTTTTTATTTTCTTTTCTAATTATTTTGGGTTCATGGATGTGGCCGCAGATAACATAATCGTATCTTTTTTCGATAGCTAACTCGGTTGCAGTAGTTTCAAAATCAGAAATATGTTTCACCGCTTTTTTAACGCTGGCCTTAATTTTTTTAGAAAAGGAATAAGGTTCTTTTCCTATTTTTAACAGACACCAGTTAATAAATCGATTGATTAGGATTAAATAGTCATAACCAAAGCCACCTAATTTTGCAATCCATTTGGCATGTTGGACAGAAGCATCAAAAACATCTCCATGAAAAATCCATGCTTTTTCATCCTCCAATTCTAATACCAATTTGTCTTGTAAAGCAAAATTTCCCATACTGATATCACTAAATTTCCGAAGCATTTCATCATGATTGCCCGTAATGTAATATACTTTAGTTCCCTTAGTAGCAAAACTTATTATTTTCTGTACGACTTTTAAATGTGTTTTTGGGAAATAGGATTTTCTAAATTGCCAAATGTCAATGATATCTCCATTCAATACCAAAATTTCAGGTTTAATGGAAGACAAGTAGTTTAATAATTCTTTTGCATGGCACCCAAAAGTTCCGAGATGGACGTCGGAAATCACAACTAATTTAACTTTACGTTTTTTCAATTTAAATAATTTGAAGTTCAACAAATTAATAAAATACATATTAACTTAATCTAAACGGAATATTAAGAAATGGTAATAAATTGAGGTGTAGAATTTAATTAACATGGAATTACTTTATGAACTTTTAAACTTAAATCTTACATTTGTTCCAAACTAATAAAAATGGCAGGAAATAGTTACGGAACACTTTTTAAAATTACCACATTTGGAGAGTCTCATGGTGAAGCTTTAGGCGGAATTATCGATGGTTGTCCCGCAGGGATTGAACTTGATTTAGATGCCATCCAATTTGAAATGTCTCGGAGAAAGCCAGGACAATCGGCAATCGTAACCCAAAGAAAAGAAAACGACGAAGTACAATTCCTTTCTGGGATTTTTGAAGGCAAAACCACGGGAACTCCAATTGGATTTATCATCCCAAATACCAATCAAAAATCAGACGATTATTCTCATATAAAAGACACCTACAGACCCAGTCACGCGGATTATGTTTATGAAAAAAAATATGGCATCCGAGATTATCGCGGTGGCGGAAGAAGCTCGGCACGTGAAACAGCCAGCAGGGTAGTCGCCGGAGCGGTTGCAAAACAAATGCTAAAGGACATCAAAATCAATGCTTTTGTATCTTCTGTAGGTGAAATTTTTGTTGATAAACCGTATCAGGAATTGGATTTTTCAAAAATAGAGAACAATCCCATTCGCTGTCCAGATGAAGCTACGGCAATAGTAATGGAAGAGCATATTCGTGAAATCCGGAAAAATGGCGATACTGTAGGCGGAACCGTTACTTGTGTGATTCAAAATGTTCCAATTGGATTAGGGGAACCCGTTTTTGATAAATTGCATGCGGAATTGGGTAAAGCCATGCTTTCTATAAATGCCGTAAAAGGTTTTGAATACGGAAGCGGATTTTGTGGCGCTAAAATGAAAGGAAGCGAACACAATGATTTATATAATCCTGATGGAACAACAAAAACTAATTTATCAGGCGGTATTCAAGGTGGTATTAGCAACGGAATGGATATTTATTTTCGAGTTGCATTCAAACCGGTAGCTACATTAATTCAGAAACAGGACGTTTTAGACAATCAGGGAAATATTGTTGAATTGACTGGGAAAGGCCGTCATGACCCTTGTGTCGTTCCTCGTGCCGTTCCTATTGTAGAGGCCATGGCCGCCGTTGTTTTGGCCGATTTTTATTTGATAAATAAAACATATAAAAATTCAATTTAGTTTTTTTTACCCTTTTTTGAACAAGTCAAATTTTATTTTTGTTCCCATTTAATTTATACTTAATGAATATAAATGTCCTGCGAAGTAATCGGACTTAGAATCAAACAATCTTTTTTATGACATTACCTGAAAATAAAAAGCAATCTTTTTTCTCCAACTTGACTGTGCAAATTCTTTTTGCGATGTTACTTGGAGCAGCCTTGGGGATTTTTGTCCATAAAAGCTATGATCTCGTGATTGCCGTAGGATTCAGCGACAAAATTAAGATGTTGGCCACCATATTTATTCGTTTGGTGCAAATGATAATTTCTCCATTGGTTTTTACAACATTGGTTGTAGGAATTGCCAAATTAGGGGATATAAAGGCCGTTGGAAGAATAGGGGGGAAGGCCTTGGGATGGTTTTTCTCAGCCTCATTTGTTTCATTGCTCATAGGAATGTTCTGGGTAAATGTTTTGCAACCTGGCGTTGGATTACAATTGGCAAACGTTGATGTAACAGTAACTTCAGAAGTGCTGGATAAAACACAGAGTTTTTCAGTCCAAAATTTTGTAGAACACATTATTCCTAAAAGTATTGTCGAGGCAATGGCAATGAATGAAATATTACAAATCGTAATTTTTTCTATTTTCTTCGGATTGGCAGCTGCTTCAATAGGAGAGCATGTAAAACCAGTTATAAATGCCTTGGACAAAACATCCCATATCATTTTAAAAATGGTAAACTATGTCATGAAATTTGCACCTTTAGGTGTTTTTGGGGCTATTGCAGGGGTTTTTTCCATTCGGGATTTGAATGATTTATTATTGACCTATGCCAAGTTTTTTGGTTCTTTTTTGGTTGGAATAACAACACTTTGGATTTTTCTTTTAATGATAGGGTTTCTTTTTCTTGGCAAAAGAATCATAGCATTATTAAAGCATATCGTAAGTCCCTTAATTATCGCTTTTGGAACAACAAGTTCGGAAGCAGTTTTTCCTAAATTAACCGAAGAATTAGAGCGTTTTGGAATAAAAGATAAAATAGTATCCTTTATGTTGCCACTTGGTTATTCTTTCAATTTGGACGGCAGTATGATGTACATGACTTTTGCCAGTATTTTTATAGCACAAGCCTATGGTATACCTCTTGATTTACCCACACAACTAACAATGTTATTTGTTTTAATGCTTACAAGCAAAGGGATTGCAGGAGTGCCAAGAGCGAGTTTAGTGGTTGTGGCTGCCACATGTGGAATGTTTAAAATTCCTATTGAAGGAATTGCTTTGATTCTTCCAATAGACCATTTTTGCGATATGTTTAGAAGTGCAACCAATGTTTTGGGAAATGCTTTAGCAACATCGGTAGTGGGAAAATGGGAGAAAGAAAGTTAAGTATTTCAAAATTGGAGTAGTAAAATTTGTAAGATTGGATACCTTAAATTAAAAAAGATGTCTTTAAACATCTTTTTTAATACAAATTTAATAATATTTACTTTCATTAATCCTATGAATTAAATTGTTTCGTTTATCCAAGACGGATTGACAATGCTCTAATTCATTTACAGTTGAAGACATATTTAGAGTAACAGTTATTAGCTCTTGTATCAATTCATTATTGCTACGATTGCTTTGCAATTTCTTTCTTATATGATACAATTCATTTTCTAAAACTTCAATAGTTTCTTTTGCATTTTTCACTTTTTGCACGTAATTCTCATAAGATCGTTCCATATTATATATCGTTTTAGTTAATTAAGAACGTAAAGTTACTATCTTGATTGGGAATGTACAATACCTATTTTTAATGGATTTTTCATCACTAAATTTAGTGATGGCAGTTTTTTTAATGATTTTATTTATATTGTGTTTGCCATAATTTTAAATTTTGCAATTGCTTATCCTGAATTTTAGAAAGCAAAACTAAACCAACAATGGCTCCTATCGTAGCAAATAATATATCCGATTGTGTATCCCAAATATCACCTTGGGTACCTAAAAATGCATCTCCATTATCGCCTGTTGCGAGAGACACAAACCATTCAATCCATTCATAAGCCGCACTAATAGCCAAACAAATGGAAACAATAATAAAATTAAAAAAACTTTTATTTGCAATTACCTTTTTGCGAATGAACAATTCCCGAATAATCATGGCAGGAACTAAACCCTGTGCAAAATGTCCGACTTTATCATAGTTGTTTCTGCTTTGATGGAATATTTCTTTGATATAATCAAATAATGGTACTTTGGCATACGTATAATGTCCTCCAATAAAAAGAATTATACATTGAATCAGAATCAAGAAATAAGTAAGGTTTGTGAATCTGAATTTTTTGAAAGTAAATGCCAAAATAATAAGTCCAATTATTGCAGGAATAATTTCTAGGAAACAAGTAAAACCTTCTTTAGGATTTATTATAGACCAAAGTAAGGTTGCAAAAAAAAGGGATAACATGAGATAGATAGATTTCATTTTTAAGGCTTTAAATTTGAGTATGATTGCGAGCATTTTCCGCTAAATTATGAATTTGAGTTTACATTAAAAAGATAATGGATTTTTTACAAGCCAAAAAGCACCATTATAAAATAATAATGGTGCTTTTGATCAAACTAACTAATTCAAAAACTATTTTTATTTGCTATCACTTCATGTTCTTTCTGTAGAAATCCCACAAAATAATTGGAAATAATATCTAAACATAAATAAGTAAACTAACATTTTTTTATTGTAAATAATTAAGACCTTATTTCCAGCCGCCTCCAAGATTTCTGTAAATATGAACTACGGCATTGAGTTGTTGCTTTTTGGTTTCTACAAGCTCCAATTTGGTCTCCAAAGCGTCACGTTGTGTCATCAATACTTCAAAATAATCAACTCTTGCCGATTTAAACAAATCGTTAGAAACTTCGATTGATTTTGTAAGTGCATTAACTTGTTGTGATTTTAGATCGTAGCTTTTTTCTAGGTTGCCAATCATCGATAGTTGATTTGAAACTTCAAGATAGGCATTCAAAATAGTACGATCATAGTTGTATAATGCCTGGATTTGTCTAGAATTTGCATTCAAAAACTCAGCTTTAATTCCGTTTCGGTTAATTAGTGGCCCAGCAATATCTCCAGCTAAAGAATAAAGCAATGATTCGGGAAACATTGTCAAATAGGAAGGTTTAAAAGCATTTAATCCAATACTGGCCGAAATATCAAGTGAGGGATAAAACTCTGCACGTGCTACCTTTATATCTAGTTTTGCAGCAGTTAAATTCAATTCTGCTTGCTTGATATCAGGACGATTGGCTAACAATTGCGACGGTATTCCAGAATTGATAGTTGTTGGAAGCAAATTTAAGAAGTCGGTTTTATCACGTTTTATTTCTTGTGGATAACGACCCAATAAAAAGTTGATTCTATTCTCGGTTTCCTTAATATTTTGTAGGATATCAAATTCCCTATGCTGTGAAGACAATACTTCTGCTTTGAATTTTTGTATGGCAAGTTCAGTGGCTTTTGCGGCTTCTTTTTGAACTTTTACAATTTCTAAAGCATTTTTTTGCAACTCAATATTCTGCCTTACAATTTCCAACTGACTGTCAAGAGAAAGCAATTCGTAATATGAATCGGCAACTTCGGCAACAAGATTCGTAACTACAAAATTTTTGCCTTCAACAGTTGCTAGATACCTGCTAATTGCTGCCTTTTTAGAGTTCCGCAGTTTTTTCCAAATATCCACTTCCCAATGTGCATAAGTGGCAATCTTATAATCCATTAAAGGATCTGGAAATTCTTTTCCAGGTGTAATTTCAGTACTTGCATCTCCAGCACCTTGACTGGTATAGCGCCCTACTTTTTCTACTCCAGCACCTGCACCTGGGTCAACGGTTGGTAACAAACGTCCTTTTCTAATGCGAATATCATTCTTTGCAATTTCTATTTCTTGCAAAGTAATCATCAATTCCTGATTGTTTTTTAAAGCTGTATCAATCAAATCTACTAGATTTTTATCTTTGAAGAATTTTTTCCAAGGAATACTTGATATATTGGTAGTATCCTTATTGACATTATACGATTCAGGAATAGGCTTGTTATCTGCCATCACGGTTACTGCTGGTGCCTTGCAACTAGCAACAAGTAGACAAATACTTATTGTTAGAACTATTTTATTACATTTAATTTTCATAATCAATTTCTTCAGATAATGGACCTTCTTTCTCGTTTTTAATAAGTTTGTGTTTACTTGCAATAGTTCCAAAAATGAAATACAAACCAGGAATAAGTAAGACGCCAATAATGGTTCCTAAAAGCATCCCCCCCAAAGCCGCTGTTCCAATAGTACGATTTCCAATTTTACCAGGACCCGAAGCAAAAACTAATGGAATTAAACCAGCTGTAAAGGCAAATGAGGTCATTAAAATTGGTCTAAACCTTATTTTTGCACCTTCCATCGCAGCATTAAGAACTGTCATTCCTTCTTCGTGTTTCTGCACGGCAAATTCAACGATCAATACAGCATTTTTACCTAACAAACCTATCAACATAATAAAAGCAACTTGGGCATAAATATTGTTTTCTAAACCAGTTAATGACAGTAATAAAAACGACCCAAATATACCTGCGGGAAGCGATAGAATAACGGCAAATGGCAAAACAAAACTTTCGTATTGTGCGGCTAAAACAAGATATACAAACAACAAACAGATAATAAAAATATAAATGGCTTCGTTACCTCGACCTACCTCGTCTTTGGATATTCCAGCCCAATCTATATCATATCCCCTTGGTAACGTTTTTTTGGCAACCTCTTGAATGGCTTTAATCGATTCGCCACTACTATAACCAGGGGCTGATTGTCCACTTATCTCAGAAGCGTTGTACATATTATGTCTAGTAATTTCAGACAAGCCATATACTTTTTCCATGTGCATAAATGCAGAAAAAGGTACCATTTCGTCACGATTGTTTTTTACATACAATTTTAAAACATCTTCGGGCAAGGCTCTATATTCTGGTGATGCTTGTACAATTACTTTGTATTGACGGTCGTATTTGATGAAACTAATTTCATAATTACTACCTAATAAAGTTGAAAGTGTATTGGTTGCATTTTCTATTGTAACGCCTTTTTGTTGTGCCAAATCATTATCTATTCGCATCATAAATTGCGGAAAACTAGCACTATAAAACGTAAATACGGATGCTAATTCTGGACGTTTGTTAAGCTCTTTGACAAAATCAACACTCACTTCTTCCATCTTTTTATAATCGCCAGATCCTGCTTTGTCAAGCAAACGACATTCAAAACCACCTGCTGCACCGTACCCAGGAACTGCTGGAGGTTGAAAAAACTCAAGCGTTGCACCAGTAATGTTTTTTGATTTTTCTTCTAACTCTTTCATTATTTCATTAGCTGTATGTTTTCTGTCTTCCCAGCTTTTAAGGTTGACCAAACACGTCCCCGAATTGGCTCCTGTTCCTTCGGTTAGCATTTCAAATCCTGCCAATGATGAAACCGATTTAACACCTTCAATACCTTCTGCAACTTTTTGCAGTTTTGTAGCAATTTCATTAGTACGTTCTAATGTAGAACCCGGAGGTGTTTGTATAATGGCATAAAACATACCTTGATCTTCATTTGGAATAAAACCTGTAGGAAGTGTGTTGTTTATGAAAAATATTCCGGTACAAAAAGCTATAAATAGTCCAAAAGTAACGCTTCTTTTATTGACAATTTTACCAAGTATATTTTGATATTTACCCGTCAGATTGTTGAATTTATGATTAAATCCATCTAGAAAATTATTTAAAGGAGTTTTTTTCCTTGCTATGCCATGATTGTTTTTTAGCATCATCGCACAAAGGGCCGGAGTAAGCGTCAATGCAACAACACCAGAAAGAATAATAGCAGTTGCCATTGTGATAGAAAACTGACGGTAAAAAATACCAACTGGACCCGACATAAATGCCAACGGAATAAATACGGCTGCCATTAAAAAGGTTATCGCAATAATAGCTCCACTGATTTCACCCATTGCTTTACGGGTAGCTTTCATAGGCTTGAGGTGTTCTTCTTCCATCTTGGCATGAACTGCTTCAATAACTACAATGGCATCATCAACAACGACACCAATAGCTAATACCAAAGCAAATAGTGTTACAATATTAATGGTAATACCAAAAATTTGCATGAAAGCAAATGTGCCAATTAGCGAAACAGGTACTGCAATGGCAGGAATAACGGTGGATCGCCAATCACCAAGAAATAAGAAAACGACCAATCCTACTAAAATAAATGCTTCGACCAATGTGTGAATTACTTTTTCTATCGAAGCGTCAAGGAATTTAGAAGCGTCATAACTAATTTCATATTCAATTCCTTTTGGGAATGATGTTTTTAATTCAATTAATTTTGCTTTTACATCTTTAATAACTTGGCTGGCATTACTACCATACGATTGTTTTATTGCTATTGCCGCAGATGGTCTTCCATTCAAACTTGAATAAATATCATACATTGAACAACCAAACTCTACTTTAGCTACATCTTTTAGACGAAGAATTTCACCACTAGTGTTGGCTCTAATAACTATATTTTCATATTGCGCATTGGTTGTAAATCGACCAGGATATTTCAAAACATATTCGAAAGATTGAGATACTTTTCCGGAACTTTCTCCTGTTTTACCTGGCGAGGCTTCCAAACTTTGTTGTGACAAGGCTTCCATTACTTCATCGGCAGAAACTTTATACGCCAACATTCTGTCGGGTTTTAACCAAATACGCATTGCATATTCACGATTACCAATAATATCAGCATCACCAACACCATTTACACGTTTCAAATCGGAGAGCATATTTATATCAGTGAAGTTATATAAGAACTTCTGATCCATAGTAGGATCTTTACTAAATACATTTATGTACATCAAATTACTAGATTCTTCACGAGTAATCTTAACACCTTCACGCACTACAAGTGGTGGTAGTTTATTGATAACGGATGCTACTCTGTTTTGGATGTTAATAGCGGCTTGATTGGGGTCAGTTCCTAAGTTAAAAATTACTTGAATTGCAGCTTCACCATCATTACCCGCATCAGAAGCGATATATTTCATTCCAGGAACACCATTAATGGCTCTTTCTAGGGGGATAACAACTGCTTTAATCAATAATTCGTTATTCGCACCAGGATATTCAGCTGTAACATTTACTTTTGGTGGCGAAATCGAGGGCAATTGGGTAACTGGCAAATTAGTCATTGCCAAGACACCAAGCAAAACAATCATCAGTGATATCACGATGGATAAAACTGGTCTTTGTATAAATTTACTAAACATTTTTGTATTCTTTAATGATTAAATTTAATTTGCTTGTATTTTCAAATTAGTCAAAACCTCTTGAGGTTTCAAGTAATCATATTTAATTTTGTCATCATCTTTCGCGTTTTGAACACCTTCAAGCAAAAATTTATCAGTTGCGGAAATGCCACTTTTTACAATATATAAATCGGGCAATTCACCAATAACAGTAATTTCTCTTGATTTTATAACATTGTTATTATCGACTACAAAAACATATTTTTTATCTTGTATTTCATAAGTTGCTTTTTGAGGAATAACTAGTGCATTTTTGATAGGAACAGTCATTAAAACTTTCCCTGTTTCACCATTTTTCAATAATTTATCGGGATTTGGGTAACTTGCTCTAAAGGCAACATTTCCGGTTTCATTATCGAATTCACTTTCAATAACTTCCACTTTTCCTTTATATTTTAAAGGTTCCCCATTGGCTAAAAGCAAACCCACATTGCTGTCGCCACGGTCTTTTACATTGGTTTGATATTCAATGTATTCTGGTTCGGAAACATTAAAATAAGCAAATACTTTACTATTGTCAGAAAGACTGGTTAGTAATTCGCCTTCATCAATAAGGCTTCCTATTTTTTTCGGGATTCTATCAATAGTTCCTGCAAAAGGCGCTCTTATTTCTGTGAAAGAAAGATGAAGTTTTGCCATGGCAACTTCGGCTTTTGCTTGTTCTAGCTTGGCTTGCGCCATAGCTTGTTCATTTTTAGAAACTACATTTTTTTCGACAAGTGTTTTCGCATTTAGTAATTCAATTTCTGCGGCTTTTGCTTCGGCCTGAGCTTTCATCAACTCTGCTTCATACATTTTTGGCATAATTCGGAATAACAATTGGCCAGCGTTAACATACTGACCTTCGTCAACATAAATGTCTTGAAGAAATCCTTTTTCTAAGGCTCGAATTTCTATGTTACGAATTGATTTTATCTGAGAAACATATTCTTTCGTAAACGAAGTGTCGATTACCGCAGCATTGGTAACAGTATATTTACCTTCTTCTTCTTTTACTTCTTTTTTACTTGTACAACTTGTTAGGTACAATAGGGCTATAAAGCCTGTGAATAGGACACTTTTCTTCATGGATTAAAAATTGGAATGATAATGCTTTCTTTGGATTAAAAATTTATTATAGAGTTAATGTAAATAGCACACCCGTCAACGATAGACATAGGCGTGTCGAAACATTAATTAAAATCAAATTCTTAGTACTCTTTGTGAAATGTAAATAGGATAAGAATTTCCTAAAAAAGGAGGCGAGGTTTCAAAACGATTGTTAAAATAATTTAAAACAAAAAGTTTTGCTTGTGATGAAAACCATGGGTTAGGTAAGGTGTATTTATCACTAAAAAAGATAGTTTTATTTCCATCACTTGCATCATCGGCATTGTGGTAATCTTCCTCTAAATCGATATCAATTTCCTCGAATAACGTTATTTTTCGGTCGTCATTTGAGAATTTTACGGGTCTGTTTTTTGTGAGATTTTGAATCGATAAGGAGCAGCTATTCTGTTCGTTTTTTGCAATAGCATGCAAAAAGCTACCTCCGCCTGGCAGAAGTGAAAAAACATACAAGAAAAATACAACTATATTCATTTGGGTGCAATATTAATGAAATATTGACCGGTAAAAAAAAAAAAAAAGTTAAGAAAAGTATAAACTACCGAAAACGGTTTAGTTAAAATGGAATTCTAGGTTGTATATTAAAATTCAAAATCAATATATTGGATGAATAAGAATCATAATTTTAGCAATAGAATTGTCAATCATCATTTGATTTTGAAATGGCAATAAATAACCCTTTTAGCGTTTTAAATTCTAAAAGGGTTGTTGAGTTTTATTTAAAATAAGAAAAAGTATCCTCGTTTTCTATCTTTAATAAAGTTTCATAAATTAGACGAATTACATTCTCCACATCATCACGATGTACCATTTCTACAGTAGTGTGCATATAACGTAAAGGCAGTGAGATTAATGCCGAAGCGACACCACCATTACTGTAGGCAAAAGCATCAGTGTCAGTTCCTGTAACTCTAGAAGAAGCGAGTCTTTGAAAAGGAATACCTTTTTCAATAGCAGTATCTAAAATTAATTCTCTTAAATTATTCTGAACCGCAGGTGCATAAGTAACTACAGGACCTCTGCCTATTTTTGTTTCTCCTTCAATTTTCTTATCAATCATGGGGGTGGTAGAGTCATGGCAAACATCAGTTATTATGGCAACATTCGGTTTAATGGTTTGGGTAATCATTTCCGCACCACGTAAACCCACTTCTTCTTGAACCGAATTAGTGATATACAATCCAAAAGGGAGTTTTATTTTATTTTCATGTAACAATCGAGCCACCTCGGCAATCATAAAGCCCCCCATGCGATTATCTATGGCGCGACAAACGAATTTGTTTTCGTTCATAATCATAAATTCATCAGGATAGGTAATTACACAACCCACATGAACGCCCATCTTATCGACCTGTTCTTTAGTTTCGCAACCCAAATCAATAAATATATTGCTGGTTTTTGGATTTTCCTCTTTATCTCTATTTCGTGTATGAATGGCAGGCCAGCCAAAAACCCCTTTCACAATTCCTTTCTTTGTATGGATATTAACCCGTTTTGAAGGGGCAATTTGGTGATCGGAACCACCATTCCGGATTACATATACCAGACCGTCATCAGTAATGTAGTTTACGTACCATGCAATTTCGTCGGCATGGCCTTCAATCACTACCTTATAAGGAGCATCGGGATTAATAACTCCCACGGCTGTTCCGTAGGTATCCGTAATAAAAGTATCTACGTACGGTTTTACATAATCCATCCAAAGTTTTTGCCCTTCGGCTTCAAAACCAGTAGGGGAGGCATTATTTAAGTATTGTTCCAAGAAAGAAATGGAAGACTTTTTCAATATAGATTTTGTGCTCATGAGTATTTTTTTGGCTAAATTATAAATTTGGCATTACACTTGCATATATAATGTATAATTTTGGCAATAAAATTTTCCTTTATGAAGATTGTAAAGTACATCCTGTTTTCTTTTTTAATGTCAATTTCTGTTCACGCTCAGGTTACCCAAAAGGATACCATTAAAATGGGTTATGACTTAAAGGAAAACGATACGATATTAAGTGAACCTATTTTGTTGGATGAAATTGTAATTTTTAAAGAGAAACTAGATCCCGAAAGCAAAAAACAATTTCTTCTATTGCAAAACAGGGTCTACAAAACATATCCCTTTGCAAGGATTGCTTCTGAAAGACTGGCCTTACTGAGCAATACTATGAATAAACTACAATCCAATAAGGAAAAAAGGAAGTACTTTAAAATTGTAGAAGATTATATGGAAAATGAATTTACCAATCAGCTAAAAAAATTATCACGTAAGCAAGGACAAATTTTGGTAAAACTCATTCACCGTCAGACTGGTTTCACAACATATGATTTAATAAAGGACTATAAAAGCGGATGGAAAGCATTTTGGTCCAACAATACCGCAAGATTATTCGATATCAGTCTCAAAACCGGTTATGCTCCTTATGAAGTCAATGAGGATTACCTCATAGAAACCATCCTTTTTAGAGCATTCAATAGAGGAAGGCTTATCAAGCAAGAGCCGGCACATCCTATAAGCTACGACGATTTGTCTGATTTTTGGGAGCAAAAAGCAATAAGAAAAAAATAAAATTCTCTTTTGGGCGTGGCCTTTCAGGTCGGGCTATACGCTACAAGTCCTCATCACGCTAAAAAGCGTGATTGCGGGATTTCCGCTGCTATCCCTCACGCAACACAAAACCAAAATACTTTTTCGGCATTTCAATTTTCATAGAATTACACGAGTAAAATTCCCAACAACCATTTTGCTCAAAAAAACTTCTAACCTCAAAAACCGTAAAATCAAACAGTTAAAAAAAACTTTTAAAAAAAGGGCTAAAAAGATTTGGAAAGCTGAAAATACTGACTACTTTTGCACCCGCATTGAAGCAGACGTTCTACCTTGTTTATTGAAAAGCGGATTAAAAAAATCGAATAAAATCGAAAAAACATTTGCCAAAATAATAAAAAGGTTTTATCTTTGCCGACCCGTAAGGGGGGTCAAGTTCTTAGAGAGATTGGTTGGGGGTTAGGGATGATAAATCATCGAATCTAACACGAGAAGCGGACGAAAAAATAAATTTTCAAAAAACTTTTCAAAACCCTTGCGAGATTAAAAAGA
>NZ_QCZI01000021.1 GCF_003097635.1 Flavobacterium psychrotolerans
AAATTAATGTTGGTTATTACTTTGTTATTTGTTTTATTAATGTTTATTATTGAATGGATAGGGAGAGATAAACAGTATGGAATTGGAGGCTTGTTTACTGGAAAATCAAGACTTTATCGATGGGGCATATATTATGTGATTATTTTATTAATATTTATTTTTGCAGGATCTAATCAACAATTCATTTATTTTCAATTTTAAATATGAGAAATGATTTAAAGTATTTCCTGATTTTTCTATCTCCAATAATTATGGCGTCTTATTTTATAGATGTTTTTATTTCTACCAATTTAAAAAAATCTAATCAATATGCCGAAAAAGAATACAGTACTTGGAATGATTTATTGGAAGGAAATCTAAACTCGGATGTTATTGTATATGGAGCTTCAAGGGCATGGAGACACATTAATCCCACAATGATTAGCGATAGTTTGCATCTTTCCGCGTATAATTTAGGCATAGACGGGCATAATTTTTGGCTGCAATATTTAAGACATACTCTATTGCTGAAAAACAATAAAAAACCTAAGTTGATACTTGTTTCTGTCGATATGTTTACTTTTCAAAAAAGAGAAGATTTGTATAATTCAGAGCAATTTTTGCCTTATATGCTTTGGAACAAGGAAATTAAAAATGCAACTATTGGTTATAACGGATTTAAGGCAATGGATTATGAAATACCGCTAATTCGATATTACGGAAAACAGGAAGCAATTGAAACGGCAATCCGATCCTTTTCAGGACATTTAAGTAATCCGGTTTTTAGAATAAAAGGGTATCAAGGTCGTGAAGAATCTTGGAATGGTGATTTTGATAGAGCGAAACTAACCCTAAAAAATTACGAAGTAAAAATAGATGCTGCTACCGTAGTTTTATTCGAAAAATTTCTTAAAGAGTGCAAAACTCAAAATATAAAACTGGTTTTTGTTTATTCACCAGAATATATTGAAGGACAAAAATTTGTAAAAAACAGGAATGAAATTATATCAATTTTCACTAGATATAGCAAAGAGTATCATATTCCGTTTTATGACTATTCAAAAGATTCCCTTTCCTTTCAAAAAAAGTATTTTTATAATTCCAACCACCTGAATAAAACGGGTGCAGAATTGTTTACAGGTAAACTTATTGATAAACTCAAAAATACAAACGCATTGCAAGGATTATAGAAGAGGGTAATACGGAATTCCAATAACACATTTGTTTTTTTTCCTTAAATAATAGCAGTCCTCTTTTTCAATTATTAAACCATGAAGAAATTCTTAAAATATTTTTTGTTTTTTTTATCTCCAATAATCCTATTGTCTTATTTTATGGATGTTTTTATATCCACTAATTTAAAAAAATCCAATAAAGATGCCTTTGGGGAATATTCTACTTGGAATGATTTATTGGAAGGGAAAGTTAATTCTGATGTAGTGATTTACGGAAGTTCAAGAGCGTGGAGACATATAAATCCTTCAATGATTAGCGATAGTTTACATGTTTCCGCTTATAATTTAGGAATTGACGGTCATAATTTTTGGCTACAATATTTGAGGCATACAATTCTATTGGAAAAGAATAAAAAACCCAAATTAATCATCTATTCTGTTGATATGTTTACTTTGAAAAAGAATAAAGACTTGTATAATTCGGAACAATTTCTGCCCTATATGCTTTGGGACAAAAAAATTAGGGATGCCACGATAAGTTATAACGGATTCAAATCAATGGACTATGAAATACCACTAGTTAGGTATTATGGAAGGTATTTTGAAATTATGAAAGCCGGTTTTATGTTTTTTAAACCCCAAAATAATGCTGTTAAAAGGATAAAAGGATACCAAGGTCAAGAAGAATCTTGGAATGCAGATTTTGAGAGAGTTAAATCAAAAATGAAAAATTTAGAGATAGAATTAGACCCCGCTTCTATCGTTTTATTTGAACAGTTTCTTAAGGAGTGTAAGGCTAAAAACATAAAAATAATTTTTGTATATACGCCAGAATATGTTGAGGGACAAAAATTCGTAAAAAACAGAGATCAGATCATTTCAATTTATAAAAAGTACAGTGAAAAATATCATATTCCGTTTTATGATTATTCCAACGATTCCATTTCCTTTCAAAAAAAATATTTTTATAATGCCAACCACCTGAATAAAACTGGAGCAGAATTGTTTACAGGTAAACTTATTAGTAAACTTAAAAGTACAAACGCATTGCAAGGATTATAGAAGAGGGTAATACGGAACTCCAATAACACATTTATTGTTTTTTCTTAATACAGCAGTCTATCTTTTCCAATTATTAAACCATGAAGAAATTCTTAAAATGTTTTTTTTTTCGCCAATACTGCTATTGTCGTATTTTATGGATGTTTTTAATATCAAGGAATAAACTGCTACGATTTCTTAATTTCAGATGCATGGAGTATTTATAATTTTTTATAAAAATAAGTTTTTGTCCCAAATATTCACTAAATTTGGGACGAAAATGAAGTCTTACGAGTGTCAAAAAATAAATATTTCGAGAATAAATAAATCGTAATGGAACGACCAATAGTAGAAAATAAAATTGCCGAAGTGCTGCAATCACACCCAAAAGGAAGTATTCTTTTTGTGCACGACTTCTTAGACTATGGTAATCCCGAAAGTGTTAAGAAAGCCTTATTACGATTGAAAGAAAAAGAAATACTTGTTCGATTGGCTCACGGCATTTACTTATATCCCAAAATTGACGCAGCACTTGGTATTCTGTTTCCATCTACTGAAGATATAGCCAAAGCTATTGCAAGGCGAGATAAAGCAAGAATTGTCCCAACGGGAGTTCAGGCATTAAATAAATTGGGCTTGTCAACCCAAGTTCCAATGAAAGTAGTTTATCTAACCGACGGAGCAGCAAGAAGCATTAAAGTTGGAAAAAGAACAATTACTTTTAAAAACACAAGTCCTAAAAATTTATTGGCACAAGGCGAAATAAGCAGTTTGGTAATTCAGGCTCTCAAAACTATTGGTCAATCAAAAGTAGATGATAAAACAATTTCAAAAATTCAAACCCTTCTTAAAAAAGAGAAAATAGAAAATATAATGAATGATGCCAAACTTTCACCCGCTTGGATAAACAAAATAGTAATACAAGCGATTAAATGAATACCAACTGGCTAACATTATCAAAAGAAAGAAGAATTGAAATTCTTAATCAGGCAACAGAATTAACGGGTTTGCCATCGGTAGCCATTGAAAAAGATTGGTGGGTAACATTGGCATTGAACGCATCTTTTTCATTACCATACAGTAAAAACATAGTTTTCAAAGGGGGCACTTCTTTAAGTAAAGGTTGGAATTTGATAGAACGATTTTCGGAAGATATTGACTTGGCAATAGATAGAAAGTTTTTTGGTTTTGAGGGAGAGATTAGTAAAACTCAAATCAAAAATTTAAGGAAGGAATCTTGTGAATTTATATCAACTACATTTCTTGACGATTTAACTAAAATATTCAACGAATGGGAAGTAATAGATGAATGTAAACTAATTGCTCAACCAGTAAAAGATTCAGACAAAGATCCACAAGTGATTGAAATTCATTACAATTCTGTAATTGATACATCGGAATATTTACCACAAAGGGTTTTGATAGAAGTAAGTTCACGGTCATTAATGGAACCGATAGAAGCAAGAGAAATCAACTCCATTTTAAGCGATAATTTTCCTCAACAAGGTTTTGCAACGGTTCCGTTTGCAATAGCAACGGTGCTTCCTCAAAGAACATTTTTAGAAAAGGTCTTTTTGCTTCACGAAGAATTTTCTCAAGAAACCGAAAAAATCCGTATTGACAGACTTTCAAGACATTTATATGATTTGGAAAAATTGATGGACACCGAACATGGAATTGAAGCTTTGAAAAACAAAAAACTATACAAGAACATTGTTGCACACAGAGAAAAATTTAATCCATTGAGAGGTCTTGGCTATGCTAATCACATTTCAAATAAAATCAGTATTATTCCGCCAGACAGTGTAATGAAAAATTACGAAATGGATTATGAAGCCATGACCCGTTTTATGATTTACGGAGATTCGTTAAAATTTGACCAACTAATGAAAAGAATTTTAGAATTACAATTAAGAATAAATGAGAAAGACTAAAATACTTCATATTATCAAATCGCTGGGGCGTGGCGGTGCCGAAATGTTACTGCCGGAAACCTTAAAGCAACATCATCAAGACCAATTTGAGTTTCATTATATCTATTTTTTGCCTTGGAAAAACCAATTGGTAGAAACCATAGAAAAAGCAGGAGGGAAGGTAAGTTGTTTTTCGGCCAAAAATAATATCCAATTGCTCTTGCAATACCCTAAAATCATACGATATTGTAAAGAAAACCAAATCCAATTGATTCACGCCCATTTGCCATGGGCCGGTTTTGTGAGCCGTTTGGTTCATCAATTAACAAAAATCCCCGTAATTTACACCGAACATAATTTACAGGAACGCTACCATTTTATTACCAAAACCATTAATAAATGGAGTTTCAATTCCCAGACCTTAGGCATTGGAGTTTCTGAAGATGTTACCCAATCGATACTTAAAAACATTAAACCTATAATTCCTTGTAAAACAATACTTAATGGGGTAAATACCCAAAGTTTTGTGCGATTAAATGGAGCCGAGAGAGAAACAATCCGAAAACAATTTAGTATTCCTGAAGATTCCCTATTGGTAGGAACCGTGGCGGTTTTTCGTTTTCAAAAACGTCTGGACAAATGGTTGGAAATCATGAAGGAGTGTATGGAGAAAAACCCCAATGTATATGGAATTATCATTGGAGCTGGCCCATTAGAAAATGAATTAAAAGCGAAACATAAAGAACTTAATTTAGAAGGAAAGGTTTTTTTTGCGGGCTTACAAACTCAGGTAAAACCCTATTATGAAGCCATGGATATTTTCATGATGTGTTCCTCTTTTGAAGGGCTTCCTATAGCGCTACTTGAAGCGATGAGCATGAGCTGTGCAATTGTCTCAACCAATGCGGGAGGGATAAAGGAAGTACTACGTCACGAAGTTGACGGACTCATGGTTGACGTTGACGATTGGGAGCAATTACCTTACTCTATATTGGAATTGGCCGAAAATCCATCAAAATTGAATCATTTACAAGTTCAAGCCAGAAAAAGAGCGGAAGCGGCTTTCAGTATTGACGCCATGGTAACCGAACTCGAATCGTTATATCTTTCCCATATCTCATGATTATCAGGACATCCGAAATAGCCGATACTCCAGCCATAGTTGATTTATTGAAACTTAGTTTAGGAGAAGGTTTAGTAAAAAAATCAACCGTTGTTTGGAATTTTAAACATCTTAAGAATCCATTCGGGGCATCTCATGTATTGTTGGCTATAGAAAACGAAACCTTCGTAGGCGTGAGGGCTTTTATGAAATGGAATTGGCAAATAGGCAACAAAGTATGGATAGCTTACAGGGCTGTGGATACTTCTACTCATCCAGAGTACCAAGGGAAAGGAATTTTTAAAAAACTGACCCTGCAAGCGTTAGAAGATGTTCAAAAGGATAAAGAGACTTTTATTTTTAACACCCCTAATGATAAAAGTCGTCCTGGATATTTAAAAATGGGATGGGTTGAAGTGGACGCCATTCCTATTGCATTAGTACCAACAATCGGGTATTTTTTTCAAAGTGTTTTTTCTAAAAAAAAGGTTATAATGAATCCAATTGAGCCTGAAAGACTGGAGGAACTTTGTGTCGTTCATAATCGCATTTTGGCAGAAAAAAATGTACTCTTTACACCAAAATCAGCCGAATATTTAAAATGGCGATTCGAACAGAATCCAATGCAGGAGTATGTCGTAATATCCTCTAATGATTGGTATGTGGCATTATACATAAAGAAACAGCGATTTTTTAAAGAGGTAAGGGTAGTTGAAGTGATTGGTTCCGAAAGCCATTCTGATAAAAAAGAAATTCGCAATGCCATTGTAAACTATGCCCTTAAAAATCGTTGTTGGATCATTACCATTGCCAATACCGAATTATTTCGATTTAGGATTTATGGTAAATTTGGACCCAAGCTCACTTTTAAAGCACTAACAAAAAATACTTCATTTATTAACAAAGCCCTGAATGTATACCATTGGAAATACAGTCTAGGAGATTTAGAATTATTTTAGATGATTGATATCGATTTTCCGATTGTTTTTATTCTGCTTTTCATTATAAACAATATGATGCTGAATCGTTTGTCTAAAAAATATTCTTTTTTTGACAAAAAGTTAATGAACTACCTGTACTGGTATCATCTTTTGTTTTTTGCCATCTATTTTATGTATTCAATTTATAATAATTCAGATTCATTATTGTATTATTTAACGGTTGGAAATAAGGGAGACCAATGGCCAGAGCTTTTCTATACAGGCACTCGATTTATCAGTTTTTTTGCAGTACCTTTTGTTTATTTAGGACTATCCTATTCTTCTGTGATGCTGGTTGCATCGTGGTTTGGCTATGTGGGTTTTGTTTATGCCTATCTGTATTTTAGAGAGAGCATTCCCATAAATGTAACAGTTTTCGGTCGATTTGATTTGCTTACGCTTTTGTTGTTTTTGCCCAACATGCACTTTTGGACGGCTTCTCTAGGAAAGGGAGCCCTGATTTTCATGGGTTTGATGGTGTTTACCCAAGCGGTTAAATTTCCGCAAAAAAGAATAGTTGCCTTGCTCATAGGTGGTTTCTTTATTTATATGGTACGTCCCCATGTCATGCTTTTTGTTTTGGTTGGGGTTATGATTGGCATATTAACCGGTAAAGGAAAAATCAGCATTGGAATAAAACTGCTGGTACTGGTGGCTTCAATAGTTTTTTTGGCAGCTGCAAGCAGTTCTATTTTGGCAGTAGCCAAGTTGGAAAATTCCGAAAACGTAGTGGATGACTTTGAGCAATTTTCTGATACAAATTCAGCAAAATTAGAGTCGTCGGCTAAATCGGGCGTTTCCATGGCTAGTTATCCATTACCCTTAAAATTATTTACGTTTTGGTTTCGTCCTTTGTTTGTAGATTCTCCGGGAGCTATAGGTATGTTTAGTTCAGTCGAAAATTTAATTTATTTATTGTTGTTTGCCAAAATTTGTAATCGGCGTTTTTTGCGTTTTATCCTAAAAGCACCCTATATGGTAAAAATGTCAATCATAGTTTTCTTATTGTCTTCTTTTGCATTGACCTTCGTGATGTCTAATTTAGGGATTATCATGAGACAGAAATCGATGGTAATGTATTTTGGGTTCTTCGTTATTTACTACTTTTTGGCACAGGAAAAATGGGAACAAATGCAAAGATTGAAGGAAAGAAATAATGCCGTGGCTTTAAATGCCTGATCCTCTACCCTCCCGATAGGTATCGGGACTTTCCAAAGGAAAGGGGAGAAAAAAGAATAAATATTATAACCTGAGTTCGATTATTCTTTATTGACGAAAAACAATTTAATTTTTTTATTAAACCACATAGAGACATAGAAAAATAGAGATAAACAAGTCGCTTTGCTCTGTTTTAGACCACAATAGTCCCGATAGCTATCGGGATTGAAAATGTATTTTCTAGAAAAGCTCTTGTTTTCTATGTTTCTATGTGGTAAAAAATTTTTAATTGTACTCCCTCCGGTAATAAAATACAAATAGCTATGAAAAAAGGAACTTTGGTAATTTCTTTGGATTTTGAATTGATTTGGGGTGTTTTTGACCATGTCTCCATTGTCGATAAAAAACAGTACTTTGACAACACTTTAAATGTAATTCCTAAAATTATCGAAAGCTTCGTTAAAAATGAAGTTAAAGC
Organism: Flavobacterium psychrotolerans; assembly: GCF_003097635.1. Classification (GTDB taxonomy): domain Bacteria; phylum Bacteroidota; class Bacteroidia; order Flavobacteriales; family Flavobacteriaceae; genus Flavobacterium; species Flavobacterium psychrotolerans. The sequence continues at coordinate 7,827 of NZ_QCZI01000021.1, forward strand.
GACTTGGGCAACGGTAGGGATGTTATTCAATTGCAATTGGGAGGAATGGGAAGCGAACAGCCCCTTGAAAAAGCCGAGCTATACAAATACCCAATTAGATGCTTATAGTTATGGACATCTCCATAAAAATTTAGGTTTGAATCGGTTCTTTTTTGCGCCCAATATCATTCAAGATTTGCAAAAGGCAGAAGGGCAGGAAGTAGGAACCCATACCTATTCGCATTACTACTGTTTGGAAGGAGGCCAAAATAAAGAACAATTTGAAGTGGATTTGGATACCGCCATTGCCTTGGCTAATAAATTTGGGATTTCCCTAAAATCGTTAGTTTTTCCCAGAAATCAATTCAATGCTGCTTATTTGGAATGTTGTGCTGAAAGAGGAATATCGTCTGTGCGTTCTAATCCCGATGTTTGGTATTGGGACACTTTAGCTCCTCAAACACTAGCCACAAAAGTTTTCCGTACTGCGGATGCCTACGTGCCATTAGGTGTAAAGTCCTATCCGAAAGACAGCCTGAAACAAAATAGCCCCTTAAGCCAGCCTTCAAGCCGGTTTTTGCGTCCGCAACATAAGCTTGAACTGCTTAATAGTTTACGATTAATTCGAATCAAAAACGAAATCATACACGCTGCCCGTAACGGTGAAATTTACCATTTGTGGTGGCATCCGCATAACTTCGGGATAGATCCAGAAGGAGCTATGAAGACACTAAAATCCATATTGGAAGTCTATTCCTACTGTAAAAACACTTTCGGGATGGAAAGCAAAACCATGGAGGAACTACAACGGGATGTGGAGTAATTATTTAAGATTTTTGATTAACGATTTTTGACCCGAGCGATAGCGAACTGGCGAAGCATTTCAGAATTTTTTAATATGACTATCCGTTACTTGTACCAAAATAAAAATTGGAACACGGATGACACGGATTTAAACCGATTTAAACGGATTTTCTTGTTTAATAATCAGCGAAAATCCACTCAATCTGTGTCATCTGCGTCCTAATTTACTTAATGGCATTAGTTGCAGATTGGTTCGTGGTAAAAAAACAATACCGACACTACTCAGGGTAGTACCATTATTTTAAATTTATAGTCCGGTTGATTTCTAAATAAATTAATTTTGAATATAATCAAACGCCTTAGTTTCTCGAAAATTTTTCAGAATCAATGGTTGAATCTCCTTTTTGTTTACCATTGTCTTTTTATTCTTTTGGCCTACTTTCTTCGAATCCACCGAGGCTATTCGGATGCACATCTGTATTGGGCACGGAGTTTTGACATTACTAAATATTCCTGGCTTTCTTTTGCAGATTACGGGACTACTTTCATGCTTTTTTTAAACTACCCGTTTATTAAAATGGGGCTTCCTTTTTGGTTTGGATTTTTACTGTATGGATTGGTTGGTTTTTGGAGCATTATCCTTTACATTAAATGGATTCATCTGGTTTTAGGAAAACAACTCCTCATTCGAGGAATTAATATTCTTCCCATTTTTTATTTTTTGCCCAATCTGCATTATTGGACGGCTGGTTTAGGAAAAGAACCCTTGATTTTTTTTGGATTGGTTTCTGTTTTTTATGCTATGGCTTCCCGTGCTTATATCACATTCAGTAGTCTTATGGGGGGTATTCTCCTTTTGATTCTCCGTCCCCACGTGGCCATGATGTTGCTTTCAGCTCTTGTTTTGGTTTTTGTTTTCAATGAAGAATACAGTTTAAAAAGACGTGTGGCGGTGGCTTCAGTAGCTCTTTCCTTTTTTTTAACGCTCTTGTACATGGTCTTTCAAATCACCCATATCCGGCATTGGAATTGGGAACGCATCCTCTATTTTAATGCCTATTCCATAGAGTCTTTCCGGCATTCCGGTTCTTATGTTCCTATGTTGGAATACTCTTTGCCGTATCAATTGTTCTCCTTCTATTTTAGGCCTTTGTTTTTTGATGCTAATTCCCTGTTTCAACACTTGGCGAGTGTCGAAAATGTTTTTGTTTTTGCGATTCATCTTTTGGGGATTTTATTTGCCCTTCGCGATTATAAAAAAATCCATTATCCGCAATGGGTTAAAATGGTCTTTCTATTTACATTGATTTGTGGGCTTTTGTATGTGCAACGGTATGCCAATTTGGGTATTTTTATGCGTACCAAAATGATGTTTCAGCCTTTTACTTTAATTGCTTTGCTATTCATAATCAAACAGGGTAAGCCTTTTAAGAACACATAAAACTTGAACCACAAAGAAACACAGAAAAAAAACAATAGTTTATTAAGGAATTATAGTCGTTTCACTTTCTCATGGTTATGACCTGAAACCAAAGACCGAACAGATAAAGTAAATCTATCCAAAAGTGAAACTTTCTTTTAGTATCTTACAAAATCTATGTATTTATGTGGTAAAAAAACAAAAAACAATTTGTACCTAATTTCAAAAAAGGGTTTACCCTGTCTTAGTCCCAAATCCACATGACAAAACAAAAAATTGTACGCATCACCACGGTTCCCATTTCATTGGAAAAATTACTTTCCGGACAACTCCGCTATATGAGTTCGTTTTATGAGGTAATTGCTATTTCTTCGGAACGGGGAAAATTAGAAAAGCTTGGGAAATCTCAAGGGGTTGCCGTATTTCCACTCGAAATGACCCGAAGAATTACGCCTCTGTATGATTTATTTGCGGTTATTCGGTTGTATTTGTTTTTAAGAAAAACGAAACCTTATATTGTTCATACCCATACCCCAAAAGCTGGGATTGTAGGAATGGTAGCCGCGAGATTAGCGGGAGTGCCCCATCGTTTGCATACCGTTGCCGGTTTGCCTTTGCTGGAAGTTAGTGGTTCTAAAAGAAAATTACTTAACTGGGTTGAGCAATTTACTTACCGTTGTGCCACGAATGTTTATCCCAATTCTTTTGGTTTGATGGATATCATTCTCGCCCATGATTTTTGTGCTCCCGAGAAATTGAACGTATTAGCGAATGGCAGTTCCAATGGCATTGATACTTCCCATTTTAGTCCTTCGTTGTTTACAGCTGCACAAAATTCGATCTTAAAAGAGCAGTTGGGTATCCCGTCGGATGCTTTTGTATTTGTTTTTGTTGGGAGGTTGGTTAAAGATAAAGGAATTAATGAAATGGTTGTGGCTTTCGAGCTTTTGCAAAAAGACAACCCAACTGTGCACTTGCTTTTAGTGGGGGATTATGAAAGCGATTTGGATCCTTTGTCTTCCTCTACTTTGGAAAGCATCCACAACAATCCTTTCCTACATGCCGTAGGTTTTCAAAATGACGTTAGACCTTATTTGGCCCTTTCCAATGTATTGGTATTTCCGAGTTACCGAGAAGGTTTTCCTAATGGGGTTTTGCAAGCCGGAGCCATGGGGTTGCCTTGTGTCGTGTCGGACATTAATGGCTGTAATGAAATCATTGCGGATGATATTAATGGATTGATCATCCCGGTAAAGGACGCCTTGGCTCTCTATAATGCCATGAAACGTCTTGCCACGGATTCCGATTTACTAGCTAAAATGCGACTGCATGCCCGATCTTTGATTGTTTCCCGATATGAACAAGAAGTGGTTTGGAATGCCATTTTGGAAACGTATCGGAGTTTGTGATGGATTCGTATTTACTTTAGGTAGGATATTTCTTTAACAACTATTAGGCTTTTAACCTCATCTTGTTCCTTCGTAGGAGAAACAATTTTGGACCTCCTTATAGATCTTTTTTAAACTTTAGGGAATCACCACTATCAGTGTTACTGTATTGTACTTTCTTTTTAGGGGGATTGTTCTTTTTTTGTCCTTGATGGAAAAGCCGATAAAAAGATAGACCATTTGGAGGTTATTTCCCTCTGGGATTTCTAGTTTTAAGTCGATATCTATTTTAATCGCTTCTTTTGGATAGGTTATTTCTTCGCTGTAAGTGGTGTTGAAGGTGTTTTCTTTGTAATTCCAATTGGTTCTTGCAACCGCCAGATGTACCTGATTTGCCAGTTCCGGCCAGTCTAACAGTTTTAAAGGGTTGAATTTTGGGATTTTGAAAATCCCCTCTTGATTTTCCCAAATCCATTTTGTTTTTAAAACGTTAGAAAGGGGTCTGAGTTTGTTGCCCTCAAAACCCACAAATTGTAGTTTTCCCTCTGGGGTATCAATTCCATTGGCTACCGTTCTTTTTCCTTGTTCATTGCCCGTGTCTTCTTGTAGAATTTCAAATAACAGTTTGTTTGCCCTTCCTGCAAAACTTCCATCTTTTGCCCGAAGGTTGAACTGGTTGGCAAGCATTCGAAATTGCACGCCTACCTTGGCACAATGACCAAACTCTGTTCCTTGGTTCCTTATTTTTTGGAAAACCGGGTTGGATCTAAATTCCTTGGACGAAACACCCGTTTTGCCTTTCATCCTTACCCTATTGATGTCATTTTCGTCGATGTAGAAGTTAAGATCTTCTAAGGTACCCACTATTTTGAAAGGTGCAATCACTTTTGCCATATTGTTTTCAATCTAAAAATCAGGACTAAAGATACGTTTTTTTTCATTTGGGTTTTATTGGTTCCAAAAAGTTTATTAGGCTCTTTCACATCATTTCTGTTGTTCCGTTTCTATCCTTAAAAAGGAATAAATACGATTTTCGGAAATTATTAAAGCTTTATACTAGTTCCATAAATTATTATTAGCTTTGACCCATACTAAGAACGAAAAGGAATGTACAAAAATTACCTTAAAAGAATTGCGGATTTTACTGCCTCCTTGTTGGGTTTTATTATTTTATTGCCGGTTTTACTTGTCGTTACAATACTGTTGTATTTTGCCAATAATGGAAAACCGTTTTTCTTTCAGCTCCGACCTGGTAAGGGCGGAAAAATCTTTACCATCATCAAGTTTAAAACCATGAACGATGCAAGGGATTTAAACGGAGTCCTGCTGTCTGATGCCCTCCGACTCACAAAAGTGGGTGCTATTGTTCGAAAAACCTCTTTAGATGAAATTCCACAATTGCTTAATGTATTAAAAGGGGATATGAGTATTATAGGGCCGCGCCCCTTGCTAACCCACTATTTGCATTTGTACAGTGCTTTTCAAAATCGCCGTCATGAAGTTAAACCGGGCATTACGGGTTGGGCACAAGTTAACGGAAGAAATGCCATTTCTTGGGATGAAAAATTTGAATATGATGTTTGGTATGTCGATCATCTTTCTTTTGCCTTGGATTTAAAAATACTGTTTAAAACGATACAAAAAGTGGTTGTCAGCGAAGGCATTAATGCCGCTAATTCCTCTACTATAGAACCTTTTAATGGAAACTAAAGTCACTCTATTTGGCGCAAGCGGCCATTGCAAAGTCATTATTGATATTTTACATACCAATCGTGTAACCGTAGCTTTGATTGTTGATGATAATCCTCTTACTACCTGTATTGTAGGACAAAAAGTAGTCCATTCCAGTGCCGTAGATTTCAACCATTTGAATCCATTGATTTTATCGATTGGGAATAACAGCACCCGAAAGATGCTCTCCGAGAAGTTCAAAGGCCCTTTTGCCCGAGCGATCCATTCCAAGGCCATTGTTTCAAATTATGCCACTATTGGAGAAGGGACGGTTATTATGGCCGGAGCTATTGTCAATCCTGATGCCACAATCGGAAAACATTGCATCATTAATACCGGAGCCGTTATTGAGCATGACTGTATTATCCGGGATTTTGCACATATTTCGCCAAATGCTGCACTCGCGGGTGGGGTTGAAGTTGGAGAAGGATCACAAATCGGTATTGGAGCATCTGTAATTCAAGGAATAAAAATAGGAAATTGGGTTACAATTGGTGCTGGAACCGTACTTGTTAAAGATGTTCCAGATTTTGCAGTTGTAGTAGGGATTCCCGGGAAAATAATAAAATACAATAAAGAAAATGACTAATTCTAAAATTTGGCTTTCCTCCCCTCATATGGGAGGAGGTGAACAAAAATTCGTGCAAGAGGCTTTTGATACCAATTGGGTTGCTCCTTTGGGGCCTAATGTCACTGGATTTGAACAGGATCTGGCGCAGTATATCAAAGGAGACATTCATGTTGCCGCTTTAAGTTCCGGTACTGCAGCCCTCCACTTGGGACTGATTTTGTTGGGCGTAACATCAGGAGATGAAGTTATTTGTCAAAGTTTTACCTTTTCGGCTTCGGCAAATCCGATTCTTTATCAAGGAGCCATTCCGGTGTTTGTAGATAGTGAGCCGGAAACATGGAATATTTGTCCGATTGCACTAGAAGAAGCTATTGTTGACCGAATTGCGAAAGGTAAAAAACCGAAAGCGATTATTGCGGTGCATCTTTATGGTATGCCGTTTCAAGTTGAGGCCATTAGTGCCATTGCCCACCGCTATGAGATTCCTATTTTAGAGGATAGTGCTGAAGCATTAGGAAGTACCTTTAAAGGAAAAAAATGTGGCACTTTTGGCACTTTTGGCGTTTTGTCTTTTAATGGAAATAAAATCATCACCACATCTGGAGGAGGCGCATTAGTGGCCCCTACAAAAGAGCTGAAAGAAAAGGCCGTTTTTTTTGCTACACAATCCAGAGATCCCGCACCCCATTATCAGCATTCGGAAATTGGTTACAATTATAGAATGAGTAATATATGTGCCGGAATTGGACGAGGACAAATGGAGGTTCTAGCTGCCCATGTTGCTTTACGAAGAAGCATGCATGATTTTTATGTTGATTATTTTGCGAATATTGACGGGGTTGCCGTCTTTTGCGAGCCTAACACTGATTATTGTTCCAATCACTGGTTGACTGCGCTAGTAGTAGACCCTTACAAAACCAATGGAAAAACCAGAGAAGATTTACGATTGGCACTGGAACAAGTTGATATTGAAAGTCGACCTTTGTGGAAGCCCATGCATCTACAGCCCCTTTTTGAAAGGTATCCCTACTATGGAGGTACAGTTGCAGAACACTTGTTTGAAAATGGTTTGTGTCTGCCTTCCGGATCCAATTTAGAAGAATGCGACAGAATTCGACTTCAGGAGGCTCTAGATGGATTTTTTTAATACCTCTACATTTTTCTTAAAAAAGGAACGTTATATCCGGTAAAGTCGTAATTTTGCCAAAATTTAAATCCATTGACCAATACCACTAAAATGAACTCTATTTTTGGCATTACAAAAGATAGTTTTTTTAAAAAGAGATTCCATAATTTGGCTTACTTGCCACGGTGGATTATTTTTGTGGTAGATTTAGGAATCGTTTTTATTGCCATTCTAATCACACACTTGATTATTACGAGCCTCAATGTTTCTTTTTACGATCATCATGATGTTTATTTCGGTTATGCCATTGTGCTTGCTGTAAATGCTGTTTTCTTTCTGTTTTACCGGACCTATGCCGGGATTATTCGACATTCTACCTTTATCGATGGAGTCAATTTATTGATCTCCACAACGACTTCCTACTTTGTGTTGCTGGCTATCAATTATTCCTTTTTGCTTATTTTTAAGGATAAAATATTATTGACCACTGGATTGTTTATTAGTTATGTTATCTCTTTTACACTACTTTTTTTATTTCGAATATTGGTTAAGTATTTTTTCGAAAAGTACATGAATTTTGATGATAAAAAACAGCTGACCAATGCGGTAATCTATGGTGCAGATGCCAATGCGATATCCGTTGCCAATGCCTTACGGACAGAGAAGCCAAGTCGATTTAAGTTGTTGGGATTCATTGATAAATTCAGTCAGGACAAAACGAGCAAGAGTATCCTCAATCTTCCTATTTTAAACCAAAATAGGAATATCCACGTGGTATTACGCGCAATGAAAGCAGAGGCTTTGATTATTGCCGAAAAAAGTCTCAGTAAAGAAGAGACCATTGCTATCGTTGAAGAGTGCCTTGAATATAATTTTAAAGTCTATTCCGTTCCCTTAATAACCGATTGGGAAGATGAAAAACAAATTTCCAATAAATTAAAAAGTTTTGAAATCGAAGATTTACTGGAGCGAAAACCGATTGTTTTAGACACCAAAACCATTTCTTCCCAACTCAACGGAAAAACCATATTGATAACGGGAGCTGCCGGTTCCATTGGCAGTGAAATTACAAGACAGGTTCTAGGTTTTAACCCTGCGCAAATTATTATTTTAGATCAGGGAGAAACGCCTCTTCATAGTTTAAGTTTGAAAATAAATAGCATTAAGGGGCAGATTAAAATACGAACGGTACTTTTGGATATAAGGAATTTTGAAGCCTTGGAGAAAATATTCGTAAAATACAAACCACATATTGTCTATCATGCTGCTGCCTATAAACATGTTCCCCTGATGGAAGAGAATCCATCACAAGCCATAAATACCAATGTTTTGGGTACTAAAAATCTTGCTGATTTAGCGGTTAAATATGGTGTAGAGCGGTTTGTCATGGTTTCTACCGACAAGGCGGTAAATCCGAGCAGCGTTATGGGAGCCAGCAAGCGCATAGCCGAAAAATATGTGCAAACCCTTCAAAATAAATTGCAGCAGGAACAAAATTCAAATATTACCAAATTTATTACCACTCGATTTGGAAATGTATTGGGTTCTAATGGCTCTATTGTTCCTTTATTTGCGAGACAAATTCAGGATGGCGGGCCACTAACGATTACCCATCCCGAAATCATACGCTATTTTATGACCATTCCAGAAGCGTGTCAATTGGTTCTTGAAGCAGGAACGATGGGTAATGGTGGAGAAATTTATATTTTTGATATGGGTCAGCCCGTGAAAATTATTGATTTAGCTAAAAAGATGATCCGATTGGCTGGTTTTACGCCCAATAAAGAAATTGAAATCAAAATCATCGGTTTGCGTCCCGGAGAAAAACTGTATGAAGAACTGCTTAACGACGATTCAAAAACCCTAGCCACCCATCACGAAAAAATATTGATAGCGCAAGAAATTCATGCTGATTATGAGTTTATAAACGATACTATATTACGATTATTACATAAAATTGAAAGTATTGCCGATGAAGAGATTGTTGTAACTATGAAGGAAATTGTTCCTGAATTCAAGAGTATGAACTCCAAATATGTAGCTTTAGATTTAGATAATATACTGTAAAAAACTATTATTTTCAATATACCACTTATACTTTATAAATTGTATCTTTGTTCGCCTTTAAAATAATTAGAAAATTAAAATTCATCCATGTTTCTAACCCAAAGTAGATGCCAACATAATGGCGCAAGCCGTATCGTATTTAAATCAATTTATTTTTTTATTCTGTTGGCATTGACCTTACAATCCTGTGCCACACGAAAAGAGGTAGAATACTTTAATGACGTAAGAATTGGTTCGGAGGATCCCGTTATTTATTATCCCAATAAAATCCAGGTTAATGATATTTTAAGCATAAAGGTTGGGGAATTGATACCCGAGGCTGTGGAGCCTTTTAATTCATCTTTAGGATCTCTTGAATCTGCCCAACTTAATGGCTATCTGGTCTCTTTTGATGGCAATATCGTTTTTCCCAGGCTAGGTACCATTGCCTTAGCCGGTAAAACCACAACGGAAGCCGAGGGTCTTATCAATACTCTCCTTGTCGAGAAAGGATTGGTTAAAGATCCTACCGTAAGTATACGGATTATCAATGCCCGAGTAACGGTAATTGGTCAAGTTGGAGTAGGAGGTAATAGCGGTGGCGGTCATGTTATTCCTTTTGGGGGCAACAATTCCATGACAGTGTTGCAAGCCGTGGGGAATATCTTTCCCACTGGAATTAAAAATGATATTGTATTGATTCGTGAAGAAAATGGCATGCGAACCTATCGTAAATTGGATATTACTTCCATCGATTTGGTTAATGGTCCTTATTATTATTTGAAGCAAAATGATGTTATTTACGTAAAACCCAATGGGACTAGCGTAATGCTGTCGGGATGGCTAACCAGCCCAGGAACCATACTGAGTTTGTTTACTTCCGCTTTGGCATTATTCCTTGTACTAACCCGTTAATTGTTATGGAAAATTTTGAAATTGACAGTAAAGTAACTGCCAGCGAGGTCGATATCCTTGGGGAAATCAATAAATATTTAAAATATTGGTATTTGTTCGTTATTTCAACGCTCGTTTTTTTTGCGGCCGCTAAAATTTATTTACGGTATACCACCCCGATTTTTGAGACTTATTCTGAAATTAAGATCTTGGATAATTCTGCTACCGCTTTTAAATTACCCAGTAATGCAATCTCCATCTTTGGTAAGACCAATAAGCCAGGTTTAGATAATGAGATGGAAATGATTAAGTCTTATCAGTTGATGGAGCGCGTGGTTAAGAATTTGGATTTGACCACCCATTATTATTCGGTTGGCTTTTTGACCCAAAAAGAGTTGTGGAAAAACAGTCCTTTTTCTATCCAATGGCTAAAATTACCCAAAGAATTAGAGACCAAATCGGTTCAGTTTACCATCGAAGTTGCCTCTAAAGGATATGAAATTGTTGATGCCCAAAATGGAATTAAGTCGGGAGTCATTCCCTATCATTCCGTTCATCTTGTTTCGGGGATTCCCTTTAAAATATCCCCAAGATTGGGGTTAAATGTTGGTGGTTTGACTGGGAAGCAATTTGCTTTCGAACTTTCTCCTTTGCGCCAAACGGCACTCGGTCTTTGCAGCGGAATTACCGTAAAAGGGGTAGCCAATCAAAGTGATATCTTGGGCTTGTCCCTGACTGGAACCAATACCCTTAAATTAGAGGCCACTCTGAATGAAATTATTAAACAATTTGATTTGGACGGCATTAAGGATCGGCAACTGGTATCCCAGCGCACTATTGATTTTGTCAATGATCGGTTTGATTTTTTGGGTAAACAACTCGATTCCATTGAGACCGATAAGGAAAAATACAAACGGGATAATGGATTGACGCTTGTGGACACCGATATCGCGTCTGCCACCAAAAATATGGAAATGGCTAAATCCGCCATTATTGAGACTGAAAACCAAATTGAACTGACCAAATATGTAGAGCAAACCCTATTTAAACATAATAAATTCGAATCTTTCCCACTTGAAATGGGTATTTCGAACACCATTATTAATCAGTTGTTTGGGAATTACAATGCCCTTGTTATTGAACGGGAACGCCTTTTATTTAGCGCTGGAGAGAATAATCCTAAAGTAAAGATAATTAATGAGCAATTGGACGTGCTTAAAAAAGACATGTTTAAATCTATTCAAAACTACCGACAAGAGTTGGCGGTTTCACTGGCTAAAAATAATTCTATTTTTAGGAGTTATACCGACAAATTCAATAAGATTCCCTTGTATGAAAAATTCATTAGAAGCATAGAACGTCAACAAAGCATTAAAGAAGCCCTTTATATTTTATTGCTTCAAAAGCGAGAAGAAGCCGCCATTAATGTTGCCGTGACGGGACCTTCAATAAAAGTGGTGGATTATGCCTCGTCAAACGGTAAGGCGGTATCTCCCAAAACCGATTTGATTTATATGGGATCCCTTTTGATTGGATTGTTGATTCCCTTCCTATTTGTTTTTGTCAAGAATGTATTAGACAATAAGGTTCACAACAAACAGGAATTGTCCAAACTGGTTCGTGATGTGCCTATTGTTTCAGAAATTCCTTTTATTGGGGATTCCGTAAAGATAATGACGGATAATGATCGATCTTTACTTGCCGAATCTTTCCGGATTTTGCGTACCAATATTAGCTATCTTTTGCCTTTAAAGACGGGTAATCTGGCACCCATTCTCTTTGTAACGTCAACCATAAAAGGAGAGGGGAAGACCTTTACCTCCATCAATTTGGGTATGGCTTTTGCTACGTTGAGCAAGAGGGTTTTGGTTGTAGGTGCAGATTTACGGAATCCACAGTTCCACACCTATACCAATTTAGGGAAAGGCCAAGTGGGACTGTCGCATTATTTATATGACCCCTCTGTTGATTGGCGAAATTTGACTGTTAACAACCAATTTGATAATTCTAATTTAGATTTGATTTTTTCAGGAGCCATTCCGCCTAATCCGGCAGAACTCCTTTGTAACGGCCGATTGGAACTGTTACTCAACGAAGCTAAAAAAGAATATGATTATATTGTTATTGATACAGCACCCACACTTTTGGTTACCGACACTCTAACTATTTCACAATTGGCTGATGTTACTTTATTTGTTGTTCGAGCCGATTTTACCGAAAAGAAATTAATGCAGTATTCTTTAGAGTTAAAAAATAAAGGGAAATTAAAAAATCTTGCCTACGTCCTAAATAATGTAGGTGTTAATTTGGGTTTTCGATCTAAATATGGCTACGGCTACGGCTATGGCTACGGCTATGGCGAAGATGTTGTGAAGAAGTCGGTATTAAAAGAATTTATCAGTAAAAAATTCAATGTTTAACTCGTAATTGTTAAAATAGGTACTATTTTCGGGTTGCTTTAAAACCTAAAAAATTGGTTCTGTTCTATTGCTTCTTTTAAGGGTAGGGTGTCTTTGATTAATATTCTTTTAGAAAAACCATTCACATGGTTCTGATGGTGCACGTCAGATCCTACGAAGTCAATCATTCCTTTTTTTAACAGTTTTTCCGCCGTTTTTGCAACTTCATTTCCATAATATCCTATTGTCGATAATAAATTGATTTGAAACAGACAGCCTGAATGTTTCAGTTTTAGATACTCCTCAAAATTGTGGTGGTAAAAAGAATATCTTTCCGGATGAGCCATAATTGGCTTATATCCAGCAACTTGTAATTCGAAAAGGATGTCGTATAATTGTAATGGTGCATTAATATAGGATACTTCAACGAGTACATAGTTATCCTTTAAAACCAATAACGGTTCGTTTTGAAAAAGGGTGACAAAGTTGGCATCCAATAAATATTCCGCAGCGGCTTTCATGGGAATACCGTTATTTTTGACCTTTAAATCTTTAGCAGTAGCACTTAAAGTAGTTTCAATATTAACTCTCGTATTATCCCAAACATTTTTCATGATATGGGGGGTGGTGATGCATTGTTCAAATCCTAGTTTTTTTACCGCTGTCACTAAAGATAGGGTATCTTCAATAGTTTGTGCGCCATCGTCAATTCCTGGTAACAGATGTGAATGAATATCGATATAATTTTCTGGAATTAAATCTTTGAGTATGGTTTTAGGTCTAAATAGTGTTAGCATACAGCAAAAGTAAATAAAAATTGGGATTTATGATTCATTGGTTTTCGCTTTTATGATTGCTGTTTTTTTATTTAAAACCATTAAATGATAAAAAACCTCCTTTGCAGGGTAAATATTTTATAATTCCTATTTGTGAAGTATTTAAAATAATAATTATTGAAATTAAAGGCGCCAATCCACAAATCAGTAAAATACACTTTCAAAAAATCAATTATTTCAACTGTTAATCCTATTTTTAAAAGTGTTATATTTGGCGTTCAAACCAATAATTAGTGAAAGAAATTGGTGATCTCGAATTAATAAGGACTGGAAACTGTTAAAATTAGTCTCCATTATTTTAGTTTATATTTTAGAAAAATGAATGATAAAGAACATTCCAATGAGGAATGGTTGTTTGAAATAACACCAAAAAAAAAATTCTTTTCGCTTAATTTCAAAGAAGTTTGGCAATATAGGGATTTGTTAATGCTTTTTGTAAAAAGAGATATAGTAACGGTTTATAAACAAACGGTTTTAGGACCATTATGGTATCTTATCCAGCCCTTGTTTACCTCTGTAATTTTTACCATCATTTTCAATAACGTGGCAGGTATTGATACGGGTAAAGTTCCCCCTTTTTTGTTTAATTTGGCAGGGATTACGATTTGGAATTATTTCACCTCTTGCCTTAATGACACTTCAGACACTTTTAAAAAAAATGCTGCCATATTTGGTAAAGTTTATTTTCCGCGAGTCATTATGCCTTTGTCCATAGTGTTATCCAATTTATTGAAATTCGGAATTCAATTTTTGATTTTCATTGCCTTTTATGTTTATTATTACTATCAGGGAGCTACGATATGTTTGAATGGGACTACCTTATTTTTTCCTTTGTTAGTCGCTTTAATGGGAATTTTAGGATTAGGTTTAGGAATGATTATTTCATCCTTAGTTACGAAATACAGGGATTTTACTTATCTTATTGGTTTTGGCGTGCAATTGCTGATGTATTTGTCGGCGGTGATGTATCCTATCGCCCTGCTAAAAGAAAAATTGCCAGCTTATGGTTGGCTCATCGCCTATAATCCTTTGGCTTATGTGATTGAAACGACCCGATATATGTTGCTCAATTCAGGTACTGTTTCTTATCTTGGATTAGGTTATACATTTGCAGTAACGGTATTCGTGTTCTTAATTGGATTGCTGCTTTTCAATAAAACGGAGAAGAGTTTTATTGATACCGTTTAAGGAATAAGGTTGATATTTTTGATTTAAAAAAAATAATACGTGAACGATAAATAGGTTATTGCCAAATACAGATAACTTCGTTCCTTGCAATGACAATGAAAAAAGACATTATATTAAAAGCTGAAAACATCTCCAAGCAATACCGCTTGGGTCAGGTAGGGACAGGAACTTTGAGTCACGACTTGAACCGTTGGTGGCATCAAGTACGGGGTAAAGAAAACCCCTACCTAAAAATTGGTGAGACCAATGACCGAAGTGTCAAGGGCAGCAGTGATTATGTATGGGCCTTACAAGATATTAATTTTGAAGTGGAGCGAGGTGAAGTATTAGGGATTATAGGAAAAAATGGAGCTGGGAAATCGACATTATTAAAAATATTATCAAAGGTTACCACACCTACCACCGGAAGCATAAAATCTAAAGGTAGGATTGCTTCTTTGCTCGAAGTGGGCACGGGATTCAATCCTGAATTGACCGGTAAAGAAAATATTTACCTTAACGGCGCCATTCTTGGTATGACCAAAAAAGAAATTGCCTCTAAAATCGTTGAAATCGTTGAATTCTCCGGTTGTGAGCGTTATATCAATACCCCCGTAAAGCGGTACAGTAGTGGTATGACCGTGCGTTTGGCATTTGCTGTAGCGGCTTTTCTAGAACCCGAAATATTGGTGGTAGATGAAGTCTTGGCTGTCGGTGACGCTGAATTCCAGAAAAAAGCGATAGGAAAGATGCAGGATATTTCCCGTCAAGGAGGAAGAACTGTTTTGTTTGTGAGTCATAATATGGCGGCTGTAAAAAGTTTATGTACAAAAACAATTATTTTAGAACACGGAAAAGTGGTTTTTGAAGGTGGCACTGAAGCTGGAATCGATTATTATTTAAGATCCAACCAATATGAAGCCTATAGAGGCAATTACATAAATGAAACTATTGAAGAAACAGGTTTTGTAAGCATCGCTCTTATAGATAAGGATAAGGTAATCAGAACCGAATTTGGTTTTGATGAAACTATAAGCATTAAGATAAAAATAAAAGTGGCAGAAAACCACCTGAATGCGCATATGGGTTTTAGAGTAGTTGATAGAAACGAAAGAATTATCTTTACCACACAAGTTCAACTGGCCGATAAAATAAATAGTGCCGGTATGCATGAATTTGAAGTGCAATTCCCCGTAAAATTTTTAGTCCCTAATACATTTAAACTAACATTTGGCATTCATATTCCCAATGTGGAATTGATAGATTATCAAGAAGAATGTTTGTCTTTTGAAATTATTGAGACAGGGTCTGAATTTCATATTTATGGAAATAATGACAATGGTTGTGTTATCGTAGATTGTGATTGGTGCCTAACGAGCTAAATGGTTCAACATCAAAGAATAATCTTTATAAAATAATATATAACAAGAATTAGATATGGTTATGGTTTCATTTGTAAAAAAAGTGATTAATTTCTTTAATAAAAAGAAAACAATACAATGGAAGAATATTGAGAATTTTGATCCAAATTGGAAAGAAAGAATAAAAGATATGTCTAGATATATTGATTCAGGTTCAGTTATTGTTGATTTGGGTTGTGGCGAAATGTGGCTCAAAGAATTTATAACCGAAAAGGAATCATACATTCCGGTTGATTATATGAGTAGAGGAGGTGATACCATAGTTTGCGATTTTAATAATTATGAATATCCAAAGACAAATTCTGATACCGCTTTTGTAAGTGGTTGTTTGGAATATATAGAAGATTTTAAATGGTTTGTCGAAAAAATATCGCAATCAAATACCAAGTGCATTTTATCGTACTGTACCACTGAATATTTCCCGAATATGGAATCACGGAAACAATTGGCATGGAAAAACAATTTATCCAAATTTGAGGTCATATCTTTATTTGAAAGCAATCAACTTTTTTTAGTAGACGAAAATTTGACAAAAACCAATAATCAAATATTTGTGTTTAAAAAATGAAAAAAATAGTATTATTCGACCCTTCAATGGGAGATAACAACGGGTCATTTTCGTCCAATCTGGGAGATATTATCATAAATGATTCCGTTATGCAATTTTTGAAATCAGATTTAAATGATTATGAGGTGGTTAGAATATCTACTCATGTGCCCATACATTCAAAGGAAAGAAGTCTTATTAAGGGTTCTGAACTGATTTTTGTAGGTGGAACCAATTTGCTTTCCTCGGATATTAAAGTCTATAATCAATGGAAAAGCAATTATTATAACTTTTTGATTAATTTCCCAATTGTAAATAATGCAATTTTGTTTGGTGTCGGATGGTGGCAATACCAAAATAGTCCAACTAAATATACAAGGACATTTTATAAAAAACTGTTATCGTCCAATTTTAATCATTCGGTGAGAGATTCATACGCAAAAAACAAAGTTGAAGAATTAGGGATAAGTAACTGCATCAACACCTCTTGTCCAACTACGTGGAGTCTAAATGGAATGGTGTCTGATAGAAAAAAACAGGATATTAACAATGTTTTATTAATGCTAACAGATTATCATCCTAATGCTGAAATTGACAACAAATTAATAAATATCTTACTTGAAAAATTTAGTGATAAAATTTTCTTTTTTCCACAAGGTAAGGGGGATATAGATTACATTAAATCTCTTAAGTCCTATAATGAAAATAGAAATAGATTTGTTTTACTAAATCATGACATCAATGATTTGAATGAATTAATCAAATCGAATTCTGATTTTGTTTACATAGGAACTCGACTCCATGGTGGGGTCAGATGTTTGCAAAATGGCATTTCTGGATTGATACTTTCTAATGATAATAGGTCTAAAGAATTAGGAAATGATATTAACCTTGCAGTTATAAATAGAGATGACTTTTCGAAAATTGTAGATTGGATAGAATTCAAATCAGATTTTGGCAGGATTTCATTACCTCAAAAAAATATTGAAAATTGGAAACTTCAATTTGTTAATAAATAAACTTTATGAAAATATTAATCGTTAATTCTAGCGATTTTGGAGGTGCTGGAAAAGCCTGTTTAAGGTTGCATGAAGGACTGTTACAAAATGGAGTTGATTCTAATTTGCTTTTAAGAAGTAAGCATTTGAATATTCCTAATTCACATACAATAAAACAAACGCAAAAAACAACCTCAAAAATTTATAAAGTTAAGATTAAGCTCATAAAATTTTTGAATGAACTAAAAATATTTAAAACCAATAGTTATACTAATAATAGATCTTCTAAATTGGAAATGTTTAGTTATCCAATTTCAAACTATGACATTACAGAATCTCCCCTCTATAAAGATGCAGATATAATCAATTTACATTGGGTTGCAGGTTTTGTAGATTATAAATCTTTTTTTAAAAAAAATACGAAACCGGTTGTTTGGACTTTACATGACATGAATCCATTTACCGGAGGAGAGCATTATACAGAAGAAATCATAGATATTAATGCAAATGGGTATCCTATTTTCCGCAAGTTGACCACCGAAGAAATACATGAGTTTAAAAAGGTATTAGATTTTAAAGAAGCTATATTTAACAATGTAAATAACTTACACCTTGTAAGTTTATGTAACTGGATGACTCATGAAATCAAGAAAAATAAGGTGTTTAATCGATTTCCAATTGCCCTGATCCCTAATGGAGTAAATCATGAAATTTTTTCTCCGAGAGACAAGTTTTTTTCTAGAGAATTGTTGGGTTTGCCCAAAAATAAAAAGATTATACTTTTTGTGGCAGATTCAATACATACTACTAGAAAAGGGTTTGCTTTCCTCAAAAAGGCTTTTGAGATAATAGATAGTGAGGATTTAACATTATGCGCCATTGGAAATGGTAATTTGAATTCATTTAAAAACTGTATTGAATTAGGTCCCATTCATGACGAAAGATTGATGAGTTTGGCTTATTCCGCAGCAGATGTTTTTGTCATTCCATCTTTGATGGATAATTTGCCCAATACCGTTTTGGAATCCTTAATGTGCGGTACACCCGTCATAGGATTTCCCGTTGGAGGAATTCCTGATATGATTCAAGATGGTGTAAATGGGTATTTGACCGAAGATATTAGTGTCGAATCACTTGTTAAAACGATACATAAATTTTTAAATAATTCAGATTGCTTTAATGGGAAAAAAATAAGAGAAAATACATTAAATAGCTATAATCAAAAGTTGCAATCGGAAAAATATATTGATTTGTTTAATAGTATATTGAATAAAAATAGTTTAGAAATAAAATAGGATGCTCAAAATTTCCATCATCACCATCAACTACAACAACCTCGAAGGCTTGAAAAAAACTGTGGAGAGTGTTTCTAATCAAACCTATAAAGGGTTTGAATATATTGTTATTGACGGCGGTTCCTCGGATGGGAGTGCCGCTTATCTAGAAAGTCAAAATGTAAATATAGATTATTGGGAGAGTGTGCCTGATACAGGTATCTACAATGCCATGAATAAAGGGATTTCAAAAGCCACAGGGGACTATTTGTTGTTTTTGAACAGTGGTGATCATTTATACAACAATGATGTGATTAGAGAAAACTTACAGGATGTAAAAGACCATGATTTAATCTACTTTAATGTGCATATGATTGGGAAGAGAGACTATGGGATTCTATCGCATCCTGATACATTGCGTTTTTCTGATTTCTATTTAAATGGTTTGAATCACCAATCTGTTTTGATCCGAAAAGAGCTTTTTAAAACTGTGGGTTTGTATGATGAAAATTTAAAAATTGCGTCAGATTGGAAATTTTTTATTTTAGCATTGTTCGTCCACAATTGCAGTTATATCAACATAAAAAAAACACTTTCCACCTATTATATTGACGGGATAAGTTCACAAGTGGATTATTCAAGTGAAAGAAATTTGGTTCTAAATGAATATTTTAGTGCCTTTGTTATGGATTATGAGGAATGGCATGAAAATCGGAAATTATTGAATATGAATCGATTTAAAATGTTATCTGAAATTGAAAAATCATTGATTGGAAAGAAAATAACCTCTGTTTTTTTTAGATTTTTCCTGATTATATTTTCCAAAAAAAGGATAAAACAAATACTGAATTAACACAAAAATACTTTTACTAAACACCTAATTTTTTAGGATATAAGAAAATATGATATACAGTAAAGTTTCCATAATTATTGCTTGTTATAACGATGCGCATTACATTGAGCAATCGGTAAATTCGGCATTGAATCAAACGTATCCTAATATAGAAATAATTGTTGTAGACGATGGTTCCAATGCCGAAACAAAAGCAGTTTTAAAAAAAATAGAGCCCCAAATCACAAAATTACTCACACAAGAAAATCAAGGACAGAGTATCGCAAGAAATAATGGAATAAGGTTTGCAAAAGGGGATTATATTTTGAATCTAGATTCTGATGATTTCTTTGAGCCATCCTTTTGCGAAAAAGCCGTTAAGAAATTTCAGGAGGACGATAAAATTAAAATAGTGACCTGCCATGCCAACCGGTTTAATGAAAAAGGGACTGTAGATGTTTTTGTTCCTAATGGAGGAGACTTAAATAATTTTTTATTTGGTAATTCATCGTTAGGAAGTTGCATGTTTAAGATGCTGGATTGGGAGGGTACGGGAGGGTACGAAGAAAAGTTGCCCATTTTAGGTTTTGAAGATTGGGAATTTTATATTCAGATTTTAAAATCAGGCGGATATGCGTATGTGATTAATGAAATCCTATTTAATTATCGATTAAGAGAAGGTTCTACTACCAGTAGAATTCGTCACGAGAGGTTAGATAAGTTTAAACTTATTATTAAAAAACATCGAGACCTTTACGTTAGTAATTTTGATTTATTATTAGAAGATTTGTTTAATAGGATAAAAAGAGAAGAATTTGAAAAAAACAAAAATACAGATCGTCTAGAATTCAGAATAGGTAAGGCTGTTTTAAAACCATTGCGTTATATTAAATCTCTATTTAAATGAGCAAAATCCCTAAAGTTACCATTATCATGGCTACCTACAATAGAGCGCATTTTATTGTAGATACCTTACAATCCATAAAAAATCAATCCTTTACAGATTGGGAATGTTTGATTATTGATGATGGAGGGACAGATAATACTAGGGAAGTTATTGCTCCGCTATTAGCACAAGATTCTCGGTTTCAGTTTCTAAAAAGAGAAGCACCCTATAAAAAAGGCTTGCCCGGCTGTCGTAATTTTGGTTTGGATTTAGCGAAGGGCAATTATATTATTTTTTTTGACGACGATGATTTTGTCCATCCGGCGAACTTAAAAATAAGTCTTGAAGCATTCGAAGATTCTTCAATAGACTTTTGCAATTATCAAAAGTGTGCCTACCAAGGAGAAATGCCTGCCATTTCAACTACCGCTTTTGCAATTGAACAAAAGCTTACTAAAGCCGATATCGCAAAAGTAGTTACTCAAGAAATTGGTTTGGCTTCCTGTACCGTATTGTGGAAAAAACATTGTTTTGATACCATACGGTTTAACGAAAAGTTATTGTATGCCGAAGAATGGGAATGCTATATTAGAATTATTGCGAAAAACTTCAAAGGAATAATACTAAGCAACGTTTTGTATTACAATAGGAAACATGCTGAATCTAATACCGGAGAGTTCTATAGGGATAATCCCATTAGAAGGGCATCCTATGTGGAAGCAGTTTTAATGGTGATGCAAAATCTAAAAGAAAAACAATTACTTACCGAATCACTAAGACGTCATTTTATTTCATTGTCAATAGATTTTAAGGAATATGATTTGTT
This sequence comes from Flavobacterium psychrotolerans, assembly GCF_003097635.1. GTDB lineage: Bacteria > Bacteroidota > Bacteroidia > Flavobacteriales > Flavobacteriaceae > Flavobacterium > Flavobacterium psychrotolerans. The sequence goes on from NZ_QCZI01000021.1 coordinate 28,972, forward strand.
TGGTCAAATTATGGCAATTCTCAAATTATCGGTATTACAAAGAGTGAAATGGCAATTTTTTTATAGTACATTTCCTTTGCGATTGTCTGTTTACAAATTTAAAAAAAGCATTAAAAAAGGTTAATTTGTAAGAATAGCAACCGATTTTCATTTGTCTTAAAAATTGTTTCCGAGCCAAAATTCAAGCGTATTCACAGGAACAGTTCAAGTGAAAATATTTTAAATAATTGATGCAATTTCACACCAATTTACTGTTTTTGAATTAGAATATTTACTTTTTTATAATATATTTGCAAAATGACATTCAACAATTCAAAAATATTAATAACTGGTGGTTTCGGAGCATTAGGTTATAATTTGATTCAATATTTAACAGGTAACTACAACTGTTCCATACACGTTATTGATAATTTTAGTGCAGGACACACGAATTTTTCCAATGAAGTTACTTTTTCTTATATTGATATTGGAAATACAGAAAAGCTAAATATATTTTTAAAAAATTATCAACCCAATTATGTTTTTCATTTGGCGGCTCATTTTGCCAATCAAAATTCTGTAGACCACCCATTGTCCGATATAAGTACGAATGTTGTTGGTTTAGTCAATTTGTTTGAAGCTCAAAGAAGTAATAAGGAGCTAAAAAAAATCATTTTTGCTAGTTCAAGTTGTGTCTATGGCAACAGCGAAATAATGACAGAAGATCTTCAGGTTTCACCACACGATACGCCCTATGCCATAAATAAATACGTTGGAGAATTGTATAGTAAATATTATGCTGAAATTCATCACATCCCAGTAGTCAGTGCGAGAATTTTTAATAGTTACGGACCTGGAGAAATGCCTGGACAATACAGAAATGTGATTCCCAATTTTATAAAAAGTGCTTTATTGAATGAAACGATAAATATAACCGGAACAGGGGAAGAAACCAGGGATTTTACTTATGTTGAAGATACCATAGATTTGCTTATTAAACTGGCTACTTCAAAATATCATCGAGCCGAAGTTTTTAATGGAGGAACGGGAACAAAATTAAGCATAAAAAATTTAGCCGAAGAAATAATACGTCTAACCGAATCTCAGTCAAAAATTGTATTCACCGAGCCAAGAAATTGGGATCATGTAAAAGACAGGTGTTCGAGTATAGAAAAATCGCAAACTCTATTGGGGTACCATCCCAGTCACGACTTTAGAACAGGGTTGGCAAAAACCATAGATTGGATAAAGGGGAAATTGTAATTTTACGCCTTTTAAATATTTTTTAATTTACAGTTAATGACACCTACAAAAATTGCAATTATAGCCGAATCGATTGATGTAAATGACAGTAGTTGTACCAAATGCAATGTTGCATTAATAGTGAATCTTAAAGAATGTGGTTTTGATTTAATGGTATACCACTATACCAGAAAAAAAATCGCATTAAAAAATATTGATTGTCGTCCTATAAAAGAAATTAAATTTAGTCTTAACTATCTTTTGAGTAGAACCCAAAGAAAGTTACACAGCTATTTTAATATATACCTTCATACTTTTTTTGAAAGTGTATTCGGGTTTTCATTTACTTTTTTTAACGATGTAAATTCCATAAAATTAATTATAAAAGAGGTAAAAGATTACAATCCGGATTATATTCTTACGCTAAGCAAAGGAACTAGTTTTCGGCCGCATTATGCACTATTATCTTTTCCTGAATTGCACGAAAAATGGATTGCAAACATTCATGATCCGTTTCCGGCGCATCTAAGTCCAAGGCCTTTTACTTGGGTGGAACCAGGGTACAATAAAAAAGAAAAATTCTTTAAAGAGCTTTCTGAGAAAGCAAAATACTCCTCATTCCCAAGTCAATTACTTAAGGAATGGATGGGAAGTTATTTTCCCAATTTTTTAAAAACAGGGGTGATAATTCCGCATCAAAATGCAGAATATGAGTTTGAAAACACTGCGTTGCCCTCTTATTTGGATGTGTCAAAATTCAATCTGCTTCATGCGGGAAACCTATTGCAACAACGTTCGCCTGTGGGCCTGATTGAAGGTTTTAGATTGTTTTTAAATCAGAATCCTGAGGCACGAACAGATTCGAAGCTTATTTTACTAGGTCCTGCTCCTTTTCACTCCCAAATACTCGAAGAATATAAGCGAAATAATCCCGAACTATATATTCATATTGGAAACGTTTCTTTTGATGTCGTATACCATCTTCAAAAAAATGTTTCAATAAATATCATTTTAGAATCCAAATCAGAAATTAGCCCTTTTTTACCGGGTAAGTTTCCACATTGTGTTGAGGCCAATAAAACAATCCTTTCCTTGGCACCCTATTATAGCGAAACTAAAAGATTATTAGGGGATCAATATCCGTATTGGTCTGAAGCGGATGACAAAAATAAAATAGCCCACATCATTGAAAAAGCCTATCAATTGTGGAAGCAAAATCCAGATCATTTGCTTTTGAATAGAGGTGATTTGCAGGAATACTTATCGGTATCCTATTTAAAAAAAGTAATTGACGATTTAGTAATTAAATCTTGATGCCAAATAAAACTGTATCGATTCATATTTCAACCAAAAACCGCAAAATCGATTTAGAGATTACTTTACGAAAAATTCAGTATTTATTGGAAAGAAAGGACGTGGAATGTGTTATTTTTGATGATGGTTCTTCGGATGGAACTTTTGAAATGGTCAAAAATAAATTCCCTCAGGTTATATTACTCCGAAATGAGATTTCAAAAGGCTATATTTTTTGCAGAAATAAAATGCTCAATGAAACCAAATCCGATTTTACCATTTCGTTAGATGACGATGCTCATTTTTTGACACAAAATCCATTAGAAAAAATAGAAGAATATTTTGATGCAACTCCAAATTGCGGTTTATTGGCATTGCGAATTTTTTGGGGAATTGAAGAGCCAAAAAACATAACATCTCATGAAAAACCACAGAGAGTCCAAGGATTTGTAGGTTGTGGACACGTTTGGCGAATGAAAGCGTGGCGTGATATTCCAAACTACCCGGAATGGTTTGAATTTTATGGCGAAGAAAATTTTGCCTCTTTACAATTGTTCAAAAAAAACTGGGAAGTTCATTATTTGCCCGAAGTTTTAGTGCACCATCGGGTAAATTTAAAATCCAGAACAAAGAACAATAAAGATTTTGGATTCCGTTATAGAAGATCCATTCGTTCAGGTTGGTATTCCATACTTTTATTTTATCCGGCAATAAAAGTTCCCAGAATCATTGCCTATTCTATATTCATGCAAATCAAAACCAAAATTGCAAAAGGAAATTTTAAAGTAGTAATTCCTTTGTTTCAGGCGATTATGGATGTTTTTTTTAACATTCCAAATTTAATTAAGAATAGGAACGTTCTGACAAGGGAAGAATATCAGCACTATACGGAATTAAAAGAAACAAAAATATTCTGGAAACCAGAAAATTAGTTATTTTTGTTTCCTATCTATTGATTTTCATGAAGGATAAACCTTATCTTATTGCCGAAATTGCTCAAGCCCATGACGGAAGTTTAGGGATTTTACATTCTTATATTGACGCTGTTGCCAAAACAGGCGTTCAGGCCATTAAGTTTCAAATGCACCTGGCCGAAGCCGAAAGCAGTATTCACGAACCTTTTCGCATAAAATTTTCGTATGAGGATGAAACCCGTTACGATTATTGGAAAAGGATGGAGTTTACATTAGAGCAGTGGCATGGAATTAAAAAACATTGTGATGCCGTGGGATTGGATTTTATTTGTTCCCCTTTCAGTAATTTAGCGGTAGATTGGTTGGAAGAAATAGGGATTTCAAGCTATAAAATTGGTTCCGGGGAAGTGAATAATATTCTGTTGTTGGAAAAAATTGCCAAAACTGGAAAACCGATTATCATTTCTTCCGGAATGAGCAGTTTTGAAGAATTAGATGAAACTGTTGCTTTTTTAGAAAGTAAAAATGCGAATTTTTCCATTTTGCAATGTACAACGGCCTATCCAACAAAGCCAGAGCAGTTTGGATTTAATGTCATTCAAAAATTAAAAGAAAGATATAATGTTTCAGTCGGTTTTTCAGATCATTCTGCCAAAATAGCAACTGGAATTGCCGCTGTTGCCCTTGGAGCTGAAATTTTAGAGTTTCATGTGGTTTTTCACAGAGCAATTTTCGGACCCGACGCGATTGCTTCTTTGACTTTAGAAGAAACAAAACAACTCGTTGAATCCGTGAATGCTATCTATGAGGCTAAAAAATATCCAATCAATAAAAATAATAATGGGGATTTCAAGGAGCTAAAAGCCATCTTTGAAAAGTCATTAGCCATAAATAAAAATTTACCCAAAGGACATAAAATCACTTTTGATGATTTAGAAAGTAAGAAACCAAAAGGATTTGGAATTTCTGCCGCTAAGTTTTCCGAAATTTTAGGGAGGGAATTGTCATGCGATAAAAACCAATGGGATTTTTTGAATGAAGACGATTTAGCATGAATGAAACCCGAAAAATAGCTGTAGTTATTACAGCGAGACCCTCTTACAGTAGAGTTAAAACCGTTTTAACAGCAATCAAACAACATCCTGAGCTGGAACTGCAATTGATTATTGCGGCTTCTGCCTTGCTTGATAGATACGGAAGTGCAGTAAACTATATTGAGAAGGATGGTTTTGAAATTGCCGCCAAAGTTTTTAATGTACTGGAAGGCGAAAACTTGACCGCGGCCGCTAAAACAACCGGGATAGGGATTCTGGAACTGTCAACCGTTTTTGATAATCTGAAGCCCGATATTGTGGTAACTGTTGCCGATCGATTTGAGACGATGGCAACCGCTATTGCAGCCTCCTATATGAATATTCCGTTGGCTCACATTCAAGGTGGCGAAGTGACTGGAAACATAGATGAGAAAGTGAGACATGCCATTACCAAACTTTCGGATTATCATTTTGTGGCTTCTGAAAATGCTAAAAACAGAGTGATTCAATTAGGAGAAATTCCCGAAATGGTTTTCAATACGGGTTGTCCGTCTATTGATATTGCTAAAGAAGTGTTGAAAAATGATGGTTTAACATTCAATCCGTATGAAAAATATGGTGGAGTAGGTGCAAAACCTGACTTGGATAAAGGATACATTGTCGTGATGCAGCATCCGGTAACCAATGAATATCAGGATTCCCGTAAACATATTGAAGCCACTCTGAGAGCCGTTCAAAAAATTAATTTGCCAACACTTTGGTTTTGGCCCAATGTTGATGCCGGTGCAGATGGAACTTCGTCCGGGATTCGTTCTTTTAGAGAAAAATATGCCATGGAAAATGTCCATTTTTTTAAAAACATGGAAGGGGATGATTTCTTGAATCTTTTGAATTCTTCTATTTGCCTAATAGGAAATTCAAGCGTTGGAATTCGCGAATGTGCCTATTTGGGAGTTCCCGTAATCAATATTGGTTCGCGACAAAACAGAAGGGAACGAGGTCAAAATGTGGTTGATGTTTCCTATAATGAGAATGAAATAGTAGCTACTTTAAAAAATATATTGATTAAAATTGAACGGCCAAAATCTGATGTTTATGGTGGAGGAAATGCAGGAGAAAAAATAGCGGCATTACTCCAAAATCTCCCCTTACAATTTCATAAAACGATTACCTATTAATGAGAGTTTTAGGTTTAATACCAGCAAGGGGTGGTTCAAAGGGCGTTCCCAAGAAAAACATCAAAATTTTGGGAGACAAACCTTTAATCTCTTATTCTATAGAAAGCGCAAGACAATCAAAAGGAATTCAAAGGACGGTAGTTTCCACCGATAATGATGAAGTTTATTCGGTTGCCGAGAATTTAGGGCTAAAACCACCTTTTAAAAGGCCGGAAAATCTGGCCCAGGACACATCCACTTCTTTGCAAGTGATTCAGCACGCCTTGGATTTTTTTGAAAAACAAAATATTTTTTTTGATGCCGTTTGTTTATTGCAGCCAACGAGTCCTTTTAGGGAAATTGGTTTTATTGATTTGGCAATCGATAAATTTATTGCGAGTAATGCGGACTGTCTAGTAAGCGTTTTGCCCGTTCCGCATGAATATAATCCGCACTGGACATTTGAAGAAAATGGAAAGGGACTTTTAAAAATTGCCACGGGAGAAGATATTATTATTTCCAGAAGGCAAGATTTGCCAAAGGCATTTCACAGGGACGGTTCCATTTATATTACCAAAACAGAAGTTATAAAAAGCGGAAGCCTTTACGGAAAATCTATTGCTTATATAGAGAGTAATCCTGATTTATACGTGAATATTGATACCATGGAAGACTGGGAAAAGGCAGAGCAATTAGTGAAAAACATAATACATTTTTAAGATGTGTGGAATTGCAGGGATTTTAGGATTCAAGGCGAACAAGGCGAACATTTTAGGAATGTTGGAAACGCAAAAACATCGCGGTCCAGATTTTATGGATTTCTACAATGAAGAACATAAAATAACACTTGGTCACAACAGGCTGAGCATTATTGATTTGTCAAGTGATGCCAACCAGCCTTTCCTTAGCGATTGCAAAAATTACATTCTGGTTTTTAATGGTGAAATTTATAATTATCTGGAATTAAAACAAGAGCTTCAATCGAAATACACTTTCCGGACCCATTCAGATACTGAGGTTTTAATGAATGCCTACATTGAATGGGGCGAAGGTTGCTTGAACAGATTTAATGGGATGTTTTCTTTCGCAATTTGGAATAAAAAAGAGAATCTGTTTTTTGCAGCAAGAGACCGATTTGGTGTTAAACCTTTTTATTATTTTTTCGACAATTCCAATTTCTTTTTTGCTTCCGAAATAAGCACACTCTGGTCAGCAGGGATTCCTAAAATCCCCAATGATAAAGTTTGGCTGAATTATTTTTCTGACGGAAGTTACGGCACGCCGGAGGAAACTTTTTGGGAAAACATTCATCAACTGCCCGGAGGACATTTTTTGACTTTGAAGAATAATTCCCTGCAAATAAAAAAATGGTATTTCTTTGAAGACAGGGTTTCGAAATTAACCAATTCTTTCGAAGAAAACGAAGAAGAATATATTACCAATTTACTTTTAAAATCCATAAATTTAAGGTTTAGAGCCGATGTTCCTGTGGGTTTTAATTTGAGCGGAGGTCTGGATTCCAGTACGCTTTTAGCATTAATCGACCAACAAAACATAGACAAATCAACAGTTGAGGCTTTTACTTTTGTTACCAATGATGAAAGATACGATGAACTCATTTGGGTAAAATCAATGCTTGAGGACAGACCGTACAAGTTAAATGTTTGTGAGCTCAAGCCTCAGGAAGTTCCAAAATTGGCTTTGAAAATAGCAAAAAATCAATCGGAGCCTTACGGCGGAATTCCAACTATTGCCTATTCCAAGATTTTTAAAACTGCCAGTCAAAAAGGGGTAAAAGTGTTGTTAGATGGTCAAGGTTCTGATGAAGCTTGGGCTGGTTATGATTATTATGTAAATAATTCACAGAATATAATTCAAGGGATAACTGTATCGCCTTTTAAAACAAATGTTTTGGACGGTGGTTTTTTCAAAAATTACAGTAAAACTTTTTACGGCAAACCTTTTGAAGATGATTTGTTAAACTTGCAATATCGAGATTTGTTTTACACCAAAATCCCTAGAGCTTTGCGCTTTAATGACAGGGTTTCCATGCTTTACGGAACGGAATTAAGAGAACCTTTTTTAGACTACGAATTGGTAGAATATGTTTTTAGCCGTCCTAAAAATTTTAAGATTAAAAATGGAGTTCAAAAATGGATGCTCAGAAAAATTGCTGAAAAATTTTTAAAAAAAGATATCGTTTTGGCTCCTAAACGACCATTACAAACTCCGCAAAGGGAGTGGTTATCCCACGATTTAAAAGATTGGGTTGCCTCTGAAATTGAAATTTTGAAAAACAACAGTTGGTTTGACAAAAAAGAACTTCAATTGGAGTTGGATTTGTTTTTTAAAGGAAATAATCAAAGTAGTTTTCATATTTGGCAGTGGATAAACACGGCACAATTGTTTAAATAAAAGAAAAAAATGCAAAAAATAACTAATTTACATCGTTTAAATTTTTCCAATAGCTTTTTGATTTTAGGCTATCTGTTGAAAAGAGTATTAAAACTTAAAACAACTCTTAATGAAAGAATTACAAACGACTATTACTTTCATCTTATCAGTTATGATGGGTTTTTAAAAGAAGAAACGAATCAGTATTTTACTTCATTTTATCCAAAATGGAAAGCCAAGATTAAAACCCGAAGAAGACCTTCCAGTGATTTGGATGTTTTTGGACAAATTTTCAAACATGAAGAATATCTTCCTGTAGTTAAGGTGTTTAAAGTCAATTTTCCAGACCAGAAACCTTTAAATTTTTTTGATGCAGGAGGTAATATTGGGCTGACGTCTCTCTATTTTTCTCGTTTTTTTGACGATGCCACATTTATTTGTATCGAACCAGATGAGTCGAATTTTAGGACATTGAGCTATAATTTAGAAACTAATTCCGTATCGAACGTGAACAAAATTAAGGCTGGAGTCTGGAGTAAAAACACCCATTTAAAACTTATTAACGATTTTAGAGGCCAAAATGATTGGACTTATAGAGTCGAAGAAACGAACGAAGAAACAGGTTTGCAAGCGTTCTCCATTCCCTATTTATTAGAAAAATTTCAATGGAATACAATTGATATTTTGAAAATTGACATAGAAGGTTCCGAAAAAGAAATTTTCATGAACCCCAATTCCGACATTTCTTTTTTAACTTTTACCAAATGTATAGCTATAGAAATTCACGATGAGTTTAATTGCAGACAAGCTATTTATGAGGTGTTGGAAAAATACGGTTTTACCTTCTTTAATTCTGGAGAATTGACCATAGGAATAAATCAAAATTTGATTCAGAAAAAATAGATATGCAACAAATTCAGCGATTGAGAGAGCTTGATTTCCTGAGAGGAATTGCCATTATTTTGGTGCTATTCCGTCATCAATTGTTGTTTCCTTTTCTGGAAACGATGGGTTGGATTGGAGTTGATTTGTTTTTTGTTCTTAGTGGGTTTTTAGTTTCAGGATTATTATTCAAAGAGTACCATAAATTCGGTTCTATTAAACCTAAATTATTTTTAATTCGAAGGGGATTTAAAATTTATCCTATTTACTATCTAACCTACATTGGTTATATGTTACCAAGAATTTTACAGCATAAATTACAATGGAATAAAGTTTTTTTTGATGTTTTTTTTATTCAGAATTACGCATTAGGATGGGGATATGCATATCCGGCAAGCTGGTCATTGGCAGTAGAGGAGCATTTTTATTTTGGTTTGGCTTTGCTACTTTGGCTTATCTTCAATAAAAAAATAATTCGGTTTGATGATATTAATAATGGCAACATTTTTTCGGCATTTGAAAAACTGTTATTTGCTGTTTTGATTTTTGTTTTTTTAATTCGTATCCTTTCTAATATTGAATTTCCTGATGAGGCGGCAAGAAATACAACGATGTCACATCTTAGAATAGATTCTCTTTTGGCCGGCGTTTTGATTTCCTATTGGTATTATTTCAAAAAAGAAAAACTGGTTGGGATTTATACGAAATTCCGTAAACCATCTTTGTTGCTCGCTTTTTCATTGCTTGCTTTCACACCATTTATTGAACCGGTTCCTTCTTTTTTTGTGCAAACGATTGGTTTTACAATGCTTTATATTGCTTTTGGAATACTGCTGATTCATTTTCTTTTGGACTCCAATATCAATGTTAAAATCAACCGATTTTTTTCTTCATACGTAGTTAATTGTATTTCAAAAATCGGATTTTGTTCCTATTCCATCTATGTCATTCATTCCTTTGTTATATATGTGGTAGGCTTTTTACCCATTAAAAATCATTATGTTACCTTTGTTTTGGTTTTTTTAATTTCTATCATAGGAGGATTTATAATGACCTATAAAATTGAAAAATATTTTTTAGGTTATCGGGATAAATATTTTCCCAGCAGGGCTCTTTAAAATTACCAAAATTAAAGACTAGAATTTTAAGATCCCAAAATACACACTTTAATTAAATTTCATGATTTTAGTTAAATTAAAAACAAAGCATCAATAATGAAGAATTTTTCTCAATTAAAGAAGAATTTAAAAAAAGATTTTTCTGGTTTAAAGGCCATCAAAGTTGCGATTTTGGGCGATACCGCCACGCAGTTCCTAACGCAGACATTGCGGGGGTTGGGTTATGATAACGGTTTCAATCTCGAAATATGGGAAGCCGATTTCAATCAAATCGAGCGTCAAGTTTATGATCTTTCTTCTGAATTGTATGAATTCACACCAGAAATTGTCATCGTGTTTCAATCGTCCCACAAGTTATTAGGGAAATACAACAAAATTAAACCAGCCCAACATGTATTGTTTGCGTCAACTGAATTGGAAGCGATAGAAAACATCTATTCCAATTTAACCAACAATCTCAATGCCAAAGTAATTTATTACAATTATACCGAAATTGACGATTCCATTTTTGGGAATTATGCCAATAAAACTGAATCTTCTTTTTTGTTTCAATTGCGAAAACTCAATTACGAATTAATGACATTGGCGTCAAAAAAACCGAATTTGTATTTGTGTGACCTTTCATCCATTCAAAACCAAGTAGGAAAATCCAATTTCTTTCAAACGTCAGTTTATATCAATACAGAAATGGTTCTGAGTATTGATGTTTTGCCCAAAGTAGCCACCAAAACAATCGATTTAATAAACACCTTAAACGGCAAGTTTAAAAAGTGTATTATCCTAGATTTAGACAATACCACCTGGGGCGGCATCATTGGCGATGACGGCATGGAAAATATCCAAATAGGCAGTTTGGGAATTGGGAAAGCTTTTTCCGAGTTTCAATATTGGATAAAAAAATTGAAAAATAGAGGAATCATAGTGGCCGTTTGTAGCAAGAATACCGAATCAGTCGCCAAAGAGCCTTTTGAAAAACATCCCGATATGGTTTTGAAAATGGATGACATTTCCGTTTTTGTTGCCAATTGGGAAAACAAGGCCGACAATATCCGGCAAATACAAAGTATTTTAAATATCGGTTTTGACTCGATGGTATTTTTAGACGACAATCCTTTCGAGAGAAATATCGTCAGAGAAAACATTCCCGAGATTTGTGTTCCCGAATTGCCCGAAGATCCAGCAGATTATTTGGAATATCTATATACTTTGAATCTTTTTGAAACCGTTTCATTTTCCAATGAAGATGCTGAAAGAACCAAACAATACCAAATAGAAGCACAAAGAGCCACAATTCAACAAAAATTCACGAATGAAGATGATTTTTTGAAGAGCCTGAACATGCTTTCCTTGGTTGAACCGTTCAATAAATTCAATGCTCCAAGAGTGGCGCAGTTATCCCAACGTTCCAATCAATTTAATCTTAGAACTATCCGTTATACAGATGCCGATATTGATAGGCTTGTAGTATCCGATGATTATTTTACTTTTGCCTTTACGCTTGAAGATAAATTTGGGGACAACGGATTAATCTGCGTGGTAATTTTACAACAAGAAAACAGCGAGACTTTATTTATAGACACCTGGTTTATGAGTTGCAGGGTATTGAAACGCGGAATGGAAAATTTTGTGCTCAATACCATTTCAAGTTTTGCCAAAGAAAATGGATATACTCGATTAAAAGGGGAATATTTGCCCACTGCCAAAAACGAAATGGTAAAAGAGCATTATCCTAATTTAGGGTTTGAAAAAAACAACACCCATTGGGAATTGAATATTGAAAATCACAAAAGAAGAAAAAGTTTTATAAACAGCAAATAAGGATTATGGAAAGAAATGAAATTTTAAAGCAAGTAAATGCAATATTTATAGACACCCTTGATGACGATGATGTGGTGATTGAGGAAATAACAACCGCAAATGATGTCGAAGAATGGGACTCGTTAACGCACATACAATTAGTTGTGGCCATCGAAAAACATTTTAAAATAAGGTTCACTTCCAAAGAAATCCAAAGTTGGAATAATGTAGGGGAAATGTTGAATTGTATTCAAGAAAAAGGAATATGATTTTTAAATTTGGAGATAAATTTGAAGAACGTTTTATTGTTTCCGATGAAACCTATAACGGATTCATTCAAATATTCAAAGATAAAAACCCTTTGCATACCGATGAAAATTTCGCTATTGAAAACGGCTTTAAAGGTAAGGTAATGCACGGCAATATTTTGAATGGTTTTCTTTCCTATTTTATTGGCGAATGCTTGCCAACAAAAAATGTCATTATCCATTCCCAGGAAATACAGTTTAAAAACGCGGTTTATTTAAATGACGAATTACAATTCAAGGCTGAAATAACCGGGATTTACGAATCGGTCAATGCCATTGAATTTAAATTTGATTTTAAAAATGCAACAACAAAAACAGTCGCTAAAGGTAAAATTCAAATAGGAATAAT
>NZ_QCZI01000022.1 GCF_003097635.1 Flavobacterium psychrotolerans
GCTGCAACGGCAATTAGAACTGTGACGATAACTGCAGCTCCAAATGCGGGAATTTTGAGTGGTGTTCAAACCATTTGTTCTAATGGAACTACGACCTTCTATTCAACTCAATCAGGGGGGACATGGTCATCGTCCGATACCGCAATCGCAACGGTTGATGTTGCCGGAACCGTTACGCCTGTTGCTGCAGGAACTGCAACAATAACATATACGATGAATGGGTTAGGCAGTTGCTCTGCTGCAACGGCAATTAGAACTGTGACGATAACTGCAGCTCCAAATGCGGGAATTTTGAGTGGTGTTCAAACCATTTGCTCTAATGGAACTACAACTTTTACTTCAAATGGAGATTTAGGAGGATCTTGGTCATCATCTGATGCTTTAATAGCAACGGTTGGTACTGCCGGAATCGTGACGCCTATTGCTGCAGGAAGTGCAACAATAACGTATAAAGTAACGGGAAGTGGTGGTTGCTCTGATGTAACAGCAACAAGAACCGTAACAATAACTGCAGCTCCAAATGCGGGAATTTTGAGTGGTGTTCAAACCATTTGTTCTAATGGGACTTCAGTTTTTTCTTCCAATGGAGATGTAGCAGGAACATGGGTTTCATCTGATGACACAATTGCAACGGTAAATGCTACTGGAACAGTAACGGGCATGGCTTCCGGAAGCGCCACCATTACTTATATAGTAACTGGAGCGGGAGGTTGTATTGATGCAAAAATAACAAGATCGGTAACTGTAAATAATCCTACGGTAACTATCACTGCCAGTTGTGTCGAAACTGATTATACTTTGGTCGCTACGACATCGGATAGTAGTCCAACTTATGCTTGGTATAAAGGAGGAACATTGTTAGCAGAAACATCAAATACTTTAGTTGTAAAAACTACCGATAACTACAAAGTTGTAATGAATAGCGGTGGATGCCCAGCTGAGGCAACTGAGAACGTTACTTTTTTCTACTGTGAGATTCCAAAAGGGATTTCTCCAAACGGTGATGGTAAAAATGACGTGTTTGATTTGAGTAATTTTCACGTGAAAAAACTTGAAATTTTTAACAGATACGGTATCAAAGTATATAGCAAATCTAATTATAATAAGGAGTGGAACGGAACTACCGATGGCGGACAAGAATTACCGGATGCTACTTATTACTATGTTGTGGAATTTGAAAATGGGACAACTAAAACAGGATGGGTTTATATTAATAAATAATTTTTAATGGCTCATTTTTTAATGAATTTTAAAATAGGAATACCCTGAATTCAATTAATGTTTTAAAATGTAACACGGTGTTAATTTATCCTACAAAGTCTTTTATTGACCTTGTAGGATTTTTAACTTGATTTATAAAAAAACCTATACGGTTTTTTTACTGCTTGTAGGATATCGTGATGTTAATGCAATAAAATTAGAATTAAACTCTATTTTTATCGAAGGATTTGTACAGGAAATAGTATTATAATTTATCAAAATATTACAAATTAATGAAATTTAGAATCAAAATCACCCTAGTGTTTATTACCGTTTTAAGTTTGTTTTCTTGCCAAAAAACGTTTTCTCAGTGCTTCCAAATTGAGAGTGTATTGGTGGCGGCTTGTGTAACTCCGCTTCCCGCTCCAAACGATGAAGGGCTTAATGAAATGGTACGATTCCAAGTAGGTTCTTCACCTCTCAACACAAATAACTTAAATGTTTCATGGCCTGTTGCTACCGCTCTTTGGAAAGGCGTTATTCAAAATGCAACATCTGCAGCAAAAGTTGCGCAATTGAATGCCGACATACTTGCAGCAGGAGGGGGCGGGAAATTACTTGAACCCCCTGGAGGAATAGTTCCAGCAGGTGGAACAGTCATTCTCGTGAGTAGTTATAATATGAATACGGTTTCAAATTCATTTGGAGCTTTGGCAGATACCATTTATATTATTTTTCAGAATAATCCAGCAACTGTAAGTGGGCATATTAGTAATACTAAAGATGGAACTCTTAATATGTCCTTTTCAGGAGCAGGAGGGTGTTCTGATTCGGTTAATATTGTTGCTTCAAAGTTGGTCGATAACTCATTAGGGAAAACTGCAGGTGCAATTGTTAACTATACACCTACAGGAGCTGCAACGTATGTGAATTACGGCTGTGTGGCCCCTGTCGCTATTTTTACGGTTGATGCAGGAACCACTCCAATAAGCGGATGTCCAGGAAGCAAAGTTTCTCTTTCAGGAAATGCCGTAGGGCAACAATCGGTAGCTTGGTCGGCTAATCCCATCGGAGGTGTTTTTTCGGCGGGCACTTCGTTAAGTACAGATTATACAATTCCTGTGGGGGCTACTGGTACAATTGTCTTGACTTTGACTGCCACAAATGCCGCTGGCACTAATATAAGCGACACCGTAACTTTGAATATAGGTTCAGGCGCTTTAACTATTACCAATCCTGCTTCTGTCTGTTCCCCTGCAACTGTCGATATTACATCGCCTGCAGTAACAGCTGGAAGTACAGGTGGAGGAACGTTGACATATTGGACAAATGCTACAGCAACGAGCACTTTAACAACGCCAACGGCTATAACCGCCAGCGGAACATATTACATTAAAACTACAGTCGGAACTTGTATTGATATTAAACCTGTTGTCGTTACTGTTAATACATCTCCAGTTCTAACTATCACCAACCCTGTTTCTGTCTGTTCTCCTGCAACTGTCGATATTACTTCGCCTGCAGTAACGGCTGGAAGTACTGGAGGAGGAACACTAACGTATTGGACCAATGCAACAGCAACGAGCACTTTGACAACACCAACGGCAATTGCCACTAGCGGAACCTATTACATCAAAACCACAGTAGGAACTTGTGTTAATATTAAGCCAGTCGTAGTTACCGTTAATAACTCTCCGGTTTTAACCATCACCAATCCAGCTTCTGTCTGTTTCCCTGCCACTGTCGATATTACTTCGCCTGCAGTAACATCAGGAAGTACCGGTGGAGGAACGTTGACGTATTGGACCAATGCTGCAGCAACGAACACATTGACGACACCGACGGCAATTGCCACTAGCGGAACATATTATATTAAAAGCACAGTGGGAACTTGCACCGATATTAAACCTGTTGTGGTTACAGTTAATACCTCTCCGGTTTTAACCATTACCAATCAAAGTATAGGATGTGGTGTTACAACCGTTGACATTACTGTGCCGGGGGTTACAACTGGGAGTACCGGAGGAGGAACGCTCACTTATTGGACTAATGCAACAGCAACAACTGCTCAGGCCAGCCCTAATGCGGTTGGTGCCGGAACATACTATATAAAGAGTACTTCAGGAACCTGTTTTGATATTAAACCTGTAACGGTATCTCTTGTTGGGGGTACTATTGCACCGCCAACGGTAGTTCCTGTTACCTATTGTCAAAATAGTGTAGCATCCCCATTAACGACTCTGTCTGGAGCGACCTTAAATTGGTACGGCACTTCTGCTACAGGAGGCACCGCATCTGCAACTGCACCAACTCCATCTACAGCCACGGTTGGGTCTGTAACCTATTACGTGAGTCAAACTGTGGGAACCTGTGAAAGTGCCCGTGCAGCCCTTGTTGTAAATGTGGTGGCTAATACGGGGGCAACAATAACGATAGTATGTGATCCTACCCAAGCCACAACAGCCAATTCAGTGTTTTTTGATTGGAATAATCCTCCTGGATTTAGCCCTAAGTGGTTATACACATATTCCATTAATGGGGCTCCATTAGTTAGTGGAACTGCTAATACAACCCATTTGGAAGTGTTTGGTGTAGCTCCTGGCCAAAACGTAACTCTTACCATAACGTCAGTGGTGGGATTTCCTTGTATAACAGTCCCACCTATGACTTGTGGTTTGCCAGCAGGTTGTCCAACAACTACAACTCCCACTTTTAATACAATTTCAACTTTAATTTGCTTTGGGTCAATTCCTCAAGCATTACCTCTAGTTTCTGATAATGGAATTACAGGAACTTGGTCGCCAACTAAAGTAAATAATTTACAAAGTGGAAGTTATACATTTACACCAAATGCAGGACAATGTGCTACAAATAAGATATTGCCTATTACTGTTGTGGCAAATACAGGTGCAACAGCAGCTAATTTTAAATGTGATCCCACTCAGGCAACAACAGGAACTTCACTATTTTTTGACTGGTCACCAGTAGCAGGTTGCACGGGAGATTACTATTCCTACTATACAAAGAGTGGTGATCCAACTCTTTATTATGTTAATGATAAGCTTAGTTCATATGAAGTTCTTAATTTAGATTATAATCAAAACGTTACTTTTATTATTTATAAGGTAACTGGAGTTCCTTGTTTCTCTCCTCAGTCTGTAACTTGCGTTATTCCCTGCCCAGCAAGAATAGAACCTGTTTTTGGTATTAATTCATCTTATTGCTCCGGTTCTGCCCCAATTCTTTCAAAAACATCTCTTAATGGTGTTACAGGAACTTGGTCACCAGATATTGTAACTAATGAAGTAAAAAGTGCACATTATATATTTAAGCCAGACCCTATTCTTTTTCCTTGCGCAAATACATTAGATTTACCCATAAATATACGGGAAAATATTAATTCCACGTTTAATATTCCGCCTGTGGTTTGTCAGAATACGATTGCAGAAAAATTAGTATCATCTATTGATGTTCCTTCGATTCCTGGAACTTGGAATCCAGCTGAGGTAAGTACAGTAAACTTAGGGACTTCTGATTATACTTTTACCCCAACATTTGGTGTGTGTGCAAATCCTAAAACTGTTAGTATTACAGTTATTCCAAATTTAGCTCCAGTTTTTGACCCAGTTGCCGATATATGTTCTGGTGCAACGCTTTTACCATTGCCTACGACATCAAAAAATGGAATAATTGGAACTTGGTCTCCTGCTTTGGATAACACTAAGACTACAATTTACACTTTTACCCCAAAAGTTATTGATGTATGTACTCCAAAAGTTTTCTTAACGATTACAGTTATTCCGAAAGATATTCCCGTTTTTACACCCGTTGCAGCCATTTGTTCAGGAAGTGCCTTATTGCCTTTACCTACAACATCAGATAACGGTATGACGGGTACTTGGTCTCCCGCTTTGGATAATACTAAAACGACAACCTATACTTTTACGCCAACGGCAATAGTGGGGCAATGCACCACAACAGCTGATTTAGTGATTACGGTGAATCCAAAAGTTATACCCACTTTTACTGCGGTTTTACCTATTTGTTCAGGAGTCACTTTATCACCCTTGCCAACGACTTCAATTAACGGAATAACCGGAACTTGGTCTCCCGCTTTGGATAATACTGCGACGAAAACTTATACCTTTACTCCAACGGTTGGTTTGTGTGCCACAACGGCTGATTTAAAGATTACGGTCAATCCAATTGTAATTCCTACGTTTGCCCCTGTTGCTGCCATATGTTCAGGAACAACACTATCTCCCTTGCCTACGACTTCAACTAATTTAATTACCGGAACTTGGTCTCCCGTTTTAAATAATACTGCAACGACAACCTATGCATTCAAGCCAACAGCGGGACTATGCGCCTCGGCAACTGCATTAGAGATTAAAGTAAATGCGAAAGTCATACCTACTTTTACTGCCGTTCCTGATATTTGTTCAGGAACAACACTATCTCCTTTGCCTACGACTTCAAATAACGGAATAACTGGAACTTGGGCTCCTGCTTTGGATAATACTGCAACAAAGACCTATACTTTTACTCCGACGACAGGTTTATGTGCCACAACGGCTGATTTAAAGATTACGGTAAATCCAAAAATCACACCCACTTTTACTGCAGTTTCACCTATTTGTTCGGGAGTCGTTTTAATGGCCTTGCCTACGACTTCAAATAACGGAATAACCGGAACTTGGTCCCCCGCTTTGGATAATACTGCCACTACAAAATATACTTTTACACCGACGGCTGGTTTGTGTGCCATTCCAGTAGATTTGACCATTACCGTCAACCCAATCGTAACGCCTGTTTTTAGTCCAGTATCCCCAATTTGTGCTGGAACAGTATTCACTTTGCCAGTATCCTCCACTAACGGAATTACAGGAACTTGGTCTCCAGCATTTGATAATGCGGTAAGCAAAACCTACACGTTTATACCAGATCTAGGACAATGTGTTTCAGCAACGCCTATAAAACTAGTAATCACTGTTATTTCTTTACCTGTCGCATCCGCAACACCAAGTGTACAATCCATTTGCTCCGGTGATACTTCGGCAATTGCGCTAACAAGTAGTATCGCAGGGACAATTTTTGATTGGACTTCGGTACAAACCAGTGTTAACGGAGCTAGTTCAGGAACCGGTACTACTATTTCACAAACTTTAACAGCATTAGGCAATAACCCAGGTAGTGCCGTCTATTCGATTGTGCCTACTGTGAACGGTTGTAAAGGATTGCCAATTATAGCGACTGTCACGGTGAATCCCATACCTGTTGTAACTGCGAATACAACTTTATTGCCTATTTGTTCTGGAAGCGCTACCGATATTGCGTTAACCAGTAATGTTGCTGGAACTACTTTCAGTTGGACGGTCGTTCCAAAAGGGGTTTTAGGTGCTTTGTCAGGAAGTGGTACCACGATTGCCCAAACGATAAAAACGGTTGGCCTAACTCAAGGGACTGTTGATTATTTGATAACACCAAAGGCAAACGGTTGTGTCGGAATACCAATTACGGTTACTTTAACAGTGAATCCCACTCCAGAAGTTTTCGGATCTACGGGAACGACCATTTGCAGCGGAGAAACTACCAGTATTTCCCTCTCTCCAAATATTCCTGGAACCACATTCGCTTGGACGGTTCTTCCGACAGGAGTGATTGGGGCAGTTGACGGAAGCGGAGATGTAATTAATCAAACTCTCGAAGCAGACACTGTTCCGGGAAAAGCAATTTATACAATAACACCAAGCCTTAACGGCTGTGATGGAAAATCGATAAATGTAACCATAAATGTTAATGCAGCTCCAGTACCGGCAATCACAGACGGTATTATTTGTGCGGAACAAGTCACAAACACTACCTTCAAATCCTATACTTTAAGCACCGGATTAAGCAACTCCAATTTTGATTTCGAATGGTTCTTGGGCGGTGTACTTATTGATGGAGCGGTTTCGAGCAGTTATGAGGCCAAAATTGCGGGCTCTTATTCTGTAATTGTGACCAATACCTCGACTGGTTGCGTTTCTAAAGAAGTTACTGCAACAGTGGTTACCAATTATCCGGCTGATAACCCTTTCTTGGCTACCGTAACAGATGCTTTTACACAAAATTCTGTTATAACAATAGCCGTAACTGGAGGTACGGGACCATTTCTCTATCAGCTCGATTTAGGGGCTCTTCAGAGTGAAAATGTATTTATGGGAGCTAGTAGTGGCTTTCATAATGTAAAGGTAACAGACCCTCAAGGGTGTACCAATATGAGTCAACCAGTGACAGTAATTGATTATCCAAAATATTTCACTCCAAACGGAGACGGTATTAATGACACTTGGAATATCGGAAGTTTGAACGATCCAACTGCCAGTATTTTTATCTATGACCGATATGGAAAATTGATTAAACAAATTAGCGCTTCTAATGGGATGGGATGGGATGGAACTTATAATGGGAAACAACTGCCGTCGACGGATTATTGGTTTACGCTAAACTATTTTGAATCTAATACCAATAAATCGTTTAAAGCACATTTCACATTGAAAAGATAAAAGAAACTTTAGATTTTCAATACATAAAAGACCCTGTAAACTTTCGATTACAGGGTCTTTCTTTTGCTTTATGTTTTTAATCTAAGTCTTTTTTTAATCTGCGACCCGAACGATTTTATAAACGAAATGAGGTACTTATTTTATCATTTCAAAACTTCTTTTTACAAATGCCGTTAGAGCTTCGCCTTTCAATAAGTTTTGTGATAATTTGGCCAAATCCAATGCTTGTTTTACCAAACTTTCTTGCGCTGACTTGTCTTCGGTAGCAAGAATGGTTGTTGCTAATTCCGAATTGGTATTCACCACCAAATTATACATTTCTGGCATATTTCCCATTCCGAACATTCCTCCGCCGCCTGATTGGCTCATTTCTTTCATTCGACGCATAAATTCAGGTTGCGTGATGATAAACGGAGAGGCATTGCTGTCTAAAGCTTCCAATTGTACGGAATAGGTTTGTTTTGGCACAATAGTTTCTAAAACCGTTTTTAAACTTTCTTTTTCTTCATCAGACAATTTAGAAATGGCAGTTTCTTCTTTTTTGATTAAATTATCAATATGATCAGAATCTACACGAACAAAAGTGATGTCTTTGTTGTCACCTTCAATTTTCTGGATTAAATGCGAAATAATAGGGGAGTCCAATAACAACACTTCATAGCCTTTATCTTTGGCAATTTCGATATATGAATGTTGTGCTTCTTTGTTTCCAGCATATAAAACAACCAGTTTTCCGTCCTTGTCAGTTTGTTTGTCTTTTAGATTTTCTTTCAGTTCTTCTAAAGTAAAATATTTGTTGTCAACCGTTGGATATAAAACGAAAGCACCAGCTTTTTCATAGAACTTGTCTTCGGAAAGCATTCCGTATTCTAAAACGATTTTAATGTCATTCCATTTCTTTTCAAAATCCTCCCGGTTTTCGGTGAATAATGATTTTAATTTGTCGGCTACTTTACGAGTGATGTAATTCGAAATTTTCTTAACCGAGCCATCCGCTTGCAAACTGGAACGGGAAACATTCAAAGGAATATCTGGAGAATCAATTGCCCCTTTCAGCATGGTTAAAAATTCAGGAACAATCCCTTCTACATTATCCGTTACATATACTTGGTTTTGATATAACTGAATTTTATCCTTTTGAATTTGTAAATCGGAACCTAACTTTGGAAAATATAAAATTCCTGTTAAGTTAAACGGATAATCTACATTCAAGTGAATGTTAAATAACGGTTCTTCAAATTGCATAGGATACAATTCATGGTAGAACGTTTTATAATCTTCCTCTGATAATTCAGATGGTTGTTTAGTCCAAGCAGGATTAGGGTTGTTGATGATATTGTCAACTTCAATTTCCTCAGCCTTTACATTTTCTGGAGCATCTTCGGCTAAGGGGAGTGTTTGTTTCTTAGTTCCAAATTTAATTGGAATAGGCATGAATTTATTGTATTTATTCAACAATTCCTTGATTTTGTATTCTTCCAAAAATTCTAAAGAATCTTCGGCAATATGCAAAACAATCTCCGTTCCACGAGTGGTTTTGTCTGATGCCTCTAAAGAGAATTCGGGGCTGCCATCACAAATCCAATGTGCCGCAGGTTCATCTTTGTATGATTTTGTGATGATTTCTACTTTAGAAGCTACCATAAAGGCAGAATAAAAACCAAGACCAAAATGACCGATGATTCCGGAATCTTTGGCAGAATCTTTGTATTTTTCAAGGAATTCTTCGGCGCCTGAAAATGCCAATTGGTTGATGTACTTTTCTACTTCATCGGAAGTCATACCAATCCCCTGATCGATAATGTGAAGTTTTTTGCCTTCTTTATCAATTTTTACTTCAATAATTGGGTTTCCATATTCTACTTTGGCTTCACCAATGCTCGTTAAATGTTTTAATTTTAGGGTAGCATCAGTCCCATTTGAAATTAACTCACGCAAAAAGATCTCGTGATCGCTGTATAAAAATTTCTTGATTAAGGGAAAGATGTTTTCTACCGAAACGTTAATTTTTCCAGTTGTCATATTTTTTTGTTTTTTAAGTTAAATTTTAAATATTGACTCAAATAAGATACCAAATAGCTGTAAATGACAAATTGTCGCAACTGTTAATTTTATAATAAAATAATTTAATTTTGAAAGGATATACTTCTTATACGTTTGTATATTTGCAAAAGTTAAATTTTAAAATTAAAACGATGAAAAAAATTATTTTGTTGCTTGCATTGAGTACGTTGATCTTTTCGTGTAAACCTAAGGCAGCCGTTACAAATAATAAGGTAGATAATAAGTCCCAAGTTGCCATTAAAGGAAATTGGATCTTATCTTCAGTAGCTTATCCCGGGTCTGAATACATTAAAGTGAATTCTTTTCAGATAGCAGATTCAAAATGTTTCGAGGGAAGTACTTGGAAATTTGTGTCTAATAATGATTCAGGGCAAATGGCTTTGACAAAATCAGATTGTACAGCATTTACATCACCAATTAAATGGTTTGTCAATAAAGACGGACAGTTTGTTTTGAAAATCATATATGCTGGCGAAAAAGCTAAAAAAGTAAGAGACGGATATGTGCTTTCTCTTGCGGCACAAACACAAGAATCGTTTCAGTTAATTGACAAAATTAATGTGGGAGGAAAAATGACTGATGTTGTTTATCAATTTAATAGAGTAAATTAATTTAAAAAAAATAAGGTATGAAAAAGATTTCAATAATGGTGCTTGCTTTGATAGTAATGTCAGGTACCCTTTTTACAAGTTGCGAAGCAATAAAAAACACAAATAATGCCCAAAGAGGTGCCGGTATTGGCGCTGTGGGTGGAGCTATTTTAGGAGGTGTTCTTGGGAACAATGTTGGAAAAGGTGGAAATGGTGCTCTTGGAGCCGTTCTTGGTGGTGTTGTTGGTGGTGTTGCAGGTGGTGTTATTGGAAATAAAATGGACAAGCAGGCTAGAGAAATTGATGCGGTGCTTCCTGGTGCAGATGTAGTTCGTGTTGGAGAGGGAATTAAATTGGTTTTAAACGAGAATGCAGTTCGGTTTGATACCAACAAATCGACTTTGACCTCAACGGCTAAGGCTAATTTGGATAAATTAGTTAAAGTTTTTAACGAGTATCCTGACACTAATATCGTTATTTATGGTTATACAGACAGTACGGGTTCTGCAGATTATAATTTGAAATTATCAGGCGAAAGAGCTGCTTCAGTAAAAAATTATTTAGCATCCAAAGGATTGAATTCAAGTAGGTTTAGTGTAACTGGTTTAGGAATTGCTGACCCAATTGCTTCTAATGATACTGCGGATGGTAGAAGTCAAAATCGTCGTGTAGAATTTGCCATTACAGCAAATGACAAAATGGTTCAAGAAGCCAAAGACGGAAAATAAAAATTACTTTCTAAAAAAGTTTTATAAGCGGTTTCAAAAATGAAACCGCTTTTTTTTTGTTGTAAATGTAATAGTTGCAACAGTAAAGTATAAAAAAACCGCCGAGCGAGCGCGGCGGAATGAATTGGCTATTGTCGATTCAATTTTTATTAATTTACAATACTTATGTATTGCTGTAATTCAGGATGTTCGAAAGTGAAGCTCTGAAGCCATTTTCTCAATTGCTCAATTTCATAGGGCAATAAATTTTTTATTGCTTTTTTTAATTCTTTACAAAAAAGAATTGGATCAAAACTGACTCTCTCAAGTACCGATTTGGTGTAGTCATAAATCATTCTAGGCATGGTAATAAGATTAGGGGTTATCTTAAATAAGAACGTATGTAAATATAACATAAATTATAATTATTAACAAAATAAATTGTTAAAAAAATATCGATTAATTACTTAAATAAGCGTTTACTGGCGTTAATTTTAATTAAGACTATGAAATAACTTACTAAATTGTGCCAGAATTTAGAGTAGAATCCCATAACGGCTTTATACTAGTAAAATAAAAGCAGGAACGAGACTCCAGAGACGTTTTTGTAGAATCAAATGATTGAAAAAAATCTATAATTTTGTGGCTCGAAACATTTCACGTTTGCCGGGCGGTCCTTGGAGTTTTTCAACTGTAAAGCCCACTTCAATCATACTCCTTTTTACCACACCACGAGCAGCATAGGTGACCAGTACTCCCTTAGGTTTAAGAGCTGTGTGCATTTTTCTAAAAACTTCGGTACTCCACAATTCCGGTTGTACCCTATAACCGAAAGCGTCAAAATAAATCAAGTCAAACTGTTCTACATCATCAATTTCCTCGAACAATTGTTTTCTTTTGGTTAAAGAAAATTCGTTTGTAAGGATGTTTTTCTCTTCCCAAGTGGAGGAATGCATTTTCTCGAAAACCGCTCTGTCATTTGTGGCATTCAATTCCTCAACATAATTCATAGATAGCACTTCATCAGTAGAAACAGGATAGGCTTCCACACCTACATAATCTATAGATTGTCCCATTTTTGGTGCTTCCAAAAAAGTGATAAATGAGTTTAAACCAGTGCCGAATCCTATTTCTAAAATGGCAACTTTTGCATTTTTAAACAAGGAAAGTCCGTTTTTTATAAATACGTGTTGGGCCTCTTGAATTGCCCCATGCTTGGAATGATAACATTCGTTCCACTCCTGCAAATGGATGGTTGTGGAGCCGTCGAGCGTTTGGATAATTTCTCTTTTCAAAATAATTCGATTTATAATCTATTCGTCGCTCTTTTGTCCCATCATCATCAGGTAGGCCTTCAGGAATTCGTCTATTTCCCCGTTCATCACTCCGTCAACATTGCTGGTTTCATAGCCAGTACGCACATCTTTGACCAATTTATAAGGGTGCATGACATAATTCCGGATTTGCGAACCCCATTCTATTTTCATTTTTCCAGCTTCAATATCCGCGCGCTGTTCCTGTTGTTTTTTTAATTCAATTTCATACAACTGCGAACGAAGCATTTGCATGGCTCTTTGCCTGTTATCTTGTTGTGAACGCGTTTCAGAACATTGAATTTGAATTCCGGTCGGTTTATGCACCAATTGTACTTTGGTCTCCACTTTATTCACATTTTGCCCTCCAGCTCCACTAGAGCGTGAGGTTATAATTTCAATATCGGCAGGATTAATTTCGATTTCGATGCTATCATCAACAAGCGGATACACATATACCGAAGCAAATGAAGTGTGACGCTTGGCATTGCTGTCAAACGGGGAAATGCGCACCAATCGATGCACTCCATTTTCGCCTTTCAAGTATCCAAAAGAATAATCTCCTTCAAATTCCAGAGTTACGGTTTTGATTCCAGCGGCTTCTCCTTTTTGGAAATTCAGTTCCTTAATTTTGTACCCATATTTTTCACCCCACATCATGTACATTCGCATGAGCATTTCGGCCCAATCGCAGCTTTCCGTCCCACCAGCACCTGCAGTAATTTGCAGTACAGCACTTAAAGAGTCGCCTTCATCAGACAACATGTTTTTGAATTCAATGGCTTCTATATGGGTATTGGTAAGACGGTATTGTTCGTCTAATTCTTCAGTGGTAAGTTCACCTTCTTTATAGAATTCGTAGGCCAATTGCAATTCGTCTGTCATTTCGACCGCCTTATTGTAATCTTCCACCCATTTTTTCTTGGAACGAAGGGTTTTTATGTATGCTTCGGCTTCTTTGGGATTGTTCCAAAAATCGGGAGCTAACGTTTTTTCTTCTTCGTTGGTAATTTCTATCAGTTTGGCATCAACGTCAAAGATACCTCCTCAACGCACCAAGGCGCTCCACAATACCTTTTATTTGTTCGGTAGTTGTCATAAATTATGTAATTTTGTAATCGCAAAAATAGTATTTTTTTGCGTAGTAGAGCCATAGAAAACCGTGGCTATTTTAAAAGATACATTCAATATGAAAATAAATTTAGTTAGCGATACTGTTACAATACCAAGTGAGGAAATGTTGCGTTATATGTTTAATGCCAAAGTGGGAGATGACGTTTACAAACAAGACCCCACGGTCATTGCGTTAGAGGCTCAAGTCGCTGAAATGTTTGGGATGGAAGCTGCATTGTTTTTTCCTTCAGGAACGATGGCCAATCAAACGGCGATAAAATTACATACCCAGCCAGGAGAACAACTCATTGCCGATAAATGGGCACATATTTATAATTATGAAGGTGGTGGCGTGTCCTTTAATAGCGGGGTTTCCTGTAGTTTGCTCGATGGAGATCGCGGGATGATTACTGCCCATCAAGTGGAAAGAGCGATAAACAATCCCGAGTTTTATCATAGCCCGTTGACTAGCTTGGTTTGTGTGGAGAATACCACCAACAAAGGCGGTGGAGCTTGCTATGATTTTGAAGAGTTTAAGAGGATAAAAGCCGTTTGCGACTCCAATAATTTGAAATTCCACTTGGACGGAGCTAGGATCTGGAATGCTTTGGTTGCCACAAATGACAATCCGAAAGCTTATGGCAACGTGTTTGACACCATTTCGGTTTGTTTGTCTAAGGGTCTTGGCGCGCCAATTGGTTCCCTTTTGTTATCGGATAAAGCCACAATAAACCGAGCCTTGCGTATCCGTAAAATATTGGGTGGTGGCATGCGTCAAGTCGGTTATTTGGCGGCTGCAGGAATTTATGCCTTAAGCAATAATATAGAAAGATTGGCTGATGATCATAGGCGAGCCAAGGAATTGGCGAATGTTTTGCAAAAATTGCCTTGGGTTGCCAAAGTAGAACCTGTTGAAACCAATATTCTGATTTTTTCGGTTCGGCCCAATGTAAATGAAGCGCTATTGATAGAAAAATTACAACAAAAAGGTATCTCCATAAGCTCTATGGGCCATGGAAAATTGCGGATTGTAACCCATTTGGATTATCGGGAAGTGATGCATACCTATGTAATGGAAACACTTTTGAAATTATAAGGTTTGATAATTTATGTTTATTTTTTCAACTCTTCCAGCAGGGTGATAATCTTGTCTAATTTTTCTAGCTCAATTCGGTTGAGTACTACGGTTAGAGCTTCAATCTCTTTTTTTGCATCAATATTAGTTTGGTAATCTGCTTTGGCTTGCATTCGATCCCTTTCATTTTGCCGGTTTTGGGACATCATGATTATGGGGGCTGCGTAGGCCGCTTGTGTCGAGAAAAGAAGGTTGAGCAATATAAACGGATAAACATCCCAATGATACATGAAGCCAATAAGGTTTAGTCCCATCCAAAGGATGACCAGAATGGTTTGAATGATAATGAATTTCCAAGACCCCATACCTTTGGCCACCACATCTGCTAAACGGCTACCAAAGCTCAATGTTTCAACGTGTTTTTCGTGCCAGTTTTTTTGATTCATCGTATCGATTTAGGTTAGTTTTGGGGTTAATTGGTTGAGTTTTTGATGATTTTTTTATATTAAGGATTAAAATTTTGATTACAGTTAAAAAGTTTAAACCTTATTATTTATTTAAACAAATCTTCCATTCCCGGTATCATTGGAATATCTACCTTAGTCACGGCATCTAATTCGGCTTGGTTTACGTTGGAGGCTTTTTCGATGGCTTTGTTCAGCACCACGATCAAATAATCTTCCAGTTGTTCCTTATCTTCCAGTAAGGCATCGTCAATGGTAATGCTTTTTATTTTTCGGTTTGCGGTCAAAGTCACTTTCAATTTGCCGTCATTGCTTTGTTCGTCAATTAGAACGTCATCTAAACGCTTTTTGGTGTCTTCTATTTTTTGTTGGGTTTCCTTCAGTTTGCCCATCATTCCCATTAAATCCATTTTTGTGATTTTAAAATTATTGAATTGCAAAATTACGACTTTGTGGAATCATTTTCAATTAAATTTTTTTGATGATGAACGGATTTGAAAAAGAAAAGTTTGAAAATAGTCAGTTAACAGTAATTTTTGTGCAAGTGAATGTAAAAAAATAGAGGCAACCTTATCACTAAAGTTACCTCTATTTTTAGAACTGTTTTTTTTATTTTTTAATCACCTGCTTGATGATTGTTTTTCGGCCTTCGGTAATCATTTTTATGATGTAGGTGCCTGCTGCCAAATCTTTCATTTCAATTTGTTGGTTGCGAACGCTTTGAAAGGATACCAAGCTCCCTTTTATATCGAAAATTCCTGCTTCACTCACTTTGTCTGTAGATTGAATAAGTAATGTTCCGTAAGTAGGATTAGGATAGAGGATTAGCTCATTTGCGATTTGAAAATTGTTTTCAACTGCAAGTACCGGATTGAAAGAAGAATCAAACCATTTGTCTGTAGTAATTCCCGTTAAATCGATACTTTGGGCGTTTCCGGCTGCGTTTCTAAAAATGACGTTCACCGAGGTAATTCCTGTGAAAGTGTAGGAGTACCAGCCATCAGCAGTTGCAGTCATTGGAATAGACTGCGCCCAAGTAATGGTAGGAACGCTACTTGCAGGAACGGCATTCCAATAATAAATTTTAGGGATTCCCCAAGTTGCTAACGGTTTGAAATAAACGGTGATTGGGGTAATGGCGCCAATCGTAAATTTTTGAGATGCCGTGCTTTGGTTCCCATCCATGTCTACTGTTAATATGTTAAAAGTAGTCGTGGCCGTAATGTTGATTGTTTTTGTTGAAACAAAACTTGCAGATGAAGTTGTAGGCGTACTCCCGTCTGTAGTATAATATACTTTTGGGCTAGGATCTGTGGAATCTGTGGCGGTGATTTTCACGTCTATTGGAGTAGCAGAATAATTGGTAGCCGGTTCAAATGCGATTTTTGGGGCAACATCTAAATTTTTACCAACCCAAACGTGTTGGATTTTAGATTTGGTTACATTTCCTTTTTTATCGGTAACTTCTACGTAATAATCCAATAATTTTTCTGATATTCCGGCAATTTCAGCGTAATATTGATTTGCAATTACTTCGGGTAACATATATAAATCGGCCTGAGTGCTACTCATCACATTTCCTTTTGGGAAAATACGTTCCGTCATAGGTAAAGTAACCCAGCTTCCCACTTCGCTTCCTCCAGCATAAATATCGTTGTGGTTAGAGTTTGGACTGTTTTTACCATCGGTATCCACTCTGTATTTTAATTCTGATTTTTGAACTCCGCTTACATCATATGCGAAAGTATAAACAGTGAAATCAGCAGAATTCAGGAATTCTTTGTACCCATAAGGTGCTCCAAACCCTTTTTCTCCAGGATTGTAAGGCCAACGTTGGGGGATAAATACAGATGGCTTTGTATTGTCAACTCCCGGATGTGCATCCAAGGTAGGTTTTGCAAACTGCACACATCTATTTACTGCAAGTGTAGTTTTTATTTCTAAATCCTCGGCTAAACCATAATAGGCGTTTCCACTGTCATAACCAGCCATCAAAAAATGCCAAGCTTTTTCCGCTGGACTTATTGCTGCGGTTGGGTTTACGATTTCACTCGTGCGAAGATTGCTTCCTTCTAATTGCTCCGCCATAATAGCATGGTTTTCTCCTGCAGTAGTAATCGCCTGATTCATCATGTCTTCTGTCCAGCCCGTTGGATTAAATTTATAGGTTATTCCTGTATAGAAAGGCCATAACCAGTTGGTAAATTGTGGGTGTCCAAAATCGCCGTCGGCATTTACCCATGCGCCATCTTCAACGTGAACCACTTCAGTGTCTGCTACAGGATGATCTTTTAAATATTGTGGAATAGTGGTAGGAACTATTCCTGTGGCTGCTGCTGCATGAGAAAACCCTCTAACCGATTCGTCATAATAAGAGGATCCTCCCCCCCAAGCGTTGTCTCCATCATGGGCAAAAAGAACAAAAGGAGGTCTTGGTGAAGTTGATGCCTTAGCAACAATAGGATCTAGTAATGTGGTACCTATAGCTGCGTAGCCGTCTTCATAACTTTCATAATCAGCCATTGGAACAACGGTGATTTTATATTCTTGTGCCGTTTCAGGATCAATATATTTTGATTTGTAAGGCAAATAGCTGTATGGAATTGCAAATTGACCTCCACGGGCATCTTTTTGAACTGAAATCCAAGTGTTGCCTTTGGTATCTACTTGATCTGCTTTGTTTGGAACATCACACATGGTACCACCATTTCCATATTTTATAGGATAATCAGATAATGTACGAGATAAATGGCTGTTGGCAATTACCGACCATTCGATACCGCATTCTGTCAAAGTCTTGATGATTCTTTCAGAAAAAGCACATTCTGCTGGCCAATATCCTTTGGAATCGTGAGAGCCAAATAATTGTGCCGAATAATATTGGTGTGCTTTTATTTCTTTTTTCAATGCTTCGTCACTCAGCAGAGGGGAAAGGGCGTGGTGCATCGTGAAAGAGACTACTTCCATGCGAGAAAATCCTTCAGATGTTTTCCATCCTTTTGCATCTTTAATGTTTTGGATCCAAGAGGGAGAATACCCCCACTGGTTCGCCTGTGCCAGTTCATTTACGTTTTCCATCAATGAGCCTCCATAGGTAATTTGGGCGCCGGCTTCTGATAAATCTTTAATGGAACTAATGGCGTTTTTAGGCGCAAATTGGTATGCTGCAACTCTGTCGCCAACTCCAAATATTTCCTGAAGATTATTGGTAGGATGCGCTAATCCATTGATGTCATTGTTTCCTCCTGAGGTCTTTAAATCTTGGGATTCTTTAACCATTTGGTATCGATTGGGGTTTTTCTTGCTGATGTCTCCCCAATAAGTGGGTTGATGTAAGTGCCATAAATAAGAAGTGTGAACTTGTGCATTCGAATTGAAATAGCAAACAGAAAGCACAATCAAGAGTAGTAGTTTCTTTTTCATTTTTTTTGGTTATTGTTGTTTGGTGGTCTATAATTCTATAAAAATAGGAAAAATTAAGGCTAATATTATTTATTTTCTCATGATCGACTAACTATAACGTTTTAGTGTTTATAACTTTTTCTTAACATTTAGATCGATATGAATTTGAAATTAATTTTGCAATAATGAATACCATTACAATAAAAATACCCCCGAATAGAGTCAAAATTTTTGGGAAAGTATATGTTTTTTACAGAGCATTAATAAATGCTAAAAAAATCACAAAATACCCAGTTCTACCATGCAGTTTTTCATCATTTGGTAGGTACGTTCAATATCATTATCCAACCCTATGGAAAGTCGAATCAATCCGTCAGTCAGCCCCATGGATGCTTGTTCTTCTGAAGGGATTTCACTCGAGGTGGAAGTTCCTGGAGCGCTAAACAAGGTTTTGTAAAATCCTAAACTTACTGCGAGATAGCCTAGGTTTCGGGATTGCATCAATTCCATCAGTTCGTTGGCATTGCCTAAAGTTCCCACATCCAGCGTCATCATGCCTCCAAAACCATACTCACGATTAATCATAGTGCTGTATAACTCGTGGCTCGGATGGCTTTTCAATCCGGGATAGACAGTTTTTAGCCCGTCTTTTTCAAAACGTTCGGCTAGGTACAAAGCATTGTAGCTGTGCTGTTTCATGCGGATATGCAAGGTGCGCAGGTTTTTCATCACGCTGGCAGAGCGCAAACTGTCCATTGTTGGTCCCAAAAGCATGCTTGCCCCATTGTTCACATTTTTTAAACTATTGATGAATTCGCGAGAGGCACAGGTAACGCCAGCCACAGTATCACTGCTTCCGTTGATGTATTTTGTTAAACTGTGAATCACAATATCAGCCCCTAATCGCGCGGGCGAAACTGATAATGGTGAAAACGTATTGTCAACCACCAATTGTAAATTATGTTTCTTGGCAATGATGGACAAACGAGCAATATCGGCCACTTCCAATAAAGGGTTACTGACGGTTTCGCAATACAAAACTTTCGTTTCGGGTGTAATGGCAGCTTCCACCACATCGAGTTTGGTGATGTCTACAAACGAGGTTTTAATACCAAAACGGGAAGCAAAGTTTTTAAGGAAAGCGTAGGTTCCACCATAAATGGTTCTACTAGAAACAACATGATTGCCTTGGCTGCAAAGTTGTAAAAGGGTAGGCGAGATGGCTCCCATTCCTGATGCCGCAACATTGGCTGCTTCCGTACCTTCCATAGCCGCCAAAGCTTGATCCAAATATAAATTGCTGGGCGAGGCATGGCGGGAATATAAATAGCAACCTTCAGCATGGCCTTCAAAAGTGTCAAACATGGTCTTAGCGGAAAGGAATGTATAGGTGGAACTGTCCGATATGGAAGGGTTGACACCACCAAATTCTCCAAAGTATTGTAGGTCTTGAATGTTATCAGCAGGATTGAAATTTTTCATATTATTGGATTTAATAGTTCGAAATTCATTTTTTAAAGATTAAAAATCAATAGATGTATTAAAATTAAGTTTATTTTAAATTAAAAATAAATTTTAGTAGATAAATATTCTAAATTTGTTTGAATAAGTACATTTTTTTAGTTTTTTTAAAACCACCATCATGAATTTAGACTCAACAGATAAAAAATTACTCGGAATGCTTCAGGAAGATTGTAAAAAGACGACAGCAGCATTGGCAATAAAACTGAATCTTTCCGTAACTGCCGTCTATGAACGCATCAAAAAGCTGGAACGGGAAGGCATCATCGATAAGTATGTTGTCCTACTCAATCGCACTAAAGTAGAAAAGGGATTTGTTGTTTTCTGTCACATCAAACTCATTCAGCATACCAAAGAATTCCTGACTAAATTTGAAAAAGAAGTCATCAAGCTCAAAGAGGTTTTAGAATGCCATCACGTGAGTGGCGAATATGATTATATACTGAAAATTGTGGTGAAAGACATGGAGGCCTATCGGGAATTTCTGGTCACAAAGTTGACTACTTTAGACCATATCGGAAGCACACACAGCACATTTATGATAAGCGAAGTAAAAAGCACTACGTCATATAATTTATACTAAAAATTATTTGATTTTTAGTATTTTATGTAAAAAAAATATTTAGTAACTTTATGACTAATAACCAATTAAATATAATATTATGAAAAAAATATTCTTATTGACGGTTTTTATGGTTGCTTATTCGGTGAATCTTCAGGCTCAGGGAGCCAGTAAAGAAGAAATGATGAAATCGTGGCAAGCCTATATGACACCGGGTGAGGTGCATAAAATGTTAAATAAATACAACGGCGTTTGGTCAGAAGAAGTAACCATGTGGATGGATCCTTCTGCGCCACCTACCAAAAGTAAAGCCAAAGCGAGTAACAGAATGATTTTTGGAGGTAGATATCAAGAGTCCAAACATGTAGGAACTATGGATGGAAAACTATTCGAGGGAATGTCTATTTTAGGCTATGACAATGCAAAAAAAATGTTTCAAAGTACCTGGATAGACAACATGGGAACAGGAATCATGTATATGGAAGGAACCTGGGATGAGGCTTCGAAAACCATCCATTTTAAAGGGACATGTGTTAATCCAAGTAATGGTCAGGATATGATGGTTCGAGAAGAATACATGATTATTGATAACAACAACCATAAATTAGCAATGTATATGACTATGCCGGGACAACCCGAAATGAAGTCTATGGAAATTATGCTCAAAAGGATGGGAAAAATGCCATCAAAAAAATAAGAAATAGTTTTTAACTTAATAAATAAGGCAGTTGAGGTATTCGCTGTCTTTTTTTATTGAAATTACTAAATAAACAATCTTCTTTATAAACAAAATTCATTAATTTTGTGCCACAATTTTTTAAAAAACACAACAAAATAAATATACAATGAGTTCATTTGACGTAGTCATTATAGGTTCTGGCCCCGGCGGATATGTATCAGCCATTCGTTGTGCACAACTGGGTTTTAAAACCGCTATTATCGAGAAATATTCCACTTTGGGAGGCACTTGTTTAAACGTGGGATGCATTCCTTCAAAAGCTTTGTTGTCTTCATCTCATCATTATTCAGAAATTACCCATTTTGCCGATCACGGAATAGAAGTTTCAGGCGAGGTAAAAGTAAATTTGGAGAAAATGATTGCGCGCAAACAGGCTGTTGTTGACCAAACTTCGGGGGGCGTAAAATTCCTTATGGATAAAAATAAAATCACGGTTTTTGAAGGTTTGGGGTCCTTTGTTGATGCTACCCATGTGGCTGTTGCCAAAGTTGATGGCACTTCAGAAACTCTGGAAGCCAAAAACATCATTATTGCAACAGGGTCTAAACCGTCATCGTTGCCATTTATCAAAATAGATAAAGAACGAATCATTACTTCTACCGAAGCCTTGAAGCTGAAAGAAGTGCCAAAACATTTGGTAATCATAGGAGGAGGCGTTATCGGAATTGAATTGGGTCAGGTTTATTTGCGATTGGGGGCACAGGTTTCTGTAGTGGAATTTATGGATAGAATCATTCCAGGAATGGATAGTTCGTTGTCTAAAGAATTAACGAAAGTATTGAAAAAACAAGGCATGAAATTCTATGTTTCCCATAAAGTGAAATCTGTAGAAAGAAAAGGAGATGTAGTCGTCGTTCAAGCCGAAAATATAAAAGGGGAAACCGTTACGTTAGAAGGTGATTATTCTTTGGTATCTGTAGGTCGCCGTCCATACACTAATGGATTAAACGCAGAGAAAGCAGGAGTAAAGCTATCGGAGAGAGGAATGGTTGAAGTGAATGACCATTTACAAACAAATATTTCGAATATATACGCCATTGGTGACGTTGTACGGGGTGCCATGCTCGCACATAAAGCAGAAGAAGAAGGGACTATGGTTGCCGAAATCTTGGCGGGACAAAAACCACATATCAATTATAATTTGATTCCGGGTGTTGTTTATACCTGGCCAGAAGTGGCTGCAGTAGGGCAAACCGAGGAGCAATTGAAAGCCTCTGGAGTAGAATTTAAATCCGGAAGTTTCCCGTTTAAAGCTTTAGGTCGCGCTCGTGCTAGCGGAGATTTGGATGGGTTTGTGAAAATTCTTGCCAATGCAAAAACCGATGAGGTTCTTGGTGTGCATATGATTGGAGCCCGTTGTGCCGATTTAATCGCTGAGGCCGTAACTGCTATGGAATTTAAAGCCTCTTCCGAAGATATTTCCAGAATGAGTCACGCACATCCAACATTTGCAGAAGCAATCAAGGAAGCCGCACTAGCTGCTACAGATAATAGAGCATTACATGTGTAATTCAGATTTATTATAGAAAGAAACCCGTTTCGACACATTGTGAAACGGGTTTTTTTTATTTATAATTATTGATAATTTACATCACAAACAAACTTTTATAATTCGTCCAATAGCTGTAGATTAGAAATAAGTTTCCCAAAAAGACGAATAGTGCAATGGGAAGGTTTTCAGGTGTCATGTATAAATTAATTAATAAAATATTCAATGTAACTGGTAAAATCATGATGTTGGCTAATGTGACAAAGCGTCCAGAAACATATGCTATTCCGCAAAGTAATTCCACCGTTTTTGCCAAGGGCATTAAATAAGTCGATGCGATTAAACCCACTTGGAAAGCCTTGAAATCACCTGTTGTCACTGGTTCAGGCATTAATTTTAAAAAAAAACTGATAGATGCAAATAGCAAAAGCAGTCCTATTAAAGTTCGGATAATAATAGTAGTAATTTTCATAATATATTATTTTTATTGGTTAAATTAAGATAGTCGTAAAACTGTTTGTTTTCGTTCCTTTTCCCAAAAGTGTATGAAAACTAATAGAAATGTTCACTAGATAATAGTGCATGTTACTAAATAAATGCCCAAAATCAAAACGTCAAACTTAAAAAAGTTTTTAATTCATATCAAATATAATTATTTTGAAATAAATAACCTTCAGTTTACGAGTGGTTTATGTTTTATTTTTAAAATATTTTCTGTAAACAAAAAATCCGATACTACTTAGTACAAATAACCACCAAAGTTGAATTAGAAAAACAATTGTTTCTTGCAGGATATACCAACCCCCTTTTAAAGCATCAACAATTTGCAAACCCATATTGGGTTGAAAGGAATATTTATCTTTTTCATTGGCAACGATTTCCCGTTTGATGCTGTCCCGTTGGTAAAGTACAAGTGTTAGCGTGCTAAAACTCACTTGATCTTGCAGAGACAGATTTTCGATTTTTTGATTGTCATTTTGTTCTTTTTGGCTTGCCAAATTCGTTTCGGCATCAATAATATCATTTATTTTTTTGCCTTTCTCATCAATTGCTTTTTCTATTCTTCTTTCGATGAAACCACTTCTTTTTTGAGCGTATTGATTCGAAAGTAATTTTAGGGAAACATCATCAGCTTTGATGACGCGGTAATCCAGAAAGTCAATTTGCTTTGCTATCGTTTTTATGACGGTGTCGAGTTGAGTGTTGGGAACTCGAATGGTAATGTTATTTTCGACAGCATATTTAGTGGTTTCTAAAATGCTGTCTTGACTAATTTTGGTTTCAATTCGTTCGTTTACGGTACTTTGTAAATTGGTATAGGTCACATATCCGCCAAATGTATTGACTGTGTTTTCAATGGTATAGGTTGATTTTGCAACGTTTTTTACTTTAAATTTTAAATCGGCAGTTCGAATAAATTTCTGGGTTTCCCCTTTTCTCTCGACTGCTGCAGATGACGATATGCTGTCACTACTTTGAGTGTTAGCCATGGCCTCTTCATTCAAGGATTCTGCTTTTTTACAGGAAAATAGGACTGCGATAAGGAGTAATGCCACTACGCCTAATTTTGCAATTGTTTTCATATGTAGTTAATATTTGTTTTTTAAATGAATATGGTATCGCCAATTTTCATTATAATTTGTGATTTTGAATCTTGGCGATTTCATAAGAAATAGAATTTAGTATTGATTAATAAATGGGTTACATAAGTGGTGAACGGGTAAAATGCAATACGTAGTTTTCTATCAATAGTCGAATCAATTTAGGTGAAAGTTGGTGTTTGATTTGTAATAAAAATCATGCCATTAATTTTTTAACTCGATTTCTTGGATGGGATTTTTTTATTGTAATTTTGAAATCTAAAATAATTAGTTTTTGAGAGTTTCAATTTCCAAGTCAATTTCCAAGCCATTGGCGTTTAAAGAACAACTGTTGTCTTGGTCGCAACAATTTCGTGAAGTGGTTTTTCTTGATAGCAATTCTGAATATAATCATAATCAAAAATTTTCCAGTTACGATTGTGTTCTTGCTGTAGACGCATTTACTTCCATAAAAACGGACTATCATAATGCTTTTGATGATTTAAAACAATACCAGCAAACTACCAAGGATTGGCTATTTGGTTATTTGACCTATGATTTAAAGAATGACGTAGAGGTCTTGCAATCCAATAATTTTGACGGATTGAATTTTCCAGATTTATTTTTTTTTCAACCCAAAAAACTATTTTTATTAAAAGGAAATGAACTCGAAATCCAATATCTAAACATGTGTGACGATGAAATGGAAGAAGATTTTGAAGAAATAGTTAAAAGTCTAACGTCGAAAGCCGAAAGTCATGACGGAGTAACCATTGAACAACGAATTTCGAAGGAGAATTATCTCGCTAAAGTATCAAAAATATTGGCTCATATTCATCAGGGTGATATTTATGAAGCCAATTTTTGCATGGAATTTTTTGCAGAAAATGCCACAATAAATCCAGCGGAAAAGTTTCTGAAACTCAATGAAATTTCCCGATCGCCATTTGCCGTTTTTTTTAAAAATAACAACCATTTTTTGTTGTCCGCTTCACCAGAACGCTATTTAAAAAAGGAAGGCGAGCAACTGATTTCCCAACCTATCAAAGGAACATCCAAGAGATTTTTGGACCCTAATGAAGACGAAAATTCAAAAATTCAATTGACCTTGGATCCAAAAGAACGTGCCGAAAACATTATGATTACAGATTTGGTTCGCAACGATTTATCCAGAACAGCTCAAAATGGTTCTGTCGCAGTTCAAGAATTGTGCGGTATCTATTCGTTTTTACAAGTCCACCAAATGATTTCAACCATAACTTCTAAAATAGACAGCCAATACTCCGTTATTGATGCGATTAAAATGTCTTTCCCGATGGGAAGCATGACGGGAGCACCCAAATTTTCGGTGATGAAAATTATCGAAACTCTTGAGGAAACCAAACGCGGTTTGTATAGTGGCGCAGTGGGATATTTTACTCCAAATGGCGATTTCGATTTTAATGTGGTTATCAGAAGCATTTTATACAATCAGGAACATCAATACGTTTCGTTTTCTGTAGGAAGTGCCATCACTTCACAATCTGTACCCGAAAAAGAATATGAAGAATGTTTGTTGAAGGCGAAAGCGATGCTCGAGGTATTGAGCTAAAATCTAATGAAACCTACATAAAAGGGGTTTTACTTTCCTATTTGAAATGAAAAGCGGGTTTTTGACAACCAAAAATTAAATGATTATTTCGCGAGAAATAATTACTTTTGAGAATGCTAGAGAAATTTAAAATCCATATTGCCCAAAATTTCCCGTTTTTTGACGGAAAAAAAATGCTTCTTGCCACTAGTGGTGGCTTGGATAGCATGGTTTTATTGCATTTATTTCAGCAATTGTATTTTGACATCGCCATTGCGCATTGCAATTTTCAGTTGCGCGGAATAGAAAGTTTTGGAGATCAAAATTTTGTTCAGAATTATGCTTTAGTAAATACGATTCCCATTTTTGTAACCCAATTTGACACCAAAGCTTTTGCAGCGGATTATAAAATTTCCACCCAAGTTGCGGCTCGGGAGTTGCGCTACAATTGGTTTTATGAACTTTTGGAAACTGAAAAATATGATTTTATTCTAACGGCGCATCATGCCGACGACAATCTGGAAACCTTTCTCATAAATCTAAGCAGAGGGACAGGATTAGAGGGCTTTACAGGGATTCCGCAACAAAATGATAAAGTGATCCGACCGATATTGTCCTTTTCCAGACAAGAAATTGAGAATTATGCCAAAGAAAATGGGATTCAGTGGAGGGAGGACAGCAGTAATGCTTCGGATAAATATTTGAGGAATAAAATTAGACACCATTTAATCCCCATCTTAAAAGAGTTGAATCCCAATTTTATTTCCTCGTTTCAAAAAACACAAAACTATTTGCAGGAAGCCCAAGTGATGGTCGAAGATGCCACAATCATGATTTACCAACAGGTAGCAAAGGAACAAGGCGATGGCACTATTCATTTCGATTTAAAGAAGCTACAACAATTGCCTAATTTTAAATCGTATTTGTACCAGTGGCTGAAAGAATACGGATTTTCCGCTTGGGATGACATTTATGATTTGGCAGAAGGTCAATCTGGGAAACAGGTGTTTTCTGCTGAATTTCGATTGTTGAAAGACCGGAACTTTTTAATTTTGAGTCCAGTAAATTTTGTTACGAATGAGAAAGAATTTCTCCTAGATAAAGAGCAGCATGAAGTTAATATTCCCTTAAAACTTTCATTTTGTAAAGTGTCCGACATTTCTGCAGTTTCAAATTCAGCTATCTTTGTGGATGAAGATAAATTGCAATTTCCTTTGCTTTTGCGAAGATGGAGAGAAGGCGATTATTTTCAACCTTTTGGAATGGAAGGAAAATCAAAAAAAGTGAGTAAATTTTTTAAAGACGAAAAATTGTCGTTGCTAGAAAAAGAAAACGTTTGGATTTTATGTTCCAATGATCAAATAGTTTGGATTGTTGGTATGAGACAGGACGACCGTTTTAGAATAGAAAATACGACTAAAAACATACTAAAAATACAATTGGGATAATGAAGAACGTTATTTTTATACTCCTTTCATTTTTGGCTTTTGCCAATGGGAACGCGCAAATTTTGGATCCCGTTAAATGGACTACTAAAATTGAACAAAAATCAGATAAAAACTATCTGCTCACTTTTAACGGAGTCATTGAAAAGGACTGGCATATGTACTCCCAATTCACTCCAGATGGAGGCCCGCTCCCTTTGGAAGTATTGTTCAAAAATCAAAAAGGAAATTTCAATTTGGTTGGCAAAGCAAAGGAAAGTAAAACCACTACGGCGTTTAACGACATTTTTGAGGTAAACGAAACGTACTTTACCAAAAAGGCACAAATCCAACAGGAGATTATTATCCTAAATACAAAGATTTCGAAAATAGAGGTCAACTTGAATTATCAGGTTTGCAAGGAGGTTTGTATTAATTTGGAAAAGAAATTTACGTTTGATGTTCCTATTGCTATCCTTGCAGCTCCCAATGTGGAAATGCCAGTTGCAAAAACTGATACTGCAAAAGTGAATGCTACAGCCATTGACACGACAACTCTGAAGTCAAAAGCCAATCAATTAGCTCCCGAAGTAATTGATAAACCGAGTAGTTTGATGCAATCTGAGCCAAAATCTCAAAAAGGGTTGTGGACTATATTTTTCATTGCCTTTTTATCCGGATTTGCGGCATTACTAACGCCATGTGTTTTTCCGATGATTCCCATGACGGTGAGTTTTTTTACGAAACATAGTAAAACAAAAGCCAAAGGGAAAAGAAATGCTATAATTTACGGAATTTCTATCATCGTGATTTATGTCGTATTGGGGCTTTTAGTGACCTGGATTTTTGGTGCCGATGCCTTGAATAAATTATCCACTAATGTATGGTTTAATATCATTTTCTTTATTCTATTGGTTGTTTTCGCAGCTTCGTTTCTTGGCGCTTTTGAAATTATGTTGCCGCATTCGTGGGCAAATAAAGTCGATAAGCAAGCTGATAGAGGAGGGATTGTTGGAATATTATTTATGGCATTGGCACTTGCCATCGTTTCATTTTCGTGTACAGGACCCATTGTGGGAACGCTTCTGGTTGATGCCGCTTCTAAAGGCGGAATTGCGCCCGTCATCGGGATGTTTGGTTTTTCGTTCGCCTTAGCTTTACCCTTTATGCTTTTTGCCTTATTCCCAAGCTGGTTGCATACGTTGCCCAAATCGGGTGGATGGCTCAATACCGTAAAAGTATTTTTAGGATTTTTAGAATTGGCTTTGGCCTTCAAATTTTTGTCCAATGCCGATTTGGTTTTGCAATTGCATTTATTGGAAAGAGAAACATTTCTGGCTATTTGGATCGCCATTTTTGGGACATTGGCATACTATCTTTTCGGAAAAATTACCATGCCTCATGACAGCCCGCTGTCGCATATTTCGGTGGGGAGGTTGCTGGTGGGATTGTTGGTTCTGTCTTTTACGATTTACTTAATCCCGGGAATTTGGGGCGCGCCACTAAAATTAATTAATGCTTTTCCCCCTCCAATGGAATATAGCGAAAGTCCTTTCGGGATTGGTAATTCCAGCGAGGGAAGCACCCCTGATGCTGTTTTGCCTGACGGGGCTCAATTTGGTCCGCATAAATTAGTGGTTTTCGACGATTATGACAAGGGATTGGCTTACGCCAAAGCGGTAAACAAACCCATTATGCTCGACTTTACGGGATTTGCCTGCGTCAATTGCAGAAGAATGGAAAATAATGTTTGGTCCGACGGTCGTATTTTGCCTATTTTAAAAGATGAGGTGGTCGTGATTTCTTTGTACGTAGACGATAAGCGGGAGTTACCAAAAGGCGAAATGTATCTTTCTAAAACGACTGGTTCAGAAATTGAAACGATAGGTGACAAGTGGGCTGATTTTATGATTTCAAAATACAAAACGAATACGCAACCCCTATACGTTTTGACTGACTTAAATGGGAATAGCCTAAATACTGAAGTTCCAACGATAAGTTATGTTGGCGTTGCCGAATATGAAAATTGGTTGAAAGAGGGAATTTCAAGGTTTAAAAAGTAAATCCAATAACGGTTTTCAGTTAATGATTTTTTTCAAAAACGAATTGGTTGTTCTATAAAAAATCCCCAACTGCTTTCACAATTGAGGATATAGTATAATGATTTAAGGTATAAGATTACTCGTTCACAATCACCCATTCGCCAGAATGCAATAGGCTTTCCGCTTTCTTGTATTTCATGGTTTCAGATTTACCGCTCAAAATGTGTTTGATTGTAACACTGTCATTGCGATTGATTTTAGGCATTTCCCGCACTATAGTTTCTGTAACCTGACGTTGTTGGGTTTGTCCTGCTTCACGGTTTTGTTCAGCAAGCGTGTCGCTATTTGGAACTTCGTCCTTACTCGTTTTGTAATCTTCCTTCTGGCGCACTACTTTGGCTTCCTGAATTGCAGGGGCTTGCTGTGCTGGTAAATCGCCTTTGAATAGGAAGGAAATCACTTCTTTGTTTACTCCATTCAACATGGAGCTAAACAAGTTGAACGCTTCAAATTTATAGATTAGTAATGGGTCTTTTTGTTCGTGAACCGCCAATTGAACCGATTGTTTCAACTCATCCATTTTACGCAAATGCTTTTTCCAAGCTTCATCTACGATTGCCAATGTGATGTTTTTCTCGAAATCGGCAACTAATTGTTTTCCGTGAGATTCGTACGCTTTTTTCAAATCAGTAACCACATTCAACGATTTTATTCCGTCCGTAAAAGGAACTACGATACGCTCGAACTGATTGTTTTTGTCTTCATATACGCCTTTTATAATAGGGAAAGCTTCTCTGGCACTTCGTTCCGTTTTCTCGGTGTAAAATTCTAAAGTTGCTTTGTAGACTTTTCCGGTCAATTCTATTTCAGATATTCTCTCAAATTCACTTTCCGTAACTGGGGAAGTGATGGAGAAATAGCGAATCAATTCGAATTCGAAATTCTTGAAATCCCGTGCCTGTTTGTGTGCTTCAACAATTAACTCACAAGTATCGTACATCATGTTGGCGATGTCTACTTTCAAGCGTTCTCCATGCAAAGCATGACGACGGCGTTTGT
This sequence comes from Flavobacterium psychrotolerans, assembly GCF_003097635.1. Taxonomy (GTDB): domain Bacteria; phylum Bacteroidota; class Bacteroidia; order Flavobacteriales; family Flavobacteriaceae; genus Flavobacterium; species Flavobacterium psychrotolerans. The sequence goes on from NZ_QCZI01000022.1 coordinate 30,463, forward strand.
AAACCACTTCACGTTGTGCGTTCATTACATCATCATATTCAAGTAAACGTTTACGTGTTCCAAAGTTGTTTTCCTCTACTTTTTTCTGAGCCCGTTCAATAGATTTGGTCATCATCGAATGCTGAATCACTTCACCTTCTTTCAATCCCATTCGATCCATTACTTTGGCCACTCTTTCAGAGCCAAATAGACGCATCAAGTTGTCTTCCAAAGAAACATAGAACTGAGAACTTCCTGGGTCACCCTGACGGCCTGCACGACCTCGTAGCTGACGATCGACACGACGCGAATCGTGACGTTCCGTTCCTACAATCGCTAAACCTCCGGCAGCTTTCACTTCTGGGGTTAATTTGATATCCGTTCCACGACCGGCCATATTGGTTGCAATAGTTACAACCCCAGCTTTTCCAGCTTCCTCAACAATTTGGGCTTCTTGTTTGTGCATCTTCGCATTCAACACGTTGTGGGCTACACCGCGCATTTTCAACATTCGGCTCAATAATTCTGAAATCTCTACCGACGTGGTTCCAATTAAAACAGGTCTTCCTGCTTTAGTCAATTCGGTTACATCCTCAATTACGGCATTGAATTTTTCACGAGTGGTTTTATAAATAAAATCTTCTTTGTCAATTCTTGCCATTGGGCGATTGGTTGGAATTTCCACCACATCCAGTTTGTAGATTTCCCAAAGCTCTCCCGCTTCCGTAACCGCTGTTCCAGTCATACCCGCTAATTTGCTGTACATCCTGAAATAATTTTGCAGGGTTACCGTTGCAAATGTTTGTGTTGCTGCTTCAATTTTCACATTTTCTTTGGCCTCAATCGCTTGGTGTAATCCGTCAGAATAACGGCGTCCATCCATGATACGACCAGTTTGCTCATCAACAATCATAATTTTATTGTCCATGATTACATATTCCACATCTTTTTCAAAAAGCGTGTAGGCTTTAAGTAATTGCGTCAAGGTGTGAATGCGTTCGCTTTTGATGGAGAAATCTTGGAACAATTTTTCTTTTTCTTCTGCTTCCGCATCTTTGTCTAATTTTTTCTTTTCGATAACTGAAATTTCTGTTCCAATGTCTGGTAGCACGAAGAAATTACTGTCGGCCGAATCGGAGGAAAGGAATTTGATTCCGTTATCAGTCAATTCTACTTGGTTGTTTTTTTCTTCTATAACAAAATATAGGGCTTCGTCAATAAGATGCATGTCCCGATTGTTGTCCTGCATGTATTGATTTTCTGTTTTTTGAAGCAATTGTTTGATGCCTTCTTCACTCAAGAATTTGATCAAGGCTTTGTTTTTTGGTAAAGCTCTGTAGGCTCTTAGCAAATTGAAACCGCCATCTTTGGTATTTCCTTCTTTCACCAAACGTTTGGCTTCGGTCAAAAAACCATTGGACAATTGTCTTTGAAGACTTACCAAATTGTCGATTTTTGGTTTCAATTCATTGAATTCGTGGCGATCCCCTTGCGGTACTGGGCCAGAAATGATTAAAGGGGTACGGGCATCATCAATCAAAACCGAGTCGACCTCATCGACAATGGCATAATTGTGTTTTCTCTGTACCAAATCCTCTGGCGAATGAGCCATATTGTCTCTTAAATAATCGAAACCAAATTCGTTATTTGTTCCGTAAGTGATATCTGCTTCATAGGCTTTTCTCCTGTCATCCGAATTGGGTTGGTAATTGTCGATACATTCTACAGTCATTCCGTGAAATTCGAATAATGGCGCTTTCCACGTGCTGTCACGTTTGGCCAAATAGTCATTTACAGTAACCAAATGCACTCCGTTTCCGGTCAAGGCATTCAAATACAATGGCAATGTTGCTACTAAAGTTTTTCCTTCACCCGTTTGCATTTCGGCAACTTTACCTTCGTGCAAAACCATTCCGCCAATCAACTGAACATCATAATGCACCATGTCCCAAGTGATTTGCTTTCCGGCAGCATTCCATGAATTAGCCCAAACGGCGGTATCTCCAACAATGTTGATGTATGCTTTTGTAGCCGAAAGTTCGCGATCTTTTGCTGTAGCAGTAACAACAAGTTGGGTATTTTCTTTAAAACGTTTTGCGGTTTCTTTAATAACGGCAAAAGCATCAGGAAGAATTTCGGTCAATGTTTTTTCAGAGATTTCGTAGGCCTCTTTTTCAAGAGCATCTATAGCGGCATAGATGTCCTCTCTCTTGTCGATGTCTTCAATGTTTTCTACTTCAAGTTGAAGTGCATAGATTTTAGCGTCTTTTTCGGATCTAGCCTGTTTAATTTTTTCTTTAAACTGAGTTGTTTTTGCTCTAAGCTCATCGTGGGATAATCCCTCTAAAACGCTCTCTATCGCTCTGATTTTAGTGATATTTCCCTGAAGGGCTTTAACGTCTTTTTGAGATTTATCTCCTACAAAAACTTTTATGATACTATTTATGAAACTCATGGGGTTGTATAATTTCTTAATTTATAAAGTGTGCAAATTTAAACAAAAAAAAAGCCTCGGGTGAGACTTTTCATCGGTTTTAATATTTTTTTAATATTCATCCTCATTCCAAAGATAATCTTCGTCAGTTGGATAATCAGGCCAAATTTCTTCCATTGACTCATATATCTCTCCTTCGTCCTCTATAGATTGTAGGTTTTCCACTACTTCTAGTGGCGCGCCTGCTCTAATTGCGTAGTCGATAAGCTCATCTTTGTTAGCCGGCCAAGGCGCATCGCTTAAATAGGATGCTAATTCTAATGTCCAATACATCTTATTTCGATTTTAATTTATGCAAAAATAAATTTTTTACTCACAAAGTCAAGTAAATTTCGATTTATTTTAAAAAAAAGTTAAGAACGTTTTATTGATTGCTGATTTTTGATTGCTGATTTTTGATTTTAGATTTTAAAAAAAAGAGTATTTGCAATTTTAAACCACTTATAGCCATTTGATTAAACTTTATTTTGATTTTTAGATAAATATGAATTGCTTGGCAAGTTCGTTATCGTTCGTATCAAAAATCGTCACTCTTTACTCTAAAATTCTATTTCCGCGGGATCCATTTTACTTCCCCTGCGTTCAAATCCGATGACAACTTTCGTGCCAAGACAAAAAGGTAGTCAGAAAGGCGGTTAAGGTATTTGATTGCGATTTCCGCTACGGGTTCATTGTGGCTTAAATGAACGGCCAATCGCTCGGCACGGCGACAAACGCACCGCGCAATATGACAATATGACACGGTTGTGTGTCCGCCAGGTAAAACGAAATGGGTCATTTGTGGTAATGAAGCTTCCATGGCGTCGATTTCGTTTTCTAATAATTCGACATCACTCTCGATGATTCCGAGTTTTTGAAGGCGCAGTTCGCCATTTTTCAACACCTCTTTTTCTGGAGGGGTAGCAAGTATGGCGCCAACAGTGAACAAACGATCCTGAATCTCAATAAGAATGTCTTTGTAATGCAAATTCATTTCTTGATCGCGTATTAACCCGATATGGGAATTCAATTCATCAACAGTGCCATAGCTTTCTATTCGAATGTGGTCTTTTGGCACTCGCGTTCCTCCAAAAAGGGCTGTGGTTCCCGTATCTCCGGTTTTGGTATATACTTTCATTTTCAAGTTTATTTTGGGATTGGGTTATTTTGGGATTCAATTATCAAATAACCGCACAAACAAATAACCAAATCGACTATTTTGTTAGATCGCTCTCAATCATTCCGTCTCTTAAGCGTATGATTCTGTCAGCATAATTCGCGATTTCTTCCTCGTGCGTGATTAGAATTACCGTGTTTCCCAGTTTGTGAATGTCACTAAATAATTTCATGATTTCTTCGGACGTTTTGCTGTCCAGATTCCCGGTAGGTTCATCAGCAAGGATGATGGAAGGTTTATTGACCAAGGCCCTTGCAATGGCCACCCGTTGTCGCTGTCCGCCAGAAAGCTGGTTGGGTTGATGATCCATCCGATCCCCTAAATTTACTTGCTCCAAAACTTCTTTGGCGCGTATATTTCTTTCCGATTTGGAATAGCCTGCATAAATCATCGGCAAAGCCACATTGTTTAACGCGGAGGTTCTGGGCATGAGGTTAAAAGTCTGGAAAACAAAACCAATTTCTTTATTGCGAATTTCAGCCAGTTCATCATCGTGCATTTGACTTACGTCCTTTCCGTTGAGGATATAGGTGCCGGAAGTTGGTGTGTCCAAGCATCCCAAAAGGTTCATTAAGGTTGATTTACCGGAACCTGAAGGTCCCATAAGTGCCACATATTCTCCCTTTTTTATTTCTAAATTAACCCCTTTAAGTACATAAACAATCTCGTTTCCAAGTACAAAATCGCGTTTGATGTTGGTTATTTTTATTAATGGATTTGACATTAGGAATGCTGTTTTTTTAGATTTTAAAAGTACAAAAGACTTTTGAATTAATCATAAGTAGTATAGAATACATTTTTGTTACAGTAATTATCCTGTAAATGCAGTGGTTTAGTAGTCAATTGGATTAGTGATTTTTTTCTATTTCCATAAAATAAATTCTAATTGAAGCATTACATAATTTTTAAAATAAATTATATAATTATCATTTTTTATTTTTATTATCATAATTAATTGTATTTATTATATAATTTTTGTTTAAAAATTGAATATAATATAATTCAATTTACTTTTGACAAATAACATTTAACAAGACTATGATTATGGAAGGTAAAAAAGTAGTATTAGGAATGGCGTTAATCGCCTTGGGGTTTACATCATGTAAATCTGAAAAAGAAGCAGAAGCACAGAAAACCGTTGAGACCTATGTGGTTTATGTCGATTCATTAGGAAATATTCCTGCTCAAGATGCCAAACTTAATTGGGAAGTAATTAATGCATCTTATGAAATGAGAACTAGTGAAGCCGATGCTGCTCTTGCCAATTTAAAAAATGCTGAAAAAATGCAAGAACGAATTAATGCCAGCCGAACAAAATATGCTGAATTAAAAGCCCAAATGGAAGCAGAAGCGAATAAAGTGGCAGCGGCAACGCCAAATCCCAAACAACAACTTAGAAATGCTTTGTTTGGAGAAGGTAAAATTGGGGAAGACATGAATTTTAATTGGGTAAATGCAGCCAATATCCATAGTGTTTACCAACAATTTGTGCATACAGCTGAAGATAACAAAGACAAATATTCCAGAGAAGACTGGGATGAAGTGAAGTTAATGTATGAAGCATTAGACAGCAGAAAAAATACAGTTGAAAAAGAGGGACTTTCTTCTGAAGACAATAGAAAAATTGCTGGATTGAAATTGAAATTTGCTCCAATGTATACCTTAAATAGAATGGGAGCAAAATCGTCTGAAATGGCTAAGGCTAAAGAATAATTATTTGGTTAATTTAATATGGGGAAGATGGCAGCCAGCAATGGTTGCCATTTTTTTTTACGTTCAAGAAATTGGTATTGTAGTTGTTGCATCGTTTAATAAATTGTTTAAAAAGACAGCATATTTGTATCGTTTTTTTTAATAATAATTTATGTTTAAAAGGTTTAATATCAGTATATTATTTGTAATTTAGTGGTGTTGTTTGTTGCGATTTATTTTTAATTATTTTGTAATTTATTAATTTAAATCCTATAAAAATGAAAAATAACAGCGCTTTTCTGGTTTTCATTCTGTTTGTTGAAACCTTGTTTGGGCAAATACTAGTAAGAAATGAAAATTGGCCCAATCCAAACTGGACGGTAACTGGAGAATACAGCCCGCAAGCCTTAGTGTCAAATCCAACATTGAATCCCAGTTTGTCCTACGATACTGCCTTAGTAACTCCTTCTGGAACTTCAACTTTATTGGAGGTAACTTCTCCCTTTTTTAATTTGCAACCTGCTTTCGATGGGAATGAAAAATTTCTTAAAATCAGTTTTACTATTGCTTATACCACTTATGCTAATGATGTTCTTTATATTGAGTTTTGGAATGCAGACACCAGCAGTTGGACTTTATTCCCGGAAGGATCTGCTCCCTTGGCAACTGTTGGAGATTTTAAAACCTGTACATTTGATTCTATCTATTCTTTAGTGAATGCCTATTTGGATTTTTCGTCTTTCACGGGTAACCAATTGCAAAATTTCAGATATCGATTTGTAGTTGACGGAACAAGCGCTGAAATTGCGGGTGTATGCGTTAACTCGGTATTTGTTAGTTCTCTTTCTTGTGAGGCGCCTACTGATTTGAGTCTCATATCCGTTTTTCCTTTTCAAGCCACCATCAATTGGACTGGCAACGGTTCCGGAACGCAATATTGGGAAATGGAATTTGGACCCAAAGGATTTTCTTTAGGTACGGGAATGCTGTTTCAAACTAACTCACCTGCACCGTATACCATTTATGGGTTAACACCCAAAACAAGCTATGATTTGTATTTAAGAAAAGATTGTTCCGGCTTTGACCAAGCCGTTCTAAGTGATTGGGTTGGTCCACTATCCTTTACAACGGCTCCTTTGGGAATGGATGGGTTTAAACTTGAAGGTGTTACATGGTTTCCAAATCCAACTCAAGGAGAAGTAAAAATAGATGCTTTGGATGCGATTAATGAATTTAAGATAATCAATTTGCGAGGTCAAGAATTGATGAAAATACAAAATAAACGTTCCAGTTTAAATGTGGATTTGTCTTCTTTTAGAAACGGATTATATGTAATGAGAATTTCGACAGATAAAGGTACCGGAGTTTACAAAATCATTAAAAATTAAAATTCAATGATGCTAACTGTGTAATGTCTGGAATAAATGGGATATGAAATTGTTTAAAAGAACCCGTTGGGTGTAATTAAATTGTTTGATTTTTAATATTGTTTATTGGCCTGTCAAATATGAATTTATTGATGTAT
>NZ_QCZI01000023.1 GCF_003097635.1 Flavobacterium psychrotolerans
ACATCAATAAATTCATATTTGACAGGCCAATAAACAATATTAAAAATCAAACAATTTAATTACACCCAACGGGTTAGTATCCAAAAAAAATATAACAGTAGGCAAGTTGTTTCGGATGTATATTTGAAATGCGCAACCAATGACATTATTGGTCTCCTAGGCAAAAATGGTTCTGGAAAATCGACTTTGTTGAAAGTTATTTTTGGCATCGTTTCAGCAGACCATAAGTTTATTAGGATAAACGGTGTCGTAAAAAGTGACACGCATCAGTTGCTAAAAGAAATTAGTTATTTGCCTCAGGAGAATTTTATTCCCAACCATTTTACCGTTAAAATGGCCATTTCATTATCGCTTGATACTGAAAAATCAGACCATTTTTGTAATGATAAAATGATTCAATCCATTTTGCCAAAAAGAATTCGACATTTGTCCAGCGGGGAATTGCGTTATCTGGAAATTAAACTCGTCCTTTTTAATCCTTCGAAATTTGTCTTGTTGGATGAACCCTATAATGGGTTATCTCCTTTAATGATTGAAACCATAAATCAATTGATTGTTGAAAATGCTCAGCAAAAAGGAATCATCATTACGGACCACAATTATGAAAATGTGATTCGAATTTCAACTCAATTGGTTTTGATGAGGGACGGAAAAACCAATACATTAAAAAGCAAAAATGAATTGATTGAAAAAGGATACCTCAATGAAGGCATGCTTTAAATCCCTTTGAAGAAATCCAACAACACTTTTTTCAATTCGGTTTTGTTTTCAATAGTACTCATGTGTCCGTCGGGGAAAGTAACCAGTTGGGCATTTGTGTTTTCTATTTGTTCCAAATTCTCTTCGTAATTCAACACAGGATCTTTTTTTCCTAAAATAAGCATTTTTGGATACGGTCCAAAATGCAACAGTACTTCTCGGTCTTTGCGTGTTTTCATACCTTCTAACGAGGCCACAATGCCCTGCAGTGGTGTTTTTAAGGCCTCAGTTTTCACTTTCTCAATTTCGTCGGCTAATCGTTCCCGGTTGTCTTCACTGAATAAATTGGCAATAGAAAGACCCACGAAGGAGGTGTATTCTTTCTTTACCACTTTTATGGCGCGGTCTCGATTGAGTTTGCGTTCTTCACTATCGGCTCTGGAAGTGGAATTGAGCAAAACCAAACCTTTTACGTGTTCTGGATACAATTCGGCATAAGCCAAGGCCACGTAACCGCCCATGGAATGCCCAACAAAAACGGCTTTTCGGATGCGCAATTTTGATAAAACTTCGTGAACCACATCGGCATTGTCTTCCATAGAATGGATGTATCCCAAGCATTCCGTGTTGCCATGACCCAATAAATCGATGGTAATGACACGGTATTTTTTGCTGAATTCAGGAACAAATTCCTGCCACATGGTTTGGTTTTCCAGAAATCCGTGAAGCAATACAATGGCAGTCCCTTTTCCGGAATCGGAATAAGCGATTTTAGAGTTTTTGTAGAGGGTTTGTTTCAAAATAGCAATTTATTTTACAAAAATAGAATTAAAACTTTTAAACCGTATAAGAAATGTAAGTTCATATAAGAAAATCTTAAATACCCTTATATGCCTTATATGGTAAAAGAAAAACGACCCACAATCGTGAGCCGTCTATTTTCTATATTCTATTATCTGTTTTCTTTTTAACCATTCATCAAACCCTCAATTTCTTCCACTTCAATCGGGATATTCTGCATTAAGTTAAACGGCTCACCCGTTTCCTGAACCACCACGTTATCTTCCAATCGAATCCCGAAACCTTCAGCGGGAATGTAAATTCCTGGTTCTACGGTAAAAACCATATTGGCTTGCATTGGTTCGTGCAGCAGTCCGTAATCATGGGTGTCCAATCCCATGTGGTGTGAGGTTCCGTGCATGAAATATTTTTTGTAAGCAGGCCATTCCGGGTTTTCGTTTTGCACATCGGCTTTGTCCAGTAATCCCAAACCAAGCAATTCGGAAGTCATAATTTTGCCCACTTCAAAATGGTATTGTTTCCATAATGTCCCTGGAGTCAGCATTTTTGTAGCTTCCTTTTTTACGCGCAAGACGGCGTTATATACGTCTTTTTGTCTGCTATTGTATCGTCCGGAAACGGGAATAGTTCGGGTTAAATCACTCGAATAATTGGCATATTCGGCGGCAACGTCCAGCAAAATTAAATCGCCCGCGTTGCATTGTTGGTTGTTTTCAATGTAATGTAGCACATTGGCGTTGTTTCCTGAAGCGATAATAGGCGTATAAGCAAAACCTTTGGAACGATTGCGAATGAATTCGTGAATCAATTCGGCCTCAATTTCATATTCCATTATGTTGGGCTTTACGAACGGCAATAGCCTTCGGAATCCTTTTTCGGTAATGTTGCAAGCCTGTTGAATCAATTTCAGTTCTTCGCTTTCCTTCACGGAACGCAAACGTTGCAAAATGGGATTGCTTTTCGCCACTTGATGGGCGGGGTATTTGTCCTTCCACCATTTTACGAAACGAGCTTCTCGGGTTTCGGTTTCCACGGACGCACGGTAATGCTCATTTGTATTGATGTAAATGGTATCGGCATAGGTCATCATTTCATTGAGCACTTTATGGAAATCCTGAAGCCAATACACCGTTTTGATTCCGGAAACTTCAAAAGCCCTTTTTTTAGTCAGTTTTTCACCTTCCCAGATTGCAATGTGTTCGCTGGTTTCCTTTAAAAACAACATCTCCCGCTGGCTCTCATAAGGCGCATCAGGAAAAAGAAGTAAAACACTTTCTTCTTGGTCGACTCCCGATAAATAAAAAATATCACGGTGTTGTGCAAATGGCAAAGTGCTGTCGGCAGAAATGGGATATATGTCGTTGGAATTGAAAACGGCAACGCTATTTGGCTTCATTTGAGCCGAAAATTTGGTGCGATTTTTTATAAAAAGGGTGCTGTCAATTTGATGATATTTCATATACGTAAAATCTATTTGTCATCAGTCCTATATGGTATCGCTTTAACTTATTGGTGTTTGTTTATAACAAACTCATTGTTAGTTGCGATTTCATAATACAGGATAATTAGAATACAAATCTAATCAATCCATTTGTAATATCGTGCACCAATTAAGTTAGGAATTTTGGATTCGATTCTGTCTAAAGCCCATTCGTTTTTTGGTTGTCGAACGGATTTTTTTTGCTCTTTTTTATGGAGTTTTTCGTAAGTTTCAAAATCAATTTCAATGCTTTTTTCTAAAGTTTCAAATAGATTCACTTTAGCAATGGCTGATTTCCATTCGGATTGAATGGTTCCTTCAAAAACTTTCGATTTAGAGCCGCTTCCATAAGACAGGAATCCAAATTTCTTATCGGAAATTTCAATTTTATTGTCATAAAAATGAGCTAATGTTGATAGCAATCCCATAAAAATAGAACCCGTGTACAAGTTTCCAATTAATGAAGAAGCCAATTCGGCAGGTTGTAATTTTTGAGAGACAAAATTTTTATATGTTTCAGATTTGCTGATTTCTTTTAGCTTATTTTGATATTCTGTTGCGGTTTCGTTCCCAATAATAATTTTGTTTGCAGCGTCAAGCGCGTAAATTTCGGATAACATTCGGCGTCCTTGAAAGGCGTATGGTAAATGCATGACAATGCTTTTCCAGGAATCATAAACAGTTTCGCTGGCGTTTTTTATTTTTTTGAATGAAAAATAAGCATCTCTAGTTCTGTCCATGTAACATTGATTGGAATATTGACCATCAAAAACGGGTTGGTCTTTGTGTATTTCAATTTCGCTTTCCAGATTTTCATACCAAGGTTGGTTAGTTGCGTTTCCGGTAATTTTTTCTTTTGAAAGTGTTCGGTAGGGTTTGAAAAAGTCAAAAACACCTTTGGTACTTGTTGCCCAATGATTTTCGAATGAGATTACCCGAGGGTTTGAAGTAATTAGCATAGCTAAAGCTCCCGCGCCTTGAGTGTATTCGCCTGTTGAATTCAAATCGTATTTGGCAAAATCAGTCGTGACCACAATTGCTTTTTTGGTTGGGTTTAATGTTACAAAGTCGATGCAGTTTTGTAGGGCATCAACCCCTCCAATACAGGCAAAAGTAAAATCAACCACATCGCATTCAGACAAAATATTTTCGCCAAATTTTTGTTCCATCAATGCAATTAAAAAGGAACTAATCGGTTTTGAATTGTCGATGGCGCTTTCGGTTCCAACATATATTCTGGCAATTTTGCTCAGATTGATTTTGTTGTCTTGTATCAATTTTGTCAGTGCATTTGCTCCAAAAACAATGACGTCCTGATGAGTATCCGGCAAGGTCATTTTTAGTAATCCTAATCCTTTTTCTAGTTTTTCGGGATCAATATTTCGGGTTTTGGCCAAAGTTTTTATGGGTAAATGTATTTTGGCAACATCAAAAGCGATAGCATCAATTCCAGTTTTCATCTCATTTTTTTTAACGTACAAAGGTAAATTTCTACTTTTTAATACCAATATTTTTAAACATTTTAACTTTAGCCAGATGAACATTTATGAATTTAAAACCAGAAGATAGATTATGGTGTTAATATGATAATTATATTGGTGATTTGTGTTGGGTGTTAATCGAATTCACAATTCATATCCCCTATATATTTTAGTTGTTGTTTAACTAAAATGCAGGATATTAACGCTTTAACTACTGGTAATTAACCGTATATTATTTGAGTCTATAAAGCACTTTAAAATCATTATAAATAGCACTTTATGGGTTGTGGTTTTTGCCTAATTGTCCTATTTTTGTTGTACTTTTTTTTAAAATAAAATATTTAAAATATTATGGCAAAATCTGTTTTATTGAAGTCGTCAATAGCAAAAAAAGTTGCAATGGCGCTTTCCGGACTGTTTCTGATTATGTTTCTTTCACTCCATTTTTTTATTAACATGACTTCGGTGTTTAGTGCTGATACCTTCAACGAAATGTCCCATTTTATGGGTTACAATCCGTTAGTTCAATTCATAATGCAACCTATTTTGGTTGCTGGTGTTGTGTTTCACTTTGTTATGGGTTTTGTTTTGGAGTTAAAAAACAGAAGCGCAAGGCCAATAGGCTATGCAAAGTATAATGGAGCCGCAAATGCTTCTTGGGCATCTAGAAACATGATTGTTTCCGGATTGGTTGTTTTGGCATTTTTAGTGCTGCATTTTTATGATTTTTGGTTTGCTGAAATGATGTATAAATATGTAAACGTTAGCCCGATTGAAGAAACAAGATATTTCCATGAATTGAATCATAAATTCGGAAGTCCTATTCGTACAGGGTTGTATTCTGTTGCATTTTTGTTGTTGTCGGCTCACTTGTGGCATGGGTTTAATTCCTCATTTCAATCAGTAGGATTTGATAACAAATATGCGAAAGCATTGCATAAATTAGGATATACTTTTGCAATAGTAGTTCCTTTTGGTTTTATTTTTATTGCACTATTTCATCATTTTAATCAAATTTAATATTCAATTATAATGGCATTAGATTCAAAAATTCCTAGTGGTCCAATTTCGGACAAATGGACAAATTATAAAGATCATATTAATTTAGTAAATCCTGCTAACAAACGTAATATTGATATTATCGTTGTTGGTACTGGACTTGCTGGAGGTTCTGCTGCGGCAACTTTAGCAGAATTAGGATATAACGTAAAAACATTTTGTTTTCAAGATTCTCCACGTCGTGCGCACTCTATTGCGGCACAAGGTGGAATTAATGCAGCAAAAAATTATCAAGGCGACGGGGATTCTACTTTCCGTTTGTTTTATGATACCATAAAAGGGGGAGATTATCGTTCCCGTGAAGCTAACGTTCACCGTTTGGCGGAAGTATCAACTAATATCATTGACCAATGTGTGATGCAAGGTGTTCCTTTGGCACGTGAATATGGTGGATTATTAGACAATCGTTCTTTTGGAGGAACCTTGGTTGCCAGAACATTTTATGCGAAAGGTCAAACAGGACAACAATTATTATTAGGCGCTTATTCTGCGATGAACCGTCAAATTGGTCGTGGAAAAATAAAATCACATACGCGTCACGAAATGCTGGATTTAGTATTGGTAGACGGAAAAGCCAGAGGAATTATTGCTCGCGATTTGGTTACTGGCGAAATAGAAAGACATTCTGCTCACGCTGTAGTTATCGCCTCTGGAGGTTACGGAAATGTATTTTTCCTTTCTACTTATGCCATGGGAAGTAATGCAACTGCAGCTTGGAAAATTCACAAAAAAGGCGCATTTTTCGCCAATCCATGTTACACACAAATTCACCCAACTTGTATTCCGGTATCGGGAGACCATCAATCGAAACTGACATTGATGTCCGAATCATTGCGTAATGATGGTCGTATTTGGGTTCCTGCAAAATTAGAAGATGCAAAAGCCATTCGTGAAGGAAAGAAAAAACCTGCTGATTTATCTGAATCAGAAAGAGATTATTACTTGGAAAGGAGATATCCATCTTTTGGAAATTTAGTGCCTCGTGATGTAGCTTCTCGTGCTGCCAAGGAAAGATGTGATGCCGGTTTTGGAGTAAACAAAACAGGTGAAGCGGTTTATTTGGATTTTGCTGCAGCGATACAACGTTACGGTAAAGAACAAGCGTATATCAAAGGATTAGATGCAAATGATGCGAAACTTATCATCAAATTAGGAGCTGCTGTAGTAGCGAATAAATATGGTAACTTGTTCCAAATGTATGAGAAAATCGTTGATGAAGATCCCTATACAACCCCAATGATGATTTACCCAGCGGTTCACTACACTATGGGAGGAACTTGGGTTGATTATAACTTACAAACTACAATTCCTGGTTGTTTCTCTATTGGAGAATCAAACTTCTCGGATCACGGTGCGAACAGATTAGGGGCGTCTGCATTGATGCAAGGTTTGGCCGATGGATATTTTGTATTGCCATACACTATTGGTGATTATTTAGCTCCAGATATCAAAACAGGAACAATTTCAACGGATTTACCTGAATTTGTTGAAGCAGAGAAAAAAGTAAAAGACCAAATTGATAAATTTATCAACAACAACGGTACACATTCTGTTGATTATTTCCATAAAAAATTAGGAAAAATCATGTGGGATAAAGTAGGTATGGCTCGTAATGCTAAAGGATTAACTGAGGCTATCGAAGAAATTGCCACTTTACGTTCAGCCTTTCACAAAGATGTAAAAGTTCCTGGAACTGCAGATAGTTTTAATCAAGAATTAGAGAAAGCAGGACGTGTTGCCGATTTCCTTGAATTAGGAGAATTGTTTGCCAAAGATGCTTTACACCGAAATGAATCCTGTGGAGGACATTTCCGTGAAGAGTACCAATCGGAAGAAGGAGAAGCACAACGTGATGACGAAAATTTCGCTTATGTTGCAGCATGGGAATACAAAGGAAAACCTAGCGATGCTGTTCTGCACAAAGAACCATTGGTATTTGAAAACATTAAATTAGTAACTCGTAGTTATAAATAGCAATTAGTCAAAGGTCAAATGTCTTAAAGTTAAATGACTTTCGACTTTCGGCTTTAAGACTTTCAAACTAAAAAATATGAAACTTACATTAAAAATATGGCGTCAAAAAAATGCCAAAGCAGAGGGAAAAATTGTTGAATACCCATTAGATGGAATTGAAGGAGATATGTCTTTTTTGGAGATGCTTGACGTTCTTAACGAAGGATTAATCAACAAGGGTGAAGAACCTGTATCTTTTGATCACGATTGTCGTGAAGGAATTTGCGGAACTTGTTCTTTGTTTATCAACGGAGAAGCGCATGGACCGGATAGAGGGATACCAACCTGTCAATTGCACATGCGTATGTTCAAAGACGGAGATGTTATTTTTATCGAGCCATTTAGAGCCAAAGCTTTTCCAGTTATTAAGGATTTAGTAGTTGATAGAAGTTCTTTTGACAGAATTCAACACGCAGGTGGATTTATATCTGTAAATACTTCTGGAAATCCAGTAGATGCAAACACTATTCCAATTCCAAAACATGATGCAGATAGAGCTTTTGATGCTGCAACTTGTATTGGATGTGGTGCTTGTGTTGCCACCTGTAAAAACTCTTCGGCTATGTTGTTCGTAGCGGCTAAAGTGTCTCAATTTGCCTTATTGCCCCAAGGTAAAGTTGAAGCGACGGAGCGTGTTTTGAATATGGTAAACCAAATGGATGCAGAAGGTTTCGGAAACTGTACCAATACGGGTGCTTGCGAAGTAGAATGTCCTAAAGGAATTTCACTCGAAAACATTGCTCGTATGAACAGAGAATATTTATCAGCTAGTCTACAAGGATAGATTAAAAGTAAACCAAATTTATACTTAAACGCATTCATTTATTTGGATGCGTTTTTTATAATAGGTCACTATTTAGATACTCATTAAAAAACCAATAAGATTTTCTTTTTTATTTAAGTCTAATTTTTTTCTTAACCTATAACGTGCCAACTCGACACCGCCTCTGGAAATATTCATGATTTCGGTAATTTCTTTGGTGGACATATTCATCAACAAATAGGTTGACAAATCCAATTCTCGAGGAGAAATTGTAGGGTATTTTTCTTTTAATCTTTTTAGAAAATCAAAATGGACATTTTTTATATGCATCTCTAGGTCTTTCCAGCTTTTGTCTGCATTTACTTCCTTAACAATACTTTTGTTCAATTTCGTGAATTGGAATTTTGTGGATTCATCAAAAGATTCAACATTGATATCTTTCAGCTTTTGGATTATTCCATTTAGAATTTTATTTTTCTTTACAACTTGTAGTGTGTTGTTTACCAGCTCTTTGTCCTTTAATAAAATTTTAATTTGAAGCTTGTCGTTTTTCAATTTTTCAATTTCTTTTTCCAATTCATATTGCTCTTGCCTTATTTTCGATTCTTTTTCTAAGTAAAGTCGTCTTTGCTCAATGGTTTCGTAGTATTTGTTTTTTCGTATTTTCGTTTTAATTCTTTTTCGTATAAAATAAATACTTGCTACAATTGACAAGATGTAAAATACATAAGCCATAAAATGCCTATACCAAGGTGGGGAAATTGTAAATGGAATAATTGTCTCTTCAGATTCAACACCATAACTGTTTTTAACCTTCACTTTCATTTTATATCCCCCTTCCATTAAATTTGTATATTCTTTTAAAGAAATCGAGGACCAATTGCTCCATTTGTCATCAAAACCTTCTAATTGATATGAAAATTTAATGTTTTCAACATTTTCATAAATGGGTGCTGAAAAAGTGAATCTTACATGATTTGAGTTATACGGAATGCTATATTTTCCAATCTTATTTTGCCCATTTCCAAATATTAATGTATCATTTGAGAAGGAAAAACTTCTAATAAAAGCTTTTGGCCTAGTAACGGAATTGTTTAATGCTTTGGAGTCATAATGAGCCAATCCATCTGTTAGCCCTATAAAAATAGAATTAAGATCAATCGTGTTTACAGACTCATAATTATAAACTAAATTGCCAGTTAAATTTGAAAAAGGAGCCACAACATTTTTGTAAGTTCCATTTTTATCTTTCATCAAGACACCCAATGATTCATCAAAAAAATACCAAATATTGCCATAAAAATCTTCATTTAAATTTCGAATATTTGGAATGTTTTTAAACAAGTTGCTTGTTTTTTTGTCTTCAAAAAAAACATCTTCTTCATGAGAATATTTATAAAAATGATTGTTTTTTTGAAAAACAACATGGTTTATTAAATGTTGGACACTCCCAATTCCTTTTGCGGAGGAAGATAGATTTTTGTAAGTCTTAATTGTTTTAAATTGTTTTTGATTCTCATCAATACCCAACTGATACAGTATATCATCTTTTATAAACCACAAATAATCACCGTCGATCTCAAAAGAAGTTACTGATTTGTCGTATCTTTCTATCTGGTTTTTATATTGCCATCCCTTTATTGTTTTTTCAAATAGCGCAAAACCGTTATAATTGGATCCAATCATAAGGTTTGAATTATTTGGAACTTTCTTAAAACTCCAATACCCTTTAGTATTAAGTAATCTAACGGATTTATTGTCTGTGATTTGCAAAGCGCCACTATTGTGTGCGCAAAATAATTGGCCGTCTATTACCTGAATGTTCCAAGCCTGGCCTTTTGTACCTTCTACCAAAGCAAAAGTATCTTCTTCAAAAGCGGTGTTCCATGGATGATAAAAAACCCCTTGATTAGTTGCGACATAAAGATTTCCTTTATACACAACCGACGCATAAACGGTACTGATCCCATAACTAGGACCAAAATAGGTAAAAGGAGAGTTTTCATTGACAAATGCAATTCCGTTATCAAGTCCGAGCCAAAGATTATTCTTGTTGTCAATAAAAGAAGTCAAAACGGTGTTGTTTTGAAGCCCATTTTTACGATTGATATGCTGAATTATCTTTCCTGACAAATCGCAAATTATTATACCATCCAAAACAGAATTAAAAGCAAAAAATTTATCTTTTATAGAGACACCTCCTAATGAATTATTCTTCTTTACAAATTCATTTGCTGGCGTATTCCATGAAATCAATTTTTTTGCATCATATACAAAGATCCCTTTGTCTAGGGTGGTTATAAGTATTTTGTCGTTATTCATTGGGAACATTCCCCAAATCTCTGTGTTGTTCAGGGCTTTGGAGCCTTCTAGCGCGAAGAACTTGCCGTTGTTGTATTTGAGTATCCCTGCGGCAACATCTTGAAAATAGAGGTTATTTTTTACTTGAAATGAAAATTGGAATCTGTTGGGGGCTTTCAGTAATTTGATTTTATTGTTTTTAAAAATATATACCTTTTTAAAAGACTGAAAAATTACTTCGTCTTGAAATAAGTGAATTTTCCATATAAAATCGATAGCTTTAATATTGTTTTCGTTTAACAATTTTGATAAGGAAAAATATTCTAAATTACCTTTTAGATCGGATTTAAAATAACCAAATTCATTATATCCACCAACAAATATTTTTCCCGTAGCGTCAATTTTCAAGCACCTTAGAGATGAAAAATTTGGCAAATTATATTTGTGCCAAGAGGAACCATCAAATTGGAACAGACCGTTGTTATTGGCAAAATAAAGATTTCCGTTTTTATCTTGGTCAATATTCCAATTTTGAGTGCCCCCCTTATAATCAATCCTTTTGTAATTTCTAATTTCCGGAAGTCCAATATTTTTTACTTGTCCCGAAAGAGTTGTCTTTAAAAAAAACAGCAATAAAAAATGGAATAGGATTTTTTTGAAGTTCATATCTAATATTGGGGTGTTGTTTTGTTAAAAATGCTGTTAATATTTAGATATAGCTGTAATTGTCTAAATACAGTCATATTTTATAAATGTAGTGTTAGTTTTTTAATTATTGAAGTAGTTATAGTATATAAAATTTTATAAATTGTTGTAAATGATAAAATTGAATATTATTTGATGTGTTTTTGATATGTTAAAAATATTATTTGATGTGTTTTTGTTATGTGTGAAAAAAATATATACCAAAAAAAAACACTTAATTTTGTACGGAATCATTGATTTATTAGCTGAATTTATATGGATTTATTAAATTTTGAAAATCACCGTTAAATATTTTATTCTCCATTTAAAAAGGCTCGATACATTAAATTCACAATTTATTTTATTTACACTTTAATTTTAAAAGATTATGAAAACAAAATTACATTACTTAATTATTGCACTATTGTTCGGCTTCGGGATGAGTGCACAAACAATCAGTATTACTGGTACCGGTACAGGAGGTTGGAATCAGCCAGGAGGTGTGCTTTTGACATCTACAGATGGAGAAAATTACACAGCATCAAATTTCGAAATCGTTGGAGACGGTGAGATGAAATTTTCTGAGGGAGACTGGGGCACTACAGGTGGTAATGTAGCCCAACCGGGTTTTCCATCAGGAACTGTTATTGTTAATGGAGGTATGAACATTAAAGGAACTTTGGGTTTTTGGAGTGTAACATATAACATTATTACAAAAAATTATTCCTTCACACCTGGAGTTAACCCTAATGCTGTTATAAAAATTAATGGAGGTGGTTTGGCAGCAGACGCACAAATGCAAACCAACAACGGGATTGCTTATTCTAAAAAAAGCACAACTTTTGCTGGTGGAGATGCTAAATTTATCCAAGAAGGAACTGCAAACGAATGGGGTGGTGCATTTCCTGACGGACCAGTTGTTTCAGGAGCCTCAATTCCTGTTCCAGCGGGTACTTTTAACGTGTATTTTTTCAAAACAGATCCAGTTGAATATCTTTTTGAGCCAACTGTAGTTAGTATGATTGGTAACTTTGTAGGAAGTGGTTGGGGAGCAGATATTGATTTCGAAACTACTGATAATGTAATTTTCACAAAAACAGCCTATGTATTTACTCCAAATGCCCCTGATTTAGTTGTACACATGAAAATTAGAGACAACCACGATTGGACCTATCAATTTGGTGTTCCTGTAAAAGATGTGTCAGCTACTTCTGGAACATTAATTAACGTTAATGCTCAGGATATGACTCTTCCTGCCGGTACTTATAATGTTACGTTTAACAGAAGTACTTATGAATATAGCTTTGTTGACGCATTAGCTACAAAAGGCT
The DNA here is from genome assembly GCF_003097635.1 of Flavobacterium psychrotolerans. GTDB lineage: Bacteria > Bacteroidota > Bacteroidia > Flavobacteriales > Flavobacteriaceae > Flavobacterium > Flavobacterium psychrotolerans. The sequence goes on from NZ_QCZI01000023.1 coordinate 12,613, forward strand.
TTGCTTCTTCAAATTTTAAAGTATATCCTAATCCTACAACTAACAATTGGAATTTTGCTTCTAACAATAATACACAAATTAATTCTATTCGAATAGTAGACGTTTTAGGTAAGGTTGTCTTGACAAAAAACGCAACTTCAAACAGCGTATCCATTGACGCTTCAAATTTGTCTAATGGTGTTTATTTTGCTAAAGTTACCACGGATGTGGCTACAGAAACTGTAAAATTAGTTAAAAATTAATATTTTTTATAAATTAAAATCCCTTACAACCTTATGTAGTAAGGGATTTTTTTAAAACACACGGGTTTTAACATCAAAAAACAGTATTTAGTTTTTTATAGGTTGATGATACTATCAAGAAAATTTGAAATTTTTAATTCCTTCTGAACATTTTTAGTATTGCAAGGAATGTTCACAAAAAATCAAGACAGTCAATTTTTTTGGATAAAAAATCTCTAAACTTAAACAATATACTAAACCAAAATCATACAGTTATGAAATTCAAAAATTATCTAGGATTGCTTTTTCTTTTTATTGTTTCTGTTGTCAACGCACAAACTATTGAAATTAAAGGAAAAGTGTCTGATTCGAAAACCAAATCTTCTATTCCTGGAGCCAATGTTCTTGTGAAAAGTTCTAAAAAAGGTGTTGCAACCGATTTTGATGGAAACTATATAATTAAGGCTAATGCAAATGATGTTTTAGTTTTTTCAAATGTTAGTTATGCTTCCAAAGAAGTAAAAGTTGAAAAGTCACAAACTTTAAATATTTCGCTTTCAGAAGAAGCCAATAAATTAGAGGAAGTTGTTATTAATGTTGGATATGGGACACAAAAGAAAAAAAACATTACTAATGCAATCTCATCAGTAAAATCGGAAGCATTTGATGATCGTCCATTATTTAATGTTGGACAAGCTTTGCAGGGAAATGCAGCGGGTGTAAACGTGATTCAGCCTTCAGGTAAACCGGGCGTTGGTTTAGATATTAGAATTAGAGGACTGAGCTCCATTAATTCTGGAAACAATCCAATATTTGTGATTGATGGTGTGCAGACGTATGATAGTAGCGGAATTAGTACCGATGACATAGTTGACATACAAATATTAAAAGACGCTACCGCTACCGCAATTTATGGAGTTAATGGTAGTGCTGGTGTGGTATTGATAACTACAAAACGAGGTAAAGCCAATAAAAATGTGTTTAGTTTCAGTTCTTATTTTGGAACTTCCAAAATAGTAAAAAACATTGATGTTTTAAATTCTGATCAATACAGAACATTAATGGGTGAAATTTCCTCTGGTTATGTTGGATATATTGATGATCCCAAATATGCAGGAATAAATACAAATTGGAGGGATTTAGTGTTTCAAACAGGAGAAGACAAAAATTATGATTTGTCTTATTCTGGCGGAACCGAAAAAATAAAAGCATTTGCATCATTAGGGTATCAAGATACTAAGGGAATTGTAAAACCTTCTAATTTTTCGAGATTATCTGGCCGAATAAATATTGATGTTGATGCGGCCACTTGGTTAAAAGCGCATGCCAATATGAATCTGATTCATACAAATCTTAACAATACGAGCGATAATAATAGTGCGAACCAAGGAGGTGTTATCCTTAGTACATTAACAACTCCTGCTTTCTTACCTGTTTATGCCGATAATTTAGTTGGAGGTTCTGTTGCTGGCGGGCAACTTGATGGTCAATTTGCTGCAAATCCTGTAGCATCATTAGAAAATCCTGTAGCATTTCAAAGCCGACAAGAAGACAATAAAACAAGCAGATATTTGGCTAATTTAGGTCTTGACATCACATTAGCAAAAAACTTGATATGGAAACCGTCATCATCAGTTGACGTTTATAGAAGTGTTTATGATTATTTTGTAGACAGTTTTAGATCCAATTACGGTCGTGGAGAAGCTGATGCTACTCCAGATAAAAAAGGAATTGGTAGGGAACACACGGCCAGATCTTATAATTGGAATTTGGAAAATACGCTAAATTATACTATAAAGTCAGGAGATCATGATTTTGCTTTTTTAATAGGGAACAGTATTCAAAAACAAAGATACGATCAACTTAAAATAGAAGGAACGGGCTTTGCTCCAGATTTAAGAAAATTAGACATCTCACAAATGATGCTTATTAATAGACAATCTTCTGATACAATTGCACGTGAAAAAAATTATGTGTCTTACTTTGGTAGAGCAACCTATAATTATAAAGGGAAATATATTTTGAATGGTGTTTTTAGAGCCAGTGGTGCATCACAATTGGCTGAAGGTCATAAATGGGGTTATTTTCCTGGAGTTTCTGCCGCATGGATTATTTCAAACGAAGAGTTTTTGAAAAGTAGCTCTTCTATATCAGAATTAAAACTAAGAGGGGGTTGGGGTCAAGCCGGAAATATATCTGGCGTTTCTGATTATTCTTCTTTCGGATTATTAGGAGATGATCATGGCACAGTACAAAATTATAAAAATATTGAATTAACCTGGGAAACCACTACTGATTTGAATGTAGGATTAGATATAGGAATCCTAAACAATAGAGTTAGGCTTACTGCTGATGCTTTCCAAAAAACCACACATAATTTATTCAATGATATTAGAATTTCTAATGTTCCGTATTATTATAATGGAGGAGAACTCCAAAATAAAGGGCTTGAGTTTGCTTTAAACACGGTCAATTTCAAAGGCGATTTCAGTTGGAACACCAATTTTAATATCTCATTTATAAAAAATGAAGTGGTAGAAATGGGAAAATATAGAGCCATAGTAGATTATGGCTACCAAGGAGTTAATAGAGTAGAAAAAGGGAGTTCGTTGGGAGATTTTTATGGTTATGTTGTAGATCAAGTGAATCCAACAACAGGAATATTAGAATACAAAGACCTTAATGGAGATGGTAAGGTAAATACGAATGATCGAACAGTGATAGGAAATGCTTTGCCAGATTACACTTTTGGCATGACCAATACGTTCTCCTATAATGGATTTTCATTAGATGTATTAGTAACTGGAAGCCAGGGGAATGATATTTTTAACGCATCACGTATTGATTTAGAAGGAATGATTGACAACAAAAATCAATCTGTTGCGGTATTAGATCGATGGACGACTGTAGGTCAAATTACAGATGTTCCTATGGCAGGGCCAACTCAATTTCAAGGTATAGGAGCAACGGCAAATTCCACAAGATGGATAGAAGACGGATCGTATGTGAGAATAAAAGCGGCAACGTTAGGTTATAATTTTAAGAAATTATTTTTGGGATTAAATTCTTTAAAATTATATGCCACAGGGCAAAATCTGGTTACCTGGACAAATTATTCAGGATTTGATCCAGAGGTGAGTGCTTTTAGCGGAAATACAGGAACAGGTCAAGGTATAGATTATGGGACTTACCCTCAAGTACGAACATTTATTTTTGGCGTAAAAGCCGGATTTTAATTCTAATAAAAAATATAAATTATGAAAGTTTTAATAATTTTAAAAAATACACTTTTCTTCTGTATGAGTGTTCTGTTGTTTACTTCTTGTAGTGATGTTTTAAATACGGAGCCAATTACAGATGAAATTTACACAGATCCAAATGCACCACTTACAAGTGCTGTACAAGCAGAACAAGCTATGAAGAACTGTAATGCCACTTTTGGCATAGAGTATTGGCAGTTTGATTATTTTGTTCTAGGCGACGCAGGATCTGATGTGGCTTATGCTGGGGGTGATGGAGATGCCTTTTTTCAAATTGATGAATATCGAACAATTACTACAGACTACGTTGTAGAAAGAGATTGGAATTGGCTAAATGACTTTGTAAAAAGATGCAATCTGGTAATCAATTATGTAAATGATGTGCCTGATTTACCTCAGTCAAGAAAAGACGAAATGATTGGTGAAGCCTCTTTAATTAGAGCTTTAAGTCGATTTCAAGGAGTTCAAACTTGGGGAGATTTTCCTTTGGTAACGGAATATGTATATTCAATCAACAACGGTAATTTTGATGTCATCTATCCATCGTTGTATCCCTCAAGAAAACCAGCCTCAGAAGTTTATGCCGCCATTATTGCAGATTGTGAAGTGGCTTTAGCAAAAGCTCCAACTTCAACCTCGGCACCATCAAGCAAATATAGAGCCAGTAAAGGTGCTGCAAATGCATTGTTGGCAAAAGTATATGCCACAATGCCAAATCCTAATTGGGCAAAAGTGATTCAGTATTCTGATGCGGTTATTGGTGGTGGTTATAGTTTAATGCCAACATACGATCATTTATTTGATAGCAATCATGAAGGAAATGTCGAATCCATTTGGGAAATAAATGGAGAAGGTCAAGGAAGCACTGTCGACGCTTGGTGTACCAATGTGTTTTTAGGGAACAATTGGAAAAAATTTAACACGCCTTCGCATACTATTAGTAATGCTCTGGATACCAAAAGAAAGGCATCGACCATTAAAAAATTCCCAACCACATTTGCCGATCCCTATTGGACCACGTTTGCACAATTTCCAAATCCTTGGAAAATGAGAGCGACAGATGGGACTCAAAATTTTTATATTTTCCGTCTTGCAGACATTATTCTACTAAAAGCAGAAGCTTTGGCTCATAATGGAGATCTTGCAGGTGCGATGACATTAGTGAACCAAGTGCGAACAAGAGTAGCATTACCGAATGTTGCTCCTGCAGTTTCTGAAGATGACGCCATTAATAAAATACTAAAAGAGCGGTTTTTAGAGTTAGCTTTTGAAGGGCAAAGATGGTTTGATTTAAAAAGAGAAGGCAAAACAATAGAGGTCTTGTCAAAACAGACCTATACAAAATCAGGAGCTGAAATCCCAATGCCTTATGTTAATAATTTAACCGAAAAAGATTTGTTATGGCCTGTCCCTCAGTCTGTATTAGACAACAACCAAAATCTTACGCAAAACCCGGGTTATTGATTTTATTGGTATACTGTCCTGTAATTTCAAAATAGATTTCATAAAAAGTGTTAGTTAATGTTGTGTTTAATTGGTTTTCCATTAAGTGCTCCTATACTCATAAATAGGAGCATTAATGGATAAATTTTATTCAAAATGAATGTGTCAAAAAGGATTGTAGCGGGAATGGTGTTTGTGCTAATAAGCGTCTATTGTCATGCGCAAAGCTTAAAAGTGATGACCTACAATATCCGTCTCGATGTTGAAGTTGACGGAGAAAATGATTGGACACACCGAAAAGATTTTTTCACGTCTCAAATACAATTTTATGAACCTGATATTTTTGGAATTCAAGAAGCAAAACCAAATCAGGTAATAGACATTGCAACTTTACTGCCTCAATATAATTATTTGGGAATAGGGAGAGAGGGAATTGGAAAAGGGGAATCCTCTAATATTTATTATAAAAAAGATAGATTTTCAGTCAAAGAAACTAGTACATTTTGGCTTTCTGAAACCCCCAATATAATTTCAAAAGGTTGGGATGCGGCGTTTAACAGGGTTTGTACCTATGGTCTTTTTAAAGATTTGAAAACCAAGAAAATATTTTGGGTTTTCAATACCCATTTAGATCATATGGGTGAAGAAGCAAGAACTAAAGGGATTCAACTTATTCTTTCTAAAATTACGGCATTAAATGCCAAAAAGTATCCGGTGATTTTTATGGGCGATTTTAATTCGGAACCCAATGAGAATAGAATAATCGAATTACAAAAAATAATGGATGACAGCAGGTTTGTTTCGCAGGAAAGACCTTTTGGACCATCAGGCTCATTCAATAATTTTAAACACAATGAGGCGGTTACCAAATTAATAGATTATATTTTTATTTCCAAAAACAGCAATTTCGAAGTAAAAAAGTATGCTGTTCTAAGTGACTCTAAAGATTTGAGATATCCGTCAGACCATCTGCCAATTTATATTGAAATTGGCGTAAAACAAAAAAAATGAACATCACAAAAAAAACCATGAAACTTTTCCTTTTTTTGACATTTGCCGCTTTAATTTCAAAATGCTCGTCGCCAAATGAAATAATTCCTAGTACAACAAAACCAAGTGTGACTATTACGAGCGTACCCGTTACGGAAGGATTCGATGTTGTATTTACAATTACTTTGAGTAAACCAAGCACTGTGGTTACAACTGTTAATGTTGAAACAACTTTAGGTACCGCCGGAGTATCAGATTTTACCGCAACTGCATCAACGGTAACAATACCCGTTGGGCAAACGGCAGTAACTATCAATGTGCCAACAAATAATGATGCCGTGGGTGAAACGACGGAAACGTTTACCTTAACAGGATCAGTAACATCTACTAACACTTCAAATACGGCGCCAATAATTGCAACAGGAACAATATTAGACAACGGAAATGTTGCCAGTGTAGTTGATTTTTGGTTGACAAAAGGGGATCAATCGGTATTGCTACAAAAACAAAATTTAATGCTGTTGTTTGGTAACATAACCAACAATAATCAAAATATTGAAGTGGACGAAAGTCAAACTTTTCAGACGGTTGATGGTTTTGGCTATACTTTAACTGGCGGAAGCGCAGAAGTTATTAACGGGTTGAATGCTTCAAAAAAACAAGAATTATTACAAGAACTTTTTGGAAACGCAGCCAATTCTATTTCTATAAGTTATTTAAGAATCAGCATTGGCGCATCGGATTTGAACTCAACGGTTTTTTCATATAATGATTTGCCAAATGGTCAAGTCGACATTAGTCAAACAATGTTTAGTCTTGCTCCCGATATGAATAATTTAATTCCACTATTAAAGGAAATAGTACTTATCAATCCCAATATAAAAATCATGGCTGTGCCTTGGTCAGCCCCTTCGTGGATGAAAAGTACTTATACTTCAGTTGGAAGCAGTTTAGTTCCTATTTATTATAATTCCTATGCGCAGTATTTTGTAAAATACATCCAAGCAATGAAGGCACAGGGGATTACAATTGACGCCGTTTGCCCTCAGAACGAGCCGTTGAATGATGGAAATAACCCGAGCATGTTAATGTCTGCAGCACAACAAATAAGTTTTATAAAAAAACTTGGCCCCGCATTTCAAACGGCTGGAATTACAACTAAAATAGTTAGTTATGACCACAATTGTGACAAACCGGAATATCCAATCGAAGTGCTTAGAGATGCTACTGCAAATTCATTTGTTGACGGTTCTGCTTTTCATTTATATGGCGGGAATATTAGTGCGCTATCGACCGTTCACGATGAGTTTCCCAATAAAAACGTCTATTTTACGGAACAATGGACTTCTTCGACAGGTAATTTTGCGGGAGATTTAAAATGGCATGTTAACAATGTGGTTATCGGTTCCATGAGAAATTGGAGTAAAACAGCTTTAGAATGGAATTTGGCAAATAATCCCTCTTTTGGTCCCCATACTTCTGGCGGATGCAGCCAATGCAAAGGGGCACTTACTATAGACAACAGTGCAAATTACACAAGAAATGTGGCCTATTATATCATAGCCCATGCTTCCAAATTAGTCCCTACGGGTTCAGTTAGAATTGCAAGCAATCTGATTGGTAATTTAAGTAATGTAGCTTTCAAAACGCCTAGCGGAAAAAAAGTGTTAATTGTCGAAAATGATGGTGGCACAACCGAATCATTTAACATTAAGTATAATGGAAAGTGGATTGCTACGTCATTACAAAGTGGGGCTGTAGGAACATATGTGTGGTAATATGAAACAAGTAAGAGTCATTAAAATGAAAAGGATAGCAATAATAATGCTTTTGGCGAGCACTTTTTTTGGGTTTTCCCAACAAAAAAGTAAAACCCCAACAAAAATATTTTCTACAAAAGACCGATTAATTTCGGTTTATACTTCTGCGGATAGTACTAATTTAAGATTGTCTAAAACAGATATTCTTGCCTTTTCAGATTTAACGCAGCCTTTGGAAACTCAAATTTGTGTGTTTGTGAATCCAAATAAAACCTTTCAAACTTTTTTAGGAATTGGTGGTGCAATTACGGATGCAAGTGCCGAAGTTTTTGCCAAATTACCTTCTAACAAACAGCAAGAATTCCTTGATGCTTATTTCTCTAAAGATAAGGGAATCGGCTATTCATTGATACGAACAAATATCAATAGTTGTGATTTTAGTTCAGAAAGTTATACCTATATACAAGAAGGAGACAAGGAATTAAAAACATTTACTATTGACCGTGACAGGAAATATAAAATTCCTTTGATAAAAAAAGCAATAGCCACTGCGGGAGGGAAACTGAATTTATTTGTGAGTCCATGGAGTCCGCCTGCATTTATGAAAGACAATAAAAACATGCTTAAAGGCGGGAAATTATTGCCGGAATTTTATCAATCTTGGGCTAATTATTATGTAAAATTTATAAATAGTTATCAAAAAGAAGAGATTCCAGTTTGGGGATTAACCATCCAAAATGAGCCTATGGCAAAACAAATTTGGGAATCCTGCATTTTTACCGCTGATGAAGAACGTGATTTTCTAAAAAAATATTTAGGACCAACATTGAAAAAATCAGGACTTGGCGATAAAAAAATAACCGTTTGGGATCATAACCGGGATTTAATTTCACAAAGGGCAAGCACCATTCTTGAGGATGCCGAAGCCAATAAATATGTTTGGGGCATAGGGTTTCATTGGTATGAAAACTGGAGTGGTGGAGAGCCAATGTTTAATAATGTCGGAAAAGTTCATGAAATGTATCCCGATAAAAACTTACTTTTCACGGAAGGATGCGTAGAAAAATTCGATGCTAAAAAACTCCAACTTTGGGCAAACGGAGAACGTTATGGTCGTTCCATGATAAATGATTTCAATAACGGAACTGTTGGCTGGACGGATTGGAACATCCTTTTGGATGAAAACGGAGGGCCAAACCATGTGGGTAATTTTTGTTTTGCCCCCATTCATGGAAATACAAAAACAGGCGAATTAATTTATACGCCGTCATACTATTTTATGGGTCATTTTTCTAAATTTATTGGTAAAAATGCGAAAAGAATTAGTAGTGTAGCCAGCCGAAGCCAATTGCTAACCACTTCTTTTCTAAACCAAGATGGTAAAGTAGTTACTGTTGTTATGAGCCAAAGCGACAAGAAGATAATATATAATTTGTGCATTGGTACAAAATATACAGAAATTTCCATTTTGCCTCACGCTATTCAAACGGTAGTTTTTTAACTCAAAAAAACGTAGTTTTATATTTTCAAAAACAGATTTATGAATATGTTTAATAAAACACTTTTAAGTTTATTTTTACTTTTCTTTTCAATACAGAGTTTTTCTCAACAAAATACAATCGACCAAAAAGTCAATGCATTATTAAAACAAATGACGATTGAAGAAAAAATTGGGCAACTCAATCAATATTCAGGCGATTGGTCTGCTACAGGACCAATAACAATAAATCCAAATAAACAATCAGAAATTAAAAAGGGACTATTGGGTTCTATGTTGAACGTTTTAGGCACAACTTATACAAGACAATATCAGGAATATGCGTTGCAATCCCGACTAAAAATTCCCTTGTTATTTGGTCAGGATGTCATTCATGGTTATAAAACCACGTTTCCAATTCCATTAGCCGAAGCCGCAAGTTGGGATTTAGAAGCGATGGAACTTTCTGCCAGAATTTCGGCCACCGAAACCGCTGCATCAGGAATTCATTGGACATTTGCGCCAATGGTGGATATTTGTCGTGATCCTCGTTGGGGAAGAGTGATGGAAGGAGCAGGAGAAGATTCTTATTTGGGTGCTAAAATAGCCTATGCAAGGGTAAAAGGTTTTCAAGGAAAGTTGGGAGAAATCAATTCCGTGATGGCCTGTGTGAAGCATTTTGCCGCTTACGGAGCTGCTGTTGGAGGAAGAGATTATAATTCGGTAGATATGAGCGAGAGGATGCTTTGGGAAACCTATTTGCCTCCTTTCAAAGCAGCTTTAGACGCAGGTGCCGCCACTTTTATGAATTCTTTTAATGATCTTAACGGAATTCCGGCAACAGGGAATAAATACCTGCAACGGGATATATTAAAAGGAAAATGGAAATTTAATGGTTTTGTGATTTCCGATTGGGGATCTATTGGAGAAATGGTAGCCCATGGTTATGCTAAAGATAAAAAAAATGCCGCATTTGATGCCATAGCTGCGGGTAGCGATATGGACATGGAGAGCAATTGTTATAGAGAAAATTTAGCCCAATTGGTAAAAGAAAAGAAAGTGCCAATCGCTTTAGTGGATGATGCTGTAAAAAGGGTACTTCGCAAGAAATTTGAACTGGGCTTATTTGACGACCCTTTTAAATTCTGTAATGCCAACAGGGAACAAAAAGAATTGAACAATCCGGAGCACACAAAAATTGCTAGAGAAGTAGCAACCAAAAGTATTGTTTTACTGAAAAATAAAAACAACCTTTTACCGCTTTCAAAAACCACAAAAACTATTGCTTTTATTGGTCCCATGGTAAAACCGCTTCGAGCGAACCACGGATTTTGGGCTTTAGATTTAAAGAATATTGATTCTACATACATCGTTTCGCAATGGAAAGGATTGGAGAATAAAGTGGGCAAAAATTCCAAATTACTTTATGCAAAAGGATGTGATATTGAAGGCGAAAACAAAGACGGTTTTGCTGAAGCAGTTGCCACGGCGAATCAAGCAGATGTGGTAATTTTAAGTATTGGAGAACGCTACGATATGAGTGGCGAAGCTAAAAGTCGAAGCAATATTCATTTGCCGGGAGTTCAGGAGGATTTAGTCAAAGCTATTGTGGCTACAGGAAAACCAGTCGTAATATTAATAAATGCAGGGAGACCCCTTGTTTTTAATTGGACTGCCGATAATGTTCCAGCCATACTTTATACGTGGTGGTTGGGAAGTGAAGCCGGAAACGCGATTGCCGATGTATTATTTGGCGATTACAACCCTTCAGGTAAATTACCAATGAGTTTTCCTAGAGATGAAGGGCAAATCCCAATATATTACAATCATTTTAATACGGGAAGACCCACTCAAAACCAGGAAAATACAAATTATGTTTCTGCTTATATTGATTTAGAAAACGGCCCAAAATTTCCATTTGGTTATGGGTTGAGTTACACTACTTTTCAATATTCGGATTTGAAATTGTCTAAAACGAAGCTAAAAAATACGGAAATAATTGAAGTTACTTTAAATATTACAAATTCCGGAAAAGTTGTTGGGGAAGAAGTGGTGCAACTTTATTTGAGAGATCGAGTAGGCTCCGTTGTGCGGCCAATAATTGAATTGAAAGATTTTCGAAAAATAAAATTGAACGCCGGTGAAACTAAAACCCTTAAATTTGTAATTGATAACAGCAAATTGTCTTTTTACAACAGCAAATTGGAATACCAATCAGAACCCGGCGATTTTGATCTGATGATTGGTTCCTCTTCTGAAGATATTCGTTTGAAAGGTAGTTTTGAATTAATAAAGTGAAAATGAAAAAACAGTTCCTTTCTTTTTTATGTGTTTTGGGTTTAGGCTTGTCAACAAACGCACAAGTCACCTTACCCAAAATATTTTCAGACAATATGGTTTTCCAGCGCAATGTCTTGATTCCTGTTTGGGGTCAGGCCGATGCCAATGAGAAAATTACGGTACGCTTTCACAATCAAACCAAATCAACTAAATCCGACAAAAACGGAAAATGGACGGTGCGTTTGGATAATGAAATTGCCGGTGGCCCCTATCAATTGACTGTTAAAGCAAAAAACACCATTCAAATAAATAATGTCCTCGTTGGTGAAGTATGGCTTTGTTCCGGACAATCCAATATGGAATGGTCGGTTGAACAATCCTTGAATGCAAAAAAGGAAATAGCGACAGCCAATAATCCATTTATCCGACAGATAAAAATCTCAAAAGAAATAAATTCTTTGCCTCAAAACGATTTTGGTTCTGGAACTTGGCAGGTTTGTGATTCCATAACCGTCCGTAAATTTACGGGTGCAGGTTATTTTTTCGCCAAAAAGATATACGAAGAATTAAAAATCCCGATTGGATTAATCAATGTGTCTTGGGCAGGCACCAATATCGAAACCTGGATTAGCCGAGAGGGTTTTGAAGGCAGCGAAGAGTATAAAGAAATGATTGATGGAATGCCTAAAATTAGTTTGGATTCACTGACTAAACTAAATGTAAGTAGTTTTGGAAAAAATATTGAAATTTTACAAGGCTCAAAACTAAGTGAGGCTAATACGGGTTCTTTCAAAGAATTAGGATTTGACGATTCTCGTTGGCTGGAATTCAACGAACCCGAAATATGGGAGAAACAGAGTTTAGGTGAATTTGACGGTGTGGTTTGGCTTCGTAAATCGATTGTATTATCTGCGGAAGACAGCAAAAAAACAGCATTATTGGAACTCTCTAAAATTGATGATGAGGATATTACCTACGTCAATGGCATCAAAGTGGGAGGTATGGCACAATGGGATGCCAGTAGAAAATATAGCATTCCAAATGGTGTTTTAAGAGAAGGGAAAAATACGATAGCCATTAGAGTAGTTGACAATGGTGGCGGTGGTGGAATTTATGGAGATTCATCCGATTTAAAATTAACTTTAGAGAATACTAGCATTCCATTAAATGGGAAATGGAAATTTCAGGTAGAAGCTTTAAAAAGTGATATCAATGAAAATGCTTTTCCTTCATTGGCTTATAATGCTATGATAAATCCATTAATTCCTTTCGCCTTTCAAGGGGTTTTATGGTATCAAGGGGAATCAAATTCTAACAGGTCATATCAGTATAGAAAAGCTTTTCCACTACTGATAAACGACTGGAGACAAAAATGGAATCATGGTAATTTTCCGTTTTATTTTGTGCAATTGGCCACATTTAGCACTTCGGGAAACAGTAATGAGGGTTGCGCTTGGGCTGAATTGCGTGAGGCACAAACCCTAACGTTGCAAGTGCCTAACACCGGTATGGTTGTAACTACCGACATAGGTGACACAAAAAGTATTCATCCGCTCAATAAACAGGATTTAGGAAAACGTTTGGCTACGCTTGCCTTGAAGAATGTATATAAAAAAGAAATCGTTTGTGCAGGACCTTTTTACAAATCGATGGAAATAAAGGGCAATCAAATCATGCTTTCTTTTGATAATTTGGGAACGGGATTAACAACTTCAGACCAATATGGTTACATTAAGGGCTTTGAAATTGCAGGAAAGGATCAAGTATTTTATTGTGCCAAAGCGTTCATCAAAGATAATAAAGTAATCCTTTTTAGTGAAAACGTAGAAAATCCAATCGCTGTTCATTTCGGATGGGTTGGTGATGCTTCGGATAATAATTTATTTAATAAAGAAGGATTTCCTGCTATTCCTTTCAGAACTGACGACTGGAAAACGATTACAAAAGAAGCAAAATACAGTTTTGAAAAATTAAAATAATAATAAATTCAATAAAGTGAATATCAAACTAAATTTTTTAAAAACGATTTTCTGCGTTCAGATGTTGTTGTTTTTAACGACGAATGAAGCTCAAAAATTGCCTTTTTGGAACGACATCCAAGCCTTTAAAAAGCAGGACAGTATAGCCATACCAGCCCTTTATAAAACACTTTTTATAGGAAGTTCATCTTTTACAAAGTGGAAAACGTTAGAGCAAGATTTGCCAGAATATGCGCCGTTGAATCGTGCTTTTGGGGGTTCGACATTATTAGATGTCATTCGCTATCGGAAGGATGTATTTCAAAAATACAATCCCGAAAGAATTGTTATTTATTGTGGTGAAAATGATGTTGCTTCTTCCGATACTGTTACCACGAAAATTGTTTTTGACCGTTTTAAGGTTTTATACCAACACATAAGAGAAAAATTCCCCAAGATAAATATCTATTATGTTTCATTAAAGCCCTGTCCATTAAGATGGAGCATGAAAGATAGAATGATGGATGCAAACAAACAAATCAAGAAATTTTGCAAGAAACAAAAAAATACCCATTTCATAAATATTTGGGATAAAATGTTGCAAAACAGGAAGCCAATTTCAGCACTATTTATAGGAGATAGTTTGCACATGAATAAAAAGGGATATGAAATTTGGACGAAAGAGATAAGGAAAAAAATAGGAAAAGAGTAGGGAAAAAGATTTTATTGCGATTAATCTCCCAAATTGAGTTCGGTTTTTTATCTTTATAGAAATTACTCATCAATGAAAATAGCTTTAATTCAGTCTTCATTAATTTGGGAAAATCCAAAATTAAACCGAAATCACTTCGAAGAAAAAATCAACGCCATTCCTGAAAATGTTGACTTAATTGTTCTGCCCGAAATGTTTTCTACGGGTTTCACCATGAGTCCCAATCTTGTTGCCGAAACCATGCAAGGCGAAACGGTTTTGTGGTTACAGTCTTTGGCTAAAGCTAAAAATTGCGCAATAACCGGTAGCTTAATCATTACAGAAAACGGTGATTTTTACAACAGATTGGTTTTTGTTTTTCCGTCAGGGGAAATCCAGTTTTATGACAAAAAACACTTGTTTACATTGGCCGGTGAGGATAAAATTTACACTTCCGGAAGGCAGAAATTAATTGTAGAATACAAAGGCTTTAAAATTTGTCCGCTAATATGTTATGATTTGCGTTTCCCTGTTTTTTCCCGAAATACGGAAGATTATGATGTGTTGCTTTATGTTGCCAATTGGCCAAAAGCACGAATTAATGCTTGGGATTCCTTATTAAAAGCACGCTCTATAGAGAATATGTGCTACACCATCGGGGTGAATAGAATAGGCGAAGACAATAACAAACAGGGATACAGCGGGCATTCTCAAGCGATTGATTTTTTAGGGAATTACCTCATTGAACCTCAAGAAAATGAGGGCATTTATATTACAACGCTGAATAAAAAGACTTTATTAGAAACTAGAGAAAAATTTGGGTTTTTAAACGACAGGGATGCTTTTACAGTTTTAGATTAAAAGTTTGCTCCACATCCCAATTGACATGGAGAAAAGTTCTTTAAAGTTGAGGTTGTACTATTCAAAATTAGTTCTTCAATGTCCAACATTTTTTGTTTTTTAAGTTCTATATTTGCATTATATAATAAAAAATGCACGACACAATATAATAACATATATACGGCGTAATAAAATAACAAACACCCTAAACTAACTATTCTATTTCTATGGCTGCACCTAGAGAAAAATTAGCATCATCATTAGAGGTACTTCAAAAGTTACAGAACCAAAAAATTGTTGGTATTAAATCAGCCGATTTAAGTAGAGTACATAAAGAACGCTTGCTCAAACAAGGTTTTATTCGTGAGGTTTTTAAAGGTTGGTATATACCCGTTTCACCTGATGAAAAAAAAGGCGATAGTACTTCTTGGTACATTTCCTATTGGGATTTTTGTTCAAGGTATTTACAAGAACGTTACGGAGAAGACTATTGTGTTAGTGCAGACCAATCTTTGTTGATACATGCTGGAAATGATGCGGTACCTCATCAACTCATTATTCGTTCCACAAAAGGAAATAATGGGCTAACCACTTTACTTTTTAGCACTACATTATTCACCATGAAATCGCCATTATCGGAATTAGAAACCGTTGAGATACATAAAGGGCTTCGGGTATTAAATCTGCCTTCGGCTATAGTATATTGTTCTCCTTCCTTATTTATTAGTAATCCTATCGATGTTCGAACGGCTTATAGTTTAATTACAGATGCTTCACAGTTATTAGGAATATTGCTTGATGGTGGTCATAGCCTAAAAGCAGGCAGAATCGTAGGTGCTTTTAGAAATATAGGTCAGGTTAAAGTGGCAGATACTATTTTAAAAACAATGAAAGCTGCTGGTTATGATGTAAGAGAAGTTGATCCCTTTGAAGAAAAAACTTTAATTTCATTGTCCACTAGGGAACGTTCACCTTATGTCAATAGAATTCGTTTGATGTGGTATGAAATGCGAAAGACAGTTATTGCTGTTTTTCCAAAATCTCCAGGAATACCACTTGATAAATCAGCTTATTTGAAACAAATAGAAGAGATTTATAGTACAGATGCTTATCATTCCTTATCTATTGAAAAATACCTAGTAACTCCCGAACTGATTGAACGTGTTAAAAGTGGGGTATGGAATGCCAAAGAAAATGAAGCCGATAAAAAACAACGTGATGCTATGGCAGCACGAGGCTATTGGCAGGCTTTTATTGCTGTAAAAGAGAGTGTAACCCGAATATTAGATGGAGAACATGCTGGAAAAGTAGCCGACGACACCCATAGTGATTGGTATCGTGAATTGTTTGCTCCCAGTGTTGCCGTAGGTTTGTTGAAACCTTCGGATTTAGCGGGTTATCGAAATCATCAGGTTTATATTGGACAGTCTAAACACGTACCTGTAAACAGAGAGGGTATTAGGGATGTAATGCCTGTTCTTTTTCAATTGTTGGAGGAAGAGGAAGAAGCTTCTGTTCGAGCGGTTTTAGGACACTTTGTATTTGTATTTATTCACCCTTATATGGACGGAAATGGACGGATTGGGCGTTTTTTAATGAATGTAATGTTATCTTCCGGAGGTTACCCGTGGACAGTTATTCCTGTTCAGGAAAGAGATGTTTATATGAATGCCCTAGAACAAGCCAGTGTAAACCAAAGTATTGAACCCTTTGCTAAATTTATAGCTTATCTAGTAGCCGCATCGATAGATGGAAAACCGGTTGCTAGAATTTAAACATTAGTCAATAAAAAAGGGCAAGCACTAAACTTGCCCCCAGAACAGCGGTAGATGTGGGATTTGAACCCACAAGCCCATTTCTGAACCCACAGTTTTTAAGACTGCTGCCTTAACCATTCAGCCATTCTCGAAAAGAATTTAGTTTTTTTTCTTTTCGAGAAGAGTTAATTTAGTAAATGAGAATACAAAGTTTCTTCAATAAAATCTAAAGGATTTTTTTCTATGCCTTCTAATAAATTACCATTTCGCTCAAGTAATTCCCTATACAATTCCAAAATAAGAATGTCTCTATAAACGTAAATTCTAGGGGCAGTGATTGAAGGTTCGTGCCTTGTAAATTCTCTATTTAATAATTCTTTAAAATTCTCGTTTTTAGAATCAAAATGATTAATTATTGATTGTTTAATTTCTTCCATATTTATTTTATTATTTTATAAGTTGCTTCTTTTGACTCTCCCGTATTGTCCGAATTTGTTCCAAGTATTTTGTCTTTAAACTCACTTATACTCAAAATATAAGGAACAGTTTCTTCTACAGCAAGTATGTTATTTTCATTGTCAATATTCATTGAGATTATTTCAATTATAGTATCGTCGTTTACGTTTTGTATTTTAAATCTACACATTTTAAAGTTTTTTATCGGTTTCTATTAATTCTTGAAGTTTTTCGATAATAATTGTACTACAACTAATTTCATTTTCTTCAAATGTTTTAACATAAGAATCTAATTCTTTTATTACTTCATTGACAAATAAATTAATTTCAATAGTTGATTTTTTTTTTTAAATCTGTTTTCATCAATTTTAAAAATCTATTGTTGATTTTATCTTCTTTAATTTTAATGAAAATATTTTCTGTTTCTTGTCTCAAACAGGTAATTAATTCATCTATAATCTTGTTTTTACTTTCCATTTCTATCATGATTTTTTTTAATTCAAGAATATTTTCTTCGTAGTAATCACTTTGTTTTCACCATTAATTAAACTAATAAAATACAAACCTCTTGTAGCAATTGAGCTTAAAGGAATTTCAATTATTTGTTGACTTATCATTGAATTATATATTTCTTGACCTAATATATTGGTTACTTTTATTTTGCTTCCAATAAAGTTAGATTGGTTACCTAAGTCAATGTTGATTTTTGAAAAAGTTGGGTTTGGATAAAAATTTACGTGTCCTTGTATAAAAGTATTATTAGACAAATCTTCTGTGTGTGCCTTGCATGCACTTCCAATTCCTCAAAAGTAGGAATTTTATCTAGAGGGTGCAAGTCCCTTATCGGCAA
>NZ_QCZI01000024.1 GCF_003097635.1 Flavobacterium psychrotolerans
ACAACCCAGGAAGTTTTAATCGTAAAGATTGGTTCGGATGAAGCTGGAACAGTGACCAAAAAAGTGATTAATTAAAAAAATGGTTTGTTTAAAACTAGCCCTAAAAAAATAGGATTAGTCAAAATCACTGTAGAAAGTAAAAGTCTATATCAATTGCACAAAAAAATAGCCCGAAATTAAGAGGGCTATTTTTTATGGTAATATAGGTCAATTTCAGATAAGATAATTATTAAGTGGAATAAGAGAATTTCAGAATATAAAAAATGGCTAAACCGGTTGCTCTTGATTCTTTTTGATAAATGGCTTTGTCGTATTTCCTAATTATTCTTATTTTTTAAAAGAAGGGTCATATGAAACAAACATGTTAATATAGATATTTCGGGACCACCTCAATATAAAGGGATACAATAAAACTACAGCGGCAATTATCGAAATAAAGGAGGTTTTTAGGCTTAGATGTAGCAGAACAAAAGAAACGATAAAGGCTACAATGCCAACTCCCACATTCAGTCCGTAACTTACATACATGGCTCCATAAAAAAAAGAAGGTTCTATTTGATATTTTAAATTACAATGGCTGCAATGGTCGTGCATTTTTAGCACCTGAGTTAAATGCAACGGGTTTGGGTCTAAATACATACTCTCATTCTGACATCTAGGACAAGTTCCTGTTAAAATACTATTTAATTTGGATCCTTTTTTTAACATTTGCAAAAAATTTAATTTTCCGTATTTGGAATTGCAAATTTACGAATACAATTAAAAAATAAATCACAATAAATGCTTAATATACACAATCTGTCCGTTTCTTTTGGAGGAACTTATTTATTTGAAGAAGTAACCTTTAGAATGGGGGCTGGCGATAGAGTAGGGCTTGTCGGAAAAAATGGTGCCGGAAAATCGACAATGCTTAAGATTTTAGCTAAAGATTTTGCTCCGGATTCCGGAAGTATTTCTACAGCTAAGGAGGTTCAGATTGGTTTTCTCCGTCAAGATATTGATTTTGAGGAGGGCAGAACCGTCCTTGAAGAAGCATATCAAGCATTTATTGAAATTCAAGAAGTTGAAAAAAAACTCGAAGAAGTGAACCATCAATTGGTAACACGTACGGATTATGAAAGTGAAGAATATTCTCTAATCATTGAAGACTTGTCTGACTTGACGCATCGTTTTGACTTATTAGGCGGTTATAATTATGTAGGAGATACTGAGAAAATTTTACTTGGTTTGGGTTTTAAAAGAGAAGTATTTGACAATTTAACCGAAACTTTTTCTGGTGGTTGGCGTATGCGCATTGAGTTGGCTAAATTATTGCTGCAAAATAATGATATCTTGCTTCTGGATGAGCCTACCAATCACTTGGATATAGAAAGTATCATTTGGCTCGAAAGTTTCCTGCGCAATTATCCGGGAGTTGTGGTGATTGTATCTCACGATAAAATGTTTTTGGATAACGTAACCAATAGAACCATTGAAATTTCTCTTGGAAAAGCATACGATTTCAATAAGCCATACTCTCAATATTTGGAGTTGCGTCATGAAATTCGCGAAAAGCAATTGGCAACCCAAAAAAATCAAGCCAAGAAAATTGAAGAAACCGAGAAATTAATCGAAAAATTCCGTGCCAAAGCGTCTAAAGCTTCAATGGCGCAATCGCTGATCAAGAAACTCGATAAAGTAGAACGGATTGAAGTGGATGAAGATGATAATTCAGTAATGAATATTTCGTTTCCCGTTTCTAAAGTTCCCGGTAGGGTAGTGGTTGAGGCCGAAAATGTAACGAAGAAATATGGTGATAAAACCATTTTAAAAGACATTAATTTACTAGTAGAACGCGGAAGCAAAATTGCTTTTGTTGGGCAAAATGGTCAAGGGAAATCGACATTTATCAAAGCGATAGTTAACGAGTTTGAATATCAGGGAAATATAAAGTTAGGCCATAATGTGCAGGTAGGGTATTTTGCCCAAAATCAGGCAGAATATCTGGATGGCGAAATTACTTTGCTTCGAACTATGGAAGATGCCGCAACCGATACGAATCGGTCGAAAGTGCGTGACATGTTAGGTTCATTTCTGTTTCGTGGTGATGATGTAGAGAAAAAGGTAAAAGTCCTTTCCGGAGGAGAAAGAAACCGTTTGGCGCTATGTAAATTGTTGTTGCAACCCATCAATGTTTTGTTGATGGATGAGCCAACGAATCACTTGGACATTAAATCGAAGAATGTGTTGAAAGCTGCTTTGCAAAAATTTGAAGGAACCTTGCTTTTAGTTTCTCACGATAGGGATTTTCTTCAGGGAATGTCAAATTTAGTTTATGAATTCAAAGACCAAAAAATAAAAGAATATTTAGGCGACATCAATTATTTTCTGGAGCAACGCAATCTTGAAAACATGCGCGAGGTAGAGAAAAAAGATATTGCCAAGAAAGAAACACCAACGGCAACTTCCAAAGTTTCCTACGAAGAACAAAAAAAAGGAAAAGCTTTGCAGAATCGTTTGAGCAAAATTGAAAGTCAGATTAAGCAATTAGAACGAGACATTCAACAAGATGATAAAGCCTTAGCATCCAATTATGACAAACATGTAGAAGATGCCAAGTTTTTTATGGCTTACAACAAGAAGAAATCAGAATTGGACCAATTGCTTCTGGATTGGGAAGTGGTTCAAGAGGAAATAGATAATGCCTAATGAGTTAGGTTAAGTTGATGAAAATTATATAATCCCAATCGATTTAGAATGTGCAATGGCCTCGCTACTATGTTTAAAATAACAAACGGCAACATTTAAGGTCTCTAAATTTTTTAATACGATTTCAGTTTTTCCTTTTTTGAATTTCCCGGTTTGCCTAATGTAAACGGCTTTTACTGTCACAGGGAATATTTTACAAATGGCTTCATACAATATAGGGTCGTCTTGAGAATCATCCCCTAACAATACGTACTGTAAATTTGGATAAAATTCTAAGACATGTTTTATTTTTTCGAATTTATGATTGTGATTGCCTCTTCCTGTCAAGAAGAAATCGGTCAGGCTGGTTTTAATGTCTTTCAACAATAAAACAGCCTTGGGCAACTGATGAATTTCAGTGAATTTAATGATGAATCGATACAAATTCCACTCGCTGCTGGAAACATAAAAAAAGGCATTTTCTCCTTCATTACAATTTCTTCCGGCTGAACTTAGGGCTTGATAATGTGGCACTACATCTTCAAAAACCTTTCTTTTATTCACATTTCGGAATAATAAAATATATAATTTCTTGAAAGGGTTCAGTGAATGGGAAACTAAAAAAGTATCGTCAATATCTGATATGATTCCTAGATTCCCCTTGTTAGGACGTACATAACTCTCTTTCGTTACGAATGACTCATTTTTATGAACAATACTCACCTTATAGTCAATCCAGCCATAGGAAGTAAATTGATCTAAAGGAACACAAAATTTAAAATAGCCGTCTTTCAGGGTTTTGGTATGGATTTTTACGTCGTTATGCTCCAAATATACATCAGCATTGGATTGCGTTTTAATTCGGAACATATTGATTACTGAGGTCGCATTTTTGAAGCTTTTTTTCTGAAAATCATAATCTTTCTTCCTTGTTGGTTTAAACACATGCCCCATCACAATTAATTCCTGTTCATTTGCATATCCGCGGTATAATTTTAAAATAGGCCTCATTATTTTTGATACTTTTGATGTAAGTTAAAATTAATTGTTTTTAATCAATAATGGCGTTAAATTATGAGAAAGAATATTCTACTTGTTATTAATCCCATTTCTGGAGCCATCGATAAATCGGAATTTATTGATGCAGCTCTTCTTTTTTCAGCTAAGAGAAATAAGAGCATTATGGTCTTTAGCACTACTGGTGAAGATGACATTTCTAAAATAAAAACACTTTATAATAAGCATAAATTTGAGCGAATCATCATTGCGGGGGGCGATGGAACCATAAAAATGGTTGCCGAGGCTGTTGAAAATAAGGATGTCATCCTTGGAATCCTACCAGCCGGTTCGGCCAATGGACTGGCTATGGATCTCGATTTGGTTGTGACACTCGAAGAAAATATGGCTATTGCTTTTGGAGATTCTTATGCCGAAATTGATATCATTACCATTAACGGGGAAAGGTGTTTGCACCTAAGCGACATAGGACTAAATGCAGAATTGATTAAAAACTATGAGAAAAGTTCGGTTCGTGGGAAATGGGGCTACGTCTTGCAAGTCTTTAACACCTTAATTGATATGGAAGGTCTCTTTACTGCAA
This sequence comes from Flavobacterium psychrotolerans, assembly GCF_003097635.1. Lineage (GTDB taxonomy): Bacteria > Bacteroidota > Bacteroidia > Flavobacteriales > Flavobacteriaceae > Flavobacterium > Flavobacterium psychrotolerans. The sequence goes on from NZ_QCZI01000024.1 coordinate 4,268, forward strand.
CAATAGCAGCCAATAATCAGAAAACTGCGTGTGTGGCAAGAATGATTGTGATTGCCAATGCTAAAAAATACGGCACAGGTGTTGTCATCAATCCTTCAGGGGTTATGAATGATGGAAAATTTGAATTAGTGATTTTGAAAAACTTAGATTTGATGATTTTTGCCCAAATCATTTCGGGAAATATGCCGATTAATTCTGAAGATATAGAGGTTATCTCTACGGATAGCGCAACCATTACCATTGCTTCTCCAGTACCCCTTCAAATTGACGGCGAATATTTTGGTGCAACAACTCAGCTCGATATTAAAATTTTACCCAGACAAATAAAAGTGGCAACGCTTTAAATTTCATATATGTAAAATTTATTTGTTAGCGGTCATATATGTTAGCGCCGTTTTACTCATTGGTGTTTATCTCACAATATTTTATTTTCATCGGAGTTCGATGATTATTCAATTGCTTGCGTAAACTTGTTGTTAGTAGCGATTTCATGGAGATTATTTAAAAGGATTTCGTTCTTGCCAATCTGTTTTTGGTTCTAAATAACAAAATAGCTTGTCCATTTTAGTGTTAATCGCGGGATTGCTGTGTTCTACAAAACCAAACATCTGCACTGGTTTTGCACCAACGGAACTTTTTATTTCCAATGCGGTTCTGGCAAATACAATTTCTTTAAACCCTTTGTTGATAGAAAAAGCAATCATGTCGTACAACATATTCAAATACAGCATTTTTTCCCGCTGGATGCCTTCGTCATAACCCAGAAAATAAGTGTCCATCACGTTACCATTTTTGATTAGGGTGTTGAAACCGATTAACTGTCCATCCTGAAAATAACCATAGAACAGGAATTTGTCTTTTAAAAGTTCCTTAAAAACCCGGAAATGATTTTTAGGAAGAAAGAACGTGTTGAAAGGAGCGTTTTTGGCCACATGATGGTACAATTCATAAATTGCGTTTTCATGGGCAATAATGTCATCGAGGTGCATTTTCCTTTTCACGATTCCTTCTGCCTTTTTTCGAGCCCGTTTGTACTGGTCTCGGTATTTTTTGGTCAAAGCATCAATGTAATCCTGTTCGGTTCTCCAGTTTTCATTAATGGTAAAAACCATGTTGGGCTGGGTGAAAAATTTGTAATTGTTTTTGAATTCGGGGATGTCGAAAATTCCAACCTCGTCAGCACTAAAGTCTTTAAACGTCGTGATGTGAATCTTTTTCCTTTTCGATTTAAATATAGATTTCAATTCTTCGGATGCTAATTTTAAAGTTCGCAACGCTTCAACTTTGTCAGTTTTATCGGAAAAAGAAAAAGCATTTTGTCCCGTGAGCATATTGTTTCCAATCACCAAAACGTGGGAACAGAAATTCTTGAAAGCAAAATTCCTAACGGCAGATTTGACGCATTTGTCCCGTTCTCCAAAAGATTCCAGTTTGTTCAAATCTAAAAACTGGGAAAGGGCAACCCCGACCAATTCCTCATTTTCGAAAATCCCAATAAAATTGCAAATCATGTTTTTTGGTGCCGATTTTTCTAAAACCTCAAGATAGGCTTTGGTAAGAAAAACAGTGCCAACGGTTAAAGTATCCCAGTTTGCTGGAAGTTGATCTGTGGTAGCGTAAATTTTGAAAGAAAATGAGGTGTTCAAAATAGAAGTTGAGTTTCGTCAAAATTAACCAATAAAGTTAAAGTAATTTCAAATGGTTTGGAAATTAACTAACTTTATGAAAAAAGAAATCATGGCACCATTTAAAGAAAAAACCGTGCAATCGGAATTAAAAAATTTAAAGGATTGGTATTTTGAAGACAATGGTATCGAAAAAAAATTCCAATTTAAAGATTTTTCCCAAGCCTTAGAATTTATAGTTAAAGTGGGAGAGTTGTCCGAAAAGAGGAATCATCATCCGGAAATATTCAATGTCTATAATAAAGTAACCCTTCGTTTAACGACCCATGATGCGGCGGGAGTTACGGATAAAGATATTGATTTAGCCAAAGCCATTGATCAAATTAAATGAAAAATCCCGTCCTGTTTTATTGGGACGGGATTCATTTTCAATTTATTTTCTAGACCCAGCCGCAAATGATAGCGCCCATAATCGTGAAGCACGCCGTCCAGAAACCGCCTGTAACCAAGGTGTATTTAAAACTTCTTCTTTCGTATAAGGCATTCGTCCCAATGAGGGGTATCGCAAAGAATATCCCAGCTATAAATCCGTGTAAGGCGCCGTGTTTATAAGTTCGGAAAGCCATGCCGTAATCAGCCATGAAAGCATTGAAAGAAGGTTTTGCAATGCTGGCATCGCCGCCAACCATGCTCAAAGCGCCCGTTTGATGCACGGCCAGAAAGCGGATTATTATTGCAATTAAAAAGGCATAAATAAAGGAAACAACAAACGTTAAAAGCATATTTCCGCCTTTCATTTTTTCCTGGGTCATGCCCGATTCTTTCATCCAGATATCTCCGAAAACTTTAGGATGATACCATACAAATCCCACTACGAGTGTAGATGCCGCAGCCACTAAAATTGCTAAAAAATTGAATTCCATAATGTCTTGTTTAATTGGTTAGATTGTCAAAAGTACTTTTTTTTAGGAACTAAAATTATTCTTTTACAATTTTAAACGTTTCTATCCTGTTGTTTGAGGTTACTTTCACGAGATACGTTCCCGTTGGTAATGATGAAATTAAGCCACTTTCACCTTTAATCTCTCAATTTCATTTTCTAACATCAAAATATATTTCTTGGTGTAATCGTCAACCTCATTTGAATTATTAATGTTGTGATTTTCCTTATTTCCTAAATTTTGAACTTGGTGATTATTAGAAATATTAAAAATAGTTGTGGCATCAAAATTTAATATTTCTGAAACCGAAACATCTAATACATCCGCTATTTTTTGAAGTTTAGAAACGGTCAAATCAATTTCGCCCCGTTCTATCTTGCTATAGCCGCTAACGCTCATATCTAGTTCGCCTGCAAGATGCTCACGCGTTAAATTTTTAAGTTCCCTAAATTTTTTTATGTTTGATGATATGTCCTTGATTTCCATTGGTTATAAGTTTTAAATATCCTCAAAAGTAGTATTTTTTCCTTAATCGAACGCTAATACAACTTAAAAATATTAACAAAGTGTTAAAATTAGCTTTCTTTTGAGAAACTTTAAAAGTCTAAAAATGAAAACAATTCCCACCCTTTTTTTTCTGCTTTTTATTAGCAGTTTTTCATTTGCTCAATGCTGGTCGGAAATTTCAGCTGGCAATTCTCGCCACACAGTAGCCATAAAAACCGATGGCACACTATGGGCGTGGGGAAGTAATGAAGGTAATTACTCTGGTCAGTTGGGCGATGGTACTACTACCAATAGAACTACCCCAACTCAAATAGGCACAGACAATAATTGGGCAAAAATTGCAGCTGGTTTAGTGCACACAGTAGCCCTGAAAACTGATGGCACGCTATGGGCGTGGGGACAAAATTATTTTGGTCAGTTAGGAGATGGCACTACTGCCGATAAAACTACCCCAATCCAAATAGGCACAGATACCAATTGGTCACAAATTGCAGCTGGAATTTGTTATACTGTAGCCATAAAAACCGATGGCACACTATGGGCATGGGGAACTAATTACGATGGTCAGTTAGGCGATGGCACTTCTACCATTAGAACAACGCCGACTCTAATAACAACTGCCACCAATTGGGCGCAAATTTCAGCTGGACCATCTCATACAGTAGCCCTAAAAACCGATGGCACACTATGGGCGTGGGGACAAAATTACGATGGTCAGTTAGGCGATGGCACAACTATAAGTAGAACTACTCCAACCCAAATAGGTACAAACACCAATTGGGCGCAAATTTCAGTTGGTTACCACACGGGAGCTCTAAAAAAAGATGGCACACTATGGGCATGGGGGGCTAATGGCAATGGTCAGTTAGGCGATGGCACTACTACCAATAGAACTATCCCAACTCAAATAGGTACAGCCACCAATTGGTCGAAAATTTCAGTTGGCGGATATTACGCCTTAGCCCTGAAAACCGATGGCACACTATGGGCGTGGGGTAATAATAACTATGGTCAGTTAGGTGATGGTACGAATATTAACAGAACCACTCCGGCCCAAATAGACACAGCTACCAATTGGACAAAAATTACAGCTGGACAATCTCATACAGTAGCCCTAAAAATTGATGGAGAGTTATTCAGCTGGGGAGATAATTATTATGGTCAGTTAGGCAATGGTACTACTATCGCCATAACTGCCCCTACCTTAATGAGTACAGCCACTAATTGGGCAAAAATTACAGCTGGACAATCTCATACAGTAGCCCTGAAAACCGATGGCACGTTATGGGCGTGGGGGAGTAATGGTTATGGTCAGTTAGGAGATGGCACTTCTACCATTAGAACAACGCCAACTCTAATAACAACAGCCACCAATTGGGCACAAATTTCAGCTGGACAATCTCATACAGTAGCCCTAAAAACAGATGGAACGCTATGGGCGTGGGGGTATAACTACTATAGTCAGTTAGGCGATGGTACTATTGCCAATAGAACAACACCGACTCTAATAACAACAGCCACCAACTGGGCACAAATTTCAGCTGGACAATCTCATACAGTAGCCCTAAAAAAAGATGGCACACTATGGGCGTGGGGTGATAATAGTGGTCGTCAGTTAGGCGACGGCACTACCACCAAAAGAACTACACCGACTCTAATAACAACAGCTACCAATTGGGCACAAATTTCAGCTGGCGCAGATTACACCGTAGCCCTAAAAACCGATGGCACACTTTGGGCGTGGGGTTATAATACCTATGGTCAGTTAGGCGACGGCACTACCACCAAAAGAACTACCCCATCCCAAATAGGTACAGCTACTGATTGGGCGCAAATTTCAGCTGGACAATCTCATACAGTAGCCCTGAAAACCGATGGCACGCTATGGGCATGGGGTAATAATAGCAATGGTCAGTTAGGCGATGGCACTACTACCAATAGAACTATCCCAACTCAAATAGGTACAGCCACCAATTGGGCAAAAATTGTAGCTGGTTATTCTCAGACCATAGCTCTAAAAACCGATGGCACACTATGGGAATGCGGGGTTTATAGCGGTGGTCAGTTAGGCGATGGTACTCCGACCTTAATAAGTACAGCCACTAATTGGGCGCAAATTACAGGACAATATCATAGAGTAGCCCTAAAAACTGATGGTACGTTATGGGCATGGGGTGATAATAGCTATGGTCAGTTAGGTAACGGTACAGCTTCTTATACTTTTATACCAACAAGCATCAATTGTCCCACTTCTTTAGCTATCAATACATTTAATAATGATTTAGTTACTATAAAAGTGTATCCAAACCCAACCGAAAACATTTTAAACATCGAAACCAATGAAGCGCAACTCCAAAAAGCGGAATTGTACGACATTCAAGGAAGATTAATCCTTTCTGAAATTGCAAAATCAGACAAACATAGTATCAATATTTCACATTTAGTGCAGGGAACTTATCTATTAAAACTATTCACAGACAAAGGAATTAAAACATTTAAAACAGTAAAAAATTAAAAATATGTGGTACCAACTATTTACAAAAATGTTGGAGTTTTTTGTTTATTCCAATATAAACGTTCATAGAAACACAGAAAACAAAGGAAATTATCAAATAATAAAATAAAGCAATGGCTACAGAAAACAAAGTAATACAAAAAACACTAATACAAGTATGGGGTAAGCATAATAGCGGAAAATCGTCTACTATTAAAAATGTTTATCGAGAGATTAAGACTAAACATGCAAACAGCATCATTGGTGATTCTAATACTTTTGACAAAGGAGATATATACAGCTTTATTACGTTGAAAGATGGAGTTAAAATAGGTTTTTCAAGCATGGGAGACATCCTCAGAAAAGAATTAAAACTGCATCTTGACATGCTTTTTAATGAATGTGATATTATTATCGCTGCAAGCAGAATTAGAAATAACGTTGATACTTACTTAGAGCAAAAATGCAAGGAAAAAAAAGTTAGACGAATAAAAGTAACTAATTGCATAACGTCTACTAAAACTTTACAGGAACCGTTAAATAAATTGTCAGCAAATCACATTGTTGATATTATTGAAAACATAATAAATGAAACAATATGAGAACAATACCATTATTAACGATGGCATTGTTTTGGGACGGGTCAGTATGATTAACAAACAAAAACTACAACAGTAAAAAGTTGTAGTTTTTGTTTTTATAAGCAAAACGGGGCTTATTTAAAACCAATCAGAGTTCCGAACCCAGATAGGATTCAAAAACGTCAAATTTGACGTTTAGAGCAGTATTCATGGTGCTTGAAACCCTGAAATCCTATGAACGAAAATCTAAAATACATAATACTGTTGGATTTGGGTAAACGTATGGAACAAAAACGCTGTTGTATTAATCTGAATTCAGAAAAAGGTAAAGTAAAGTTGACTGTTCCATTTTGTTTAAGTTTTTATAAATATTGAGATTTACTATTTTTATGAAATCGCCATTAACAACAAGTTTGCGCAAGCAAACACCTATGAGTAAAAGGCGATAACATATGTGACCGCTGAAAAATAAAATTTACACATATGAAAGTTAAATTTTACTAAAAATGAAATCTTTATAAAGCATTTTTTAGCTGAATGTATTACTTTAGCTTGCGAATCAACCTGTTGGTTAAATTATTTTCGAAACTATACGTTTAAAAAATTGAGAAAATCTGCTTCAATCGTACTGTTACTCTACTTTTTATTGGGGATATTTTTTCTTCCAATGGGTGATTTTTCTGTATTGAAAGATATTCCGGATATGTATAGAAATTGCAAAGAAAATGAGGACAAAGACATGACTTTTGTTGACTTTATCACCGATCATTTGGTAGATATGGATGCCATTTTTGACAAACATGATAAGGGTGATGAACAAAAACCACACAAATATACGTATCACAATCATTCCATTGTTCAGGTAAATTGCAAAGCAGAAAAAATTGAATTTAAAAATACAAATCTGATTTTTTCAATAAAAAAAGAAAGTGGTTATCATGCTCCTCTTTTTTGCAGTACCTATATTTCCTCCATATTAAAACCTCCAATTTTAGCTTGATTTAAAATAATTTATGCCATTTTATTGGTCAATCAATTCTATTAAATAAAATTTAAACAAGTAAAAAAATGAACAAATCAATTTTTATTGCTATGGTATTTCTATTTACTATAGCCACGAGTTTCGCACAAAACGGAATTCCAAAAGAAGTATTAACCGCTTTTAGCCAAAAATATCCTAATGTAAAAAAAGCAAAATGGGATAAAGAAAATAAGGATTATGAGGCCGGTTTTGAAGTTGATAAAATTGACAACTCCGTTTTATTCGATGTAAAAGGGAATATCCTAGAAACCGAAGTTGCCATAGCTAAAAGTCAATTGCCAAACGGTGTTTTAGAGTATGTTGCCAAACATTATGTAGGACAAAAAGTAAAAGGATCGGCAAAAATTAACAGCACTAAAGAAGGAGTAATCTTTGAGGTAGAAGTTAAAGGGAAAGATTTATTATTCGACCCGAATGGTAAATTCATCAGAGAATCGAAAGATTAAATTTTAGGCACATCCCCGTGATTTATTCGGGGATGTGCTATTTTATATTTAATGTAAATAGTAACATTAAATGATTACTTAAATTCTAAAAACAACATAAAAATTATTGTCATGAAAAAAATATTCTTTTTACTGCTTCTTACTTTTTGTATTCCAAATGGTTACGGTCAAACTTATAAATTATCCAAAAAGATAAATATTACCGGTGATGAAGGATGGGACTATCTCTCTGTTGATGAAGAAGCACAACATTTATTCGTTTCACACGGAAGCGTGGTTAATGTGGTCGATTTAAAAACGGATAAAACCATTGCAACAATTCCTGACACTAAAGGCGTTCACGGAATTGCAATTGCCAACGATTTGAACAAAGCATTTATATCAAACGGGAAGGAAAATTCGATTTCAATAATCAATTTGAACACTTTTGAGCTGATTGAAAAGGTTAAAATTGAAGGTGTAAAACCCGACGCCATTTTGTATGATCAATTTTCCCATAAGGTATTTGCCTATAATGCCAAAAGTAATGACGCAACGGTTCTGGATGCCAACTCAAACAAGATAATAAAAACGATTGTTCTTGGCGGAAAACCCGAGTTTTCTGTGACCAACAAAAAAGGACTTATTTATGTGAATATTGAAGATAAAAACGAAATCAAAACCATAAACGCATCAACGCTTGAGGTTGTGAATACCTGGAGCATTGCTCCGGGAGACGAACCATCGGGGCTTGCCTTGGACATGGAAACCAATAGGTTATTTTCTGTGTGCAGCAATAATCTGATGGTAATCCTGGATGCCGGAAATGGCAAAATAATCAAAACTTTACCCATTGGTAGTGGCTGTGACGGCGTAGCTTTTGACGCAAAAAGGAAATTGATTTTTAGTTCTAATGGAGAAGGAACAATTACCGTTGTCAAGGAAGAAAACGCATCCACTTTTTCGGTATTGGAAACCATTAAAACCCAAAAAGGGGCGAGAACAATTGCGTTGAACAAAACCACAAATCAGTTGTATTTGCCCACGGCAGAATTTGGCGCAAAGCCAGAACCCACAACTGAAAATCCAAAACCAAGACCCGCTATTTTACCTAATTCTTTCGTAGTTTTGGTGATTGAAAGTGGGATCGAATAATAGCGTTTAAATTAGAAACAGTAATATAGGAGTTCAATTATTGTTGAATTCTATTTTTTACCACATAGAATCATAGAATTTTGAAACTTTAAAAGAAGCTTCGCTTTATTTAAGACAGCAATAGCTATGTTTTAAAAATTTATTTTCCATGGAACTCTTATTTTCTATGTTTCTATATGGTAGAAAATTAACAATCGAACTGAGGTTAATAAAATCTTTTGTATAAATTTATCGGATGAAATTAAAGCTCTTGATTATCGTTTTTTTGTGTTTCATTAAATCCTTTTCGCAAGAGAAGGATTTGAATTATTTCCTTGAGAAAGCGCAAAAGAATTCGCCATTAATCACGGATTTAAAAAACCAAATCAATTCGGCTTCATTTGATAGCTTGATTTACAGAGCCACTCGAAAACCGCAAATTTCGGGTAATTTATATGCCAATTATGCTCCGGTCATTAACGAATTCGGTTACGATACTGCAATCAGTAACGGTCAAACCGTTTCGGGATTGGTTGGGATAAACCAAAGAATTCTGGGTAAAAACCAAAACAAATCCCAATCGGAAACTTTCAAGCTGATAAAGGACGCCTTGGTTTTGAACAAGAAAATAGCCCAAAAAGATTTGAACAGGACCATAATTGCCCAATATATTACGGCATCGGCAAGCGCGGAACAAATCATTTACAATCAAAATATTGATTTGCTTCTAAAAAAGGAGGCGGCAATTTTAAGGAAACTGACCCAAAACTCGGTTTATAAACAAACGGACTATCTCATTTTTAATGCTTCCGTAAAACAGCAAGAACTGCTTGTCCTGCAACTGAAACAGCAATATCAGAACGATTTGACTTTCCTTAATTATTTGTCCGGGGAAACCGACACGACTTTTGTAAATCTGAAAAAGCCTGAAATCGTTTTGAAAAACAGCCGCAATTTGGATAAAATCATTTTCCTGAAACAATTTGAAGTCGATAGTTTGAAAATAAAAAATCAAAATAAATTGATTGACAATGCCTATAAGCCTGCAATTTCTTTGCTTGGCGATGCGGGATATATGTCAAGTTTCGCCTATTTGCCATACAAAAACTTCGGATTCAGTTTTGGCTTGGGCGTTTCCGTTCCCATTTATGATGGCAATCAAAGAACGTTGCAACACAAAAAAAATGAAATGGCTTTGGCGACGAATTTGGCTTACAAAAACAATTTCAACAGGCAATACCAGCAGCAATTACAGCTGTTACGCCAGAAATTGAACCAAGCCGCTGTGGTAGAAATTCAATTGCAATCCCAGCTCGTTGTCACGGAAGCCCTGATTGAAGCCAACAAAAAACTGTTGGTTACTGGCGACGCTCAAATCACGGAATATGTGATTGCGGTTGGGAATTTGATCAGCATTCAAAACGCCATTTCTCAAAATAACAGCAACAAACTTCAAATTATAAACGAAATCAACTATTGGAGTTTTAATGAATAATTCAATGAAATCGACACTAAATACAAGTTTGCGTAAGCAAACACCAAAATGGGAGATACCATATATGACCGCTGACAAATAAATTTTACATATATGAAAAAACTAATTTTATTTATTGTAGCAATCCCACTTTTTTTCTCCTGCAAAGGCAAGACGGAAACAGAAACCGCAATAGACGTCAGTGTTCCGGTAACCTTGACCTCAATAGATACTACTGGAATCCGGAGTTATACCGAGTTAAACGCAACGGCAACCTATTTGGTAAAAACCATCATCAAGGCCAATGCAACGGGTTATCTGAGTTCGGTAAACGTGGCTTCAAACGACTTTGTGAATTCGGGGAAAGTCCTGTTTACACTAAAAACCCGCGAATCAAAAGTTTTGGGAAACACCATCAACAAAATTGATCCAAGTTTGAATTTTGGAGATGACATAAAGGTGAAGGCCACTTCAAACGGTTTTGTGAATTTCATAAACGTGCAACAGGGCGATTACGTTCAGGATGGCGATCAATTGGCGATAGTTAATGATGCCAATAGTTTTGCGATAGTCTTGAGTTTGCCGTATGAACTGAAAAAATATGTTTCTGTCGGAGCCACATTTGATGCTTTTTTGCCTGATGGAAAAGCCATAAAAGTTAAAGTGAAGGAGTACATGCCCACGGTTGACGCTACTTCCCAAACCCAAAACGTGATTCTGAAAGTCAACGGCAAAGAAGATATTCCTGAAAATTTGATTGTTAAAGTCCGCATCAACAAAACTTCAAATACGAATTCCATTTCTTTGCCGAAAGCCGCCGTTTTAAGCAACGAAACAGAAACCGATTTTTGGATCATGAAGATGATTGATGCCAACACGGCCATAAAAATTCCAATACAAAAAGGAATTGAAACAGAAGATAAGGTCGAAATTTTATCGCCGGTTTTAAGTCGGGAAGACAGGATTCTTATCACGGGGAATTATGGAGTTGCCGATACGATTAAGGTTAAAGTGATAAAAAATTACTAATGAAAAACTTTTTTGTCAGACATAAAAACGGATTAAGTTCCATCATCTTTCTAATTGTTTTGGGAGGCATTTTTGCGTATTCTAAAATGCAAACCAGTTTGTTTCCTGAAATCACGTTTCCCAAAATAAAAATCATTGCCGATGCGGGTCAGCAGCCCATCGACAAAATGATGGTAACGGTGACAAAACCACTGGAGAACGCCATCAAAAAAGTTCAAGATTTAAAGACGGTTCGTAGTACCACAAGTCGGGGTAGCTGTGAAATTTCGGCTTTTATGGAATGGAATTCCGACCTGGATTTGGGTAAAGCAAGAATTGAATCAAAAATCGATCAAATCAGGAATAATCTTCCGCCAGACATCCAAATTTCGGTCGAAAAAATGAACCCTTCTATTCTTCCGGTGATTGGTTACGCTATCGAAAGCAAAGGAAAATCAGCAATAGAGCTTAAAAAAATCGCCAATTTTACCATCAAACCGTTTCTTTCCCAAATTGACGGCGTGAGCGAAATCAGGATTATTGGTGGAAAAGAAAAAGAATATTGGCTGTCGCTCGATTTCAGTAAAATGAGTGCGCTAGGCATCACTCCGGCTTCGATTACCCAAGTGATGAACGAAACCAATTTCATAAAATCGAATGGGTATTTGTCGGATTATCGCTATTTGTATCTTACGATTACCGATGCGCAAGTCGATAAAAAAGACGAATTGGAAAATCTGGTCATTCGCAACAACGGCAAGGGAATTGTTACCCTAAAAGACATTGCTTCCGTTGAAATCCGAGAAGCCAAGGAATATATAAAAGTCAATGCCAACGGGAAAGAAAGCATTCTAATCGCCGTTTTGAAACAACCCAATTCCAACCTGATTTCGATTTCGGATGCCATGCAGGATAAGTTGGAATTGCTCAAAAAAATACTTCCAAAGGACGTTAAAATAACCCCGTTTTACCAACAGGCAAGTTTTGTAAACGATGCCGTCAAAGGCGTTACGGACAGTTTGCTTATCGGATTATTGTTGGCCATCATAGTCGCTGTTTTGTTTCTGAAATCGGCTAAGGCCAGCATAACCATTTTGATAACAATTCCGGTTACTTTGGGTCTGACGCTGTTGGTTTTGTATTTTACGGGGCAAACATTCAACATCATGACATTGGGAGCCATCGCTGCCGCCTTGGGACTGATAATTGACGATGCCATTGTGGTTGTGGAGCAAATTCACAGAACGCACGAGGAGCATCCGGAGGAGCCAACGGTTTCGCTTTTGCAAAAAGCCATTCAGTATTTGTTTCCGGCAATGTTGGGTTCGTCAATAAGCACCATAGTGATTTTTATTCCGTTTGTACTCATGAGCGGCGTCGCAGGTTCCTATTTTAAAGTTCTAACCGACACCATGATTATTACCTTGGTGTGCTCGTTTTTTGTAACCTGGCTGTTGCTTCCGGTAATCTATTTATTGCTTTCAAAAAAAGGAAATGCCGTTGTGGAAGCTAAAAGCGAAAAGGAAATCCACAATGTGAAAAGTCAAAATTGGGTGGCTTATTTTATGGAAAGACCCATCATAAGCCTTTCGTTTTGTGTGGTTTTGATGGCGTCTATTTTTATCATACTTCCAAATTTGGAAACGGGATTTTTACCGGAAATGGATGAAGGGAGCATTGTTTTTGATTATCAATCTCCGCCGGGAACGTCATTGGAGGAAACGGACAGGATACTAAAAGAAGTCGAAAAAATAATCATAAAAATTCCCGAAGTTGAAGCCTACAGCCGACGAACCGGAACACAGATGGGTTTTTTTATCACCGAACCCAATCGGGGGGATTATTTAATTCAGTTAAAAAAACAAAGAAACAAAACAACTACTGAGGTTATAGATGAAATCCGCCGAAAAGTGGAAGCGTCGCAACCTGCCTTACGCATTGATTTTGGACAAGTGATAGGCGATATGTTGGGCGATTTAATGAGTTCGGTTTCTCCAATTGAAGTAAAAGTATATGGGAATAACCAAAAAGAATTACAAAAAATAGCCAAAAAAATTACTGAAATTGTAGAGAAAGTAAAAGGAACGGCAGATGTTTTTGATGGAAAGGTTTTGGCTGGCCCATCAATAAATATTGTTCCTAATTACCGACAGTTGGCGCAATACGGAATAACGCCAGCCGATTTACAGTTTCAGATGCAAACGGCTCTTGAAGGCAACGTCATTGGCGGTTTGTTAGAAAGCGAACGGGTTACGCCAATTCGGTTGATTTATAAAAATTCTGAAAAAAGGAGTTTGGAAGACATCAAAAAACTGAAGCTGTTCTTGCCAAACGGTCAATCCATTCCTATTTCAAGTTTGGTTGACATTTCTGCCCAAAAAGGGCAAGCCGAAATAGAGCGGGAAAACCTCCAAATGATGAGCGTTATCACTGGGCGTTTGAATAATCGGGATTTGGGAAGTGTAATGAATGATATTCAATCTGAAGTTTCAAAAAACATTCACCTACCGAATGGGTATTATATTGAATATGCCGGAGCTTATAAAGATCAACAGCAATCCTTCAAAGAACTGTTGATGATTTTAATCGCTTCCTCCTTGTTGGTTTTTGGCGTTAACTTGTTCTTATTTCGGGATTTTAGAGTGGCCATTGTCATTCTTTTTATTTCTGTGTTGGGAATTTCGGGAAGTTATATTTTGCTTTTCATTACCAAAACCGCTTTGGATGTGGGAAGCTATACAGGAATCATTATGATAGTTGGGATTATTAGTGAGAACGCCATTTTTACCTTTTTGCAATTCAGGGAAACATTTAAAATCACCAGAAACGTAAATCAATCCTTAATCTATTCCATTTCCACCCGTTTGCGGCCCAAATTAATGACCGCATTGGGAGCTATAATTGCGTTGATGCCTTTAGCCATCGGAATCGGTACAGGTTCAGAAATGCACCAGCCCTTGGCGATTGCCGTAATTGGAGGGTTTGTAATTGCCATGCCTTTACTTTTGGTCGTATTGCCAAGTTTGCTAAGTTTGGTCTATAAAAATGAAAAACATTTTAAACACATGGAGTAATCGTTTGTATCAGTTTGATTGGTTGTCACTGGAAAACCAATTGGAACTGCTATTTCATATTTATAACCAAAACGTTATCAGTGAAATACGGAAAATTAAATTTTATTATAAATTTAACTTGCGAGTCTCGATATTCGTTGTATATTTGCACTCGAAACAGCGCGGGATAGAGCAGTAGGCAGCTCGTCGGGCTCATAACCCGAAGGTCACAGGTTCGAGTCCTGTTCCCGCTACTAAGATAGAGCCACTCATAAAGAGTGGCTTTTTTTACAAATAGCGATGGAGGAATTTGTAGTTTATATTTTATATTCAAAAAAATATAAAAAAAACTATACTGGCTTTACAAGTAATCTTCTTGAACGATTCAAATCTCATAATGATCTAGGAAATAAGGGATATACGCTAAAATTTAGACTTTGGGAAGTGATTTATGTTGAATTTTTTAACCTGAAATCGGAAGCTTTATCGAGAGAGAAATTTCTTAAAACTGGAATCGGAAGAAATTTTATTAAAAATTTCATTTCAAATTTACAATAAAAATCGGAGGGCTCATATCCGCCTCGGCGGACAAAGGTTCGAGTCTCTGCTTCGGCGGACTACAAATCAAAGCCATTCAGCAATGAGTGGCTTTTTTATTATTACTATAATTTAAGATATCATGGCACATAAAGCAGGATTCGTCAACATCATCGGAAACCCAAACGTAGGGAAATCAACATTAATGAATGCGTTTGTTGGGGAGCGATTGTCTATCATCACTTCTAAAGCACAAACCACGCGTCATAGAATCCTCGGGATTGTAAACGGAGAAGATTTTCAGTTGATTTTGTCCGATACGCCAGGAATCATCAAGCCCGCCTATGAAATGCAGGCTTCGATGATGAATTTCGTGAAATCGGCTTTCGAGGATGCGGATGTTTTAATTTACATGGTCGAAATTGGTGAACAGGAATTGAAAGACGAAGCTTTTTTCAATAAAATCATTCACGCCACCATCCCGGTTTTGTTGTTGTTGAACAAAATCGACAACTCAAACCAAGAACAGCTGGAGGAACAAGTGGCTTTTTGGACTGCAAAAGTGCCAAATGCGGAAATCTTCCCGATATCGGCATTAAAGAATTTTAATGTTCCGGAAGTTTTCTCCAGAATTTTGTCCTTGTTGCCGGAATCTCCAGCCTATTATCCAAAAGATCAATTGACCGACAAACCGGAACGTTTCTTCGTAAACGAAACCATTCGGGAGAAAATCCTGTTGAATTACAGCAAGGAAATTCCTTATGCGGTGGAAATCGTGACCGAAGAATTCTTTGAGGACGAAAACATCATCCGAATCCGTTCCCTTATCATGGTGGAACGCGAAACCCAAAAAGGAATTATCATCGGTCACAAAGGAGCCGCCTTGAAGAAAGTGGGTATGGAGTCCCGTGCCGATTTAGAGAAGTTTTTTGGGAAACAAATTCACATTGAATTGTACGTGAAAGTGAATAAAAACTGGAGAAGCAATGCGAATATGCTGAAACGATTTGGGTATAATCAGTAGTTTTTTAGTTTATAATTTTAATATTTAAAAACACAACTCTTTAGCATGTATAACGTTAATCCGAATGGCATGACTTTTATAAAATAGAAAAACCTATTCAATTGCTTGAGTAGGTTTTTTTATCGTATGGATATTTATAATTGTAATAACGTTTTGATTTTTGAATTAGCCAAAAAATCATTTCCCATTTTGGTAACAAGAACAGAATATTGATTTATAAAAAGCTATCTTAAATTAGTTTAAAACTTTCCAAAGAAAAGGGCACAGACAGTTTATAAAGAACTATTTAATTGGCCATTTTTTTAGTAATAATGTCGTTTTCGGTTGAAGTGATTTGCACGATTAAAACTTCGGGGTTTGATCCTGTAAATAATTTAGTTTGCGTAGCATTGATATTGTTTTTAGAGACCAAAAGTCGACCTGAGCTATCAAATATTTTTACACTTGAAAGCATTACTTGTCCGGAAGTAATCATTACATCCTGGTATTGTTTATAAGTCACTACGCTTTTTTCATTGAATGTAGGCTGATGTGCAGCCAATAAATTTTGGTACACGATTTCAAAACGGCTGGCGAAATTTCCTGCTTCGGAAGAAAATGAATAGGGGCCGGATTTTAAATCATGAATTGTATTGGTTAAATTATCTTTGATGTAGATACTTTGAGTTTTAAATATGCCGTCGAATGAGTCAATGCAAATGGAATAGGTACTGGCGTTGCCTATTTTATATTGTAAGGAAACAATATCGGTGGGGGTGAATTCTGGCCGCCCCTGTATAGAATATGCGCTTTCTATGATGGTACTGCAAAAATAATTGGTGTTGTTTATGTTAGAACCGTCAATCCCTCTGTCTACCCCTAAAGTAAAATCGGCAGAATATCCTACTGCTAATTGGCTATAAACGCCATTGCTGCCCGTTAAGCTTAACTTGTAGAGACTGATGCTTGAAAGTGCTGCATTGGAATTTCGGGATGACGACTTAGTTTTATTTGCGCAGGTTTCATTTACAGGTAGTAACTTTAACGCTGAATTGACAGGTTTAATGAGATCGTCAATTGGACTGAATTTGGCTTCCGCATTCCTATCTCTATTGGTTGATTCATAGGTGGTTTTGGTTCGTCCAAAAGTTGTATTCAAACCAAATAAGCTAACAAGGAAAAGCATTTTGGCCATCGAATTCGAATTGTGATATCTTTTTTCCATTTTTATATTGATTTTTAAGTAAGACAATTTTTTTTTGGTTTGAATCTTTTTGTCAATGATTTAATAATTTGAAAGACAATTATTAATGTGGTTTATTCTAGTTGTTTTTTTATCTACTTCAAAAGTAGCGCATTAAGGAGATCTAGATAAATGTTTTCGTTGAAGTGCTGTAAAATCTCGTTAAAGTTTAAAAAAGTGTAGTTTAGAGAATGTGAATAAGTCTTTTTTGGTAAAAAAAACACCTTCGTTTGTTGTTGATTTAGAAATACATTCGTCATCGCAAAAAACAATTGCAATGAAAAAAGGTAATAAACTAAAAAAACCTATCCAATTTAATCGGGCAGGTTTGTTGTTTTTGGGCAATGAAAGGAGAGTATTGTATTCAATTGCAAAAAAGGGGTGCTATTTTACTCGTAGTTTTAAAGGGCTTATTTATCTAAAAAAAAGTATAAATTAGGTGATTTTTCGGGTTTTTACTAGCTCAATTATTACTGTCAATGAAATGTAAAAAGGCATAGGAAGGGCTTAAATTATTGGGTCTGATTATGGTTTTACTTTTTTACAATATCCAAGAATAACTTTTCTAATTCTTCCATTTGCCCATTGCCTTGAAATCGGATTTGTCTGGCAATAAAATAGAGCAAAAACCAAACGAAAACCATTAAAGCCATTACTGCCAAATCCGTCATATACGATTGTTTTAGCATATAATTAGAATATGCAATCATTCCAAAAATGGTAAAAATCCCCGCTACGATAAAATGCAGAAACATAAAAAATGTCCATAGCGTTGGGTCAGGGCCAAATAAACCGCGGATGTGTGTTTCCTTTTCGCCTTTTGGTTCCAAATGCAAATGCAAGTGAGGAGACCAATATTGTTTTTTCAATCCAATTATATAAAACCAAATGTGATCCTCACAGACTTTTATTTTAAAATCCGGAGATTTTTTTTGGGCGTATTCTTTAAATTTTTGCTGCACCGTAGCAATGGTTTCGTCAATGTCTTTGTAGAAACGCAATCGCAGCCGGATTTCATGAGTTGCATCCATAATAACTTAATTTTGTGAATAATTATTTTAAGATATAGCTAATATAGTAAAATAATGGATATTACACTATTAAACACTACCTTTGCAACCCGAGTCTGCAGGGTAGATTAACAGACAAAGTAAATAGTTAGAAAAAGGATTATGAGTAATATTGTTGCCATTGTTGGAAGGCCTAATGTAGGGAAATCGACCCTTTTTAATCGGTTGATACAAAGAAGAGAAGCGATAGTAGATTCTGTTTCGGGAGTTACCCGTGATAGAAACTACGGAAAAAGCGAATGGAACGGAAAGGAATTTTCTGTGATTGATACTGGTGGGTATGTACGCGGTTCCGACGATGTTTTTGAAGGGGAAATCCGTAAACAAGTCGAATTAGCCATTGACGAAGCGGATGTCATCATTTTTGTAGTAGATGTCGAAGAAGGTATTACACCCATGGATGATGCCGTTGCGAGATTGTTGCGTAAAGTGACCAAGCCCGTTTTATTGGCGGTAAACAAAGTAGATAATGCGATGCGCGAAAAAGACGCTATCGAGTTTTATAATTTAGGATTGGGCGAATATTTTACTTTTGCCAGCATTTCAGGAAGTGGAACCGGGGATTTATTGGATGCCGTAATTGATGCTTTTCCAACAAAACCGGAACCAACCCAAGAAGAAATTGCCCTACCGCGTTTTGCAGTTGTAGGACGTCCTAACGCCGGGAAATCCAGTTTTATTAATGCTTTGATTGGTAAAGAACGATTCATGGTTACCGATATTGCAGGTACAACCCGTGATGCAATTGACACAAAGTTTGACCGTTTCGGTTTTGAATTCAACCTGGTGGATACGGCCGGAATTCGTCGAAAAGCCAAAGTGAAAGAGGATTTGGAATTTTATTCGGTGATGCGTTCTGTTCGAGCCATTGAGCATGCCGACATTTGTATCTTGATTATTGATGCCACCCGTGGTTTTGAAGGTCAGGATCAAAGTATATTTTGGTTGGCCGAAAAAAACAGAAAAGGAGTTGTCATATTAGTCAATAAATGGGATTTGGTCGAAAAAGATACCATGTCAACCCGAGATTACGAAGAAAAAATAAGAAAAGAATTGATGCCGTTTACCGATGTGCCTATTCTTTTTGTTTCGGCAATTACCAAACAACGTTTGTTGAAAGCTTTGGAAACTACGGTGCAGGTTTTCGAAAACAGAAAACAGAGAATTCCGACTTCTAAATTCAACGATTATATGTTGAAAGTAATTGAGGGCTATCCGCCACCTGCATTGAAAGGGAAATACGTAAAAATTAAATATTGTATGCAATTGCCAACAGCGACTCCACAGTTCGTGTTTTTTGCCAATTTGCCGCAATATGTAAAAGAGGCATACAAGCGTTTCTTGGAAAATAAGATCCGTGAAAATTGGGATTTTTCAGGAGTTCCGATAGATATTTACATTAGGGAGAAATAAAATTGTTATAGTTTTATTAAGAAAATTTTTATTCCCATACTAAATCACTTATTTCGTTGTTATTATTTAAAAATAGTAACAACGAAATTTTTTTTATGCCAAAATCATACTCTTTACTCGTCTTTTTATTCCTAAGTTTTTCTGCATTTGCTCAAAGCACCATCACCGTAAAAGGTAAAATTCTAGACAAAAATACACAAGTTCCTTTGGAATCAGCCACAGTTTACCTTTCATCGGTAAAAGATTCTGCGGTAATCGATTATACGATTACCGATAAAAACGGATTTTTTAAAATGAATACCAAGAAGATTAGCACTCCTGTTTTTCTGAAAATTTCTTACATCGGTTATCAGACTTATAAAAAAGAAGCTGCTACAATTATGGAAAGCAAAGATTTTGGAATTTTGCATTTATCTGAAAACTCACATGTTTTAGGGGAAGTCGTTATTAAAAGTGAGGCGCCGCCCATCCGAATCAAAAAAGACACTTTAGAGTTTAATGCTTCTTCATTTAAAGTGCGTCCTGATTCTAATGTAGAAACGTTATTGAAACAATTGCCAGGCGTGGAAGTTGCTGCCGATGGTAAAATCACCGTTAACGGTAAAGAAGTGAATCAGGTTTTAGTTAACGGAAAAGCTTTTTTTGACAAAGACGGAAAAATCGCTTTGCAAAGTTTGCCTTCGGATATTATCAATAAGGTTCAGATTTCGGACACCAAAACCAAGAAAGAAGAGTTGACCAAACAAGCGGCGAGTTCCAATAATGCCAGCATCAACTTGACCATTGACGAGGACAAAAACAAAGGATTGTTCGGTAAATTCATGGGGGGATTTGGTACCAATGACCGTTATGAAAGCAGCGCCTTAATCAATTATTTTAAGAATAAAAGGAAAATAAGTCTTTTGGCGTCTTCCAATAATATCAATTCTACGGGCTTTTCCATGGATGAGGTTTTTGACAATATGGGAGGCGGAAGAAACGTGTCCTATTCCAGTTTTGGGGATGGTTCATATGGTATTGGAAACATGCGTTTTGGTGGAGGAAAAGGAATTACAAAATCAAATATGCTAGGGGTAAATTATGGAGACGAATGGTTTAAAGATTTTGATTCAAATGGAAGTTATTTTTTCACCAATTCCAATTCTAAAAACACGAATAAAACCAAACAAATTAATTTATTGCCCACGGGTAATTTTACCACAAACTCGAATTCTAAATCAAATGAAGATCGGTACGGACATAATTTGAATTTTACTTTTGAATATAAAATAGATTCCACAACTTCAATATTTATTGCTCCAAAATTTCTTAAGGCGAATAACAAATATGCAGTCAGTTCCTCGGAATCTTCGGTTGATCAAAACAACCAATTGCTGAACGAAAATACTTCGGAGACTTTTGATGAAAATGACAAAACTAATTTCAGTAATTCCATTAATTTCAATAAATCATTTAAAAGAAAGGGGAGGTCTGTTAATGTTTTGTTTGACAACGAGAATACCAATGAAACAGCCAATTCATTAAATAAATCAACTTCAATTTTTTATCAAAATGCTACGTCGGACATTCGGAATCAAAGTTTAATCAATAGAAATCTAAAGGATTTGTATTCGTCTGAAATAACCTATTTAGAACCCATTACAGATTCTTTGAGGATTTCCTTGAATGTATATGCCCGTTCGGATAAATCTTCGGAGGTTCGAAAAGCGTTTGATTATGATGCTACTGCCAAAACCTATTCTGTTGCAAACGACAATTTATCCAATTCTATTTCCTCTGATGCCAAATTAATTGCGCCAAAAGCAGGCATTGCCATCGAGAAGAAAAAATTCATGTTGAATTTCACTGGAGGAACCAATATTGCGCAATTCGACAATCAATCCCTATATCTTGGAAAGACTACTAGTTTGAGTAAAAATTATATTTTTCCTTATGTTGATGCTAATGCGAGTTTCAAATTTGGGAAATCAAAATCCATTTGGACGAGTTATGAATATTCGGTTATTTTCCCCAAGGCGAGTCAATTGCTACCCGTAGAAAACATAGCCGATCCTTTAAACACCGTTATCGGGAATCCAAACCTCGATTTGAATAAAAGCCACATGTTCTTTTTTAGTTTTAGAGATTATGACTATGCCACCCGCTCTGGCTATACCTTATATTTTGGAGGAAGTTATTATGACAACCAGGTCGTGTCTTCCACTGTTTTTGATGCAAATGGTAAACGGACCACAACCTATGAAAATGTTTCAGGAACTCTTGACTCTTGGTTTGGCGGGCATTGGGACAAATCCTATAAAAACGGAGCGCATACGTTTAAATTTGGTTTTGGATCCAATGGTGGGCTTAACAAATTTAAAGGATACACAAACGGTAATTTGTATGATGCCAATGCCTTACGGATTACGCCAAGAGTGAATTTTACCTACGAGTATGGGGAGTTGCTGACCATAAATCCGTCCTATAATTTTACGTATAGCGATACAAAATACACGAATTATTCCATAAATTCTGCATCGAATGTGTTGCATAATTTCAATATTCAAACCACGAATTACTGGCCAAAGAATTGGGTTTTTGGGAATGATTTTGGCTATACCTATAATTCCAATATTGCCGATGGTTTCAAGAAGGATTTTTATTTATGGAACACCAGTTTAGCTTACAGTTTTTTTAATAAAAAAATGATTGCCAAAGTAAAGGTTTATGATGTTTTAGACCAAAATCAAAGCGCTACAAGAACCATAACTCCAACTACAATTCGTGATGAAGAAAACACAGTTTTAAAACGGTATCTCATGTTTTCGTTAACCTACAAAATTGAAAAATTCGCTGGGAAAGAAAAGCCTTCTAGAGGCGGTCGATTTATGTTTTAAAAGTGAGAATTATAGTCATAAAATCGAATTATAAAGGAATAGTAAAATATAATAGATCTTATTATTTTATGTTAATTAAATTTTTAGTTTTGCATTATGAAAAAAAATAAGAATTTAGGTTTGTTATGTTGTAATTAAGAATCATAATCTTTATAAATATTGAAGATAAAGCATTTTAAAAATATTTTTTTTTGAAATTTAAATCTTACAAAAAAAGCTATTTTTTTCTTTTCGTCGATTTTTTTTTCTTTTCGTCGATTTTATTAATAAAATTGGGATTTAAATATCTACATTGGTAATAATAATCTACACTAATTTATAATTTGAATTATTCAATAGTATCGGTTGGGTTTGTTGAAAATCAAATGTTTGTTCCGATGGGGTTTATATGCATGACCTAAACAATTAAAATGGTATTAATTATTAAAATTTGTCTATGAAAAAACTTCTACATTATTTAATAATAAAATTTCCTGGAAAAACATTTTTATCTTTATTCTTAATTTTGTTTGTTTCGGTTTGTAGTAAAGTTAATGCGCAAACTATTAGTGCCACGACTTATTCACTAACAGCAACTACAGGAGTAAGTTTAAATACGTACACGAGTCTGGGAACTCTTTTAAATACGGGACGAGATGATAACAATTCTGCGATAGCGAATATTGGTTTTGATTTTTGGTTTAATGGAACGCGTTATACTCAATTTGGAGTAAATACCAATGGTCATTTGAAATTGGGTTCTGTGCTTACTAGTACTCATTTTACCAATAATCTTGCAGATGGAGCCGAAGATCCGAAAATGGCTCCTTATTGGGAAGATTTAACAACTGGTTCCAACGGCTATGTTAGATATGGCCTTAATGGTACTGCTCCTAATAGAACCCTAGTTGTAGAATGGAAAACGAATTTGTATACTAGTGGAGCAAGTGTCAGTAGTACAGCACCTATGCTATTTCAGACTATTCTTTCTGAATCAACTGGAAGTATTCAATTTATTTATGGAGGAACTATAGCCACAGATACGGGTGACGGGGGATATTCAGCTGGTTTTAGTACTTCTACGACAAATATGGTTAGTGTGGCTACGGCAACAAATACCGCTACTTATGGTAGTGATCCAAATACGGCGCAAACTACAGCAATAACGGCCGGTAAGTCGTATACTTTTACCCCTTTAGTTCCAGTTGCGCCGACTGGTTTGACTTTTTCAAACCTTGCTACTACATCCATGACTTTGAATTGGACGGATAATGCCTCTAATGAAGTGGGCTATGCCATTTATACCTCTACAGATAACGTTACGTATACTTTCAATACACAAGTAGTAGCAAATGCTGTCAATGCAAATATTACGGGTCTTACTACTGATACGATATACTATTTCAAAGTATTTGCCGTGACTGAAGGTGCCTTGAGTTCGCCAGCCCTTACTGGTTCGCAAAGTACTCAGGCTGTACCGGTTGTCATCACTTCTGGCAATACCACTTGGACAGCTCC
Source organism: Flavobacterium psychrotolerans (assembly GCF_003097635.1). Taxonomy (GTDB): domain Bacteria; phylum Bacteroidota; class Bacteroidia; order Flavobacteriales; family Flavobacteriaceae; genus Flavobacterium; species Flavobacterium psychrotolerans. The sequence goes on from NZ_QCZI01000024.1 coordinate 28,191, forward strand.
AGCTTGTGTTACTTCGGTAACCATTGAAGTTTGGGGAGCAGGAGGAGGTGGTGGAAATAGCGCTATGGCAACCTTAAATGGAGGGTCTGGAGGTGGTGGTGGTGCTTATGCAAAAGGGATTCACACGGTAGTTCCAGGAAGTTCTTATTACTATAGTGTTGGAACCGGAGGAGCTGGGGGGCCTGCAAATAGTTTGACTGCTCCAAATCCAGGAATACAAACTTGGTTTAATTCAACTGCCGCCACTAATTCGGCGCCAACAACCAACGCATTAGGTACTCTTGCGGTAGGTGGAGGTCCAGGGGTAAATAACTCTACGGCAGTTCCTACAAATGGAGGTGCTTCTGCTTCGTGTTTTGGCAATGTGACAACTGCATCTGGAATTGCAGGTAATGCCGGTATATTAACTGGTGGGGGTAATGGAGGCGCTGGAGCCAGTCCTGGAGGCGGAGCTGGTGGAGCAGGTTCTAATAACAATAATGGTTCTAATGGAAATCCGCCAGGTGGTGGTGGTGGTGGTGGTAATGATGCTTCAAACAGAAAAGGGGGAAATGGAGCCGTAGGGCAAATTATTATTACCTATTCAACGACCATTCCTACAACTGCTCCCGTGCTTAATGCGTCTATTTGTTCTGGTGCTACTTCTGTAAGCGGGACAAGCACAGAAGTCAATGGTACTACAATTGAAGTTTTTAAAGGAAGTGTTTCGCAAGGAACAACAACAGTATCTTCGGGAGCATGGACTAAAACAGGTTTAACGGCTTTGGTAGTAGGAGATGTTATTAATGCTACAGCTTTAGCGCCTTCGTGTAAAACAGTGAGTGTGGTTTCGTCTTCGGTGACTGTGACACCACTTAATACAGTGGCAGCTGCTTCTAGCACCCCAACGTTGTGTATCAGTACCCTTTTGACTAATATCACACATGCAACTACAAATGTCACAGGCATCGGAGCGGCAACGGGTTTACCCGCAGGCGTAACCGCAGCTTGGGCAGCAAACGTGATCACCATCAGTGGCACACCAACGGCATCAGGCGTTTTTGCATA
>NZ_QCZI01000025.1 GCF_003097635.1 Flavobacterium psychrotolerans
TTAAAGGCAACAGCCACAGGAACCAACGTCATAAAATGGTATTCGGCAGCAATAGGCGGTTCGGCATTACTATCTACTGATGCTTTGGTTGACGGTAAAGATTATTATGCTACGCAGACGGAACAATCAGGGGTGTCATGTGAGAGCGTAAACCGCTTAAAAATTACTGTTATAATTGACAGACCTTTACCTCCATTTGTAGATAAAATAACACAACCTATTTGTACAGTTAACACAGGAACTGTTTTATTTAGTGGGTTACCAAATTCAGGATCTTGGATTATAACACCTTCTATAGGAAATCCTATGTCAGGCTCAGGAACTACTTATGAATTTTTGAATTTATTGGCATCAACTGATTATACATTTAAAGTTACTAATGAAAATGGTTGTACCTCTGTGCTTGTAGCATCGGCAACAATAAACCCTCTTCCTGCAAATATCCAATTTGAAATCAATGGAGATTGTAAGGCGAAGCAATATGTATTAACAGCTACGCCAGTAGCGGGTTCTTATAATCCTGATAATGTTGATTATGAATGGAAGGATGATGCTGGATTTACTATTGGAGAAAATTCAAATGCTTTGAATGTATCTGTTGTAATTGCATCTACTCCAGATAAAGAAACGTTTCCTTTGAACTATTCGTTAACAGTGAAGTCAGCAGATACTGGTTGTGAGACTACAAGTAGTGTGACTGTTAAGTCTATTTTTTGTAATATCCAAAAAGGGATTTCGCCCGATCATAACGGCTCAAATGACAGTTTTGATTTAGTCAATATGGGTGTGAAAAAATTGGAAATATTCAATAGATATGGCCTTCAGGTGTATAGTCAAATGAATTACACGGATCAATGGGTAGGCCAGACCAATAACGGAGATGACCTTCCGAGTGCTACCTATTATTATGTTATTGAATTTTATAATGAGGCGCCACAAACAGGTTGGATTTATTTAATCAGAGGAAAATAATAAATAAATTTTTATTGGTCTGCGTTCTTTTTTGCAGACCAATAAAATAAAAAATAAACACATGAACAAAATATTTTTGACATCACTTTTAGTTCTGATTGCCTATTTTGACGTAAAAGCGCAACAAGACCCACATTATACGCAATACATGTATAATATGAATATTATTAATCCTGCCTATTCTGGTTCAAAAGAAGGACTTTCATTGGGAGTTTTGTATAGAAAACAGTGGGTAAATATTGAAGATGCGCCAACGACTTTTACTTTTTCCGGACATTCACCAGTTGGTAAAAACGTAGGATTAGGATTGTCGGTTATTTCTGATAAAATCGGGCCCGTTACGGAACAAAATGTATATGGCGATTTCTCATATACTTTAAAATTTAATGACACCCATAAGTTAGCACTTGGATTAAAAGCGGGAGCTTCATTCCATAATATTGGGCTTAGAGAAATTCAATCGTCCTTGCCCGATCCTTCAGAAGGTGTTTTTGGGGAAGATATTAACAATATATCTTTTAATCTAGGCACTGGAGCTTTTTATTATACTGATAAATACTATGTTGCAATTTCGATTCCTAACATGATTAAATCTGCACATTTAGACTTTGATGGTAAAAAATATGGTACCGATGTGGAACATTATTTTTTAACGGCGGGCTATGTGTTTGATATCAATAACGAATTAAAGTTCAAACCTTCTGCTATGTTGAAATCGGCTTTTCGTGTGAGACCTTCAGTCGACGCTTCAGCAAATTTTTTGTATAGAGAAAAATTCGAACTTGGAGGCACATACAGATTAGAGGATAGTTTTGGATTAATGGTTAATTTTGCCATAACACCTGAATTAAGAATAGGATATGCATACGATCACGTTATGTCTGATTTGAATGTTACAACACCTTCCTCTCATGAATTCATATTGCTATATGATATATTGTCGTCGAAAAAAGTTTCACGTTCTCCTAGGTTTTTCTAATAATAAATTTACTAGTTAATGAAAAAAATTAATACCCTTTTGTTTTTGATGCTTGCGAGTATTTCGCTTATTGCACAAAATAAAAACACTAAAGTAGCGGATCAATTGTTTGATAGATTCGAATATGTGCAAGCGGTTCAAGAATATCTGGCATTGGTCGAAAAAGGAAATTCGGATAGTTACGTAAGCAAGCAACTTGGAGACGGCTACTTTAATATGTACAATACTGTAGAAGCCGAAAAATGGTATGCACAAGCCGTAAAATCTAACCAAGACGCTGAAACCTATTATCGGTATGCCCAAATGTTGAAATCAAATAGCAAATATGAAGAGGCAAATGTACAGATGAAAATATTTGCATCCATGAAACCAAGTGATTTAAGAGCAATAGAATTTAGTAAAAACCCTAATTATCTTCCAAAATTAATTGATAAGGAAAAACTTTTTGATGTAGAGGCATTAAGTATTAATTCTGATAAATCAGATTTTGGAGCGGTTCTTTATAATAATGTCCTTTATTTTGCTAGTGCAAGAAACGAGAGTAACAAAAAATATGGGTGGAATGACGAACCCTTTTTAGATCTTTATCAAGCTACTTTAAATACTGACGGGACTTATGGAGATCCAACTCCAATCGCGGAATTGAATTCAAAATACCATGAAGGGCCATTGACTATGACTAAGGATGGCAACACCATTTTCTTCTCTAGTGAAAGTTTTAAAGAAAATCAATTTGAAAAAGTAAAAGCCAAAAGATTAAAATTTGGTCAAGTCGGATTGTACAAGGCTGTTAAAGAAAATGACAAATGGGTATCAATTACACCGTTGCCTTTCAATAGTAAAAGTTATTCTGCGGGAAATCCTTCCGTGAAAATGGATGGAAGTGTTCTTTATTTTTCATCGAATATGCCAGGAACCAAAGGTGGTTTCGATATCTGGAAAGTAATGGTAAATGCTGATGGGACTTATGGCAATCCAATGAATTTGGGGGATAAAATAAACACTCCGGGTGATGAGAGTTTCCCTTTTATTACTGATGATAACATTTTATATTTTGCTTCCAATGGCTTGACTGGTTTTGGGGGATTAGACGTTTTTTCTGTAGATTTGAATAAAGAGCAACAGCCGCCTGTCAATCTTGGTAAACCCGTAAATACAGAGAAAGACGATTTTGCTTTTACCTTTAATAAAGAAAAAAACAGTGGTTATTTATCTAGTAATCGTACAGGTGATGATAATATCTATTCTTCTGTTCCAGTATGCAAAGGACAAATACTTACAGTGGTAAAAAATGCCAAAACAGGAGAGCCTTTAGCGAATTCCAGAGTGGTTATTTCTGACGACAAGAAAAAAGTGTTAGAAACCAAAACTTCCAATGAAAAAGGAGAAGTATTGTATGATGCAGAATGCCAAAAGGCTTACGTTGTTGAAGCATTTAAAGATGGATTTGTGACTAAATCTTTTCCCGTAGCCCCGATTAAAAACGGTGTAAATACTATTGAAGCCCCATTAGAGCCTGTTGACGTTATTGTGACGGAAACAGAAATCATCCTGAAGCCAATCTATTTTGAATTTGATAAAAGTAATATCACCAAGCAAGGCGCCTCCGAATTGGATAAATTGGTTTACGTAATGTCTCAAAATGACAAACTGGTTATATACGCAAAATCACATACCGATTCTAGAGGGAATGATAAGTACAATTTGAATCTTTCTGAAAGAAGGGCTAAATCTACGGTTCAGTATGTTATCTCAAAAGGAATTAGTGCAACAAGAATTACCGGAAACGGATTTGGAGAGTCTCAACCTAAAGTTAATTGTAAAAATAAATGTACCGAAGTTGAATTTGCTTTAAACAGACGTTCAGAATTTTTGTTGGTGAAACAGTAAGATTAACTGTTATATAGTCAAAAAAATAACCTGATTTTATCAGGTTATTTTTTTGACTATATATTATTGATTGTGTCTATTTTCAAACGTTATGAAGATATTGTAAATGAAATATTGTCAATTATACAACGCATTAAAGTTTAAAAAAATAATGCAAAAAAAATCCCATCTCATTTAAAAAAGATGGGATTTCAATTTATAAAAATAATTTATTACGCCAGCATTGTCACTGGATTTTCAATATACTGTTTCAAAGTTTGTAAAAACTGGGCTCCGGTTGCGCCATCAATAGTACGGTGATCACAAGCCAAAGATAACATCATGGTGTTTCCCACTACAATCTGTCCGTTTTTAACCACGGGTTTTTCTACAATGGCTCCGACTGATAGGATGGCAGAATTTGGTTGATTAATGATGGAGTTAAATTCGGTGATACCAAACATTCCAAGATTAGAAATAGTAAATGTACTTCCTTCCATTTCGGTAGGTAACAATTTTTTGTTTTTTGCTCTTCCGGCAAGGTCTCTTACGCTACCGCCAATTTGAGATAAATTCATAGCATCCGTAAAAGGTAATACAGGAACTACTAATCCATCTTCAACAGCAACAGCAACTCCAATATTCACGTGATGGTTGATAAGAATGGAATCTTCTCTCCACTGAGAATTTATTTTTGGATGTTTTTTCAATGCCATAGCACTTGCTTTGATAACCATGTCGTTAAAGGAAACCTTGGTATCTGGAACGCTATTAATTATGGCTCTTGACTTCATTGCCTCATCCATAGTTACTTCAATAACCAGGTTGTAATGTGGTGCTGTAAATAAAGATTCTGCCAGACGTTTGGCAATAATTTTTCGCATTTGCGAATTCTTGATTTCTTCAGTAAAAACTTCTCCCGAAGGAACGAACGGTTTTACGGATGCAGTTTCTGCTTTTTGACTTGTTGCTGGTGAAATGCTAACAGATTTTGGAGTACTGGCAATTGGCACAAAGTTTTCAATATCGCTTTTTACGATGCGTCCGTTTTCTCCAGAACCTTTTACTTGCGCAATATTGATTCCTTTTTCTTCAGCGATTTTTTTGGCTAAAGGAGATATGAATATTCTTTTTCCGTCAGAAATTACTTGTACAGATTCTTCGGATTTTTCTGATGCGGCAACGGCCGTTTCTGCTTTTGATGTTTCTACTTTTTCAGAAGCAGTGGCAACGGGAGATCCGTCTTTTTTGTAGTTTTCAGCAATACCAGTAATATCGGTTCCCGTAGGGCCAATGATAGCTAGTAAACTGTCCACAGGAGCAGTTTGTCCTTCTTGAACCCCTACAAACAATAATGTTCCTTCATTGAAAGATTCAAATTCCATTGTTGCTTTGTCGGTTTCGATTTCGGCTAAAATATCGCCCTCGACAACGGCATCACCTACTTTTTTCAACCAAGTGGCTACCGTTCCGTCAGTCATGGTATCACTCAAACGAGGCATCGTTACTACGACAACTCCTTTTGGTAATGACGCGATTGGTGCAGTAGCATTTATTGCCTCTTCTTTTTTGTCTTCTACTTTAGGTGTGGGGGGTGCTTCTGGTGCTGGAACACTTGAGGGTTTTCCTAAATAAAGTAAAGGTGTTATATCCTCTCCCTCATTTCCTATTATTGCTAACAGGGAATCAACAGGGGCAGATTCGCCTTCGTGGATTCCAATGTGCAGGAGCGTTCCTTCATTGAAGGATTCAAATTCCATTGTTGCTTTGTCGGTTTCAATTTCTGCTAAGATGTCACCTTCGCTAATTTTATCTCCCACTTTCTTAAGCCATTTAGCTACAACTCCTTCGGTCATAGTATCACTTAAGCGTGGCATGGTGATAATTTTTGCCATAATTCAATTATAGTTTGTGTGGTAAAAATGGATAATTTTTTTCTTCGTATACTACGTCATACAATTGTTGTATTTCAGGGAAAGGAGATTCTTCGGCAAATGCTACGCATTCTTCTACTAAATCTTTTACCCTTGCATCAATTGCTTCAATTTCGGCTTCGGTAGCGTATTTTTGGTCTTTTATCACATCTAAAACTTGTGTGATGGGATCAATTTTTTTGTATTCTTCTACTTCGTCTTTAGAACGGTATAATTGTGCGTCAGACATGGAATGTCCTCGGTATCGGTACGTTTTCATTTCTAAAAAGGTTGGTCCGTCTCCGCGACGTGCTCTGTCTATGGCTTCAGACATGGCTTCGGCAACTTTCACTGGATTCATGCCATCAACAGGTCCACAAGGCATTTCATATCCTAGACCTAATTTCCAAATATCAGTATGATTGGCGGTTCTCTCTACAGAAGTCCCCATAGCATACCCATTATTTTCTACTATGAAAACTACGGGTAATTTCCACAACATTGCCATGTTGAAAGTTTCGTGAAGGGAACCTTGTCTCGCAGCTCCATCGCCAAAATAAGTTAATGTTACTCCGCCGGTTTCAAAATATTTATCTGCAAAAGCAATTCCTGCTCCAACTGGAATTTGGGCTCCCACAATTCCGTGACCACCATAAAAACCGTGTTCTTTAGAGAAAATGTGCATAGATCCCCCCATACCTTTAGAGGTACCTGTCACTTTTCCCATAAGTTCTGCCATTACCCTTCTGGGATCAACGCCCATTCCTATAGGTTGCACGTGATTTCGGTATGCAGTAATCATTTTGTCTTTGCCTAACTCCATAGCATGTAATGCACCTGCTAAAACGGCTTCTTGACCATTATATAAGTGAAGAAATCCTCTTACTTTTTGTTGTATGTAAAGTGCTGCTAGTTTGTCCTCAAACTTTCTCCAAAGTAGCATGTCTTCATACCACTTTAAATAAACTTCTTTTGTAACTTCTTTCATTTGGATAATTTGTTCTTGTGTATGATTTTAAATGGTGTAATGCAATAAAAATTGGATAGTCTTAATGTCATCTCTTCCTAATTTTAAATCTTACACAAATTTGAAAAGAGCAAAAATAGCACATTCCCCGTAAGAACTAAAATTAAAACAGTAGTTTTTAACTTTTTTACAAGAAGTTTTTGTCAAACATAAATGGGAGTAGGTTTTTTAGAGAATCAGATTTGTAAACTACACCGATTTCGCCCATAAAATAAATTTCAATTGGTTGATTTTGTCTAAATTCATATTCCGAAATGGACTGTCTACACCCTCCACAAGGCGGAATAGGAGATGCGGTGGTATTGGTGTCTGAAGCTGCTGTAATGGCCATTTTTACGATTTTAGCATCAGGATAAATGGCGCCAGCCTGAAAAATGGCAACTCGCTCTGCGCAAAGACCAGATGGATATGCTGCATTTTCTTGATTGGAACCTAAAACTATTTTTCCGTTGTCTAAAAGGAGAGCTGCTCCGACTCTAAATTTTGAATAAGGGGCGTACGCTGTTTTTCTGATGGCAATGGCTTGTTCCATTAAATTTTGAATGTCAACAGGCATTTCCTGTTGGGTATCGTAAACTGAAAATTTTGATGTGATTGTAATTTCTTTCATTTGTGGTTTTTGGTTTTTATAATAAAAGTGTTTTGTCAAGCTATAAAAATGATTGCCAGTTTGTTTTGACGAATTTCATACTTTTTTTGGAAAAAAAATCCAAATTTTAAAGATTAAAATTTGGATTTTTAGGTTATTATTTAATTTGTGTTAATATTCGCCGTATTTATCTCCAAACGCAAAGCTAAGTGAGAAACGTAAGGTGTTTTCTAATGGATTTTTTACGCTTGAGGCGGAGAATAAGTAGGAAACATCTATTTTTACTACATTATAGGTAAATCCTGTCCCAATTGATAAAAATTTTCGAGCCCCTTTTAATGGGCTTTCATGGAAATAACCTAGGCGAAATGCAAATGAATCTTGATACATATATTCCGCTCCAACAGAATAGGTGAATTCTTTTAATTCTTCACTAAGTCCGCCTGGCGCATCTCCAAAGGATTTGAAAATCCCTTCTGTCCATCCGATGCTATTATAATCGATATTGTTTTGATTTTTTTCAGCTGTTGAAACTTCGCCATCTCCATTTAAATCTTTAGGTTCTTGAGGTGTCGGTACCAATAGTTTATTGAATTCCAAATTTAGTCCCACTTTATTAAATTCGTCTAAAATAAAATCGAATCCTCCTCCCAGTTTCATATTAGCCGGAAGAAAATTAGATCCTATAGTCGAATCCGTGGTTTGATCATAATTGATTTTCGGACCTATATTTTGGAAATTGAATCCCAAACGCCATTTTCCGTTAAAATCTTTAAATGCCTTTTCTTCCGATTGATAGAAACCTGCTACATCGAAGGCAAAAGAACTTGCTGCAGAAGAATTTTTCCCTTCTGTAGGAATATTTAGATTTGAACGGATGTATCGGCCTGCAACCGATGTGGAAAACCGAGAGCTTAATTTTAGCGCATAGGATAAATCTAAGGCATATTCAGCAGGCTTTACAACATTTGGAATATCTTCTGCATTTTGTCTCAATTCGATTTCGCCTAAACTGAAATAGCGAATGCTGGAAGCAAAGGCACTTTTGTCATTGATTTTGTTGAAATAAGTGACCTGTCCTAACGAAATGTCATTTACTAATTGAGTCAAATAAGGGGTATAACTTACGGAAAAACCCTGTTTGTCTAAAGAAAAAGCGTATTTTGCTGGATTCCATTGTTGAGAATATACATCTGCGGAAGTTGCAACACCATTATCCGCCATACCTGCTGAACGGGCATCACCGGCGACTAATAAAAAGGGAACTCCTGTAGTTATAACTCTTTCCTGAGCTTTTGATAATTGAACTGTTAATATACATATCAGAGCTACTGCAATTTTTTTCATTCTTATTTTTTAAAAAGTTAACAAATATAGTATTTTATTAAAGGATAACAAGTTTCTCGTATTTTTCTGTTTTTGTATTTGTCAATACAGATTTCACCGTTAGCTTATATACATAAACCCCTTTCCCTATTTTATCACCAAAATCATCTTTGCCATCCCATGTGATTTCTCTAGATAGAAACCCATCAGTAGTAATGATTTGGTTTTTTGTCCAAACTATTTTCCCGGTAACGGTCATCACTTGTACTTGAACTTCCAGTGGTTCAAAGGGTTTGTTATGGGTAAACCAGAATTGGGTGTAATTTACAAACGGGTTTGGGTAGTTTAAAACGTTTGTTAATGTAATAGACTCATCTCCAACTACAATGAATTGCATTTCGGAGGTAATGAAATTGTTGTAAACATCCCATGCCTTAAAAGTTATCGTGTGTAATCCCTTAGCTAGATTTCGAAAAGGAAATTTTAGTTTTCCCTTTTTATAATCATCAAGTTCGGTTTCATAATAATCATTGAGCTTGTACGGATTGTTTTCGTCCCCATCTAAAATGGCAATAATATCATGCCCGATGCCACTTGCGGTATTGATTCCGTTTTCGTCTTCTAAAAAAGCCAGAAAAACTGGGGATCCATTCGTGATTCCGCCAGAGATAAAGGTTTGGTCATTCATGTAAAGTTTAACTTTTGGAGCTATATTGTCTGCGGCAGCATTTGCATTTATCCCGCCAATTTTAATTGAGGTATTAAAACCGGTCTTGTCTAAAAGAAGTTCACCTCTTTTTCCGTAAAAGCTAATTTTGCCATTGCCTAAGGGAATTGTAATGTCTCTTGGAACTACAAATCCAAATTCAAACTGACCATTTGTAATTGTAGCATTTCCTCTAAAAATAGTTTCTCCTAATGTTTTAAAAGGAATTGCTGGGCTGTTGAAATCGTTGTTTAGTGTGCTTCTTATAATGTCTTTGTCGAAAATCTGCACAGATAATTCGCCATTATAGTTTGGCAGAGTATTGTTGTTTTCGTCAGTTACTTCTCCTGTCAGTTTTATATAAGATAATGATTTGAAATCGTCAATTGAGCCAGTTATTGGTTTGTCATTTACTTTTGTGAGAATTATTTTTTGCTCAGGAATATCTAACTTCAATGCAGGATCGCCAAGATAGAATACAACATCCGTACGGGGTACAAAATCATTTTTGGCTAAACGTAAAGCTTCGGCTATGGAAGGATACTCATTTGAACCATAAGAAAATAGATATCGTGATAAGGTATCGTTGAAATTCTCACCTGTTGTTTGACCAATTTCCCGAATGGTTGTAATCATTGATATTGCTCCTCCACGGGGATTCCAATAGGTATATTCTCCAGCCGTTGGTCTGAAAGGGTTATCAAATCTAGAAAAATCGCAGGTTATGGTAATGAATAAAGGGTATTTGTAACGGTTACTTAAGTTTTGACCGTCTGATTTTTCCCAAATCCGTTCTTGGGCCAACCCATCTTCACCACCATGCCCTAAATAATTAAATACTAATGCCCCTTTTTCAAAAGCGTTGAATATTTCCTGACGTGCTTTAGGATATCTTGCGCCACCTGAAGAAGTTTCCTGTACGTAAGAATCTAACAATATTTTTTTTGCGTTTAGGAAAGGTTTTTGGGCTATAACGGTATCAGCTAAATTATTCATCTTCGACTGTAAAGAGGCGTCGCTGGTTTTGTCGGCATCATCGGCAATTACTACAAAATTATTACGCCAGTTACCATAGGATTTTATATCATGGTAGTCAATGACTTTGTTAACTAATTCATCGGCTTGCGTGTTCGAATTGGCAATCATTCTTCCCACAGCAATATCTAAGCTTCCTTGAAAATTGTCAATATCTCCTTCGTTGTCATTCATCAAACCAAAAAAATCATCAGATGCAAATGAAGCCTCTCCTAATGTAAAGCTATTTAATGCGTGATATATGGGTACAATATTTGATGAAATCGAAATTCGATTCTTGAAATCATAAGAAGCATCTCCAAAGAGATTTAAATATTTTACTTCGTTTCCGGGTATTATGCGGTTGTTATATACATATTTGGCAAAATTTCTAATTGCTCCAATGTCTTGTTTTCCAGAAGAAAATTCCTGATAGATGTTTTCTAGGTATACTACTTTGACATTCAATTTAGAGTGAGTCCTATGGAAATTAGCTAGCTTTTCAGCCTGAGATCCTAGGGAACTGGGGGTGATAATTAAATAATCAACATCTTTTTTTTCTCCTAGTGCATCATTAAAGATAGTTCCTTTTAAGTTTTGATTTGTGACCTCTGTCTGGGAATCTTTTAAAGGAGTATAAAAATCATTGGAGTCAACAGCGATGTATTTCCTAATTTCCCCTAAATTGACTTTGAATGTGAGAGAACTTTGATTGGGATTTACTATTTTAGTGACATTATATAGGTCTGTAATATCCCAAATTTGTTGTATGGAAGTTGCGTTTGTTATTTGATATTCTCCGATTCCGACATTCAGTGTAGCCAAGTCATATTGAAATGGAAATTGTTTTCCGTAGCCCTTAAGGTTTCTTTTAGATTTTAGAAAAATATAATCTAAATACCCTTTTGAATCAGGAACTCCACTGTTGTTATATTTCAGTGTAATTTTTATATTTTCAGATGCTGGAATAGTTGTGTTTAAGTCAGACAAGTCGGCTTGGGAAGCGCCGCCGATCGCAGATAAAGAAATTGTCCCTACAGATTGGTTGTTTGCTTTGACTTCAAATGAAGTACTTGCAAAAGAAGCGGCACCTGTGTAAATTTTTAGGTTTATTGGGGAGGATGTGACGATGTTAGGAATATTAAAGTCAAAATCCTGTTCGTTGTCGATGTTGAATTGTTCTCCAAACCATCTTCTTCCGAGTCGGACAATATTTGTTTTATCTAATTCGTGGTATTGGTAATCATCAAAAGTAGTAATCACTAAGTTGCTATTTTCGCTGGGTTGCTGCAAATTCTGGATTCTTTTTCCGTCTCCGCCTTGAATATTTACATAATAGTAGGATTTAGAATCGTATAAATTATTGGTTGTCTGGCTGTCTTCATTCCATTGGTCAACCCCTTCGGCATAAAAAAGAACATAGTCACTCTCATTAAATACTCCATCGCTTTCCCCAATGACTTGAATGGCATTTTCAGTTATATCTGCGGGATAATATTCGCTGTTCTTTAGTGGAATCATTCGTCCTCCATTGCCATAAATTTTAATTTTTCTTGGGTCAACTGCGTCCACATTGAATCCCATTTGTTTTAAAAAACTTTTGCTTATGAGATAGATTCCTGATTTTGTAACATAAAAACGTTTCCATTCCCCACTTGCTAAAACCGAATTTGTAATTCCGTTAAAATCATTGACTTGTTGTGCAACTCTTGATGTATTGCCTTTTTCTATACTATAGGTAAAAGATATGATCTTTTTATACCCATTAGTATCCTTAATAATAGGGGAAAGAGAAATTAATGCGGAGAATTTATCTCTTGCCTGCATATTCTTTGCAATGGCATTGATTTTATTAGGAATAGAAACGGTTGACAAATCGCCAAGTTCTGAGTCAGGGATACTTTCGTAAACTACATTTGTAATCTGCAGGGAGTTCTCATTAATTATTGAAGATTGAGGTAATTTTAAATTAAAAAAAAGTTGTTTTTTATAGCTGTCAAATTGGAAATTTAGAGGATTAAACTGAGGAATGCTTAATTTATAAGTGCCAAATTGCAGTGTGGATTTTGGAGTCCAACTAATAATAACGTCTCCTTTTTGTTGGCTGAAACAAACAAAAGAAGATAGGGTTAACAGAGCGAATATTATTTTTTTCATCATGAGATATAACGCAGTAGTGGGTAAAATATTACGGGAAGTAAAAATAAATTATTTAATGTAAATATTGTAATATTTATTTTAATTTTGCGTTGTAGCTGAAAGTAATTATTTAATCAGATACATTTTTATTATTATTTTAAACAATGAGGTTGCAGTATTAAGGTAAATTCATATATTGCGCCTCGAAATTTATTATCCGTCGGAAGTATAAAAAAAGCATATTAGAATTCAATATAAAACGGAATGAAAATATGGTAATTACGTATGACCTTTAAAAAACGATAAATATCTATATATGAAAGTAAACAAAATTATGGCCTTTAAATTATTGCTGTCTGCGGTGGTAGTTTTAGGTCTTGCTACAAGTTGTGGTAAAAAATCCAGTTCAAAAACTGGGTCAAAGGCTACTGGCTGGAAAATCAACGATAAAAAAGGGGGATTTCAGTACGCTTCTAATTTCAAAAAACAAGCGACTGGACCAGGTTTAGTGTTCGTAGAAGGGGGTACTTTTACCATGGGTAAGGTTCAGGATGATGTCATGCATGATTGGAATAACTCTCCAAATCAACAACACGTCCAGTCCTTTTATATGGATGAAACGGAAGTTACCAACTTAATGTATATGGAGTACTTAGATTGGCTTAAAAGAGTTTTTCCACCAGAACAGGAGAACTACAAAAATATCTATGAAGGGGCATCACCTGATACGTTGGTTTGGAGAAAAAGATTAGGATATAACGAAACGATGACTAATAACTATTTAAGACACCCAGCTTATGCAAATTACCCAGTGGTGGGAGTTAACTGGATTCAGGCAGTAGAATTTAGTAAATGGAGAACGGATCGTGTAAACGAAAATACACTCGAAACCCAAGGGTATTTAAAAAAAGATGCTAAGGTTGCCGACGTTAAACCAGATGCCACTTTTAGTACGGAAACTTATTTAAACGTACCTTCTAAAGCTTTAGGTGGTGACGATAAAATTGTTTTAAAAGGAGTGAAGAATTCTAAGGCTAAGCCTGTAAAAACAAAAGGTTCTAAAGACAAACCTGCAACTGAAACACCTGCTAAAAACGTTTATGCCCAAAGAACTTCAGGGATTATTTTGCCGGAATATAGACTTCCAACAGAAGCTGAATGGGAATATGCTTCGGCCTCGGATGTAGGTCAAAGAGAATACAATGTTTATAAAGGTCAAAAGAAATATCCTTGGTCAGGTAGTTATACCCGTTCTGGAAAAAGACAAGTTAAAGGGGATCAATTGGCCAACTTTAAACAAGGTAAAGGGGATTACGGTGGGATAGCTGGATGGTCTGATGACGGTGCTGATATCACTAACATTGTAAAATCATATCCTCCAAACGACTTTGGTTTGTATGATATGGCAGGTAACGTGGCGGAATGGGTTGCCGATGTTTACAGACCTGTTGTTGACGATGAAGCCAGTGATTTTAACTATTTTAGAGGGAATGTTTATACTAAAAATAAAATAGGTGAAGACGGAAAAGTTGAACTTGTAACAAGTGAAACCCAAAAATTTGATACCTTATCAAACGGTAGAATAATAGCCAGAGATTTCTCGGGTCAAATTAAACAAGTTCCAGTTGATGAAAAAGAGACCTATTTGAGACAGAATTTTGACAAAAGTGACGAAAGAAATTACAGAGATGGTGATAAGCAATCTACTAGATATTTTGATTTTGGTTCATCGGAAGAAGAAGATGCCAAATCGAAAGAAAAACACAAGATGTATGATTCTCCAGAGCATAACGTTACGGTAGATAGTTTGGGTAAAATGGTTAGAAAATTTGATAAATCTAACAAGAGAACTACTTTGGTTAACGACGATGTGAGAGTCTATAAAGGGGGGTCTTGGAGAGACAGAGCCTATTGGTTGGACCCAGCACAAAGAAGATACTTTCCTCAAGATATGGCAACAGACTATATAGGATTTAGATGCGCGATGTCTAGAGTTGGTCCAAAAGCCGACAAAAAGAAAAGTGCAAGAAATTAATTCAAACATACAATACTTTAAAAGCCCTTTCATTAGGGCTTTTATTTTTTAAACTTATTTTAGATGGATATTAAAGACATTCATAATTTGTTCTTGAAATGCAATTCGATTTCAATTGATACCAGAAAAATTCAATCCAATTCTTTTTTTGTTGCAATTAAAGGAGATCGGTTCGATGCCAATACTTTTGCCAAAGAAGCGTTGGAAAAAGGAGCGTCTTTTGTGATTATAGATAATGCAGCCTTTTTTATTGATGAGAGAACTTTGCTTGTAGAAGATAGTTTGGTCGCATTACAAGAATTAGCTAAATTTCATCGGGAGTATCTAAAATTACCTATCATTGCCTTGACAGGGAGCAATGGGAAAACAACAACCAAAGAACTGATTAATGCGGTTCTTTCTAAAAAATATGTTACAAAAGCGACGGTAGGGAATTTGAACAACCACATCGGAGTTCCTCTCACATTGCTTTCGTTTACTTCCCAAACAGAAATTGGCATTGTTGAAATGGGAGCCAACCATCAAAAGGAAATTGAGTTTTTGTGTCAAATCGCACAGCCGGATTACGGGTATATCACTAATTTTGGGAAAGCCCATCTGGAAGGTTTTGGAGGGATAGAAGGCGTGATTAAAGGGAAAAGTGAAATGTATGCCTATCTTTCGCAAAATAATAAGATAGTTTTTGTAAACCTTGATGATCCTATTCAAGTAGAAAAAACAGGCAATATGAACACTTATTCTTTTGGTGTAAATAAAACTACAGCCAAGATCAATATTAGTGCTGTTAGGGCAAATCCATTCGTTGAAATTACTTTTTCAAACATTCAAATTATTTCACATCTTATTGGATTGTATAACGCAAACAATATTAATGTGGCCATTGCCATGGGGAAATATTTTGATGTTGGTGACAATGCCATAAAAGAGGCATTAGAGAGTTATATTCCAGAAAATAACCGATCCCAATTGGTTTACAAAAAATCCAATGAAATTATTCTCGATGCGTATAATGCCAATCCCAGCAGTATGGCAGTGGCTATTGCTAATTTTATACAATTAGATAAAGCAAATAAAATTGCTGTTTTAGGAGATATGTTTGAACTAGGCGAGCAAAGCGTAAAAGAGCATAAAGAAGTTGTTAATTTACTTTTGAATGAAGAAAAAATAAATTGTTATTTTGTTGGGAAAGATTTCTATTACAATAAAATAGAGAAAAGTAATTTTCATTTTTATGAAACCTTTGATGCGTTTTCAAAAGATTTAATACTCGGTCAATTAAAAAATACTATGATTCTCATTAAAGGATCACGAGGAATGGCTTTGGAACGAACATTGGAACTAATTTAAAACAACTCCAAGTTATTAGAGCATTTAAAATTCGTTGTCTGCAAGATTGGGGAAGTCCCATGCAGATGCTAAATTAGTATGTCCAGAACTGGTTGTTAGTACGAATTTTTGCAAAGCTTTAGGAGCTTTAGCGAGACCCTAATTTTAATTTTTTTAGGGATTGATCCTCTTGATCCACATTAAGGGATCAAGAACAAAACCTGGGGAGGAAATGTCGAAAAAAAATGAGAAATTTGCCAATCTAACAATTTGAGATAACTTCTATAGACCTTTTAAAATTGATGCTGCCCGATTTTTTAGTAGAACACTTTGAAGTGGTTTCTGCCAGCAATTCAGAAGAAACATTACACCTGTATTTTGAGGAAAAAGCCAAGCCCCCAAAAGAATTTAATGCATTTGAATTAGTGTCAAAAGGCTTTTTGGATGAAATCACCATTCAGGATTTTTCTCTAAGAGGTAAGTTGAAGCGATACTTGTATTAACGGTTGTTTTTATTTGCTTTTTAAAAAGTCATCAAGAATTTTATTGAAAATTTCTGGCTGATCCATTAACGGCAAATGTCCAGCATCTTGAATTACATGAAGCTTTGCATTTGGGATAATTTTAGCTGCTGCTTCACCATATTCAATAGAAAATAATTTATCATCTTTCCCCCAAATGATGAGTGTTTCATTTATTATTTGCTTTAATAATTCTTCTGGTATTTTCGAAACAGCGGTTCCACGTCCTTGCTTAAATGCATTTTTTCCTCCTTTAGATTTGAGAACGTCTATTGAGTAGCCAATATGATTTGAGTCTCTGTTTGTTGGTTTATGGATTAGATAAGGTGAATTAAAACGATTTGCCATTGATGATGGAAAACAATTCATCCATATCATTCCAATCAAAGGCCAAAAAGAAACTTTTGCACCTAATCCTGCAGCATCAACTAAAACAAGTTTATCAACCATTTTGGGATTGTCTATGACAAACTGCAACGCAATAGCGCCACCTTGAGACAATCCGACAATATGAGCCTTTGATATTTTCAATTCTTTCATGAAATCTTTGAGCCACTTCGAAAAATAGGGTCTATTATAAGGCGCATCAGGTTTGTCAGATTCTCCATATCCAACTATATCTGGTGCTAACACTTGAAAATTTTTAGAGATTGTATTAATTGATGGATACCAAGTAACAGCACCTGCACCAGCTCCGTGCAGGAAAATTACAGGTTCACCATTTCCACATAACAAGTAGGTCGTTTTAATTGTTTCGATAGTTACTTCTCTTTGTTCAACTAATCCTTCCATTTTGTTAATTAAACATTGTCTATAGTTTTTTTTATTTTCTCTTTCCAAGTTTGTCTCTCTTTAAAGTTTATGAATTTCTGTATAAATGGCATACAACTTGTTTTATCCTTTTTAATTTTAAATCGTTATCAATCTTTGTAAACCCTTAAAATTTATAGTTCAACTAGATTTTTACAGTGGTAACGAAAAAAACTGTTACCATTTTTTATAGTTTTTACTTTCTCCAATGTGGACTGATTATTTTATTTCCACTTAATATCAACAATACGATTGAAGCCAAAGAACAAAAAATTATAGCTTGTATCGTTCCTTCTGGTCCAAATTCTCCTCCTGTAAATAATTGACTGCCTGCTATTTTAGTAGTTAGTAGGCTGGATGTTTTTTTATTACCAGATGTAATTGCTCCAAAAATTCCTGATTGCATAAAATTCCAAGCAAAATGTATTGCAATTGGAAACCATAGATTTCTAGAATAAATATAAGCAGTACCCATTAAAAAACCTGCTTCAATACCAACACACAATCCTGACATTAAAGTGCTATTTGGATTTGCTAAATGCAAAGCTCCAAAAATAATTGCTGTTATGAGTAAAGAAATGTAGCTACCTAATTTTTCTTCCACAATTCGAAAAATAATCCCTCTTATTAAAATTTCTTCAAAAATGGCAACCGAAAATGCTACCGTGAATGGAATAATCATATCGGAAAAAGGATTGATAGATACTATTTCAAAACTGCCATTAAGAATAATTACTAATATTGTCAGGGATTGCAATAGCACTCCTACTATCACTCCAGTGATAATATATTTTGCCATTCCTTTACTTGAAAATTCCGTGATGGTTCTTTTTTCATATTTTTTAAAAAAATAGATATAGGCTAAAACAACCGCAGCAGATGAAATTATGCCCTTGATCAGGTTTCTGTAATTTTTATCAGCAACAGTTAAATCAAGTAATTTTCCTGTTACTTGTTGTGCCAAAATAAAGGCAATAAAACATACTACAAGCCCAAGTAGTATTCTAGTTAAAGTTGCATTTAAGATTCTTTGTTTAGTGGTAATCGTTTTCATAAGTCTTATGATAGGAAGGTTAATAATAATTGTGTTTGTTTTAAAATCAGATTGGTCGTTGTCGTTTAGATATGATTTGTACTTAATCTATTGAATAGTATAATTTCTTACATCCGATTCGCTTAATCTGAAATAGCCAAGAGGATAATTGTCAAAATTACTTTCATTTTTTATATTTCCTCTCACAGTAGCTGGAGGAGTTTGAAATGGACCTCCGCCAGAACTTCCTGCCACACCTAACAGAATTGTCATGTAATTATAATTCGCTTTTGAAATTCCATAATGGGTAATTTCGACCGTTTGTCCAGCTGCTGTATCTTCTTCAAGTACGAGACTAAAGAAGTTGTTACCTTGAAAAAACTGATCATCATCAACGGAATATTCTGGTTTTAGGTTTTTAGAGAATTTGTATTTGTACAGATAATAATTTTCAGCGTTAGCTGGGTCATTGAAAAAAGTTTTTAATTTAAGAAAGTCGGTTCCTAAACCACTTTGCTTTTCTTGTGTTACTGAAGTTATTACCGCAACTGATTTTAATGTTTCTTTAGCTGTGTAATTTTGTCCATTATTTATAACCGTTAATGAGTAGGTTTCATCAATTACAGGAATAAAATTGTTACACAAATATATTCCTGTATTAGGTGTTTCTGTAAAGTTGAATATTATATTAGAGCTATTTTTTATAAAAACCGTTGCTCCAGAAACTGGCGGTATTACGTTGGTATAAAAATCAGTAGTGGTTGAAAGTTTTATTACTTGGTTGTTACCCGTTGTACCTTTTTGCCAAATGATGGATGCATCAATTACTAATTTTGGGTTTTCAGTATTTAAAGGAATGTCAACTACATCTTGACAGCTATTAAAAAAAACGGCTGTGAATAGTACGATTATTATGTTTATTTTATTTTTCATCTTATTTGTATTTATTTTTTAAAATTTGAAATTATAACTTACCGAAGGAACCATTCCGAAAATTGAGGTTCTTAAGGCTTCATTATTTCCAGTATCGGCATTTTGCTTGAAATTTATTGAAGCTGCATTTTTACGGTTGTACACATTATAGATACTGAATACCCATTCTGATTTCCAGCTCCGTTTGTCGTTTTTATGAGGCGTTAGCGTTGCAGAAATATCTAAATGGTGGTAAACTGGCAATCTGTTTTCGTTTCTCAATCCATAACTAGGAACTACAATGTCTTGATAGGTATATTGACCATTTGGATAAGTTACTGGCTGACCTGACTGTAGGATAAAATTTGCACCAAAACTCCATTTTTTATTTAGATTATAGGAACTTGTAACGGCAAGGTTATGTAATTTGTCATATGCAGAACTATACCATTGTCCATTATTGATGCCAATTTCTGAACTGTTTCTTCCTGGAGTTTGTTGTTCTGATTTTGATAAAGTATAGGAAATCCAACCTGTTAATTTGCCTTCATTTTTGCGTAACATCAGTTCTAAACCATACGAACGCATTTGACCGTTGAGTATCACTTGTTCAATAGCTTCGTTAGCTACTAAATCAGCACTATCTATATAATCCATTCTATTTTGGATTTTTTTATAGAAAGTTTCTGCCTCAAAGGAATAGTTGTTATCACTAAAATTTTTGAAATAACCCAAAGCCACTTGGTCTGCAATTTGTGGTTTGATATAATTATCACTTGGCATCCAAACATCCAATGGAGTAGGCGATGAAGTATTGGAAACTAATTGTAAATACTGTACCATTCTATTGTAACTTGCTTTTATAGATTGATTTTTATCTAATTCATAAGCAATAGAAAATCGAGGTTCTAAATAATTATAGCTTTTAATTACTTTGTTTTTGTCATAAAATTGGGTTCCGATTGGGGTTGCTTTTTGGTAGGTCTGTGTGTATTGATCAAAAGTTACAGGTTCGTTATTAGTATAAAGATTTATATTGGATTGACCCAGTCTATAAAAAAGGCTGTATCGTAAACCATAGGAAAGCGAAATCTTTTTTGAAATCTCTTGTTCGGCAGCGACATAAATTGCAGGTTCAAAAGCATATTTTTTATCTAATTGCTTATAATTTATTCCTGAATTTATACTTGTTGGATATATTGTTCCTGGATTAAAATCATAATAAATACTATTTACACCAAAATTCAATTTGAATTTATCGGATATATAATTCTTGAAATCGTATTTTATATTGTAGTTTTTTATGCCAGAATCCCATTTGAAATTAGCTAAATCCAAACCTAATCCAAAGTAATAATCGCTGTAAATTACTGATAGATTTGAAAATAATTTGTCATTATACAAATGATTCCAACGCAAGTTTAATATCGAGTTTCCATAGGTATTTGTAAAACTTTTATTCAAACTAAAGACATCTCTACCAAAATAACCCGATAAGAACAAATTATTGTTTGGGTTTAGCTTGTATGATAATTTTGTATTTAAATCATAGAAATAAGCGGCATTGTTTTTTTGCTCTTCGGAGAGTTTTAAAAATAGATGCGCATACGATGCACGGCCACCTATAAGAAAGGAACCTTTATCTTTTACTATTGGTCCTTCGGCTAATAATCGACTAGAAATTAATCCGATGCCACCATTCATGTGAAAACCAGAACTACTTCCATCTTTTTGATACATATCTAAAACTGAAGAAGCTCTTCCTCCAAATCTCGCTGGGATGCCACCTTTGTACAATTTCAAATCCTTTATTGCATCTGGATTAAAGACTGAAAAGAATCCAAAAACATGCGAAGAGTTAAAAATTGTTGCTTCGTCCAGAAGTATTAAATTTTGGTCTGCACCACCGCCACGAACATTAAAACCAGAAGCTCCTTCACCAGCATTGGTAACGCCAGGCAAAAGCAACAACGATTTCAGCACATCCACTTCTCCAAGAACGACAGGCATCTTTTTTATTGTAGCAATAGAAAGTTTATTGATACTCATTTCTGCTTTTCGGATGTTGGTTGCTTTTCGATCTTTTGTAACAACCACCTCTTGTAATTGTTCTTCGCTACTGAAAAGTTTGAAGTTACTTTTGGTATTTTTGTTGAGGTTTACGCTTTCTGTTAGCGTTTGGAAACTCATAAAACTCACTTGTACTTTATAGTTGCCTTTAGGAATTGTGATGGAATAAAAGCCATATTCATTGGTAATTGTTCCTGTTTTTAGTTCGGGAATATACACATTGACACCAATTATAGTTTCGTTGCTTTTGGCATCGGTAACCGTTCCGCTTAAAGTGAATTTTTGAGCTGATAGGTTGCTTGTGTTTATGTCTTGAGAGAACATGCTATTAAAATAAAGCAACAGTGTTGCAGATAGGAGATAAATTAATTTTGCATTCATTTTTTTATTTTTTAGAAGTATTATTTGATTTCAATTTGTAAAGGCATTATAGATTTTTGCCTACTTTTTTACTTATTTCTTTAGGGATGGCATTTTTATTGACCATTACAGAAATTGTCTTTAGTAATAGATATTCTTTCGACATATATAAATATCCTCCACAATCATTATTGTCGGATGAGTTTTTTAGAATATAAAACGTATTGCCTTTTTCGTCATTTGCTAAACCAATAATGTGCATGTTATGCACATCTTCAGTAGTACGATTATCGAATGCTGCCTGTCTAATTTGTTGAGTAATGATTTTAGTATTGTCTAATACTGCAAAACCATTTTTAAATCCTTCATAAATGTCACCATCCCAACAAACGGAATAATTATTCAATAAGGCATGGTCAATCACAGAAACGAAATCAGCCAATGGTAGATTTAAATACTGATTGTTATTCCAGTTTGCCTCTATCTCTAAAGTAAACTTTGAATAAAAAGGGTGGTGGGTAAAGGAGGTGATTTCCAAATAATTATCGGGATTGATTCCAATCATTTCTTTTGCGAATGACTTTGGAGTGAATTGCTTTCCGTCGTGAATAAAAGTATCTGGAACTTTTCCCAAAGTTTGGGTTAAGATTATATCCATGTCTTTTCGATAAAGTTCAGGAGTTAAATTACCATGAGAATTCACATAAAATTTCACCTTTTCTAGTAAGGCTTTATTCATATCTGCATGGTCATGTTTACTGTCAGAATCATTTTTTCCGGAATAAACACTTTCTGGAATTGCACCATATTCTTTGTATGCTTTCAAAACACTAAAAGTTAAATCTCCTTCCGTAAAGGCACTAGCTCCATTTCTTCTGATGTAATTTTCGGCTTTATTGATATAAGTGGGTCTAACAAAAAACATAGGGGAAAGTACGATAGGTTTTTTGCCAAGTCTAATAGCTTCTGTCTCTATAAAGGATGTGGTAGCAAAACTCCAACAAGTACCAGTAGCTTGCTGATCTTTAATGGGTGTGGTTTCAATTAACTTTATGATTTTATAACCTGCAATCTTTGGATTTAGATTTGTTTTTAGTTGAAAAACAAAGTTGGTTCGGCTTAATTTTAAAGGCGTATTACCACCCCACATTCCGTTAATAATAGAATCTCCGGGCATCATTTTTCCTTTAAAAATCAATGGAGCAGATTCTGCCCAACCCAACGATTTTCGAGCATCTGCAAAAACGCTATCGTTAATAATCCAAACTTTATCAAGTGAAATATCTTTTAATCTTTTATCAGGAAAATCCATAAAACCTTTTATCGAATTGTTTTTCAATTCAAATCTAAAAAGCACTAATTCAGATGATGCTAATTCTTTGGTGTTCGTTTTTCCCATCCAAGAACCATCTAATAGGTTTTGCTTTGTATTCTGTGCATTAATTAGGAATCCAATAAATAATAGGATAATTGAAATTGAAGTTTTTGTTTTCATAATAAGGGTGATTAAAATAATTTGACTTGAAATCTATAATTGTGTCTTCAAATAATTCATTCCGCAAAAGTACTTTTAGGAGTAAATTGTAGGATAGGACAAAAATGAAGTTGAATAGGACTTATGTAAAATTTAGTTTGATTATCAATAATTTGAGTTGTAATTAATTGTTTTCTTGATGGGCTATTCGAATTGTATTGTACTCTAGAAATTGAGTTAGCAATTTTAGTTTCTATAAAGATTGAATAAAGAAAATAAGCAAATACAGATAAAATAGACAGTAGTAAATAGGTATAGATAAGCTTTTCCATAATTGTTCTTTTGTATAAATTGTTACTATTTTATACAAAAGTCCAAGAATAGAGCTAGGGCTACAATTTTATTATGCGAAGTAAGTGAGGATGTCTGCAAACTAGTATTTTAATTCTGCAAGACTTTTGATAAAAAAAGTTATATTCTGCTGTTTATCATATTAAAAAACAGTTCTTTATAAGTTTCTGAAATTGGAATTATCTGATTAGATACTTTAATTCTCATCCTTTCGATAGATTCTATTTTGTTTATCCCAACCATGTAGGATTTATGCACTCTGCAAACCAAATTAGAGGGTATGATTTGTTCGAGTTCACTAAAATTTTGAAGCGTCATAATTCTTTTATTTATAGTATGAATTCTACGGTAATCTCGCATACCTTCTATAAATAAAATATCGCTAAAATCGATTTTTACTAGTCGATTTTCAGTTTTAACAAAAATAAAGTCTTGTTGAGAATTTTGTAAAGGTTGAGTACTATTTTCTTGTGCTTTGTTTACTGCTTTTAAGAATCTGTCGAATGTAAATGGTTTTAATAAATAGTCGGTTACATTGAGTTCATATCCTTTTATTGCATACTCTTGATAAGCTGTAGTTATAATTACTTGACTTTCTATTTTTGAACTTTCCAGCAATTCGATACCTGATAATTCATCCATATTAATGTCTAAAAAAAGCAAATCGACTTTATTCGATTTTAAATACGCCAGACCATCAAGTGCATTTTCAAACGTGCCGCATAAATTCAAAAAAGGTATTTTACATACAAAACTCTTGGTTCTCTCCAGCGCCAAGGGTTCGTCTTCGATTATAATACAAGAATATTTATCCATTTTTGATTGTTAATTTTACACTATACAAGTTAATTTGATTGTCTAATTCTAATAGATGTTGCTCTGGATAAATCAAATTTAATCGTCTTTGAATAAGATTATTTCCTAAACCATTACTTTCTTGAATCACTTTTCGGTTGGAATCGAACTTGTTTTTACATACAAATATGATGTTTTCTTTATTAATAAATAGCTGAACAGTAATTGCATTGTCAATTTTCTTATTCGTGCTATGTTTGAAAGCATTTTCAATAAATGGGATAAAAACCATTGGAGCTATTGTTATGTTTGCTGGATTACCTATAACTTGAAAGTTTACATAATTTGCATTTGCCGTTCTTATTTTTTGTAATTCGATGTACTTCTCTATATATTCAATCTCTTTTTTAAGTAAAATTTCATCCGTTTTGGTTTCGTAGAGCATAAAACGCAATATATCGGATAGTTTATTTAAATAAATGGAAGCTTCTATAGCATCCTTTAAAATCAGTACATCGATGTTGTTTAGCGTATTAAATAGGAAATGAGGATCTAGCTGGGATTTAATCAATGCCATCTCTGTTTCATGATTTTTTTGTTTTAACTCTTCTTTTAATTTTATTTCATTAAACCAAGTAATAAAACCTTTGATGATAAGTGCAGCTAAACCCACTATTGAAGCAATAAAACTCATAAAAATTATTGTTCTAATAGCTGTAGATCTGCCATTTACGCCACCTTTATCCATGTCAATAAGTGAACCAGATTCAATTAAATATCGCATTAGGATATAAGCTATTATCGAAGCGACTAATGAAATCAGTATGCCAAAAATAAAGGATAAGAAAAACTTTTTTTGTTGTAAGTATTTTGGAAAAACTATTGAATAGCAACCGTAAAATGTAAGAAATGATGGTAGAAAAGCAAACAAAAAAAGGGATTTAAAGGCATTCAAAACTCTTTCTGTTTGATCTACAGCTTGATTACTACTTCTATAAAAAACAGCCAACATAATTGCTATTAACAATAAATAGCACAACCAAAAACCAATATGCAACAAAATAACGATTGATTTTTTCATAGCTCAAATTTAGGGATTTAGAATACAATATTCGATTATTTTAAAATCATCAGAAAATAAATTATTCCAACTGTCGATATTTGTCTGCAAGATTGAGGAATCAACATTTGTCTGTTATAAATCTATTGTATTAGTATAGCCAATTTGATGACAGCAAAATGAATCCATTACATCTATTAGTCTTCTGTGATAAAATCTATTAAGAAGTTTTAATTTCAAAGCTACAAGATTATCTTTGTTCAGCAAGTTCTTTTAATTTCTTGTTCATATTCTCAAAGCCATTTTTCGTATTTATACTTAATTTTTTTTTGAATAATGGAATCAATATTCCAGTAAATTTTTCACTATGCCGAAAAGTTGTGCTTCCATTTCCATTATTGATAACCTCGAATTTGTGCTCCCCATCAAATAGCCCAGGAAAAAACAGGTGCCCAAGCCAGCTTAATTCATTGTGTGTGCCTTGCATGCACTTCCAATTCCTCAAAAGTAGGAATTTTATCTAGAGGGTGCAAGTCCCTTATCGGCAA
>NZ_QCZI01000026.1 GCF_003097635.1 Flavobacterium psychrotolerans
AAGATACTGAATTTCAGTATCTTGACCAATATCTAGCCAATATTTTCTACTTCAAATAATTACACCCAACGGGTTATAATTAGCTCTATTTTATAAAATTTTTATTATCCGTTAGATGGGTTCATATTGCAATTAGTAATACTAAAAGGAATTTTCTGGGTAATTTTCATAAAATTAAAGGAAAATATCTCCAGTTATACCTTAACGAGTTCGTTTATAAACTTAATAGACGATATTTTGAAGAAAAATTATTTGACAGGCTATTGATAGCTAGTATTACAGGGTTATGACTGAAAACGGACAATCAATATTTATTATAAACAAAAGCAAATGGACATGAAATTGATGCTTTTTTTGATACTTTTACGTTGAGTTTTGAATCATGTTGCATTAACCTATTTAATGGAAACATTCAAAATATAAAAACAACCATAAAAATAGTATCAATGAAGGCAAATAGCATTTTGGAGACCATTGGAAACACACCTGTTGTGCAAATAAACAAGTTGTTTGGGAGCGCAAAAAAGGTTTGGATAAAATTAGAAAAATCAAATCCGGGAAGTAGCATTAAAGACAGAATTGCATTAGCAATGATAGAAGATGCCGAGCGGAAAGGATTATTGAATTCGGATAGTGTAATTATTGAACCCACTTCCGGAAACACAGGAATAGGATTGGCTTTAGTAGCAGCCGTTAAAGGATATAAAGTTATCCTTGTAATGCCAGAATCTATGAGTATAGAGCGCAGAAAGCTAATGGAAATTTACGGAGCAGAATTTGTGTTGACTCCCAGAGAAAAAGGAATGAAAGGTGCTATCGAAAAAGCTGCTGAATTAGTTTTAGAAACATCTAATGCTTGGTCTCCAAAACAATTTGATAATCCTGCAAACGTTGAAGTGCACGAAAGAACGACTGCACAAGAGATTATCTCCGATTTTCCGGATGGATTGGATTACATTATTACAGGGGTGGGGACAGGCGGACACATTACTGGTGTGGCAAAAGTTTTAAAAGCAAAATTCCCTAATTTAAAAGTAATTGCTGTAGAACCTGAATTGTCTCCCGTATTGAGCGGAGGAACTCCAGGACCACACCCTTTGCAAGGAATTGGAGCTGGTTTTGTGCCTTCCATTTATCAAAGTAATTTAATTGATGAAGTGATTCAGGTAGGTAAAGAGGAATCTTTTGAATATGCCAGAAGTATAGCAAAACAAGAAGGAATTTTAGTGGGGATTTCAACGGGTGCCTCCCTTGCAGCGGTTGCAAAAAAGCTGAATTCTATTCCTGACGGTTCCGTTGTTTTGACTTTTAATTACGATACGGGAGAACGTTATTTGTCAATTGAGGGCTTATATTAAATTATAAAAAAACTTTTGCTTCCTTATTTTAGGAGGCAAAAGCTTTTTCAGGAATACTGTTTTTTACAAATCTATGAATGGTGAACATGTAAATTTCGTACCGTTTAAAACTTTAAATCGACATTCAATTCAAAATTATCATAAATGGTGCGATCTCCTAAATCATCAAAAAAACTTCCTGATCCATATTGAATGCCATATTTTGTCCTGTCAACAGTTAATTTGGCAACAGCCGAGTTTTCTTTTGTCATAAGATCAAATTTAACGGGATTTGTTATGCCTTTAATGGTTAAATCGGCAGTGACGGCATAGTGATTCTTTTCCTTTTCGGCAATAGATTTGAAAACTAGTAGGGAAGTATTAAATGCCTCAACATTAAAGAAATCAGAAGATTTTAAATGTCCTTCTAGTTTTAATTTATCTTTTCCTGATTGGTCTATGTTATTGAGTGTAGTCATATCGGCCACGAAACTGCCTCCAACAACCTTACCATTCTTAAAAATCAACGCACCTTCTTTTATGGTAATGGTACCTACATGCTCACCGGTCACTTTTTTCCCAGTCCAAGTGATGACACTTTTTTGGATGTTCATTTTCCTAGTTTGCGCTGAAATTGTTGTAGCGGCAAACAATACTAACATTACAAAAACAATTTTTTTCATTTCATTTCATTTTAATTGTTGAAAATTTCAATTTTTTGACAATACCAATTCAAATATATTTAGTAAGTTGAATGGCATTACATTTAAAAATAGATTAGAAATGATTTCAATGGGGTACTAAAGTTACGAAATATTGCGCTTAAAGTTATAATTGATCTATGATTATTAACATTTTAAATGTTTGCTATAATCTCAAAAAAAAAATAACCCTTACAATAAATTGTAAAGGTTAAATTTTATATCCAATTCGTGAATTTTAGAACTTTAATGAAACCGTTAAATCAAAATTATCTGAAATTGCTTTGTCACCAAGGTTATCGAAGAAACTTCCTGAACCGTATTTGATGTCATATTTAGTTCTGTCAACTTTTAAGCTTGTAGTTGCTGTATTTTTATTTACAGTAATGTCGAAAGTTACAGGGTTTGTTTTGTCTTTGATAGTCAAATCAGCCGTAACAGTATATACATTCTTTCCCTTGGCAGCGATAGTTTTGAAAACTAAAGTTGAAGTTTGAAATTTGTCAGTTCCAAAGAAATCAGCTGATTTCAAGTGACCTTCCAGTTTTTCTTTTCCTTCTCCGGCTTTCATGTCGGTATTGGTCATTGAAGTCATATCAACGGTGAAAGTACCTCCTTTTAATTTTTTTCCTTTGAAAATCAAAGAACCTTCCTTTAAATTGATTGTTCCTTCATGTTGACCCGTCACTTTTTTTCCGAGCCAATTTACAGTGCTTTTAGTAACGTCAATTTTTTTTGTTTGTGCAGTAGCTGTTGCTGCTGAAAATGCTACTAATAGAGCGATTGCGATTGTTTTTAAATTTTTCATAGTTTTAATTTTAATGTTTGTGGATTAGTGATTATAATGTGATAAATAAATTTTCGTTTGATTTTCTTACTTTTTTATGATGTTGTGTGGCATCCTCTTCATGACGGTAACCAATTGTTGCTATAACGGATGCGTTCAAATTAAGTTTGTCTAAGCCTAGGATTTCATTGAATTGAGCTGGAACAAAACCTTCCATTGGCGTTGCATCTATTTTTAGTTCGGCAGCAGCATTTAGTAAATTGCCAAGTGCTAGATAAGTTTGCTTTTGGTTCCAAATATTTATTTCTTCAACCGATTTGTGTTTTAGCGAACCTTTCATGAAATCGCCATAACCTGAAAGTGATTCTGCTGGAATTCCACGCGTTTCTGAGGCATTGTCTATATATTCATTAATATCCTCGTCGTCAACTTTGGTATAATTTGCAAAAACAATTAAATGGGAAGCCTCAACAATCTGGCTTTGTCCCCAGGCTGCCGCTTGCAGTTTTGCTCTTACATCTGTGTTTTCCACAATAATGACTTTGTAGAGTTGTAATCCATAAGATGAAGCACTCATGCGGATAGACTCTTTTAGGAAATCTAAATCTGCTTTTGATATTTTTTTAGTTGCATCAAATTTTTTTGTGGCATAACGCCAGTTTTGATTTTCAAGAAAAGTACTCATTGTATTTAGTTGTTTTATTATTAATTATTGTTTTCTAAATTTCTCTAATAGGAAGTTTAATTGTTCCAGTTCTTCAGAAGTTAAATTTTGAGAGAATTTTTTTTCATGTTCGTTTACTTTCGGATCTAATTCAGACAAAACGTCTAATCCTTTCTGGGTAATTAGTACTTCAATTTTTCTTCTATTTTCAGGACAAACCTCTCTGGTTACAAATTCTTTTAAAAGCAATTTATCTACTAATCGGGTAGTGTTGCTTGTTTTTGCTAACATCCGTTCTTGAATAACGCACATGTTGGCGGGACATCCTTTTTGTCCTCTTAAAATTCGCATCACATTGTATTGTTCACTAGACAAATCATATGGCTTTAGGATTTCATGGAATTGGTCATTGATTACATTTTGTGTATAAATTATGTTTAATACCACTTTTTTTGAATTATCCATTTCAACATTCGATTTTATCGCTTCTTCAATTTTCATAATTGTTAGTACAAAATTTGTATGTACAAATGTAACATTATTTTTATTTGTACATACAAATGTTATGTTATTTTTTTGTTAAAAATCAATTCTGATTTTTTAAGATTATTTTTAATTAAAAATACTATTTTTGAATAAAAAAGAAAAGTTATGAATTTGACACAACAAGATTGGACTGCACAACTGGAAGAGGATGCAAATGCCGTGATATTAGATGTAAGAACTGAAGATGAGTGTAACGAAGGAATTATTCCAAATGCCTTAATGATTGACATAAACAAAGGCCAAGCATTTGTTTCTCAAATTGAGGGATTGGATAAATCAAAAAATTATTATGTATACTGTCGCTCTGGAGCAAGAAGTGCAAAAGCTTGCGAAATCATGCATGAATTAGGTTTTGAAAACGCATACAACTTATTAGGCGGTTTTATGCAATGGGATGGGGATGTGGTTTCTCCGGAATAAACTTTTAATTTATTATAAACGGTAAACTATTTGATGAGCTAGCAGTAGTTATTTTACAAAAGTAAATGCCAGCATTTAAGTTGTCTAAAGAAATAGATTTAGTATTGAATCCCATTTCATTATTTGAATAGGAATACGTTTTAGTTGTTCTCCCTAAAGTGTCAAAAATAGAAACGGTTATGGGTTCATTTTCTGAAAGCGTATAATTTATTTTCAATTCTTTGTTCTGTATTGGATTTGGAACAACCGAAAAATTGAAATGGCTCAAACTGTTATTTTCAACGCTGAGCGTACTGGATGTAGCTAACCAAATTATAGAGTTCATCAATAATCGTTGATGATTACCGGCTGCGTCAGTGATGTATCCGTCGTACAAAACATCGTTTGAATCTCCAGTTCCATCGTCTGGAATAGAACTATCTCCAATGGCTACTACTTTTCCTTTTTGATAGGTTGCTGATGCAATCATTGTATTTAATAGTCCGGTTTTAGAGGAACCAGTTTTAAAAACTAGTCCTAAAGCAGTACTGTTATTTGTTGTATTTAAAGTCATGGTAGTGCCACTTGTCCATTTAACTTGGGTGACATTTCCAGCTGTCCCATGCAGAATAGGGTTTGTTAAGATACTTGCTACATTAGATGAAGTTTGAGAAAAATTGGCATAATCAAAAGTAATTCCGAATGGGTTGTTTTGAACTGTATTATCTGACATTAAATCATTCCAAATATGTGGGGAATCATATCCGTCAAAGTTTCTATCTGAAACATCGTGATCTGAAATCATACACAATCCACCGCCATTTTTCACGAAATTAATAATAGCGGTTTTTTCGGCAGCGGTGAACAGAGAGTTAGGTTCATCCACTACAAAAACTTTATAATTACTTAAATCTTGTGGATTGTTTACGTTACCATAAGTTATGGCTACGTTAAAAGGTAAAGATTCTACAGTATAGCCTTTTTTTACGCAATCTATTGCCCAATAGGACAATGAACCTTGCCAATATGTTTCGGGTGTACTGGCTGTAATTCCAGATTGTGCAGGAGTCGGCATTCTTTGCGGATTAGATGCCCCAATACCATTACTGGTATATGGTAGGTGAGTCGTACTATTGAAAAATATGTTATGTGCATCGGCATCAATTACCCAATCTGCATTGCCAGCCATTTGTGCTTTTGTAGCATCAAATAATATTTTTGTTTGGGCATTACTGTTAAAAGTAATAAAAAGTGTAAATAGGCAGGAAATAGTTTTGTACATTTTTTTGAATTTAAGGATTCAAATGTAATCAAATGAAGTGTTAATTTTTTAGAATCTAGTTTTTTTTAGTTGTTTTTAAGTTAATTTAACCCTTTTGAGCTTAAAAAATAGTTGTAAAACCAATTTCCCTAACGATATAATAATTGATTTACAGATTTTTCAATAAATTATCCTAATTTGCTTTAAAATCAATATTGGACGTGGTTAATTAGAATGAATAAATATATTTAATTTGTAGTTTATTTATGATAAATATCATTGATTTTTTCATAAAATAAGAATAACTTTGAGATACTAAATTTAAATTATTTTGCAATGAAAAATAGATGTTCAATTTTGATGGGAATTGTATTGATAATTATGGTTAATACTAGCATCATTGCTCAGAGTAGTAAGTGGGCTGCCCCAGAATATTCAAAAAGTCTAGTAAATCCATTTAAAGGTAATGTAAGCGCTACCGCAGAGGGAAAGAAAATTTTTAATCAAATGTGTGTTTTATGTCATGGTTTGGAAGGAAAGGGTAATGGAGAAGCCGGTCTAAGTTTAGAGCAAAAACCAGCGAATTTCCTTGCTCTCAATGTTGTAAATCAGGCAGATGGGGCTATTTTTTGGAAAATTACAGAGGGTAATCCGCCAATGGCATCCTATGAAGGATTGTTGTCAGAAGAACAACGTTGGAAATTGGTAAATTACATTAGAGAATTAGAAAAATAAATACAAGCTTTTGCTTGAAGCTTTACGGTTATTTATTTTTGAAATTGACCTAAATAAAAAAGGGTTTGCATTTTTTAATTAAAGTGAACCCTTTTTTTATGACATAGGACAGATTTTTTTGTTTTCCCTTTGAGTGTTCTATTTGATTTATTATATTTCAGATTTAGAATGAAAAACTGAAGAATATTGTTCAAAGTTGGTTTCCAATCTAGAGCTAAAGAAAAAAGATCAAAAACAATGCGGAATAATGATTGTTTTGAAAAATTGTTAAATTTATGAAGTATTTGCGCTATAAAATGATGAAGATGCAAAGGATTTCAAATTTTTACATATATTTACGCCCCTAAAATAATACCATGTGTTCAAATAAACAAAATGAATTTATGCAGGAAGCCATTCGCCT
Source organism: Flavobacterium psychrotolerans (assembly GCF_003097635.1). Lineage (GTDB taxonomy): Bacteria > Bacteroidota > Bacteroidia > Flavobacteriales > Flavobacteriaceae > Flavobacterium > Flavobacterium psychrotolerans. The sequence goes on from NZ_QCZI01000026.1 coordinate 6,834, forward strand.
GTCAATAGAAAATGTTACGTCTGGCAAAGGAGGCCCTTTTGGTGCTGTTATCGTTAAAGATGGTAAAATCATTGCCCGAGGCGCTAATGGAGTAACTTCAACGAATGATCCAACAGCGCATGCTGAAGTGGTTGCTATACGAAATGCTTGTGCGGCATTAGGTACTTTTCAGTTGGATGGTTGCGAAATATACACCAGTTGCGAACCATGCCCGATGTGTCTGGGAGCCATTTATTGGGCTAGACCTGATAAAATGTATTTTGCAAATACCAAAAAAGATGCAGCTGACATTCAATTTGACGACCAATTTATTTACGAAGAATTGGAGATTCCGTACCAAAATAGAAAATTAGAAACCGTTCAAATGATGCGCGAAGAGGCATTAGAGGCTTTTAAAATCTGGTCCCAAAGCATCAACAAAATCGAATATTGATTCCTAATAATTTTTCATGATTCAATTTATTTTAAATCAACAAGTCATTCATAAGCAAAATCCAGGAAACACTACGTTACTGGATTTTATCCGTTATGATGAAAATTTACGCGGTACCAAAATAGGTTGTCGTGAGGGCGATTGTGGCGCTTGTACCGTATTAATTGGTTCGTTGAAAGAAGGCAAATTAGAGTACATTAGTGCTACTTCTTGTCTTACGCCTCTGCCAAATGTTCACGGAAAGCATGTCGTAACGGTCGAAGGATTAAACCTTCCAGGTAAACTCAATCAGGCGCAACAAGCCATGGTAGATTGCTCTGGAACCCAATGCGGATTTTGTACGCCAGGATTCGTAAACTCTATGAGTGGCTATGCTTTAACCAGTAAAGACCCTAATTTAGAAGGTGCTATCAGCGCTATCGATGGCAATATTTGTCGTTGTACGGGATACAAATCTATAGAACGAGCCACGGCAAAATTGACGGAACAATTACAAAACAAGGATCAAAAACATCCAATATCTTGGTTGGTAGAAAATGATTTTATCCCTGAATATTTTTTGCAAATCGAAGACCGTTTAAAAGACTTTAATCTAAAATACAATACCGAAGGCGAAATTCCTATAGGGGGTGGAACAGATTTATATGTTCAAAAGCATGACGAATTACACGACATGGATTTGAACTATTTGTTTGATAAAAGCTTATTGAATAGAATCAGTTTTGAAGGTTCTTGGTGTACTTTGAAATCAGCAGTTACGGTTTCGGATTTGATAACAAATGATACACTTTTGGAAGCTATTCCGAATTGGTATAACTATTTAAAATTGGTTTCTTCAACTCCCATTAGAAACATAGGAACTATTGCCGGAAATTTAGCAAATGGTTCGCCTATTGGGGATTTTACAATTCTATTATTATCATTAAATGCAAAGATTAAATTGACCAATAAGGAAAATGAATCGCGTCAATTGCCACTAAAAGAATTTTATTTAGGCTATAAGGTCCTCAATAAAACGGAAGATGAAATTATTACAGAAATCACTTTTGAACTGCCAAATTCTGAAAGTCAATTTAATTTTGAAAAAGTTTGCAAGCGACAGTATTTAGATATTGCGAGTGTAAATACAGCTTTTACTATTAAAACAAAAGGAAATATAATTATTGAAGCACATGGTGCGATGGGTGGGGTTGGACCAATTCCAAAATACCTATCAAAAACATGCGAGTTCCTTACCAATAAAACTTTATCAACCGAAGTAATTCTAGAAGCAGAACAAGTTTTACAATCTGAGCTAGCGCCTATTAGTGATGCTAGAGGTACAGTAGAGTATAAAAGATTATTGGCTCGTCAATTGTTTTTTGCCCATTTCATTATGCTTTTTTCGGATACAATAAAAATGAATGACTTGATATGAAATCGCCACTGATGACACGTTTGTTGCAAACAAACACTAATGAAGATAGAGCGAATACCATATTCCATAAAAATACAAATAGTATATTCGTATGATAAATATTGATGCACACAATCACGTAAAAGGAAAATCCATTTATCTGGATGATATTCAGGAATTGCAAGGCACGTTATACGCATTACCATTTGATGCTACCGTTGCTCATGCAAAAATTTCTGCTATCGATTATACTCAGGCTATACATAGAACTGGAATTATTCGAATTATTACAGCCAAAGATATTCCAGGAGAAAATCAAATAGGAGGAATTCTACCTGATGAACCTTTATTTGCCGATGGCGAAGTCCATTTTAGAGGACAAGTTATCGCATTAATCATTGGAACATCAGAACACCATTGCCGACAAGCTGCCAAATTGATTAAGGTTACTTATGAAGAGTTGCCTATCATAACGGATGCAAGAGAAGCCCATGCACAAAATAAACTCATCATGCCACCAAGATCTTTTTCCCTTGGAAACACAACACAAGCTTGGGAAGAATGCGCTCATGTTTTTGAAGGCAGAACCGACGTTAACGGACAAGAGCATTTGTATATAGAAACGCAAGGAGCCTATGCCCGCCCCAAAGAAGATGGAAGTATCATTGTGTCATCTTCTACCCAAGGCCCAACTGCTGTTCAGCGAATGGTAGCTAGGGTTTTAGGTATTGCTATGCATAAAATCGAAATTGATACTGTTCGTTTAGGCGGAGGATTTGGAGGTAAAGAAGACCAAGCTACTCCTTGGGCTGTTATGGTGGCCTTAGCTACCCAGATTTTGCATAAGCCAGTAAAAATGGCGATGCATCGAATGGATGATATGCGCATGACGGGGAAGAGACACCCGTATTCTGCCGATTTCAAAATAGGATTGAGCAAAGATTTAAAGATTTTAGCTTACGAGGTGACTCATTATCAAAATGCAGGAGCTGCTGCCGATTTGTCTCCAGCGGTGATGGAGCGAACCTTATTTCATTCCACTAACGCCTATTACATTCCGAATGTATTCGCGAAAGCATTCAGTTGTAAAACCAATTTACCTCCTAACACGGCTTTCCGTGGATTTGGTGGCCCTCAAGGGAAATTTGTTATTGAAGCAGCTATTGTTAAAGCCGCAGAAGCTTTAGGAGTGAGTCCGGCATTAATACAAAAAACAAACCTGGTTGTCGATGGAAATGAATTGTCTTATGGCCAAATTCTACAACAAACACAAGCACATCCTACTTGGAATGCTTGTATGGACAGTTTTGATTATGAGGCTCAAAAGGAAAGAATTAAATTATTTAATGAATCTAATTCTCGTTATAAAAAAGGATTAGCCATTCAACCAATATGTTTCGGAATTTCTTTTACCAATACAATGATGAATCACGCACGTGCTTTGGTACACATTTATCATGACGGAAGCGTTGTAGTAAGCACTGGTGCGGTCGAAATGGGGCAAGGCGTTAATACTAAAATGTTGCAAATTGTAACTCAAACTTTAGGAATTAAACCTTCTCGTGTTAGAATCGAATCTACTAATACACTTCGAGTGGCTAATACATCGCCAACAGCTGCTAGTGCTGGTGCTGACCTTAACGGGAAAGCTTTGCAGATGGCGTGTGTCGCTTTATTGGAACGACTGAAAGCAGTGGCTCAAAAAGAATATACGGATCAAATTATAGAACTTAAAGAAGAAATGGTTTTTGCTAACGAAACCAAAACTGAAATCACTTGGCAAGATTTAATCATGAAAGCTTTTGTTCAAAGGGTAGCTTTAAGTGAGAATTCACATTATGCCACTCCTACAATTCATTATGATAAATCGAAAGAAAAAGGACACCCGTTTGCGTACCATGTTTATGGAACTTCTATTCATGAAGTAACCGTGGATTGTTTAAAAGGAACTTACAATTTTGATAGCGTAAACATTGTGCATGACTTTGGCAAGAGTATGAATCCAACGATTGATAATGGTCAAATAGAAGGGGGTCTAGTCCAAGGAATTGGATGGATGACTCTTGAGGAAATTATTTACAACGAGCAAGGAAGATTGGTTTCTAATGCACTATCCACTTATAAAGTGCCAGATATTTATTCAGTGCCAAAAGAAATCAATATTAAACATTTGGAAACTGAAGGTCATGAGCTAGCCATTAACAAATCCAAAGCAGTTGGAGAACCGCCTTTAATGTATGGTCTTGGTGCTTATTTCGCAATTCGAGATGCGGTTAAAGCTTTTAATCCAAATGTTGAATTAGCGGTTAATGCTCCCTATACACCTGAGAAAGTGTTGATGGATTTGTATAGAAGACGGTAGTTGTGCGTCATACTCGGGGTGATGTTTTTAATGTCAAGTTGGTCATAAGAAATTAACTTTTACATAAAATAAACGGGGAAGCTGAAAACCGAATAAAGTAAGCATAAAACTTAAATTGGATATCAAATGAAAGTGGCAAACAGAAATTTTTTAAAAATGTTGAAAACTAATATATGTAAATCGTTATTGCAGATCTTTTTATTATCATTTATTCTTTTAAGAAGTATTAATATATCTGCACAGAACCTTTCTATCTTTTCTGAAAAAAATAAAACAAATACATTTTATGGACTTAAAGACAACAAAGGAAAAGTTATTCTTCCTGCGAAATATAATGCTATTGGTGACTTTCATGAAGATCGAGCGTTCATAAGTCTAAATGGGAAATATGGGTATATTGATAAGACGGGGAAAATAATAATTCAACTTAAATATGCTTGCAGATATACATTTCCTGAAGGAGAAGGAGATGTCTTTCATATTCAAGTGGAAAATTTTTCTAACGGCATAGCTAAAGTGCAGGTCGCAAAAAATAATGCTTTGGATAAAAATGGAATGCTCGACCCTGATAACCGTATTCCTAATAATATCAAATATGGAGTAATAGATAAAATGGGGAAGGAAATCATTCCTTTAAAATATGACTTGCTGGTGATTGAAACTGACGGGCGAATATTTGTAACTATAAAAGATAAAAACGGAATATTTGATAAGTATGGTAAAGAACTATTAGAGCCAATTTATGATAATTTTTCAAGCCCATTCGATGGATTTGTAATAGTGAATCTTAGTGGCGATAATTATACCTTAGACTTAGAAACTAAAGAAAAAGTTTTGATAAAATACGAACTTGATCAATTTAAATTTAATGAGCTTGGATTTATTAAAGTCCGTTCAAAATCAAATGGACTTTATGGATTTATAAATAGGTATGGATATGAAATGGTGAAAGTAAAATATGTTGGAACAAGAGAATTTAGTGAAGGGCTTCTTTGTGCTTATGATGGAGTGCATTATGGCTACCTAAACTCAAGCGGAGATGTTGCGATTGATTTTAAATACGACCTTGCACAATCATTTTCAAACGGAAAGGCATCTGTCAGGCTAAATAGAATTTCCTTTTTTATTAATAAGGAAGGTGCTGAAATCAAATAAATTAGGTAATTTTCGAATTTACAAAAAAAAAAACTACTAAAAAAACTGCTATAACTTGAAGAAAAGTTATGTGAGAATAGTACTACGGCAACGACATTTTGGAGTGACTACGAAGCTGTAGCTTCTCCAGAAAACCTTGCGGATTTTTCAAAAGGAGTTTTGTACTTGGAAAAGTTAGTGATAAATATATCGTAACTGTAACAAGCACCAGAACGTTAAATTAGAGTTTAATAAAAAGCCAATATTTCGGTAATCTTGCTTTATAGCAATTTATTATTCAATGAACAATCAATGGTTTTAGATTTTTATAAAAAAGCGCAACAGGTACTTCAAGAGGAACAACGATTCGTCCTGATGGTTGTAATTGCCAATGAAGGCAGTAGTCCCGGTAGAAAAGGATTCAAAATGTTGGTGACTAAGAATCAAATGTTCGGTACTATTGGCGGTGGCATCATGGAACATAAGTTAGTGGATTATGCTCAAAGATTATTGACTAAAACTTCTTTTGAACCGTTTATTAAACATCAAATTCATGATAAATCAGCTCCTGCAGATCAATCGGGGATGATATGTTCAGGTCGTCAAACGATTGCTTTCTATGATATTACGACAGACTGTCTTCCTACGATAGATAGTATTATAACTCAAGATAATGTTACGATAAGCTATTCAAATCTTGGAATTGATTCTAAAATTGAAGATACAGAAACTTTAGCATGGTATTTTGAAGAGAAAAATTCGTTGGTTCAAAAAGTGTACATTATTGGTGGAGGACATGTGGGTTTGGCATTGAGTGAAGTACTCTCGCATATGGATTTTGAAATTCATGTCCTTGACCACAGAGAAAACTTGAACACCATGATGATGAACACTTTTGCCCATTCTAAACAAACTGTTGCTTTTGAAGAGATAGAAAACTATATCCCTGAAGGAGATTCAATTTATGTGGTCGTCATGTCGTTTGGTTACAGAACCGATGATGTTATCATCAGGCGATTGATTAACAAAAATTTTCGATACATTGGAATGTTAGGAAGCAAAGAAAAAATTGCAACATTGTTTCAAAATATGATTGCTGACGGTTATGACAAGAGCCAAATTTCAAAAGTTTATGCGCCAATAGGTATTGATATCAAAAGCGAGACGACTCAAGAAATTGCCATCAGTGTGGCATCACAACTTATAAGTGTTAAAAATCGCAATTAATTAACTTTTTTAGTATTGAATTCTAATAATTAAGCAATCATTGATTGTGATTTTATTATTTAAAACTATATTTGTTGCCCTCAAAGTAAAATTGTACTAAAAATAAAACACCTTGCAAGAAAGAAAAATATATAGTAATAGAGTTTGGGTCGATAATAAATTACAACGGGCAACAGTATGTTTTAATAATGGAAGTATAACTGCCATTCATTACGAAAAACAAAATGATGCAGAAAACATGGCGGATGCCATTTTAATGCCTGGTGTTATAGATGTTCACGTTCATGTTAATGAGCCAGGAAGAACAGAATGGGAAGGATTTGAAACGGCAACACAAGCTGCGGCGGCTGGTGGTACAACGACCATTATTGATATGCCATTGAATGCAAGTCCTGTTACAACTACTTTAGCAAATTTTAAAGAAAAACTAGAAGCTTCTAAAGGGAAATTGAATGTAAATGCGGGTTTTTATGCTGGACTTGTCCCAGGTAATTCCTCACATTTAGAAGCGATGTTTCAGGCAGGAGTTGTAGGCGTGAAATGCTTTTTGACACATTCAGGACTTGATGAATTTCCTAATGTAACCGAAGCAGATTTAGAAGAAGCAATGCCAATTATTGCTAAATTCAACGTACCATTATTAGCGCATTGTGAATTATACGATAGTGAGGTTGCTGGCGATTTTGATGAAAACCCAACAAGCTACCAACATTATTTAGCCAGCAGACCAAAACAATGGGAAAACGATGCTGTCGATTTAATGATTAGAATGTGTCGCAAACATAAATGTCAGGTGCATATTGTTCATGTGGCTTCGGCGGAGGCTTTATCTAAAATTGAGTCAGCTAAAAATGAAGGTTTGCCCATTACGGCAGAAACATGCACGCAATACATTTATTTTAATGCAGAGGATATTCCTGATGCAAATACTATTTATAAGTGTGCGCCTCCCATTAGAGAAAAAGCGAATAATGAGCAATTAAAACAAGCATTCCTTACGGGGGTTTTGGATTTTATAACTACCGATCATTCACCGGCACCTCCAAATATCAAAGAAATCGACACTGGAAATCTAAAAAAAGCTTGGGGAGGTATAGCTGGGATTCAGTTTTTGCTTAATGGTTCGTGGACTGCTTTGAAAAACACCATGACATTAGAACAATTTATCCCGCTAGTTACCTCAAAACCAGCTCATTTTATAAAAGCAGCTTCTAAAGGAACTATTGAAGTGGGAAAAGATGCCGATTTTGTGATTTGGAATCCAAAGGAAAGTCAAATGATTACCGAAGAAGCTATCTTTTTCAAACATAAAATAAGCCCTTATATCAATCAAAATCTTAGTGGTGTCATTCTCGAAACCATCGTAAATGGAGAAACTGTATATAAAAATCAATCAATTAAAAATAAAAATAAAGGACAATGGCTTTTACAAAAGTAACAGAAATTATAAAAGAATCACCTGCATTTACGCAACTTACTGACTTGGCCGCTGAACGATTAGGCGGAAAAGTGTTATTTGCAACAGATGATTTTTTTGCCGAAAAAGAAAACTTAATTGCGCCAACCCGAGGTGTTTTTATTACAGATAAATACACGGAAAGAGGAAAGTGGATGGACGGTTGGGAAAGCCGAAGAAAAAGAATTCCCGGACACGATTGGGCAGTGATTCAATTGGCTACTTCTGGTAAAATTACGGGATTTGATATTGATACGAACTTCTTTTTAGGCAATCATCCGCCACATGCGTCTATTGAGGCTGTAAATCTTACAAATACTGATGGAATTACCGATTGGGACACTGTAGCATGGAAAGAAATTCTGTCAAAATCTCATTTGGATGCGGGTTCTCAAAATTTCTACGAATCTCTAAGTAACGAAATTTTTACCCACCTTCGTTTGCATATTTATCCTGATGGTGGTGTGGCAAGGTTTCGTGTTTATGGAGAAGTATTCAAAAATTGGGATGCCGTTTCCACCTCACAGGAAATAGATTTAGCCGCTGCCATTAATGGTGGACAAGCGATTGCCTGTAACGATATGTTCTTTAGCGACATGAGTAATTTAATCATGCCAAATCGTGGTGCTAACATGGGAGACGGTTGGGAAACCAAAAGAAATAGAACGCCCAATAATCGCGATTGGGTAATTTTAAAACTAGCCCATAAAGGAACAGTGGACAGAATAGTGGTTGATACCTGTCACTTTAAAGGAAATTACCCAGACAGTTGTTCTATCGAAGCCTGTGTTTCTGAAAATAATAATGTTGAAAATGCCAATTGGCAAACCCTTTTACCACAACAAAAGTTGAGCGCAGACAATGAACATGAATTTGTTTTCGAAATAAATGCGCTAAATCCTATAACACATATTAGGTTAAATATTTTCCCTGACGGAGGAATTAGCCGATTAAGAATCTTTGGTAAAATCAGTAAATAATGGAAATAAACACATTTATTTTAGTCGTATTATATGTTGTTTACTTTGGCGTTCTACTAACATTGGGGTATTTGTCTTATAAAATGCCGAAGATTAAAATTGGTAAATCGGACAAGGCTTCTGAAGAGGATGAAGAAATAAAAAATACCAGCCAAAATTATATTTATACAGGTATATTATTGATGATTGTTGGGATTCTTGTCAATACTTATTTATTGGTAAAAGGAAGTCCTTTAGAAAGTCACATGATGGAATGGCTGAATATTGTCATTCGACTAATGCACATTACTTTTGGAATTGCTTGGATTGGCGCATCGTTTTATTTTGTATTTCTGGAGAATGCGTTAAATAGAACTGATGATGTTCGCGATGAATTGGCTGGGAATCTTTGGGCGGTTCACGGCGGTGGTTTCTATTATTTAGAAAAATATAAAGTTGCCCCAAAAACCATTCCGAAACATTTGCATTGGTTTAAATATGAAGCTTATTTTACTTGGCTTACAGGATTTTGTTTGTTGTTTGTGGTCTATTATTTTAATGCTTCGGCCTTTCTGATAGACAAGAATATTTTAGACATTACAGCAACACAGGGAATATTGATTGGCGTTGGTTCTTTTGTGGTGGCTTGGATTGTATATGATTTGATGTGTAAATCCCGTTTAATCAAAAATCAATTGGCATTTTCCATCATTGGTTTTGCAATATTAATTGCTTTCGCCTACTTCTATTGCCATGTTTTTAGTCCAAGAGCAGCCTATATCCATTTTGGCGCCATGATAGGAGGAATAATGGTTGCCAACGTTTTCTTTGTCATCATTCCATCGCAGAAAGCTATGGTAAATGCAGCCAAAAAAGGATTGCCTTTAGATCCAAGTTTGGGTAAAAAAGCATTAGCCCGTTCGTTGCATAACAACTATTTTACGTTGCCTGTTTTGTTTGTCATGGTCAGCAATCACTTTCCGTCAACCTTTGGTTCTGAATATCCTTGGCTTATTTTGGCAATCATTTCATTAGGTGCAGCGGGAGTAAAGCATTATTTGAATCTAAAAGAAAAACAACAACTCAATGTTTGGATTTTGCCAGTTTCAGTAGCCATTCTTTTAGCTGCTTGTTTTATAACTGCACCAAGTACAAATCCTCACGAATGTAAAAAAGAAGTTAGCATCGCAGAAGTACAAGCCATTGTGCAAAAACGTTGTGTGCAATGTCATTCGGCTTCACCAACAGACGATGTTTTTAAAGTAGCTCCTAACGGTGTGATGTATGATACTCCAGAGGAAATTGTAAAGAAAAAAGATTTAATTATGCAAAGAGTAGTTATTTCTAAAACGATGCCTCAGAATAACAAAACCAATATTACGCAAGAAGAAAGAGATGTTATTCGATGCTGGATAGAACAAGGAGCGAGTTTGAAATAGACCGCAAATAAATGAATTGCTTGCAATTATAACGAAATGAAAAAATATGTCAATACCAAAACACGATGAAATAAGGATTCCTGTTCTAGAATTATTAAAGAAAAATGGAACCATGAAATTAAGTGATTTTACAGAACCTCTTGCAAAACATTTTAATTTAACCGAAACTCAAGTTAATGAAGTTTACCCATCTGGAAATGGTCACATATTTTACGACAGAGTTTCTTGGGCATTAAGTTACTTGAATATGGCGGGTCTTTTAGATAAACCAAAAAGAGGAATGTATAAAATCAATGAAACAGGATTTGAATTACTAAAAACTCCAAATAAAATAGATGATTTTATTGAAAAACAATTAGCAAAAAGAGAACCAAGTAGGCAAAGTAAAAAGATAACTCAAGAAGAATTTAAGTTAGATGATACTTCGGATGGTTTAACTCCTCAAGAGAAATTATATGCTTCCTTTTCAAATATTAGAAAATCAGTCTATACAGATATTTTAAATACTATTTTAAGCAAAACTCCAACAGAATTTGAAAAGCTTGTTGTTTCATTATTACAAAAAATGGGTTATGGAGGTGAAATAAAAGATTCTGGATTAGTGACAAAAGCATCTAATGATGGCGGAATTGATGGAATAATTAAAGAAGATGTTTTAGGGCTTGGGAGAATTCATATTCAAGCTAAAAGATATAAACTTGATACAGTAATTGGTAGAGAGGAAATCCAAAAATTTGTTGGAGCATTAGCGGTTGCTCAATCTAATAAAGGTGTTTTTATAACTACATCTTATTATTCAAAAGGTGCAATTGAATATGTTGCTAATTTAAACGGAATGACAACTTTAGTGTTAATTGACGGAAATCAACTTGCTGAACATATTTATAATTATGGTCTTGGAATGCAAGTTGAACAAACTATTGAAATTAAAAAAATGGATTCTGATTTTTGGGATTCAATGAAAGATGATGAATAAAACTATATAAAACTATGTTTTTTAGTAAGGCAGAAGGGTTTCATTATATCTGCAATACATAATCTAAAACACTAATTTGCGAATTTGCGGTAAACTAATTTTACCCTAAATTTACATTTCTAAGAAATAAATATGACACTATCCCAATTTAATAATTTAGATAAACAAACGGCCTACAACCATTTATTTGCTTGTTGTGGTTCAGAAACTTGGGCATCTGCAATGATGTCCCGTTTTCCTTTTGTTTCAGAAAAAGATTTGGTCGATTTATCTGCCAAGATTTGGTATGACGAATGTTCGGAAACCGATTGGAGAGCATCCTTTACCCATCACCCAAAAATTGGAGATGTAAAAAGTCTAACCGAAAAATTTGCTGGAAAGGAACAAGCCGGAGTTGCCGTTGCAACAACCCAAACGATTGAAGCATTAGCTCAGGCCAATACCGATTATGAAAACAAGAATGGTTTTATTTTTATCGTTTGCGCCACAGGAAAATCAGCAACGGAAATGCTACAAATCCTTTTAGACCGATTGAAAAATTCGGCAGAAGAAGAGTTGCACATTGCCATGGGTGAACAACAAAAAATTTCCATTATTCGATTTAAAAAATTACTAACGGAAGGGAATTTCGACTTTTTGAAAGTCAGCCAAATTACCACTCACGTTTTAGATACCTCGGTGGGATTGCCAGGTTCAAACATTTCGATACGATTGCAAGCCAAAAGAAATAACGTTTGGCAAACCATAGCCCAAGGAATTACCAATGCCGATGGAAGAATTCCCGATTTATTGCCACAAGAAAAAGCACTGAAACCAGATTCCTATAGAATGGTTTTTGACACGGGAAATTATTATGCACAACAAAACATAAAAACATTTTATCCAGAAGTGGAAATTCAATTTACTACTTTTGATGAAACGCACTATCATGTGCCACTGTTGGTAAATCCTTTTGGATACAGCACGTATAGAGGAAGTTGATTTTCAATAGCAATGACAATAGCAATGACAATAAAAAATTAAAATTTAAGATAATATGACCATACCAAATTCAAAAAAAGAACAATTGTTCCATAGTTTAAGTCAAGCGAATACCGCATTTAACGAAATTTACCAAGGAGATAGAAGCGACCGCCAGCCCGTGCATACTTTATACGGAGGTGCCAACCTTTTTAAGTCGGATGCGCCCATTGCTTTGGGAAACAGAGCTTTAGAAATATTAGAAACCTACGCACCCAATCATGAGGTTTTTGGAAAAGCCTTTGGTTTGACTGGTGGAAACGATTTCAGCAAACGCATTTATGATAAAGTAGTGGCGAAATTAAAATCGGAAGCGATTGAAGATTTCCGAATTGATTTTGAAGATGGTTACGGAAACCGAAGCAATGAAGAAGAGGATGAAACGGCCGTATCGACTGCTAAAGAAGTAGCTAAGGGGATGAGAGAAAAAACACTTTCACCATTTATAGGTATTCGTGTTAAACCGTTTACCGAAGAAATGAAAGAAAGAGGTTTACGAACATTAGATATTTTTGTAAGCACCTTGGTAAAAGAAACCAACGGAAAATTACCAGATAATTTTGTGGTCATGTTACCAAAAGTTACCATTCCAGAACAGCCAGAAACCTTGGCCAATTTCTTTACTATTTTAGAGGAAGAATTGGGATTGGAAAAAGGAGTTTTAAAAATGGAAATGATGGTCGAAACCACGCAAGCCATCATGGACATTGACGGAACCAATCCTTTATACCGATTTATAAAAGCCGCCCAAGGACGTTGTATTGCCATGCATTTTGGTACTTATGATTATACGGCAAGTTGTAGCATCACAGCGAAATACCAAGAAATGGATCACCCTGTTTGTGATTTTGCGCATCATGTTACTAAAGTAGCTTTGGCACATACCGGAATTTGGTTGAGCGACGGAGCTACAAACACGATGCCTATTGGACCACACAGAGGCGATTTAACTCCAACGCAAGAGGAAGAAAACCGTCAAGTAGTGCACAGAGCTTGGAAAAAAGGATACGACCATATTCGTCACTCATTGTGGAATGGGTATTACCAAGGTTGGGATTTGAATCCTGCCCAATTTCCGATGCGTTATGCTGCGGTTTATGCCTTCTTTTTAGAAAGTTATGACGATGCCGTGGATCGTTTAAAAACCTTTGTAGATAAAGCGGCCCGTGCTACTTTAATTGGGGATGTTTTTGATGATGCGGCGACAGGACAAGGGTTGTTAAACTACTTTCTTCGAGCTTTAAATAGTGGTGCAATTACTGAAGATGAAGTGTTGGCAACAGGATTAACATTAGATGAAATTCGGGGTCGTTCTTTCAAGAAAATATTAGAAAACAGAAAAGCTAAATAAAGAAAGTTTATCGGCCTAAAAGCCAACCATAATTTTAAAAAAACCTCGTTTATATGAATTTAAACGAGGTTTTTTGTGTTTTTAGATAAAATTTATTAAAAAAAAATGTATACCTCAATTACTTATTTATCTCTTTAGTTTTGTTGTATATACCAATTTTATTAAATGTCTGAGTAAGTTCGTGTGATTTATTAGTAATTTTTTCTTGGTTTGTAAATTCAAGTTCTGGTTCATACTTTTAAAAATAAACTAAAAATTTTAAAAACGATAAAATTGGAGTGATTGATATCATTTTTATAGAAAAATATTTATAAAATTTAAATATGAAAATGTATATTTACATGTCTTTACTGAAATATGGAGTAAGAAATTAAGTCTAAAATTAAAACTACTTAGCTGCTAACAAAGAAAAAATTGACATGGATTTAAATAAATTAAAAAGCCAATTACAAACCGAAGTCGATACCGCTTTTTTGTATGATAGCATCGCTGCCATTCAATCGGATGACAATCTAACCAGAGTCTTACAAAGTTTAGCCGAAATAGAAAAAGGTCACGCCAAACACATGCTTGATAAAGTACTGACTTATGATTCCAAATATGCAATGCCTTTGCCATCTTCGAGAGCAAAATTTCAATTAAAATTAGGAAAAGTTTTTGGTTACAGTTCCATCATCAGTAATTTGTCAAGTATCGAAAAGCAATTTGCCGTAAATTCCATAAAAAATAAAATTGAAAATGGTGAAAAACCGACAGGTTTTGAACACAATCATCTTAACATTATTGAAGCGGTTAACAAAAATAAAGCGCTAAATGTTTCTGGTGGATTACTCTCTAAATTTGAAAGTCGTCACAAATCCGTCGGAGGAAATGCTTTGCGTGCCGCCGTTTTAGGATCAAATGACGGTTTGGTTTCTAATATGAGTTTAGTCATGGGTGTTGCAGGAGCTGCAGTATCTAATAATACGATTTTATTGACAGGGATAGCAGGTTTGATGGCAGGAGCAATATCTATGGCGTTAGGCGAATGGCTTTCGGTACAAAGTTCAAGAGAATTAAATTTGCGCCAAATAGAACTAGAAACAGAGGAACTTGAAGCTTCTCCTGAGGAAGAGAAAAAAGAATTAGTTTTGTTATATCAAGCTAAAGGAATGAGCATTCTGGAAGCCCAAAAACTGGCCGACACAGCATTCGAAAATCCTCAATCTGCAATAGACGCCATTATTACTGAGGAATTGGGTATTGACAAGGAAGAATTAGGAGGTTCAGCCTGGGAAGCCGCAATTGCTTCTTTTGTACTTTTTTCTATCGGAGCAATTATTCCGTTGTATCCTTTTATGATTTTAGATGGTAAAAATGCTATTTTATTGAGTATTTGCAGTAGCGTAATTGGACTTTTCTGTATTGGAGCAGCCATAACCTTACTGACAGGAAAGGGCATTTTGTTTTCAGGAATGAGACAAGTAGCTTTTGGATTGACCGCGGCGGCAGTAACTTATGGAATAGGATCATTGATAGGTGTTTCCTTGGCAGGATAATTAGATTACAATTTTCAAATAAATATTAAATTTTAGACAAAAAAAGATGAACGACGCACATTTACACTTGGTTGTAAACCATTTTCCAATTATCGGGACGATTTTTGGATTAGGCATTTTAATTATGGGACAGGTTTTGAGAAACAATACCGTAAAGAACGTTGCTTACGTACTATTTATAGTTGCGGCAGTATTTGCCGCCTTTAGTATGTACACAGGCGAAGGGGCAGAGGAAGCAGTTGAAGACATGCCGTCGGTGGGGAAACAAATCATCCACCAGCATGAGGAATTGGCTGAAAATTTAGCCATTTTGCTCTATGTATTGGGAACAATATCATTAGTGGGGTTGTATTTGAATATAATAAACCATGCCAAAGCAAAATTAGTTTCTTTATTGGCTGTTATTGTTGCTGTTATTGGAGTATTTTTTGCAAAAGAAGTAGGTACTTCGGGTGGAGAAATTCGCCACACCGAAATTAGAGCTAATGCCACAGTTTTAACGGAAGAACAAAACAGTGGTACTGCAGAGAAATCGGATAACGATTAGAGAATATCGGATTATTTAAAAAGCAAAAAAGGATGTCTTGATGAAGGCATCCTTTTTTATTTGAATAAATAGCATCAAATTCAACGCTAACTGGCAAATAATAAAATGAGCAATTGTGCTACCAATATTCTGCTAATTGTTACCAAAGGGTAGACCGTTGCATAAGATTGGTTAGGGATGTCAGAATCTAAATATTTGGTACTAAAAGCTAATGCCGCAGGATCTGTATAAGAACCACTCATAATACCAACCATTTGGTAAAAATTAAGTTTAAATACAAATCTACTAATTAACACTAATAACGTTAACGGGATCAGGGTGATATAGCAGCCGTAATAAATCCACATCCATCCGTTGTTTCCGATAAAATTATCATAAAAACCATGACCTGCTTTAATACCCACAGCTGCAAAAAATAGACAAATTCCAAAATCCTTCATAAAATGAATTGCGCCGTTATTAATATAGGAGTGAATTACTCCAACACCGCCATATCTACTAATGAATAGAGCAGCCATAAGAGGTCCGGCGGCCAATCCTAATTTTAAAGGAACAGGCAAAGAAGGAATCATAATAGGAATTGAACCAATAATAACTCCAAAAATCAATCCGCCAAAAAGAGAAAGGAAATCGGGCTCTAATAGTATTTTTTTTGAATTTCCAATAATTTTTTCCGCTTCATGAATGGCATGTTTTTCACCAACTACCATCAAGGTATCTCCATAATAAAGTTCTAAGGAAGGCTGCGCTAAGATTTCTAATCCAGAACGTATTACACGAGTAACTTTAACATCGTATTGATTATACAAATCCAATTGTGCCAATGTTTTATGAGTAGCTGTTTTTTTAGTGACACTAAGTATTTTTGTTGTAACATCATCTTGAGATTCTATCAACAAATCTGTTGAAACTTTTCCGACAATATCAATAAATGTATCTATATCTTTTTGTTTAGCCACCACCATCAAAACGTCTTTCTCTTTTATAATTGATTCTAATGAAGGGGAATATACCACCCTTGTTCCGCTTTGTTTTTGTCTGGAGATAATTACATTATCAATATGAAATTCTTTGAATACCTGTTTGATAGTTTTTCCTATAACTTCAGGTTTGGTAACCCTACATTTTTGATGAACGATTTTGTTTTCAGAATCTTTATTTTTTTCATTAAGTAAAACAGCTTCTTTTGATAAATCAATTTTCAAAAAGTTTTTTGCCAAAATAATAATAAGGATAATACCGAAAACCCCAATTGGATAAGTAATAGCATAAGCAACTGTAGGGTCTGAAAAGTGATCCAAAGGAAGGTTCAATTGTTTTTGAATTTCAATAAGAGTAGATTTTGCTGCTCCTAATCCAGGTGTATTTGTAACCGAACCCGACATTAATCCAACGGCATTTTCAATTTTAACATTGGCTAATAAATGGATTAAATAGGTGATTATTCCACCTAAAAATACGGTTCCAACTCCCAAAGCATTAAAAATCAATCCTTCTTTTTTGAAAGAAGAAAAGAAAGATGGCCCAACTTGAATACCGATTCCATAAACAAATAGAATTAAACCAAATTCTCGAACGAATTGAATTAATTCGGCATTCATGCTAAATCCTAAATGTCCTAAAAAAAGACCTACAAACATTACAGCAGATACTCCTAAAGACACACTGCCAATTTTGATTCTTCCTACAAAAAAACCAACACTAATGGCCAAGAATAAAACAATTAACGCTTGTGTCATCTCCGGCTCTTCGGTCGGAGTGAATAATATTTTAAACCATTCAAACATAATATAAATTTTAGTTAATATTCCTTAAATTTCCTTATTCAAAATTAGAAATTATATAACCATTAAACATGATAATTGTCATAATCACCATCTTTAAGCCTTTTAAAATTAAGAAAACGTTTGCGTAGATTTTCTGATTTTAAACAAATAATAAAAAAATAGTGATATTTATTTTGATTGTCCTTAATTATCCATAATTTATTAAAAGCATTAAATTTGATAAAAAAAACGATGAATCTATTCCGTTTTACAGCAAATTTTGGAAGTGAAGAATCTTA
>NZ_QCZI01000027.1 GCF_003097635.1 Flavobacterium psychrotolerans
AGTATTTCCTGATAATGTAGCCGCCCCCCCCGTTGTTATACAGGTAGATTGGGTCGAACCATTCGTAGCTGTTGTTGCGGAACAAGGTCTTGAAACCGTCCAAATCGGATTAGTAAAACTTGTTATCCCATTAACTGTCGTGACGTTAGGGGAAGCTGCCGTGGTTGAACTTGTATAATTAGTCCAAATAGAACCATCATAATTTGAGGCGAGTCCGCTAGTAGGTGCGGCAGTAAGGTTTGCACCAGCATCTGCCGTAAACCATTTAAAGCTAAGGTTAGAAGAGCTTGTACCCGGTGTGGAAATACTCCACTGCCAGTTGGCTCCGTCTATAGCAGGAGTATAAGTCGTGTTGGCTACCCCTACGGTATAGGTTTGGCTTACACCCGTATTGTTAATAGTAACTGGAGCATAGTTAGTTAAATTAGCTCCAATTGGATAGTCAAAAGTACCCGTATGCGCTTTTATCACTTTACCAGTACCTGTAACCGCTATATAACTTGAAGTACTTGCAGATGCTGTAGTTCCCGATGCTCCAAAAGTGACATCATTATTCCCCAACACCAATAACCCTTTGGTTAAGGTAAGCGTTTGGTTGATGGTAACGGCATTAGCCATAACCACATTTCCAGAGGTGGCTTTATTAATTACTACATAATCAAAAATTATTCCTGCAGCAGCAGTAATGGTCTGATCTCCGGTTGCGCCATTAAAGAAAACGGCTCTGCCATTTGGAGTAAAGGTACCACTGTTGGAAACATTTCCACCCACATAAATATCACCGCCTGATGCTGATGAAAGTACCAACGAACCAGCATTGGTTACATTTCCAATCACCACCAATTCTTTATTAGTTGTTCCCATATTTACAGCTCCAGTACCCGCAGTCGTTAAATTGCCACCTACCGTTAAAATAGCGTTCAAAGCATTTATATTAAAGTTTGTGCCTGTATTTACCAGTAAATTACCATTCATGGCACGTGCTAAAGTAGAACCGTTTGCAACATCAAAATTTCCTGTATTAATTGTAACGTTATTTGGATACCCTGGCGTTGTACCTATTGTGCCTATACTGGTTGCATCCCATTCTTTAAAACGACCATACGTTACGTTATAGAATAATGTTGAAGCAGCTCCATAAATAGGAGGATTATCTACGTTACCATTATTTATTTTTAAGATTCCTCCAATAGTTGGAATTGTACCACCAGTTGGAACTACAATAGTTCCCGTATTAATGGTAACATCATTAAAGGTAATTGCAGAAGATCCGGCAATAGTTCCCGCCCCGTTAAAATTGATAACTCCACCTGTAGTACCAACGGCGCAATTACCACCGGTTCCTGTAATGGTTCCTGTTGTAGCGGTCATATTTAATTGTTGCCCCGAACCTGGTGCAAATAAACCACTTGTTAAATTTAACGAAGGAGTTGTTGTATTATTCGTAGTTAAAGTGACGGTGTTATTCCCTGTTGTACCCGTATTTGAAATGGTTAACTTACCAGTGCCTGATAATGTCGCTGGCAATAAATTACCTGTTACCTGATTGACCGTACCATTATACACAAAAGTACCAGTGGCAACAACGCCTCTAGATGCTGCCAATGTTTGTAAATTACCCGAAGCACCAGTGGTAATACCATTTGCAGAACCCATTTTTAATGTTGCTGTAGCGCCTTGGGTAAATACAGAATTTGTACCATACAAAACTTTATCTTGAAAATCTAAAGTAGCATTACTAAACACCGTTGTGGCTGATGTCCCGGAAGTACCCACATTAACATCCGTTAAGAATTGAACTGTATTAGTAGTCGTTCCATTTCCAAAGTTCCAAATTATTGCTTGAGCAGTTGTGATAGGAGTTCCCTGACTTAAAGTTTGTGTACCGGAAGCCTTAACAAAGTTAAAAGTATATGTTCCACCATTTGATCTTTGAACAGTACCATTCATAGTCACGTCCCCTTTAAAATTAACGGTCATGGCACCTCCAGAGCTTCCATTATTAACATCAAACGTTCCTGCTGATTGCACATAATTGCCATTAATAGTAAGGGTAATAGTAGCAGTACTTGTTTTATTTATTACACTGGTACCTGCCTGAGTAAGATTACCGGTAACAGCTACAGTTGAAGTACCGCCTCCACTTGAAAAATCAAGTTGACTTGAACCTTGAACATCAATGTTCCCTCCAACTACCAAGGCATAAGCTGAACCGCTTGACAATCTTAAAGAACCTGATCCTGTAGAAACCAACGTTAAATTTCCGTTTACAGTTTGAAGATTACTAGTTGTGTTCATGCCTGTTGATGAAGGGCTGTTTACTGTAAAATGATGAAACGCTTGCGCCAAACCACCTGGAGCATTTCCTGTTATTCCTGTTAATAAACAGGTACTTCCAGAAGTCCATGTACAAGTGGGAACCGTTCCCGCATTTATATTATGCTCATAAGTAGCTGTAGCTCCAATGGTTATTGATCCTGTAACAGTTACAGTCGGAGTCCCTGTGGCCTCTCTAAAAGTACCGTCTATTTGTACCGTAGCCGATGCACTCACTATTAAAGTAGCTGTAGCGGCATTTGTAAGTAAGGTTCCTGTGCTGGCAACAGATAGATCAGTACCTGTTCCATTCGCTATAGTTAATGAGCCGCTGGTGCCTACCGTTAAAGTAGCACTTGCGTCCACGGTAAGTTGATCGGCAGTTACGGAAGAATCCACTGTAATCGGACTTCCTGAACGGATAAATATTCCGGCACTGTTTGCATTATTTGGTGATGTTGAAGCAGCGGTTGCCCCTGTAAAGCTTGGGTTATCGGCAACTTGCCAATTGGCTGCTGTTGCCCATGAACCACCTGCACCGGTAGATTGGTAATACGTTGGTACATCTATTCTACCTGTGATATCATATGTGCCGGTAGTTGGCATAAATGAGCCAGAAATACCTGAGGCAATCGTTAATACATTTGAAGCAGCACTTGAAGTGGCCAATTCTGTCCAAGAAGCTGATGTTGAACTATAAATATTCCCTTTTAAAGAAGCTTCAGGACCTACTACAATATCGGCCGTTTCATAATTAAATGTAAGATTTGAAAGAGTATAACCCGAAGTAAATCCGGTAACCGTACAAGGCCAGTATCTGCTTAAATAACTTACAGCAGAGCCCATGTTGGGTTGCACTCCATCTATTACTCTAAAAGCAATGGATCCGTTTGCGCCCAAACTGGCAAATGAAGTAACGGTCACTGGAGAATACTCTGTTGTGCCCGTGTTCTCACCTATTGGCCATGTAAATGGCAAACCTGTACCTGCTGTTAATACCGCCCTGCTTAAAGTTCCTGTTCCATTTGTTACAAACATTTTGGAAACACCAAAACCAGCACCTGTAAGCGCCCCTGCGGTTGAAGGAAGTGTTATCGAATTGTTCCCTAAGTAAACCAAACCAGTATTGGTGAAGTTAAACACAGCGGGACTAATTGATTTATCTAAAGTTAAACTTGTATTACCCAACCAAGTGAAATTGTATGCACTTGCTGAAGAAATAGCAGCATAACCGCTCAATCCCGTATTAACTGCTGTACCCGTATAAACAAAGGTAGCACCTGCTGCCCATGTTGTATTTGCATTGGTAAACCCGCTGATGGTTGACGAAATCCCTCCTGCATTGGCGGTAGAAAGTGTTCCAGTGGCCTGTAAATCAAACGCATTGGTTGCATTACCAGGCGCAACCACAAATGAACTCGCATCAAGCACACCTACTACGGTTAATTTGCTTGCTGTAGCATTAGTACCAAGTGTTAAGTTGGATAACAACTGTAAAGTACTTCCTGATGAAACCGTAAAATTACCGACTGTCATTGCAGCTCCTGAATAATCTATAGTTTGTGTGCCACTTCCTTTATTAAATAAGAAACCAAAACCTGCATTAAAAGTTCCAGAACACCCAAAAGTTCCCGTTCCTGATTTGGTTAGATTCCCTTTTAAATTGAACACATTACCTGAATTAGCCGTGCCTGATCCAAAATTAACGGCATTGGCTGTTGTACTTGTTACACTCATATTGCCATTTACCGTAACTGCTGCAAAGGCAGTAGTACTAGCAGCGTCTAAATTTATGGCTCCTGTACCGCTAATAGTTAGGTCATTAGTTACTAAATTTCCTTGATCTGTAGTAGAGGATGATGAACCTATAGCCGTTAGCAATCCGTTGCTAATGCTGGTATTCCCTGTCACAGTTATTGAATTTACTAAAGCAGCAGTGGCTGTATTTGCAATGATAATATTACCGGAGCCACTTAAGGTTAGGTTTCCATCCACTGTCATGGTATTGGCAGTAGCATTAGTTGCTACCGTAAATGTACCGGCACCAGATACATCAAAATTACCGGCGCAACCTAAATTAAAGCCCGAAGCTAATTTCCATAAAGTAGATGCACCACCCACCAATTCTAAATTATTATATTGGCGTGACGCAACATTGGTTGTAAATGAAGACAAAGTCCAAGTTGTGGCTGATGTATCTGAGTACCTAATTGTACTGCCAGTAATTGTGTTTAAAGCCGTTGTAGGAGTAAATCCTCTATTGATGTCAATAATTCCTGAACTTGCCCATGTCCTGGCTCCGTTACCCGTATTATTTAATTGTCCATAGAAGAATGCCGGAACGGTTTGCGTACCTGCTGAAGAAAAGTTGAATATACTTGAGGCATTTACTGAAGCCACGTAATTACTTAACGTTGACACATCAAAAGCTCCTGCAACATCAATTGTCCCTGAAGGCGAAGTAAGCGTTGCGGCACCTCTAGCATTGCTAATTGTTAAGTTGTTATACGTTCCTGCGCTTATAGTTTGAGCTCCAAAACCATTATAGTTAACTGTTGAACCCGTGATGGTATATACACCGGCACCTCGTGTAAATGTTCCGCAAATTCCTATTGTTCCAGATGATGCTAATGTTCTATTACCTCCCGTAGCATCTAGGTTCCCGTAATTAAATGCCGGAATAGTTTGAGCGCTTGAAGAAGACATTGTAAATGTACTGGCACAATCCCATGTTGCAGTTCCCGAGGTATAGGTTAAGCCACCTGTTACGGCTAAACTTCCAGTAGCTGTAACACTAAAATTTCCATTAAATGTGGCACTTGAAACAGTCCTTGCATCGGCCAAGGCCAAGTTAGTTCCGGCAGTAACAATAGTTATCTGATCCAAACTACCTGGTATACCGTTGGGAGTCCAGTTAGCTGCAGTTCCCCAAAGTCCATCACCCCCAGTACCATTCCAGGTGTAAGAAGACCCAGAGCTTAATCTTCCTGTCCAATCCAAACCGTTTAATGTTGGAGCAGTTGCTTGTGTGATAGTCCCAGAAGTTAATGTAGGTGACGCAACACCACCTGGTCCATATTGAACCCAAGTAGTTCCATTCCAAGCAGCAGTTTGAATGTTTCCCTCTGTTCCATTTACATCCCCAGCAACATTATACGTTGTTGCTAATGTAAAAGTATAATTACCTCCCGCAGCATTCTCAGTCATTGTCCAATAACGCGACAAATAATCAGCAGGAGTTAATGGATTATTATTTTGAGGGTGTACTGCATCTGTTAGTTTAAAACCGATGGTGCGACTTACCGAATTTAATGTAAAGTTTGGTGTAATGCCACTGTAAAGGGCTCCATCACCTATAGCATAAACAAAAGAACCTGTTGAAGCAAACGTTCTTATCATTTGACCTGTTCCATCTCGTTTTACCCAACCGTTTGTACGGGAAGTTGTTGCAGTACCAATGTATGTTAAGTCATTATTTACACCTACATCTATTATACCTGCCGTAAAAGTAGTAGCTCCGCTCACGCTTAAATTACCAACACTAAAAGTGATTGCTGGTGAGACAGCGGTATTATTGAATACTAAGTTTGTAAACGAAGCCGTAGATCCAGCTGTATTATTTTGGAAAACTCCAGAACCAGTAACCGTTTGAGCAATGGTATTAGCACTGATAACCGCAGCTGCTCTGTTATTGAATTCAATACCCGCAAAATCCGTTAATGTACCATTATTTACAATGTTCCCTTTAATTCTTAATGGCGCACCACCACTTAATGTTCTTACTTCGCTGCTGGCATTAATCGTTAAATTCCCACCAACGTCAAATCCTTTTGAACTTGAAGTAGAACCTGACACAAACCTACTTGCCCCTGCAACTGCACCCCCATTTGCGATTACATGACCTAATTGAATATTTTTTGTACTAAAATAAGTATCTACTCCAAACCCATTAGTTGCCGTAGAAGCATTTGTCCCAGAGCTACCACCAAATTGTATGGTATTTCCAGCCCAATTGGCATTAGCACCAGCAGCATTAAAAACAAATGACAATCCAGAACCTACAAATGGAGGATCATTAAATAGTATGCTACCTGCCGAAACAGCTGTTGTTGCAGCGGTTACTGAAAAAATATCCGTTCCTGATGCAACGCTTGTACCTGCTACTCCACTGTTAGGGTCAATATTAAAAGCACCTCCACTCATAGTGAATGTACCTCCAGTCAGGGAAATATTTCCATTTTCGTTGATTGTTCCACTACTTAACGTTAGAGCACCACTCGACATCACTATGGCTTGATTGCCCCCATTGGCAACCCCTATATTTACCGTACCTCCACCATTAGTTAATGTACCTCCATTAATAATTAATGCGTTTGCAGCAACGGCTATTCCGGTTGAAATATTTAATGTATTGGTATTATTGGTAATAGTACCTGTCGTAACGGTTACGACTCCGGTTGCTGTTCTGTCCTCGTTAATTTGAACATTGGTGCTTGCCGCATTTACCTCCACATTAGAAGGAACACCCACACCACTTGTCCCAATCGCCCAAGATTTATCTCCGGCACCTACACCATAAGCTGCGCCAGTGCGGAATGACAAAGTAGAACCTGTACTATAGGTAGGAGAATTAACTGCCACATAGGCACCCGATAGTAAGGTCAAGAAGGATCCCGTTCCAAAAGTAGTTAATCCGCTTCCACAATCAAATCCACCACTTTGCACCTGCACCTGTCCACCAGCTACTGACGAGGTAATACTCAATAAACCAGAACTTGTGGAAGACACTGTTTTTAATGTTCCGGTAGTTCCAACTATTTTCAAAATACCGCTTGCCGATGTAAAATCAATTATTCTGCTTGCGCCAGTTACTCGTATGATTCCGCCATTACCGTTTACAGTTAAGGTAAATGCTCCAATTTTTAAAGCACCTGTATTTAAGAGTTGTAATACATCTCCAGAAGTTCCATCAATGGTAACGTTTGCTCCTATGGTTACCCCTGCATTTGTATTATTATTAATAAAATAAGCAAAACAGTTTGTTGCACCTGTACTATTTAATCCCGAACCAGAAATAGTTTGAGTAGTGGCAGTTGAACCATTAAAGAATACAGCACGAGTGTTATGGGTGAAAGTTCCATTATTCGCAAAACTGCCTGCCACATAAATATCACCGAGCGAAACACTAGACAATGTTAATGTACCAGCATTGCTTACTGAACCTATAACAACCAATTCTTTATTAGTTGTCCCCATATTTACCGCACCGGTACCAGTGGTGGTTAAGTTACCCCCTACAGTTAAAATGGCATTCAAAGCATTTATATTGAAGGTTGCTCCCGTATTTACAAGTAAATTCCCGTTCATGGCTCGAGCCACGTTGGAACCGTTTACAATATCAAAAGTCCCCGTATTAATTGTAACGTTATTAGGATAACCAGCTGTTGATCCGATTGTTCCGATACCAGTAGCATTCCATTCGGCAAAACGGCTGTACGCCACATTATAAAAAAGCGTAGAATTTGAAGTATATATTGGCGCAGCACTTACACTACCTCCATTAATGGTAAGAATACCATCAATTGTCGGCACAGTGGTAAGCGTAGCAGTACCAGTTGTTATCGTTAAGTTGTTAAATGTTATAGCGCTTGAACCATTAATAGTTGCCGCATTAACAACTACAACAGTTCCTGTACCTCTTGTAAAAGTACCATTGTTAGTAAGTGTTCCACCTGCGCTGATGTTTAATGTAGCCGCTGCAGCCCAACTTAATGTTCCACCATTTACAAAACTACCGGCGGTTACAGAACCGGCCGCACCCGTAAAAGTAAATATACCAGTACCCAGTGTAGTAATGGCATTTGTAACGGTCATAGCCGCAACCGTAGCATTTACTGTTGCTGTAATACCTGTATTTACGGTTACCGAAGCAACCGGAGTGTTGGTAATCGCAGCTGCGATGTTCAGGGCATGTGCAATGGTTACTGTTGAATTTGCCGTTGGCACAGCTCCGCCTAACCATGAAGCAGCCGTATTCCAATTGGTAGCACCGGCTGTGGTAATATAGCCAAGGTTAGTATAAGAACCAGCAGAAGTTGAATTTCCAGATGGATTTAAAACATAAATAGTACCTGATGCCTCAATTGCTGGAAATGTAATAGTAGTATCGTTTACAACTGTAAAAGTTGAAACTGTTGTACCTCCCGAACCCCCAACTTTTACAGAGCTAACCCCTGTAAAACCTGTACCGGTTACCGTAACCACATTTCCTACATACCCCGAGGTTCCTGAACCAGGCGCCGCAACAGCAAATGAAGTAATGGATGGAGGTGAAGTTGCAATAGCACTAACAGTTCCGTTAAGTGTGAAATCGTCTAAACGGAATGTACCAGCACCAGAACCACCTGTTAAACTCATTGCAACAGTGATTGTTCCTGTAAGATTTGCTATTGGATTCGAAACATTTGTTTGACCATAAGTTGCTCCTCCACCAGTTAATCCAGAACCCACACTCGTGCCATTTATTGTCATTGCCCAATTTGTTGGGCCTGTACCACTATGATTTGTCCAAAAATTAAAAGAAGAAACCGAAAGTTGATAACCACTAGCAACATTAAAAGTAAGCGTATAAGTATTGTTTCCTGTGTTAGTACTCAAAGAACCTGAAGTACCACCTCCATTTCCCGCCAAACCGTTCCATGCTGTAACACCAGCATTTGTCCATGACGATAAACTTAAATTTGCATTGAAAGTACCCGGCGCAACAGTATATGGTGGTGAAGATACAATTAACGAAGCTCCGTAATTATGCAAATAAACAGCTACTCCTGTAGCTACAGTGTAACTATAATTCGAGCCTGCATTGTTATCTAAGTTGATGGTATAAAAATCTGAATTACTCCCATTTGCTGTTACTTGAGTAGCTCCTGCACCTACGCCCGCATCGGTTGAAGTGAAAACATAATATTTTATTGCGGCAGCAGAAAGGTTGATGGTTGCAGGTATTGTCCCAGTATAAGTTGAAGCTGCCCCAGTTAATTGCACAACAGTAGAGGTTGTAAAATTGTCGTTTGAATATCGCATATAAACTCCTTGCCCAGTTGACAAAGAACCACTCAAATTGGCCGTAACAGTAACCGCTTGTCCTGGTTGAACATTTGCAGAAGTTGGCAATTGAGTAACTGAAGAAACTGTACGAACAGTACCTTGAACAACAAACAAAACGCTTTGACTTATTCCAGCATTAAGCCCATCTGTCTTAAACACAACATTAGAACTGGTGGTTGGAACATTTACTCGCCAAGCATTGGCACTTCCACAATTACCATTAGGGGTAGTTACAACAGTACTGTGTGTGAAAAAATCACCATTAGTGTTTGGTTGGTATTCTCCACAAGGAGAACCATCTCCGTAAAAACGAAAGAATTTGTCCCCTGAAGTTGTTACTGTTTTCGTTAGTATTAGTGACGTGCCTGCCGAGGAACTCATAGCTTGACCCGCACCCCAGGAACCAGTAGAAAAGTCCCCTGAATTAAGGGAGTTTTGAGACATTGCAATAAACGGCGTAGCTCCCAATAATAAAACGAGCATGAGTTTACCAAAAAATGTCGTTTTGACGTAAGGACTAGAGGAAATTCCAAAATACATGGTAGTGGTATTTGCTTTATCCAAGAGTTGTTTAATTCCTAAAGTAAAATTTTTCATATGCTGTATTTATTAATGGTAAACAATATTATAAATTCCTTTTTAGCCCCACAAAAACCAAATTACAAGCACCTCCAAGTGTTTATAATCCAGACAAAACCAGAGCCATTAAAGTTAAAGTTCAGCTTGTTACTAACAAGACAAGACCTGTCATTGCCATAACGGCAAAGCAGGGGGCTAAAATACAAATAAATATTATATCATACTGTTTTTTATTTAAAAATATAGGAGAAAAACTTGTTAAAGAATAATTTTTACATCATTTATTTTACAATATCGCAATAAAAAGAACAAAATTCATTCGAAAATACCACCCCCAAGCCCGATTGGTATTGAATTTTATCCCTACTACACTTCAATTTCATTCTCCAAGTTTTTATTTGAAGTAGTAATTAATTTAATCCCGATTTCGCATAAGAAAAAACATCTAAATTAAACTTTAAAATCCCAATGCGTAGTGTTAGAAAAATAGAGCTGTAGAATTCAACATTTCCCATATCATCAAAGAAATTTCTTCTTATGGTAAAATATTTTTTCGATTCAAATGCTTCAGAAGATTGGTTTTAAAAATCAAATTTCTAATTGCAAATATTGACCCTAGACAGAATTCAAGTTTTTCTCACAAGTTCTTGAGAGGGATTCAATTATTTTTTGAACACCAAAATAACTTGCCATGGTATTGTATTGGGAAAACCATTTAATTGGAATGACAATATTGACCAATAGGCCTATAAAAGAATTTTATTCAAATTTGAACAAGAAAGAGCTAAAAAAGACATGGATTTGGTCAAAAGAGTTCACGCTACAGCCACATTATAAAAGAAATGGGAATTCGATTATTAATCCCAACCATCCGCCCTAATAAAGAAACTAATACCGCTTCATTAGATATCAAATAAAAAAAATCCCTTTCGTCACCGAAAGGGATATCATGCTCTAAAAAACAACCTTTTAGTTAATCACTTTTTTAGTTACAATTCCGGCTTCGCCCGAACCGATTTTAACAATTAAAACTTCTTGGGTTGTTCCTACAAACAACTTAGTTTGCGTCGCGTTAATGTTATCCTTAGAAAGTAAAAGTCTTCCTCTAATGTCATACACTTTTACGTCAGACATTATTGTTTTACCGGCGTTAATGACAATTTCTTGGTTTTGTTTGTAAACCAAAACATTATTCTCATTGAATGACGTTTGATTCACTGCCAAAGCATTTTGATACACAATTTCAAACCTATTCTTAAAAACCCCTACTTCAGAAATGAAGGAATAGGATCCTGTTTTCAGATCATGAATGGTATTAGTTTCATTATCTTTCAAGAAAATAGCTTGATTTTGAAAGAGCCCTTTTAAATGATCAATGGCAATTGAATACTTCCCTCCTACACTAATATTAAGCTCTAAAGGAACAATGTCGCTTGCCAAAAATTCTGGACGCCCTTGAATGGCATAAGGAGTTCCTCCAATAACACTACACAAATAGTTAGTAGTATTATTATTTAATCCGTCAATTCCTCTGTCAACACCCAATGTTGCACCAGCCACGTAACCCACGGCCAATTGATTGAATAGCCCGTTAGGATTGGTTAAATTCAACCAATAAAGGCTGGCATTAGAAACTGTCGTACTTGAATTCCTAAAGAATTGATTGCTGTTATCCAAGCCCCTTCTCATCGCATTATTAAAAACCAGATTCGAAGCACTTACCGCATTAACAATAAATCCTTGTCCTACATTAACAACCCAGTCAGAAGGATTCGTTACGTCAAAATAAGCACTTCCAGTATCTCCACCGGTAGCAGCATTTGCAACATAACCCAATTCTGTTAAAGTTGCATAACTAGAAGCTGACGAATTATTCTTTTTTCTCCAAAAATAAAGAGTTCCGTCAATTGTTAGATTCTGATCTATAAAATCATAAACATTGATTTGTGACGGATAAGGATTTCCAACGGCGTTAAAACCCAAATTCATTCCATAAGTTATATCGCCACTATTAGGCTTACCGGTAAAAACACCATTATAAACAGCAGCCACCGTAGGGGAGAATGTTCTTGGCACTCGGATTAAATACCCTTGTCCAACATTAAAATTGCTTGCCGCTGAAATAGGAGTATAGAAATCGGTTGCACTATCATAATAATAAAAACGATTAGCAACTGTATTCGGAGAAAAATCATATAAGTTTTGATCTAAAACCGGAGAAGACCACAACGTATAATCTAGTAAATATAATGAGGAACTGTTTCGTTTTACTATTATGTTTCCTGAATTTGTATTCGCAACACCGCCTTGAATTAAATTGGCATTATTCTCTAAAGTAAAGCTACCAGATGTTACTATTAAGGCACCACTCAAAGTAACCCAATCTCCTGAAGAGATAACAACAGTTCCAGTGGTTAACGTTAAGGAACAAGCATCAATATTCCCACCATCTGTTGCCGAAACATAATTACCTGAAATTACGGCCGTCGATGTGGATGTTGGTGCACCGTTAGTCCAAGCACTTCCGTTCCAAGTTGTCGTATTACCAAGAGCTACCGTTGTTGCAGTTGAATTTGCTATTGAACAAATGCCACTTTGAATAACAGCTCTAAATTGTGTGTCCTGTGTTAAAACACCTGATGTATATGTCGTTGCAGTATTAACAATTGAGGTCCATGAACTAAATGGACTTACAGCACTTTCCCAACGGACTACAGTTCCTAGATGCCCTGATAAAGTTAATAAACCACTTGTAGAACCAGAACAAATGACTGCTCCCCCAGAAACCGAACCTCCAACAGAAACTGGATCTACCGTAATTGTTCCCGTTGCATTAATGCTACCACAACCTCCTGTTAACGGGATGCTGTATGCAAAAACGCCTGATACCGTTGGCGTGCCACTGATGGTGATCACGTTCGCTGCCCAAGCTGCGGTTATGCCTGCCGGTAATCCCGTTGCCACTCCGATGCCTGTGGCCAATGTTGTGGCATGTGTGATATTGGTTAAAGGAGTACTGATACACAATGTTGGGGTGCTCGATGCCGCCACCGCTGTCATGTTTGCCGTTACGGTGATGGTTCCCGTTGCATTAATGCTACCACAACCTCCTGTTAACGGGATGCTGTATGCAAAAACGCCTGATGCCGTTGGTGTGCCACTGATGGTGATCACGTTCGCTGCCCAAGCTGCGGTTACGCCTGCCGGTAATCCTGTGGCCACTCCAATGCCTGTGGCCAATGTTGTGGCATGTGTGATATTGGTTAAAGGGGTACTGATACACAATGTTGGGGTGCTCGATGCCGCCGCCGCTGTCATGTTTGCCGTTACGGTGATGGTTCCCGTAGCATTAATGCTACCACAACCTCCCGTTAACGGGATGCTGTACGCAAAAACGCCTGATGCCGTTGGCGTGCCACTGATGGTGATCACGTTTGCTGCCCAAGCCGCGGTTACGCCTGCCGGTAATCCCGTTGCCACTCCGATGCC
>NZ_QCZI01000028.1 GCF_003097635.1 Flavobacterium psychrotolerans
AAAACTCTAAAATAATTTTTTACTATATTTGACATAGATATTGGTTTGTTTGGCGACATCAAGATACTGAATTTCAGCATCTTGACCAATATCTAGCCAATATTTTCTACTTCAAATAATTACACCCAACGGGTTAAGATTGTATTTTAGGGGCATTAACAAACAAACTGAACCAACCTGATATCCTTCCCGAAAATTCAGTAAAGGCCTCTTTTTGTTGATTCGTTGTAAAGGTATTGCTAAATCGGATAAATGCCAAGAGCAAGGTAATACTGTGCCACTTTAAAATAGCCTTTAGTGATGGATTGGGATATTTAAGCCTCCAAACATACCAGCCATTCCTAACTACCATTTTACCATATTTATATTGATTGGGTCTTCCAGAAGGGTTATGAAAATGATTTAATTGCATATTCGTGTTGATTACATTTTTTCCTGATTTTAAAGCTCTTATGCTAAAATCAGCATCTTCATATAACCCATAACCTTCAAAATAAGTTGAAAATCGGATGGAATCGAAAACTTTTTTACGGAATGCAAATGACATTCCAATGAGTAGATCAACTTCATATATTTTAGCATTCATAGGAAATCCACATGTCCTGCCATGTGAATATTCAGGCATTTTCCCAGGTGTCAAATTGGATTGTAACCCAAGATAGTTACGGAAAACATTTCGCTGCCCTTCTTTATGTACAAATCCCTCGAATTGATAATAATGGTATTTGCTATATTTTTTATTCGGCTCTAATTGTTTCCAGTTATTTTCGTTGATGGCTATCCCTCCTACCCCAGAAATTTCGTTTTCTTCGGTAAATGTTTTTAATAATTCCTCAAAATAATTAGGCATTAATTCCGTATCATCATCTAGGAAGGCTATAATGTCACTTGTTTCAGACACTTTGTTGATTCCGAAATTTCTTTGTTTGGTCAAACCCCTTTCTTCATCTGAAACCAAAAAATAATGCAATCCTTTAAATTGATTTTTTTCTAAAATAATTCTAGTTTCATTGTTAGTTGAACCGTCAACAATCAAAATTTCATTAGGATATATTGTTTGGCGTTGAACCGATTGTAATAATTGGAGCAATGGTTTAGCGCGCATGTAGGTACAGATGATAAGGGTGACGTTCATTATGTTTTTTTCAATTCATTTGCCCAGAAAATACTTCTATCCCATTGTTTTCTGAAGTTTATAAAATAGCGTATTGGATTTTTAATTTTCTGAAGTTTATAATATTTAATAAACAAAGTGGTTTTATAGCCCAATTGTTGCTGTTTGGAATTATTGAACAAGAGATATAGCATTACCGTTGGGGACGGTTTAGGTTGATCCGTTTCCTTTTGCCATCTCAACGTAGGTTTAGTCCTGAATCCCCCGACAGGCGCTTTCAAATGAATAATTTTAGGCTCGGGAAAATATAAAATATCACATCCTTGATTTCGCAGCTGCATACCAAAGTCTAAATCTTCTCCAAAACCAAATTCATATCCCATCCCAAATTTACAATTTTTTAGGATTTCTGAAAAAACAAAACTACAGCCAGCCCCAAATGATCCCCATTGAAAAACGACCTCTCGATTTGAATCCCTTGCGCTTGCATCATCATTATTTTGGTAACATTTTAATGTAACTGCCTTGGTGCCATATCTATTTATTTTATCTAGTGTCTTTTGTATTAAATCAGGTTCAATACGAATGTCGTCGTCAGCAAAGAAAACCCAATCACTCGTTATGTTTTCCAATGCAACATTACGAGCGTTACAAGCTCCCGTTTGATTTGTAAACCTATGTTTTATTGCAAAAGGCCAGATTTCATTGGTTAGGAAATCCAATTCTGATTTGCTGCCAACTGTTGGATTTTGCTCTATAATGATGACATTTGTAGGCACATACGTTTGCACTTTCAAATCAACTAAAATATCATATAAGTATTTTTTCCTACCTATCGTTGGGATAACTACATCTAAAGTAATTTTGTCATTTCTATTTATGGATGATTGCACGTTAATACTATCGAATTTTATATAGTTGTTGACAGTTCTGCTTCTATAAAAAAGGGCGAAAACCATAGGTAATAGTTTGATTTTTCTTTCATAAAATATTAAATTGAGAAAAAGTAAGAATGTCCATCTTGTTTTATAATGTTGCTTTACAAATTGAAAAAGAACATAAATACTTGCCTTTTTTGTTAAACCATGCGCATTATTTTTCAAAAGTTTAGGCTCAGAGTAACACAACAGCCCTTTTGGCATACCTAATTTAGCCAAAGAACACAAAAAATAATCAAAATCTTTCTCGAGTTTGATCCCATTTTTCAACGCAAGTAAAACCTCAGAATGTACGCCACCAACCATTCCGCTCATTTGCCACGTCGGAAAGGATACCGATTTATTTATTTTAATAAATGGGGAATCTTCAACATATCCAATACTTTCATCCAAAAAAGGGATGTCGGATGGATTATATGAAACTAATATTCTCCGATGATGAAATATTTTTTCAATTTCAGTACTGTTTAACTGATTTTTTAAACTCATATGGCACCAAACCAATAAATCATCTGGATTTGCTTTCGCTATTTCAAATAGGGAGCTAACTATAGATGAATTATTGGC
The DNA here is from genome assembly GCF_003097635.1 of Flavobacterium psychrotolerans. Classification (GTDB taxonomy): domain Bacteria; phylum Bacteroidota; class Bacteroidia; order Flavobacteriales; family Flavobacteriaceae; genus Flavobacterium; species Flavobacterium psychrotolerans. The sequence goes on from NZ_QCZI01000028.1 coordinate 2,620, forward strand.
TTTAGCCAAAACATCCAAATTAGCGCTCTCTGTAGCTACGACTTTATTGTTATTATGATATATAATTATCATGGAATGATTTATTTATTGCCTTACCTCTTTTTTTTGATGTTTTTTATGTAAAACTCAACACTCTTTTTTGCAACAACTTGAATACTGAAATTTTCCTCCACTTTTTTTCTGGCTTCCGTACCAAATTGCCCTTGTAATTGAGGATCTTCAAGCAATTTTACAATTTTATCGGCATACTCTACATGGTTTTCCGGATGAACCAAAAAACCATTGATTCCATCATCTATTACTTCTGCTGCCCAACCAATGTTTGAGGCAACAATGGGTTTTTGCATTGCCATGGCTTCTATCCAGGATACGGGTAATGCCTCCGCAAATGTAGGAAAAACGCATACTGCAGCTTCATTTATAAATGCTTTAATTTCCTGATAAGGAACACTGCCCAAATAAGTAACATTAGATATAGCTTCCTTTGTAAATAACGCTTGCATCATTTGCCAAGTGGAAACATTTCCTGAAATAACATCCGAGTTGTCTTTACCTACGAGAATCAATTTTGCATTCGCATTCCTTTTTACTACTTCATTAAAAATGAATGGCAATTCAAGCAGCCCTTTTTTTCTGATTAAGGTTCCAAAATATAAAATGGTATTACTCTCAACACACATGGGTTGATCCGTACTTTGAAACATGGCTAAATCAATACAATTTGGAATAATGGTAAAATTGAGATTTAATTGAAATAATTTCTTGGTCAAATTAGCAGTAAACTGACTTACAGAAAGTAAGGCGTCCGCTTTTTGCAAGGCTCTTCTTTCATGGAACCGATTGTGCCATTTTACGGGACGATTATCCAAGTGGCAAAAATACGTGTCGGAACCATTTAACCGAATTACAATCGGACAATGTGGCTGGATAAATGAAGTGATTCCAGTCCAATCTGGCGCTTCTACAATGTCAATTTCCCTATCTCTTACCAAAGTATTAACCAGTCTTTCTATCTTTTTTTGTGTAAGATACCGAGACAATCCTTTCCATTTAACATTTTTTATTCGATAAAACAAAATGCCATTATCTTGAAAAATCTCATCCTCTCCCTGACCATATACCAGAACAAATACTTGATGTCCCTGTTGTATCAATCCCTTTGACAAGTTCATGATGCTGGTGCCTATACCCCCAGAGGAACCAGTTCTGGCATGTGGAAATTCGGGAGTCAAAAAAGCAATTTTCATTATTTATTTCTCTAAATTATGAATAAAAAAAACGGATAAATCTTTATCGATTTGTATCGATTTAGGACTTAAAACGGTATATTTATCTGGGATATTTTCAGTAACAACTGCATTTGCACCAATTGTGACATGGCTACCGACCATTACATTACCAAAAACACAGGAACCAGGTCCAAAAAAAACATGAGATCCTATTGTCGGAACACCCATTTTATCCCCATGATTACTGATCCCAATGGTCATCCCTTGAGACAAATTGCAATAATCTCCTATTTCAGCATCTCCATGAATGACTACGCCTCCAAAGTGACCGATATAAATACCTTTTCCCATTTTAGTTCGATAGGAAATATCAAACCCATACTTATATTTCAATCGTCTTAACCAGAAGTAAAAAAAATAAAATAACGGCCTGTTTTTTCTCCTATAATGTTGCGTCAAACGGAAAATAGTTAAGAATTTCAATCCTGGATTAGGCTGAAAAACAAAAGTAGTTAGTAATACCCAAAAACTAATTTTATGAATATTACACCTTTTATAATCCGATAAAATAATTTGACCTAACATGTTGTTATTGTTTTTTGTAATTTTTTCAATTGACTACCAAAGGAATTCAAAAGTCGATTGAGTCCGGTGTGATAGATTCTTTTTTTTAACTTCAATTGAACGTTTTCCTATTCTTTCTTTTGATTCTTTTTATCCAACATTTTTCAATAAATTTTGACTATTACATAGGAACTTGTTTCTCGAAAAATAATCTATTAGGGTAAATAAATTATAAACTTACCGATTTTTTCAAAGAAATCCATTTCATGTAATCAATTAAGGAGCATTATTCCCAAAAACCATATTTAATCCTCTCTTAAAAACCAATTTTATGAAAATTAGTATTTATAAATTTAGCCGTCCAACTTCGTCGGGCAATAAAATAAAATAATTTATGGGTTGGCATCTTGTTTTTTTTTATTTTCAAAATAAGACGACAAACTATAAGCAAAAAGTAAGGCCAGCACAGGTCTAATGGGAAACATATAACGTTGTTCCGAATGAAAAACAAAAACATAGACTAGACTCCAACCCCAAAGAAACAGAAAAGGAAAAAATAATCGATATTTTTTGGTTTTTATCAGGTGACACATACCCCACATAGCAACAAGTAGCAAAACATAATTGATGCAGTTGATATAAATGTGAATTCCATATTTAATCCAATTGCTTTTATCGGATTTCATCAAGGGAGAAATGATAAAACTTTGCGATTGAAAAAATTTAAAAAAATATTGTCTTAAAGTGAGTATGGGATGATGTATTATGTCATCTTTCACCCATTGGATAAAAAACTGCGTTTTATCATAATTATTGGTAGTACAAATAGAATCCAATTCCTGTCTTTTCTTCAGGTTATTTAAATAATCCGATGATGTAAAACGATCCTGCCCATGCTGAGGCAACCAATTAAAGGGTTCATCACGCAGTTCAAATCGCGACCACAAGAGTTGGTTTCTAAAAACGGTACTCTTAAAATCGTTACTCATGGGAGTAATTCTATTTTCAATTAAAGGCAAAGCAACTAAAAACAGCGTTATTGTAGAAACAAAAACAATTTTATATTTCCAATCGAACTTCATTATCAAAAAATACATGGAAAATAAGAACAAAAAAGGAAGTAAATTGGGTCTTGTTCCCACCAACAGGATGACAGAGAGCGCTAGTAGCAAAAAATAGCGAACCGATGGATTAAAAGTAATTATTTTTACCCAAGCATAAATAAAAAGGGCAATGGCAAAAAAAGCAGCTGTTTCAGCCAAAATACCCATGGCATAATAAGCGTGAATGGGAAATAATGTCAAAATGACCAACGTCCAAAACTTTGATAGCGTTGACAAGTTCAAAAAGTCAAAAGCTTTAAATAAATAATGAATTGCCAAACAAGTAAAAATCGAATTGAAAATAATTCCAAAAAGATAATACACTGTATCACTATGAAAAATATATGCTAGGGAATAAGGTGTGAAATAATAAAACAACACAAGCAATCCTTTATCCACTCGGACATTTCCATGAAAACCATGAAGAATATAATCAATCAGCTGAATAGTTCCTTGGTGGTATTCTCCATCTCCAAAAGGTTTAGGTTTAAAAGGTAAAAAATAAAAAATAAAACACAATACAGCCGTAATAGTAACAGGATTTTTGACAACAAAATCAATTATTTTTTTCATCCTTTATATATTTATCTTTGATGATGTAAAGTGGTCTTTTTCGGGTTTCGTCGTAGGTTCTCCACATGTATTCGCCAATAATGCCTAGCATCAGCATAATTAATCCTCCAATAATTAGGATGATAATCATTAGGGGAGCCCAACCGGTAAATGGGGTATTATTAATGAATCGGTTATATGCAATTATAAGGGCATACAAAAATCCGAACAAAGAAAAACCTATTCCCATTAAGGACATCAATCGTATCGGAATATAGGAAGTATTGAGTAAACCATCAATAAAATACTTTAATTTTTTAGCCAATGTCCATTGCGATTTCCCAATAGTTCTTTTTAATCGAGTATAGGGAATAAAAGCCGTATTGAAACCCAACCACAAAATATCGCCCTGAAAAAACCGATTTCGTTCATCTATTTGATTCAAAACTGCTAGTGGTTTTTTATCGATAAGCATAAAATCAAAACCTCCTTTGGGCATTTTGGGATTTACGTACCGCATCATTTTGTAAAAAATAATCGAGGCGTTATTGGCAATAAAACTATCTTCACGGTCAATGCGGTGTCCAATAACAATTTCATTTCCCGCTTGCCATTTAGAAATCATTTCCCCAATAAGACTAATAGGCTCCTGCAAATCAGCCGACATATTTATTACGACATCACCGGTCACCTCCTTAAGACCGGCAATAATGGCAGCAACTTGTCCAAAATTTCGGGAAAACGAAAGCACTTTGACTTGTAAATCCTTTTCGTGCAAGAAAAGTAATTCTTCTATGGAATGATCATCGGAACCATCATTTATAAAAATAAATTCGTATTGAAAATGCAACTGATGAACTAGTTCCAATATTTTTTCATAGGTTGAAATGATAGAGCCTTCATTTCTAAAAACTGGAATTACAAAAGATATTTTCATAAGTAGATTGCGCTTAAAGGTTCTAAATTTCTAATCACTTTTGCCGGGATTCCTATTGCTAATGAGTTATCCGGAATGTTTTTTGTCACTACTGAACCGGCACCGATTGTGACATTTTTACCGATTATTATGTCCGGTAAAACTGTAGCGTTAGCACCTATTTGAGAAAATGAACCTATTCTACATCTTCCTAATAAAGTAACATTCGGGGAGATTTCTACATAATTCCCTATTTCACAATCGTGCGTGATAATGGCATTATAATAAATCAAACAGCCTTCTCCTATACAAACACTATTCGAAAAAACAGCATTCATAAGTATATTACAGCCATTTCCAATTTTGATGTCATAACTGCTCATTAAAGCCAATGGACTTATAGCCGATACTAATTGCCCTCCCAACGCCATGAACTTTTTATTTAATTCATATCTTAATTTTGGGTTCCCTATGCCAATGGTAAATTCATTCCCATTGCACTTAAAAAATTCCAGTACCTGCGCTTCGTTCTTTAGTATCGGAAAAATATCGTACAAAAAATCCCCAATATCCGTATTGACATCATCATAAAAGGCAACTTTATCGACTTTTTTCAACTGATGAAAAACCTCAAGTACTTCTTTGGCAAATCCTTTGGCACCAATTATTAACATAGAATTGAATTAAGTATGGCACAAATTATTTTTAAATCTCGCTCTTCCAAACCTACATATAAAGGCAAACAAAGAATGGAAGAAGCTATTTTTTCAGAAATCGGCATGGACGAACTTTTCAAATAGCCTATTTTATTTAATGAGGGATAGAAATACCTTCTAGGAAAAATAGCTGCCTTATTTAATTTTTCTTGAATTTCCAATAATTGGGTTTCATCTTTAAAAATTACGGGGTAATAACTATAATTCCATTCTGTACCGGCTCTCAATTTCATTTTTATCAAAGTACTGAAATTCAAATGATTATTGTAATAATCAACTACTTTTTTCCTTTCATCCATGATATGTTCCATATATGGTAATACAGCCAAACCCATTGCCGCCTGCAATTCGGATATTTTTCCGTTAATCCCCAATCCGTGAAAATCTAATGGTCCGTTATGTCCAAAATTATGGCTATAAAACAGTTGGTGCATTAATTTAGCATCATTGCAAAAGAAAGCACCACCTTCACCCGTATGAAAAAGTTTGGTGGCATGAAAACTGCAAGTACTTACATCTCCATATTCAAAAATGGATTCTCCTTGGTACTTTACACCAAAACAATGGGCAGCATCATAAATTACTTTTAAATGGTGTTTTTGGGCAATTTGTTCAATCTTTTCGACATAACAGGGATTTCCAAAAACATGTGTGGCCAAAATAGCGGTGGTTTTAGAAGTGATAGCCGCTTCAATTTTTGTTTCGTCAATTGTTAAATAGTCTGGATGAATATCAACAAAAACAGGAGTGCAATTTTCCCATAATATAGAAGCCGTGGTCGCCACATAACTAAATGGAGTCGTGATGACTTCACCTCCTTTTGCCAATAGTTTTAGCGCAATTTGTAGCGGAATAGTCCCGTTATTGGTAATCAGTATGGAATTGGTACGAAGAAAAATTTTCAATTTCGCTTCAAGTTCTAGAACTAATTCGCCGCGATTCGTTAGCCATTGATTTTGCCATACGCACTGCAAGTGAAGGGTATATTCTTCTATTGGAGGAAAAAAAGTTTTAGTAACATGAATCATTAGTGCCGTTATTGTTTTAGCAATTTATGTCTCGCAAATTAACGAATTATTATCTTTTAAAAATACTATTTCTACAGTTAAAAAGGGATGGCATAAATAGACCTGTTAATAGTGAAGTATATTGACTATTAGCATGAAAGCGGACCGTTTGTCTTACTGTTTTATTTACCGATAATTTCGGCTATGGAATCCCAAATGCGGACGGAGGCTAGTTCTGCTGGATGCGCATTAATTTTTTCAAACCACAATTGCGCATTAGCTGTTATCTTTTTTGAATCGTCACCCAACATTTTTTCGATAATTTCGGCAATTTCATTCGGGTCGTTTATCCAAAAAACGGAGTCTTTAGTTGGCATTGAACGGAAATGAATAAAATTATAGATGTTTTTGGAACTCCAGTCCTTTCTCCTCTTGTCTTTCACATCGTAATTGATATAGAGACAGGGTTTATTGAAAGCTACAAAATCAAATACCATTGACGATGCAATGTTAACAACCAATTCAGAATTAGAAATAATATTTACCTGTAATGCAATATCCTCTGCGGTAGGCATTACAGTGTTCCATGTATTCCCACTTTGATTCCACAGCGGATTAATAGACACAATTATATCGGAATATCTTTTAAGGACTGAATCGTACCTATTTGAAAAATCAACCGGACATCGTCTAAAGATAATACCCAGATTGCCTCCTTTAGCATTCAATGATTCAATGGCGACAGCTACATCAGCCAAATATTTTTCATCATCGGGACTTGTCGTGACATCATCGCCTGAAAAACAAATATATTTTCTATTTAAATTTAAACCATGCAGATTAAAAAAATCTTTTTTATCCCTGAGTAACGATTTGTCAAAATGAGGTTCAAACTGTGGTGTTCCGGTCACAAAAACCTGTTCCGTTTTAATATATGGATAATAAAACAATAATTCGGCTTTCATATAATCACTCCAAACAATATAGTAATCGGTTTCCACTACCATTGTCGCCTTTGGCAGATTGTCCCAAGAAAAGATAAAAGTGGCCGTAGGAATCCCCAAATCTTGTGCTGCCAAAATGGGTGCAACTGCAAGGGTAATTCTTTGATTGGTGCAAAAAACCATTGCCGGTTTTTCTTTTTCAAGGGTGTTGATACAATCTTGATAATAAGTCGTCGTCTTTTCTTTTGATATAATCGTTTTCCTGATTTTTCGAATGCCTTTTTCCGAAGAAAAAACAAACATTATCAGATGTATTGCTATTGATTTTAGGGTATTTTTGAGAGTATGGTATGAAAAAGGAAATCTATAACTATCATAAACCTTGTCGTTTTCTCTTTTTATATTCAAATTCAAATCTATTTGAACTTTTGCTGTTTTTAATAAATCCGTCAACGGATGGCATTTGAATTTTTCAATCTTGACCTCTTTAAACCCTAATCTACTTAAATCAAATACCGTATTATTCCAATAGACAACTTCAAAACCTTTTTTCATGCCAAAATCACGAAATTGAGTAAATGCAAAATTACGCAACCCGACACCATCCGGCAATAAAACAAATATTTTTTTATTCATTACAATTTGAAACTATGGGCTTTGAAGCCATTCTTTGATTTTTATTTTCTAAATATTCGGCAACACCTCCATTTATTATTATTTTGTTGGCAGTCCTTATTGTATCCGGAGTAAAATCTTTTAATCGGTATATTTTAGATCCTTCAACTTCATTTTGGGCCTGCAAGGTAATTTTTCCTAACAAATAGTGTTGAACTATTTTTGGATAAATTTTTCCTGCCATCTGTATTGTTTTATTTCCTATGGCATGTAAATCATCGCTATCTTGAATATTGTCTGGCCTAAATTGATGTAATATAGCTCCGGCATCAACACTTTTTATGGCTAAATGAATCGTGGCACCAATGCACTCGAATTCATTGTTTACTATTGGAAAAAAATTAGTTCCTGATCCTTTATAATAGGGCGACAATCCCAAATGCAAATTAATTACTTTATCAGGATATTTTTGCAGAATGTCTGCTTTTATAATAGAAGTTCCAAAAAGAAGTACACAATCAATTTTATGGATTTTCAATAAGTTTAGCGTGTTTTGAGAATTTATTGTTCCAAACTCCATTTTCTCTATCGCTATAGCACTTGGAAAATTTTGGTATTCCCCAAAAAACTGTTCTTCTGAAGCCTGTCTCTTTTGGAAATGATTCTCTAATAATTCACGCTCAGCTTCATTATAAGTCGAAATTTCTTGAATAGCATTATTCTTCTCTTCACTAACAATTAATTTTAATGAAAGCTGTTTGGCTATTTCGGCAGCAAAATATTTATGCCTTAAATGATTACTTGTAAATAAAGCTATATTCATCTTTAAATAATTTTTCATTTTTGCCCGAAGGCAAATCATTACAATCAAATCGTTTCAAAAGCAACTTATCTTCTTCCCCCCTATTAATTCCCCTTTCCATCGAAAAACCAATGGTATAGCCCAATGATGCCGCTAAATCTGGTACTGGTTTTGCACAAGCTTCATGACTTCCGTAAGGATAACTGACATAATTTATTTTACTATGCGTTAGCTGTTCCAAAAAATCTTTTGTTTGAGCTAACTCCCGATGTATTTGTTTTGCGGATAATAATCCTAATGCCAGATGACTGTGGGTATGACTCCCTAACATTCCTTCACTCGCTAAGATTATTAACTGCTCCTCGGTCATGTATAATTCCTTAATGGTAGTGTTAGAATCGAAAGAACGTTCAAATAAATCATTGATTAGTTTTGATTGTTGTGTAACTGATAATTTAAAATTTAAAATATATTTCAAATAAGCACTTTCAGGATCATCAAAATTATAATGTGTCCTAGCTTTTTCTTTTTCGGAAAATATCAGATCCAATCTCGAATTATACTCAGCTTTTTCTATGGCTTCCAATAATATCGATGCAGATAATTGCGATCGCAACAAATGAATTTTGTGGACTAATGAAACCTTTTTTTCTAAATAATTTATAGAATTGATAAAAAAAAGTGCAGGAATATTTAATCGGTCTAAAATTGGTTTTGCTAGTTCAAATTGCTCTTTTAATCCATCATCAAAAGTCACTAAAATATAGTTTTTTTTCGATTTTAAGATTACATCCGTATTATGAATAAAATCCTCCGGATGAATAAACGTCCCTATTCCCTTAAGTAATAGCAATTGTCTTTCAAATGATTCAGGCGTTAGTCCAAAAATACTTGGATACGGTGCTGTAAAATTTTCTCGAATGTAATGATAGTTACTTACAGTTAGCATCTTAATATAATATTTTTCAAATATCTTTATTTTATTGCGAATAAAAAAAAATGCTTGCTATAATTATCGATTAATTAGTTTTTTTGTGATCTCTAAAAAATGAAATCAATGTTGAATCTTTTTCTAAAAACTGGTTCATTTGTTCCACTCCTGTCTTGCTTAGATGCAGTCCGTTATAAAAGCATTTCATGTCATTTCTAATCTCTTCTTTATTTGCATCTACAAATGGAATGTTTAAGCTGTCACATATTTTTTTAGTTTGGGAAAAAGCCCAATCATCTTGAAGTACTTTGTACACTGGTGTTTGGATACACAATAATTTAATATTGCTTTTTAAACATAGTTGATTCAGTTCATTCAACAAATTCGTTATTGAAGGAATCTCACTTTTTTTGAAATAGTTTTTTTTATTTTTATCCGAAACGGGCCACAAAATGGTATCCCATTTTTTTTCTTGCATTCCAAAACCATATTTTTCATAATTGGTGAGTGGTTTTTTAAATAGGCAATCCCTCAATATTTGATACTTAAATAGTGCATATAAAGGAATGTACTTTTCGCAAGTGTTATATTTGAAATAATCAAGAAAAGGCATCATTTTTTGGTTTGGAAAAAAAGCATATCTGGAATAAACATCTTTACTAATATAATTTTTATCCCTTTCTGCACCTCCATCTATCCCTGGGTCAAAACTCAATATGACATACTTGGGAGGTCGATTTCTTGATAAATAATATTTTAGTCTAATGATATTGATTGTTAACTCATTATGCCCATTAACACCTATGTTGACGCTTTTAATATTAAAAGTTTGATTAAAAAATCGAGGGTCAAAATGAGACCAACATCTGGAACTTCCCAAAAAAACTAAATCGGCATTGACATTAGAAGTTTGGTCTAAATTATCTGTTCCACTGATTGATTTCCCACTAATTTTTAATGAAATAGCCAGTTGAATAGACAAAACAACTAAAAGTGTGAAAACAAAAAAAAGAATTATGTTCTTAAATAATAATTTCATATTCTAAAATTGGAAATATATGAATTTTTGAATGGGTGCTGAAATAGAAAAATAATAAATACTTAGTAATAAACTACAATAAAAGGACCATCGAACCAACCGAAACCATTTAAACCCGAAAGTTTGTATTCCGTACTGTTTATCTCTCCCTATCCATTCAATAATAAACATTAATAAAACAAATAACAAAGTAATAACCAACATTAATTT
>NZ_QCZI01000029.1 GCF_003097635.1 Flavobacterium psychrotolerans
TCGGTTGTGTTCTCAAAGATACCGCGAAGCTCCTGAGTTAGATTATATGCTTTTTGAATATCAGGATACAATTCAAACAATAAATTGGCACGTTCTATTTGGTTTTGGGACCATTTTGATTTGTTTTTGTACAAGAAATAATGACTTCTGGCCAGTAATTGTTTAAGAGTATCTCTGTTAGTCAAAACTTCACGCTCGAATCTTTTTTTGCTTTCTTGGCTTTTTCTATAGCCTCATTTTCCTGATCTATGGCTTGCCACTATTATTTATGGTAACGATAACTTGAGAAGCTCAACAAATGAATCTTGCATTTCTTTAGATTTTTAAAATGCAAAAATCGATATTTTAATATTTCCCCACAACTTTTAGACTTGATCCGTTTTATAGATTAACTATTTTACTTCCAGCTTTTTTCTTTCCTTGTAAAAGGCAGTTAGCTTTTTCCCGTATAAAGATTGGGCTACTTTTGGAGTCATCATTTTTTGTATGGTATCCAAATATTTCAAATTGATATCCGAAATTTCGGTCAGTGCTATGTAAGGTGCCACTTCATAGTCTTTGTTGTTTAAGGCAAAATTAGTACTGTACAAATACCGTCGTTTTAAATTGGCATTTTGTTTCGCTTCAATGCTGTCTGTCGCTTTTGTATCCCCATTTTTGAAAGCCTTGAATTTTAGTTCCATCAATGATAAGTTGTCGTCATTGAAACGGGAAATAATTTTTCGGTACTCCTCGTATTTCTCCTGATTTTTAGAGCCTGTAATTTTTGCATCCGAATTAAAATAATCCAAACTGGTTTCAATTTTGATATTCCCTTCTTCGGCAAAAAAACGTAGGTTATTATCGAGGGAATTGGTTACCCCTCGGTCCAGAAATAAATAATACATTTCTGGGGATTTGATGTCCAAGTCACTTTCAAAGTTTGAATTCCCGTCTATCGCTATAGTGTCAATGGCTACGAGCGAAGTATCTACTATTTTTTGGATGTATAGCGTTCCTTTTTTTAGCCCTTTTACATTTCCCGTAATGTGCAAATTTCCCGGGGCTTCTTTCTTATTACAGGCAACAATTAAGAATAACGCGAATAAAGTGATACTTGAATATTTCATGGATTTTTATTTTGGCAAATAAATAAAAAAATCCCCAATTCGTAATGCAAATTGGGGAATATAATTTTTTTGTTTTTACCCTTTTAGCCAAGTTTCCTTGAGTTTGTTTTTGCTCGCATCGGTTGATTCATAGCCTTCTTTGTCCTCGTAGGAAAGCTTGGTTTTTCCTTTGAGTATTTGCTCTTTTCCGTCCCGTTTAATTTTAACGGTAATTGGGTCATCCTTTTTCCAACTCTCACTTGTAGTAATCATGTCATAAATGTTGTCTAAAGTGTAGTTTGTGTCGTTGACGGACGTAATGATGTCGTTTCCTTTTATCTTTAATTCGGTAAAGAACTCGTTCAATTCTATGCCCGGAATTACAATAATTTCCTTGGTTGTTTGATTTACCGTGATGTATGGGGTTTGCCCTTTTAGGAAAACATTTCCAAGAACTTTTACCTTCATTTTGGTCAAGCCCACTTTTGCAAAGTAGAGTTCATAGGGTATTGGCGTTTCACCAGACACGTAGGTAGTTAAAAACTGGTTCACTTCCGGATAGGTCAGTTCCGTAATTTTAGCAAAAAGTTCCTCGTCGTTAAATGGTTTTTTAATACCATATACATCGGATAATTTTTGCATCAAATCGAGAAGGCCTCTTTCACCGTTACTCTTTTCTCTAATAATTATATCCAGACACATTCCGATTAAAGCCCCTTTTTCATAGACGTTCAAATATTGATCTTTGTAGGGCTTCGTCAGCACGTTTGCACTCATTTTTGTGAAGGGCATGGTATCGTCCATGTTAGCAGCGTTAGTTATTTTTCCTGCTATTCTGCCGTAAAAATCTTCTTCAGAAATTAATTCTTGATTGACTTGAAATAAATTGGCAAAATATTCCGTAACCCCTTCATACATCCACAAATGCTCCGACATTTTTGGGGTGTTGTAATCAAAATATTGGATTTCTTTAGAATGAATGGTTAGTGGGGTCACAATATGAAAAAACTCATGAGAAACTACATCTTTCAATTGTTCCGTTAACTGATCCAGAGGCATTGCTTCAGGCATGACAACGGTTGTTGCGGTTGGGTGTTCTAAGGCGCCAAAGCCATGGGCGTCATTTCCTTTTTGAACATCCGAAAGATAGATCAAGACACTGTATTTTTTTGTAGTATTAAATTTCCCCAAGAAATTCTTTTGAGCAATCATCATTTTCTTCATATCCGGCGTGATGCTTTCTGCGGTATGAACTCCATTTGGGGAATATACGGCAATGAGAATTTCCATTCCGTTACTATTGAAAGTGCTGTAATCGGGTTTGGCATACATAATTGGATTTTCGACCAATTCAGCATATCGACTGGTTACAAACACGTCATTCGTGGTACTTGCATCCAAATCTGTCATGGATGTTGCACCCCAAAGTGTTGCAGGATGCGCTATGTTTATTTTATATTGGCTGTCGTTTAGGTTGGTGAAATAACCAATAAAAGCGTGGGTGTTGAGCAATACATTTTTACCCGCATCAATATTGGATCCTGCTGGCGAAAAAATATCTGATTTGCCAAAATCGTCCCCTATTTCGGTATCAAAAGTATCGTTTACTTGGTAGGTAATTTTAGAAACTTTTTTGGCATCGGTGATTTTCCAAGAATTGGCATCTATTTTTACAACGGCGATGGCCACTCCCTTTTTGTCAAAGGCTTTTAAATCATCAATAAATTTTCCGTAATCGTCTTCAGAGTACGTTCCGGGAATGATTTTAGGAATATGATAAGTGACTTCTTTTGTTGAAAATTTTGGAGGTCTAATGGTTACCGAAACTTTGTCCTCTTTTATTGTATTCAAATCAATGTTGACTCGAACCTGTTCGATGGGTTTGGTTTGGCTAATGACTTTGAAACTCCATGATGACCAACTGATAACTATAGCTAATATGATATTCTTCATTAAAATTTAATTCATTGAAAATGAATGACAAATGTATGAAATTAGAAGGTATTAAAGTGGTTTCGTGTATTAATAACAATAAAAAAAGATATTTTTTAATAAATCAACAATTCTGTTTTTGGCTATCAATAGGAGAAAGGAGGCTCTCTTTGGAGATTTCAGCGGATCAATGTGACTAGGGTCTTTTAGCCCTTTTATTTCTGGAAATTTGTTTTTGTTGGGAGCATTTAAATCGATCTATATTATGCATTCGTAGTTTCGCATGTTTTGTTAAACGACCTTGAACACTTTCACATCACATTTTGAAGCTGGACAACTTCATTTTTCGTCGCATGATTTCGATTGTTTCCTATTCTGAGACGCCAAATTGGAAAGTAATGGCGTCAAATTGAGTTCGGTCTTCCCATTCCATTTCTATAATTTGATCCATTTCAATTTCTGTAAAAACTTTTTTCATGTAATAAATTTGAGTAAAAATAAAAAAACTCTTGTTGAACAAGAGTTAAGGTTTAATCAAATTTATTTTTTATGTAGTATTTGCCGTCTAAATCTTCATCAAAATCGTCAATTTTGATTGGTTTTGGCTTAGGTTTTGCAGCATTTGCTTTCTTTTTCCAGATTTCAAATTTTTCGGCAGTTAATTTCTTTTTCATGATTTCCAGAACCTCTTTTTCATCAATACCGAGTTCTTTTTTGATGATTTCATAAGGATTTCTTTCTTCTAATGCTAATGTAATAAGCCTTTCAGTTTGTTCCCAATTTAACTCTATGCGTTTACTTTTTTTCATTACTTGAAAATTAATTCAGGTTTGGTTGATTATTTTATGATTCAATTTCTTATTCAATATTAGTGAAAAAAATAATTACTTTTTCAACTTTGGTAAAATTTTTAATCATTTTTTATTTCTGCATTAATTTTTGATTTTTTTTAATGGTATCTAAATCAATTATTCGTAAAAAATTACTTGATTACCTCAGTCAAATTTAATGATTTTTGAGCAAGAAACTTATAGGATGGTCCGAAAGGTAAGATTTATTCTCTGTCCAATTGGTTTTGTTATTTTAGGGATTTGATGTTTCCAAAAATGTTGTGTAGTCCCTTTCATTATTAATAAACTGCCATGTTCCAGTATGATGTTTTTTTTAAGGTTTTTATCAGTATTGTGTTTCAACTGAAAAGGACGTTCGGCACCAAAACTGACTGAAGCAATTACAGGATTAGCGCCTAATTCCTTTTCGTTATCGGCGTGCCATCCGTTCCCGTCATTCCCGTTCCTATATTGGTTTAGTAAAACGGTAGTAAAATTAGAATTGGAAAGGTTTTCGACATGAGATTTAATATCTAGTAACAATACGGTCCAATGGTGTGGTTGCATTTTTATGTTTGAATAGGAGTAAGGCTTGTCTTGATTTCCGTATAAAGCGGTCAATCGGGGTTGTGCGTGTTTTTTACCATATACTGTAATTTCATCCTGTTGCCAGGGTGTTTTTTCTAGTAACTCGGCATAAATTTCATCTGCTTTTGTTTTATCAATGAAAGCAGGGAAATAGATGATTTCCGCATCGGGTAAATCAAGAGGTATGGACTCTAATTGAAATAGTGACTTCATATCGCAAAAATAATGAGAAAAGAGGTTTTTTTGATTCCTTTGGTCTGTTAACAACTTTTTTATTTTGTTAAACCTCTAATTCTTTCAGATTTTGCAATAATTTTTTATAAATGAACCCCGCAACAACTGCCCCTAAAATAGGTGCAACCCAAAATAACCACAATTGCGATAATGGTTCTCCTCCGGCAAATAAAGCTTGAGATAATGATCTTGCTGGATTCACGGACGTATTGGTAATAGGGATACTGATTAAATGAATCAATGTTAATGCCAAACCAATAGCAATTCCTGCAAATTTTCCTTTCGCAAATTTATCTGTTGCACCTAGTATTACTAAAAGGAAGAATAAGGTCAATACAAATTCAGCCATAAAAGCGGATTGTATGGAATAGCCATCAGGTGAAAATGCACCATAACCATTGGATGCAAAAGCACCAGCCTTCGTATTGTCAATCGTGAAACCCGCTTTTCCAGAAGCAATTGCAAATAAACTCCCAGCGGCGGCAATAGCTCCTAGACATTGGGCTATGATATAAGGTAGTAATTCTTTGGCAGGGAATCTTCCACCAGCCCATAATCCAAATGAAACAGCAGGGTTAAAGTGTCCTCCCGAAATGTGTCCAACTGCATAGATCATAGTCAAAACGGTCAATCCAAAAGCAAGTGAAACACCCGTAAATCCTATTCCTAAATCGGGAATTCCAGCGGCAAAAATGGCACTTCCGCAACCGCCAAATACAAGCCAATATGTGCCGAAAAATTCTGCTAATAGTTTTTTCATTATCAATATATTTAGTTTATAATTAATTAGAACTAATTTACTTGGGTAAAATAAACGTCAAGAAATAATTGCTGTAATAATTACTGATGAAGTTTAATTTGGAATTGAAAAAGAGGAAATGATACTTAAATAAATTCGAAGAAATTGTGAATTATTTATTTCATCACTATAATGCAGTCGCAAATGTGGTATTATGGTAAATTCATTAATTGGATTAATGAATACGAATATACAAAATATTTAACATAATTGAAGGTTCATTTTTAATTTTTTTAGATAAAAGGATTTGGTGTTGTTTTTTAATTTGAGAAACATCAGAAGAATTGTCAAATTTTTCTGCTAAAATAGGGCGCTTTTTAAAGAAGATTAGTCTCCAGAAATCAGTTCCGATTAAAGTATATATATTATAAGGTACAAATTTTTCGATGAATATCATTTCGTAAGGCAGTAGCAAATGAGTGTTAGCTCCGGGTAGAGGTTTTTGATTTCGAGTAAAATTTTTGAATTCTCTTTTTCTTCATAATTCTTTTTCAAACGATGAATAAGGATAATAATTGTCGTGAATCAGTTCGTGTAAGCCAATAAAATTAATTAATTTACTAAGGAAAACAGGGTAGGAGTTTCTATATGAAGTATCCTATTTTGTATGATGATATATGTTAAATGTTTCTCCAGTTTAAATTTACGGCAATTTTTAACATTTGTAGTTAGGCTTGTTGCGAATTTTAGTTAATTTTGTCTAAAATTTCGATTATTAAACAAATTACATATAAATAAGGCGTACAGTTATTATAGGAGTCAAAATAATAATAATACATTACGCATTTAAAAACCACAAAATTGATGAAATTAAAATTAAACCTAGTATTTTTTATTGTATTAAGCTTTTTTTCGGCTCAAAAAACTTTTTCGCAGTGTTTCCAAATTGAGAGTATTTTGGTTGATGCCTGTGATAATGGTTTGCAGCCAGGTAATGACGAAGGATTTAATGAAATGGTTCGGTTTAAGGTTGGAACTTCCAGCATAAATGCAAATGATTTATCGGTAACTTGGCCAAGTAATTCTTGGCAAGGGATTACTCAAAATGCTACCACGAAATCTAAAGTTGCAGCTTTAAATATTCAGATTGCCGCCGCTGGTGGTTGTGGAAAATTAATAGAACCAGTTGGAGGAGTCCTTCCTGCTAATGCAAAGGTAATTTTGGTTACTAGTTATAATTTCAGTATTGCTTCTAATGTTTTTGGAGCCATAACAGAAAATATTTATATTATTTTTCAGGACAATGCAATTACTACAGGAGGTCATTTTGGTAATTATGGTACAGCAGCTACAAGAACTCTCTCAATGTCATTTCTTGGATGTAGTGATACCGTTAGCTATGATCGTTCATTATTAGTGAATATAAATGGGACTTCCGGGGGAACTTCGGCGGAAAAGAATGGAGCTTCAGTTAATTACACACCGTCAGGAAGTGCAACTTATACCAATAACGGGTGTTCTGCTCCCGTTGAAGTTTTTATGGTAGATGCTGGTACTTCACAAAGTGCTTGTCCAGGTGCAACTATCACACTTTCGGGTAGTGCTCAAGGGCAAAAATCAGTATTGTGGTCTGCTCCAAGCGGAAGTTTTTCTGATGCAACGTCATTAACCTCAACTTATACTTTTGATGTCTCCGCTTCAGGATCTGTTGAATTGACCCTTACGGCAATAAACTCATGTGACGTTCCTAAAGCCGTTAAAGTAACCATGACTGTAAAGCCTAGTGTTATTCCTAATTTCCCAACCGCTTCAACGATATGTTCCGGTAGCGTTGCTCCGGTATTGAATACAACTTCTCCAAACGGAATTACGGGAACTTGGTCACCATCAACAATTAATAATACCATTGGTGGGAATTATATTTTCACGCCAGCCGCAGGTCAGTGTGCAGCTCCAATTACTTATGTTGTTACGGTAAACAACTGCGGGTTCAGCACTTTTGCTTCGGCAGCTTGGTTGTACAACTGCAGTGTCGCTCAATTTTATAACATCACCGGATCGGGAGTCGATTTAATTAATCCAGGCTCACCAGCAGGGTCTTTTATAACTGATTTTGGTTCTTTTGTTCAAAATTCAGGCAAATTTACTTTTGGCGGAGGAGAACTTAAAACTTTCAAAAATACGTCGGCAAATGTTTGTGGGGCAACAATGTACTACAATGTCCATCTTAAAAGTGACCCGGCAGGAACTTTTACGTCTTTGACTCTTAACTTTTTCAGTGATTGCTCAGGAGGAGCATTCAACGTTGGCGGAGGTCCTTGCAGTTCAGGAGACCAAAAATGGCAAACCGTTACCTCTGATTTAGTGGACATGACTAAACTTCCTTTAGGAAGTTATGTTCTGGAAGTGTATTACGAGGTAAAAGGATCAAACATTTCGACCACTCTTTGTAATGAGACTCTTACATTGAATAATGGTGGTGCGAATTATCGTTCCTCTTTCTCTATTCAAGACATACCGGTTTACGCCAGCACCAATCCTATTACTTGTAGTGGTTCAGAGGGTGATATTACCATTTCCGGATTGTCGCCAAGTACGGGGTATACTTTAACGTATACTGACGATGCCGTAGTGGTGGGGCCAACAAGTGTGACGTCAAATGCAAGTGGCAATATTGTTATTTCCGGTTTGAATGCAGGTAGTTATTCTAATTTTGTTTTAGTGGGATGTGGTACTTTTCCAAATAATACGCCAATAGTTTTGGTAGATCCGGTATTGACCTCATCAATTGCAAAAACCGACAATACAATTTGTCCAAGTATTCCTGCTTCATGTGACGGTACAGCAACTGTAGCTCCTGCTGGTTCGGGCTTGTATTCTTACAAATGGGATGTGGCAGCTTTGGGACAAACAACGGCAACGGCAACGGGGCTTTGTGCAGGTACATATTCTGTTGATATCAAAGATGAGGCTACTGGATGTATAATTACAAGAAATATTACTGTTGCAGATAATATAGTTTTGCCAGTTATAAATACCTTAACGGCTATCACTCCAGTTTGTTCAGGAGGAAATGCAGTGTTTAATCTATCTGGAACAGCAAATGCAACCGTAACCTATGCGGTAAGCGGTGGCGCAAATCAAAATGTTGTTTTGGATTCAAGCGGAAAAGCCACAATAACAGTAAATGCGATTACTTTAGACACGACGATAGTGTTAAGTCAAATAGACCTAGGTTCATGTAATGCAACAATAAATAATACTGCAACAGTGATACTTACTGCAATACAAAATGCGGGAACTTTAAGTGGGGTTCAATCCATATGTTCTAATGGAACTACGATTTTCTCTTCAACTCAATTAGGAGGGACATGGTCATCATCCGATACCGCAATCGCAACGGTTGATGCTGCCGGAACCGTTACGCCTGTCGCTGCCGGAACTGCAACAATAACGTATACTATGAATGGAATAGGCAGTTGCTCTGCTGCAACGGCAATTAGAACTGTGACTATAACTGCGGCTCCAAATGCGGGAATTTTGAATGGTGTTCAAGCCATTTGCTCTAATGGAACTACAACTTTTACTTCAAATGGAGATTTAGGAGGAACATGGTCATCATCTGATACTTTAATAGCAACAGTTGATGCTGCTGGAATCATAACCCCAATTGCATTGGGGACTGCAACAATAACTTATACGGTAACGGGAACTGGTGTATGCTCTGATGCAACCGCAACGAGAACTGTAACAGTAGCTGTTGCTCCAAATGCGGGAACTTTGAGTGGTGTTCAAACCATTTGTTCTAATGGGACTACAACTTTTACTTCGACCCAATTAGGCGGAACATGGTCATCATCCGATACTGCTATCGCAACGGTTGATGTTGCCGGAATCGTGACACCAATTGCTGGAGGAACCGCAACAATAAACTATATGCTAATTGGAACTGGGGGGTGCCCTGATGCAACTGCAACAAGAACCGTGACAATAACTGCTGCTCCAAATGCGGGTATCTTAAGCGGTATCCAAGCCATTTGCTCTAATGGAACTACAACTTTTAATTCAAATGGAGATTTAGGGGGAGCATGGTCATCATCTGATGCTTTAATTGCAACGGTTAATGCTACTGGAACTGTTACGCCTGTCGCTGCTGGAACGGCAACAATAACGTATACGATGAATGGAATAGGCAGTTGCTCTGCTGCAACGGCAATTAGAACTGTGACGATAACTGCAGCTCCAAATGCGGGAATTTTGAGTGGTGTTCAAACCATTTG
>NZ_QCZI01000030.1 GCF_003097635.1 Flavobacterium psychrotolerans
TTTATGTAGTTTAACTAGTATAAAGCACTACTTAATCATCATTTTTATGCAGTTTATATAGCATAAAGTACTACTTAATCATCATTTTTATGTAGTTTATCTAGCATAAAGTACTACTTATTTATCATTTTTATGTAGTTTATCTAGTATAAAGTACTACTTTTTCTAACTAAATGGAGCAACAAAAATAGACTCCATAAAAATAGCAAACACAAATGTTTCCGAATTGGTAAATTGTTCCGCTATACGAAGTGTTCGTCAGGAACGCTCTTCGATGGTCACCCAACCTCGAAGCAATAAATTTTCACAAAGAATTTTCTTAAAGTCCCCAACTCAATTGCGTAGATATGTTAACGTATCGCTAGCGCGGAAATTTTTTCTGTACCCAAAACAAAAAAACCACAACAAAATATCAAATTCTGTTGTGGTCTTTGGCTTTTAAATTAGGGTTTATGATAAGAACAATACCGGCTTTTGGTAGTTGTATAACATCAAGTCGTAAGGAACCAGTTTAGGGGCTACTTTTTCTGAAGAAGCATCAAACTTAATGTGGTTGTGTTTTCTAAACAAGTAAATCTCCTTTAAACAGTTGGACAACCTCTTGTGAATTGCGGTCTTAAAAGTGGGCAATTTCTTGTCGCCTACCAATAAATCCATTTGGTAATTCGAACTACTTTTTGATAGGTTATTCCCTATGATTCTTAGCGTAAATGTGGTCGGGATTCCGTTTTGCTCCCCTTGATACTGTACTACCATACTGTTTGATATTAAAATGTGGTTAAATTAATAATGTCCCTACTTTTATATTTATTGAATTCTGTTTTAAAATTAACAAAAAAAAGAAAACCGCATCATAACAGCCCTTAAATTATCAATTTATAACAAAACTAATAAAATATTTTAGAATTTCATTTAAGATTCAAAAAAATATTAGGTAGCCTAAATGCCCTGTTTGTAATCCGTATGGCACGGACTTAAAAATCAAATCATCGAAAACAAAATTGCCATTTTCTTTACTGTCAAAAGAGTTCTACTTTTGCAACATCAAAACACAAACCAACAATGCCGGAATTAAAACCAGACACAGACCCAAAACCAAGCAAAAGCAAATTTTTAGACCGAAGCATAACCACGAGAGAAGTGATTTTTTTATTGGCCTTTGTTTTTTGTTTGTCGCCACTGATAACGCCACCCATTGCTCTTTTAATGGGTTTAATTATTGCGCAATTTGTTGGGCATCCCTATTTGCACCTCAACCATAAAGCCACGCATCTTTTATTACAAATCTCGGTAGTGGGTTTGGGATTTGGCATGAACGTCAATAACGCCATGAAAGCGGGAAAAGAGGGCATCCTATTCACCATAATTTCAATTATTAGCACTCTAGTTATTGGTTTTTTTATGGGCAAGTTTCTAAAAATAGAAAAGAAAACATCCTATCTCATTTCGGCGGGAACAGCCATTTGTGGAGGCAGTGCTATAGCAGCCATTTCTCCAGTAATAAAAGCGGAAGAAAAACAGATTTCAGTTGCTTTGGGCACCATTTTTATTTTGAATTCTATTGCGCTGGTGTTGTTTCCTATAATTGGGCATCAATTGCACCTTTCTCAAAACCAGTTTGGTTTATGGTGCGCCATTGCCATACACGACACCAGTTCTGTCGTAGGCGCGGCTAGTAAATACGGAACAGAAGCGCTAGAAATTGCAACCACCGTCAAATTAGCAAGGGCGTTATGGATTATTCCGGTTGCCTTTTTGTCAACGTTGCTATTCAAAAACAAAAACAGCAAACTAAAAATCCCGTACTTCATAGGATTGTTTGTTCTGGCTATGGTGGCCAATACTTTTTTTTCATTGGTGCAAGAATATAGCAGTTATTTAGTGGCCATTGCCAAAGCGGGACTCACTGTAACTCTATTTTTAATTGGGTGCGGACTGTCTAAAAAAGTATTGCTATCGGTTGGCATAAAACCATTATTGCAAGGTGTAGCGCTTTGGCTCCTCATTTCTGCAACAGCATTATGGGTAATATTGCATGTCACGAAATAGCTTAAAAATTTCCGTTTTTACAAGATGGATTGCCAAAAAAACACAACCGAAATGGATGATGTTGCGGTTTATATTTTATAAATGAAGGGTTTTTACCAAGAAATGGGATTGTAATCTTTCAGGAATTTTCCGCACCAATGTTTCCCCGTATTGATGCCGTCAAACAAGGGATCCATCACCCGTGCCGCTCCATCCACAATGTCTAGTGGCGGCTGAAAGTCCTGTTCTTCCTGTTTTCGTTTGGCTAGTTCAGCGGGATCTTCATCGGTCACCCAACCCGTATCAACGGCATTCATAAAAATCCCGTCTTTGGCCAGAGTCCCTGCGGCGGTATGCGTGAGCATATTCAAGGCCGCTTTTGCCATATTGGTATGCGGATGGCGGTCTTCCTTGAAATCGCGGTAAAACTTCCCTTCCATGGCCGAGACATTTATGATGTGCTTTTTTCCGGTATGGTCCTTCTTCATCACTTCCGAAAGACGGTTGCACAAGACAAAAGGCGCTACTGAATTCACGAGTTGCACTTCAATCATTTCGGTAGTTTCTATTTGCCCGAGTTTCAATCGCCAGCTGTTGGTTTTTCTCAAATCGACTTGTTGCAAATCGGCATCGAGTTCCCCTTCTGGGAAAACATCTTGGGTGACCAATGCCTTATCAAACGAATACGGAATTTGGGACAATTTGGCCGAAGCCCGTAACCCAATTCCCGGTTCTGGTCCGTGCCAAGTCACCGGCATGTTTTCATTGGATGAAAATCCTGTCGTCAAAACTTTTAATTCCTCTAAACAATGGGTATGATCCAGCAACAAATTTTGGGCGTTTACAGGCAACGATGCCATGGGGCGTTCTTCGTTTTCCATTAGATGCGCATAGAATCCGGACGGACGCCGCACCGTTTGCGCTGCATTATTAATGAGAATATCCAAACGCTCGTACTTTTGCTCGATAAAATTGCAGAAAATCTCCACACTCGGAATATGCCGCAAATCCAATCCGTGAATTTTCAGGCGGTGCCCCCATTCTATAAAATCATCCTCCTTGGCAAAGCGCAAGGCCGAATCTACCGGAAAACGGGTCGTGGCAATAACCGTTGCTCCTCCTCGCAACAACATCAAGGTAATGTGGTAGCCTATTTTTAAACGAGAGCCTGTAATAACCGCAATTTGCCCTTTTACGTCTGCCGTTTGGAAACGTTTGGCATAATTAAAATCGCCACAATCGGTACACATGGTATCGTAAAAGTGGTGCATTTTCGTGAATTCCGTTTTGCAGACATAGCAGTTTCTGGGTGTCTCCAGCTCCAATTGTTCTTTGTGGGCAAGATCGTGCAGGGCCAATAATTTAGGCGCCACAAAAACACTCGCTTCGCGGGCAGAACGGATTCCGGTTTCCTTGCGGGCGGTTCGGTCTTTTTTTTCCTGTTTGCGTTTGGCTACCGCTTTTCCGTCCTTTTTTCTACGGGAAAACTCCTCTCGATCCGGTCTAGAAAACATACCTGCCGCTTTGAGCAAGGCCGTTCGCTGTTCTTTCGGAATATCAAATATTTGGTCTGTGTCGGTATTCAATTGTGCCAAAATAGCGATACAACGGTCAATTTCTTCCGAACTTATGGCGCTCTTATGGTCTAGTTCTTCCTTCGTTTTCATATAAAAGTAGGTATTATTGCAAATATAGTCTTTAAAGTCATAAAGTTTCAAAGTCGTAAAGTCTTACCTTTCGACTTTCGACTTTTTCGTATCTTCGCGCCTACTTTGTAAATGTTTCTATGTTATTCCAAATAAAATCTTATCTCCAATTCCTCTGGAATTCCAAAAATAAACACGGCGTGCATTCACCCTTTGTGTTTGATTTGGTGACGAAATGTTTTTATGACAAAAAATCGAAATCGGAATATTCCGTTTTAAAAAAGCACCGAAATTCACTTTTAAAAAACAAAAAGACGATTGACGTGACCGATTTTGGCGCCGGTTCGCGGGTTTTCAAATCGAATACGAGGCAAATATCCCA
Organism: Flavobacterium psychrotolerans; assembly: GCF_003097635.1. Classification (GTDB taxonomy): domain Bacteria; phylum Bacteroidota; class Bacteroidia; order Flavobacteriales; family Flavobacteriaceae; genus Flavobacterium; species Flavobacterium psychrotolerans. Next base: position 4,057 of record NZ_QCZI01000030.1, read on the forward strand.
AATTGCAAAAACGGCTGGGATTTCTCCCAAACGAGCGAAATTATTGTTTCGAATCACGAATTATTTTCAACCAGAAAGCATTCTGGAAATTGGCACTTCATTAGGATTAGCGACTTCTGCCCTAGCCTTGGGTAATCCAAAAGCAAAAATAATCACGCTCGAAGGTTGTCCTGAAACAGCCAATCATTGTCAGTTGCAATTGCAAAAATTCAATTTCAGTACAGTGGAATGCATGACAACAGAATTTGGAAGTTATCTTAAAACCCAAGTCCTGCAATCTACAACCTATAACCTCATCTATTTCGACGGCAACCATCAAAAACAAGCCACATTAGATTATTTTGAACTTTTATTGCCTACAATCGCCAATGATACGGCGTGGATTTTTGATGACATTCATTGGTCTCCTGAGATGGAAGAAGCTTGGGAAATCATAAAGAACCATCCTAAAGTTACAGTGACTATTGACACGTTTCAATGGGGAATTGTATTTTTTAGATACGAACAGGAAAAAGAGCATTTCATCATTAGAACATAAATTTTCATAGTTGAACTTCAAAAAAACAAACAGCATGGATATCAAACAGATTTTCGAGAATAACCGAAATTGGATTGTAAAACACCTTCAAACTGACGAAAATTATTTTGACAATTTAGCAAAAGGGCAAGCTCCCGAATTTCTTTATATCGGGTGTTCCGACAGTCGAGTTTCGGCTGAAGAACTGATGGGGTTGCAACCGGGAGAGGTTTTTGTACATCGCAACATTGCCAATATGATTCCGAATACCGACCTTAATTCGATGTCCGTTATCAACTATGCCGTCATGCACCTGAAAGTAAATCACATTGTTGTTTGTGGACATTATGGTTGTGGCGGTGTCCATGCGGCCATGCAACAATCTGATTTGGGCATCCTGAATCCCTGGCTAAGAAACATTCGCGATGTATACCGACTGCACCGGAAAGAACTCGACTCCATAACAAATGAGGGAGAAAAATATAAAAGACTGGTTGAATTGAATGTGCAGGAACAATGCATCAATGTCATTAAAACTGCCGAGGTTCAAAAAGCAAACAGCGAACGGAATTTAAAAGTTTATGGATGGATTTTTGATATCCATAACGGAAAGTTAATTGACCTCAAGATAAACTTTGATGAAATTTTGAAAGATATCACCAAAATTTATAAAATATCAAACTAAAGGGTTATTCTTTTAAACCCGTTGGGTGTAATTATTTGAAGTAGAAAATATTGGCTAGATATTGGTCAAGATACTGAAATTCAGTATCTTGA
>NZ_QCZI01000031.1 GCF_003097635.1 Flavobacterium psychrotolerans
TTTTAATTAATCACTTTTTTGGTCACTGTTCCAGCTTCATCCGAACCAATCTTTACGATTAAAACTTCCTGGGTTGTTCCTACAAACAATTTAGTTTGCGTCGCATTAATGTTATCTTTAGAAAGTAACAGTCGTCCTCTAATGTCATAAACTTTTACGTTAGACATCATTGTTTTACCTGTGTTTATAACAATATCTTGGTTTTGTTTATAGGCTATTACATTATTTTCATTAAATATAGATTGATTTACCGCCAATGCATTTTGATACACAATTTCAAACCTGTTTTTGAAACTTCCCGCTTCAGAAGTAAAGGAATACCCTCCAGCTTTCAAGTCATGAATGGTATTGGTCAAGTTATCTTTCAAGGTAATGCCTTGGTTTGTAAACAAGCCGTTGAAGTGGTCAATTGCTATTGAATAGCCACCAGCTGTAGCCACCTTAAATTCTAAAGGCACTATGTCACTCAAAGTAAATTCTGGACGCCCCTGAATGGAATACGGATTTCCATCAATACTACTACATAAATAATTCGTGCTATTAATGTTTACACCGTCAATTCCTCTATCAACACCCAATGTTGCATCTGCTGTATAGCCTATTGCCGTTTGATTAAAAACTCCGTTATTGTTGGTCAAATTCAACCAATAGAGACTGATATCCGAAAGGGCTGCATTGGAATTCCTGAAAAATTGGTTCCCGTTATTTTCACTTCTTCTCATTGTATTATTGAACACTAAGCTTGAAGCGCTAGCTGCTTCCACTAGAAAGCCTTGTGCTACGTTAACAACCCAGTTTGATGCCGAAGTTGTATTGGTGTCAAAATAAGAACTTCCTGTATCCCCACCTGCAGCGGCATTACCAACATAAGCTAATTTTGTTAAGGTAGCATAACTCGTGGCGTTGGGATCATTCCTTTTTCTCCAAAAATAAAGTGTTCCACTTATTGTTGGATTTCCATTTACGAAATCCCAAACGTTGATTTGTGACGGATACGGATTACCAACTGCATTATATCCAGCATTCATTGCATAAGTAATGGTTCCACTGTTTGGTTTTCCTGTAAATACTCCATTATAAACACTTGGCGTTGTAGCCGAGAATGTTCTAGGTACTCTAATTAAATAGCCTTGTCCAACATTAAAATTGTTCGCCGCCGAAATAGGGGTATAAAAATTAGTGGCACTATCATAATAATAAAAACGATTAGCCACCGTGTTTGGTGAGAAATCATATAAGTTTTGAACATCTACCGGAGAAGACCATAACGTATAATCCAACAAATACAATGAGGAACTATTTCGTTTTACGATAATATTTCCTGAATTGGTATTGGTCGTGCCGCTTTGAACCAAATTGGCATTGTTCTCTACGGTAAAACTTCCCGATGTGACTGTCAATGCACCACTCAAATTAACATAATTTCCTGAGGAGATTATAACGTTTCCACTTGCAACTGTTAAAGAACAGGCATTAATATTACCTCCATTGATTGAAGAGGTATAATTCCCCGCCATGATAACTGTGGATGTGGATGTTGGCGCACCGTTAGTCCAAGTACTTCCATTCCAAGTGGTAGTACCTCCTGTAGTTACTACTGCCGAACCACTGTTTGACGTTCCCACACACCCTCCAACACTAGTTACCGAAACTAAGGTATAGGTTGTAGTTGAAGAAGGTGATACCGAAATATTCGAACCACTGGTATAGCTATTTACCGTGTGATTTCCTGTACCATCATTGTACACGACAGTAAAAGGAGAAGAACCACCCGTAATGGCTACCTGCAAATTAGTACTAGTACCCGGACAGATTGTGGCCGTTCCTGAAATAACCGCAGCAGTGGAAGGATTATATACCGTTACCTGTAACACATTGCTTTCCGCTGCGCCAGTCCAAGTCGATTTACACGTCACTCTGGACAATCGTTTGTACCATGTAGTTTGACTTAAACCCGACGGTGCGTCGTAGGTTAATGCGGTTGCTAATGCAATATCGGCAAAACCTGCCCCGGCACTTGTTGTCGAGGATTGCCATTTGTATTCTAGCGTACCGTACTGTCCTGTTGGAGATGCCGTACTTGTAAAAGCCGCCGGATCTCCTCCGCTACAAATGGATTGAGCCGTAGCAATAGTACCCCCAGAAGTTGGGTTGACACAACATCCCATAAGATCAAATTCACCTGCTGTAAAATCTCCGAAAGCAGTAACGCTTTTAGAGATGGTATTGGTACCGGTAGTTACTGCGTCTAAACAATTCCAAGTGGAAGACAAATAACGCCCTCCATTGAGGCTTGCCTCGGTACCTGCAATATCCGCATCTAAATAAACAAATGATGCCGTACAGGTTGGAGTCGTAATTCCGCTTGTGGTTACTGACCAATATCTGGTAATATAATCCGTTGTACTAGCATTGCTAGGGTGTTTGGCGTCGGTAACATTGACCCCTGCATAACCTCCAAAAGCACCTGCTGCAGTAAAGTTTAAGGTAACTGGGCTATATTCGGCTGTAGCCGTATTATCCCCAATTGGGAATGTGAAGGAACCTACCCCTGAATACGTTTTTCTCAATTCTCCAGTACCGCTGGCAATAATCATTTTAGTGGCATCTGGAGAAGTCACCCCAATAGAACCTGAAGCTCCTATTGTCATGTTACTCGAGCCTAAGTTGACTGTACCCGCCGTTAGGGTTAATGCCCCTAACACGTTCACGTCGCTACCCAATGAAAAACCTCCACTGGTGGTTCTGTTTAATGTTAAATTATTTAAAACATTAGTGGTCCCGGGTGTCGTTTGGTCAAAGTAAATGGTTCCAATACTACCAACACCATTAATAATTAAATTAGAACTACTATTCCCTTTAAACGAACCATTACCTACCATTGTATTAATAACACCTGCTGTACCTACCGTAAGGGTATGTCCGTTCAAATCTATAATATCGTTGGCTGAGAAGGTTTTAATAACGATACCTCCCTGAGATCCTCCTACCAGTAAATCTCTATTTAAGAGAACTGGACCGGAACCTGCTGTTTTTTCAACTACAATATAATCAACATTAAAGGTTCCTGGTGCAGTACCCGCAACATCTTGAATGCCTGTTCCTGTAAAAAAAACTGCCCTGTCATTTGAAGTTATGATTGCATTGTCAGTAAAGTCTCCTGTTACTTCTAAATCGGCTCCTACATTAGGATTACCCGCAGGCAAAAGCACTTCGGCTGTAGCATTTGAATTCCCGTTGACAAAATTATTCCCAGTTAAACGGGCAGTAGTAGTACCGCTTAAGACAATCTTACCGTCGTTAATGATATTACCCAAAACGTGAACTCCAATTCCAGTAACCCCTAAAGCACCTGGGGCAACTGCCGGCATATTGTTAATCAATAGTTCACTAAATAAAAGAGCGGTGGTTCCTGCAATAGTCAAGTTACCTCCAATTTTTTTGTAAGCAGTCGATCCATTTACGACGTCAAGTATCGTATTGTTTTGTATTGTCATATTATTAGGATACCCCTTACCGCTCGTGGCACTCCACTCCGTATTTCGACCATAAGTGCCCCCAGTGTTGTATATTAAAGTGGAAGAACTTCCGTAGAAAGGAGCATTCGTAAGTACCGAACCACCCGTATTAATGGTAAGATTTCCATTAACTGTAGAAGCCGTACCGAAATTGACCGCTCCGGCAACGGTTACATTATTAAAGGTTGTGGCTGTCGCACCCGCAATAGTACCTGCCCCTAAAAAGGACACTGTGCCATTACCAGCAGAGAATGTTCCTGCATTGGTAAAGTTCCCCGCCGCCGTGATGGATAAAACATAAGCATTAGACATCGACAAAGTTGCCCCTGTGTTAATGTTCACGCTATTTGCCACCGCATTGGCCGTTTGGTAAATGCTCGGACTAAAGGTCGTGCCCGATGGGATGACAACATTGGAACCTGAAATTGGTACGCCCCCACACCAATTGCCTGCCGTGTTCCAGTCGGTACTGATACCTCCCAACCACGTATTGGTCGAAGAATTGGTAAGGATTACATCGTCTTGTGTTGAAGGACATGGAGAATTAACGATAGTCCATCTTAATGTGGCTGTTGCTCCAAAAGCAATTCCTGTAACCGTAGTGGTGGATGAACCAGGAGTTACAATTGTGGGTGATGGGCCAGATGTTGACACAACTGTCCATGTACCTGTTCCTGGACTTGCTGTATTTCCTGCCATCGTAAATGTTCCGTTGTTACACTGGCTGATGTCTGGTCCCGCAGCAGCTGTTGGCGCTGAAGCCGAAACTGATGCTTGCCCACTTACAAAAGAAACGCCGTCCCAAAAACCACCACTAGGGTTAACATCATAATTATTTTGATATCCTCCATAGATCCAGGTACATCCGCCCAAACGATAGCGGAAGGTAAAGTAATATGTCCCAGCCCCTGGAGGTGTAAAGGTGTATTGGTATTCATCTTTGCCTGGACTTTTATCTTGATTAAAAGTGGCAGCTGCCCATGTCCAACCTGCTGTATTAGGATTATTATTTGTTGTATTATAACCAAATTGTGCTTCTACTCCCGCTCCCTGGCCAGCGCCATCGGTTACCCCTACTTTATAAACTTGACCAAAAGCCGTGAAATTACCGCCAAGGCAAACTTGTTGGGCTCCAGGGGACGCCGACCAATATTGCAAATTCGCACCGTCAGGAGATCCCGTTGATACCGTTATCGTGGCATTTGCAAAAGAAGCACAGGAACCATTTGTGATAGTCCATCGTAGAACATAAGAACCTACCCCTCCAGCTGGAGTAAACACAGCTGTCGGATTTGTAGTACTACTGAATTGGGCTGATGATGTACTCGGTCCGCTAACTACGGTCCAAGCTCCTGTTCCCACCGATGGAGTATTTCCTGATAATGTAGCCGCCCCCCCCGTTGTTATACAGGTAGATTGGGTCGAACCATTCGTAGCTGTTGTTG
>NZ_QCZI01000032.1 GCF_003097635.1 Flavobacterium psychrotolerans
AGTATTTCCTGATAATGTAGCCGCCCCCCCCGTTGTTATACAGGTAGATTGGGTCGAACCATTCGTAGCTGTTGTTGGCGATGCGGTTACGGTAACTACGGGGCTTCCGCTGTTGCCGGCTCCCACACATCCACCTGTGCTTGTTACCGACACTAAAGTATATGTTTTGGTTGAAGCAGGTGATACCGAGATATTTGAACCCGTTGTATAACCATTCACCGTACTGTTTCCCGTACCATCATTGTACACAACAGTAAACGGAGAAGTACCCCCTGTGATAGCCACTTGCAAATTAGTAGATGTGCCTGAACATATAGAAGCTGTCCCTGATAGCACTGCTGCCGTTGATGCGGTATTCACTGTTACTGTTGGCGCGCCACTGTTGCCTGTCCCTACACATCCGCCTGTACTGGTTACAGACACCAGTGAATATGTTTTGGTTGAAGCAGGTGAAACAGAAATATTAGTACCCGTTGTATAACCGTTTACCGTAAAGTTACTCGTACCATCGGTATACACTACAGAATAGGGAGAAGTACCGCCCGTTATCGCCACTTGCAAATTGGTACTTGCCCCTGAACAGATACTTGCCGTGCCCGAAAGCACAGATGCTGTAGTTCCCGAACAAGGTACTGTAACCGTCCAAATGGTATTAGCAAAACTAGTTATACCGTTAACCGTGGTGACATTAGGAGAAGCTGCCGCTGTTGAGCTTATATAATTGGTCCAGTTAACGCCATTGTAATTTTGAGCAATTCCGCTAGAGGCAGCGGCAGCTAGGTTTGCGCCAGAATCTGCCGTAAACCATTTAAAACTAAGATTAGAGGAACTTGTACCGCTGGCGGCGATGGTCCACTGCCAGTTGGCTCCGTCTATAGCAGGCGAATACGTGGTGTTAGCTACCCCTATGGTATAGGTTTGGCTTGCGCCTGTATTGTTAATCGTAACTGGTGCGTAGTTGGTTAAATTAGGTCCAACTGGATAGTCAAAGGAACCTGTATGCGCTTTTATCACTTTACCGGTACCTGTAACCGCCATATAACTTGTTGTGCTTGGAGAGGACGTTGTTCCTGATGCTCCAAAAGTGGCATTATTGTTACCCAACACCAACAATCCTTTGGTTAAAGTAAGTGTTTGGTTGATGGTAACAGCATTAGCCAACACTACATTTCCAGATGTGGCCTTATTAATTATTACATAATCGAATGTTTCTCCCCCTGATGCAGTAATGGTTTGATCCCCTGTTGCCGCATTAAAGAACACCCCTCTTCCGGCAGGTGTAAACACACCAACTGAACTCCTTGTCCAATTGCCCTTTACTTCAATAGAAGCAGAAGTCGCATTTGATGACAATGTAAGTGTACTGGTTCCAGAGGTATTGCCTCCTATACTAAGATTTCCGTTAACCGTTAATTTTTGTGCCGTAGCACCCATTGTCAAGGACCCATTGCTCGTGGTGCCTGTCCCTAAGGTTAAATTTCCTGCTAATCCCCTGTCAGCTCCAATTGCATTCAAAGTTAAAGTGGTTCCATTTTGAATATCAACATTGTTTGGATAACCTGCAGTTGTTCCGATAGTACCCGAAGCAGCAGTCCATTCAGTCCCAATCGCAGGCACACCACCACTATTATATATTATTTTAGAAGATGCCCCATAAATTGGTGTGTTTGCAACGGTATATCCTGCATTCAATTGTAAAGTACCATTTATGGTTGTTATGCTACTCGCTCCAAAATCAATTTGAGCAGACGACGTTAAAGTAACGTTACTTCCGAAAGACAATGTCCCGCTTGTTACACTAGTAATTCCAGTATTTGCAGTAACTGCAAAAGTACTTCCAGAAGCCCCAATAATACTTCTGGCTCCACTTTCCGCAACAATACCACCTCCAGTGCCACTCATTGTAAAAGTTTGACCGTTTAAGTCTAACGTACCACTATTCATCATTTTTAAAGCAGAACTACCCGTTTGTGAAATCGTTACGCTAGTCGTCGGACTACTACTTAACTGAACGGAACCTGTATGATTCAACCTTAAAAATGCAATTCCAAAATCTACTGTTCCCCCGCCTAATTTGGTAATTACTTGTGTACCTGTTCCGTTAAAAAATATAGCTCTACTGTTAGAATTGAATGTTGCCCCTGATGCGGCAACAGCCCAATTACCAGCCACATTTATATCACCTCCACTGCTACCGGACAATGTTAATGTTCCATTTAAATTTACATTACCTGCTACGGTCAAAGCGGCTGTCATTACTGATGAATTCATCGTAAGCGTACTACCCGCATCAATAGTAAGGTTACCAGCAGCAGCACGTGCCGTACCCGTACCGCCGTTACCAAGATCCAGAACGGTATTGTTGCTTATCTGTACATTATTAGGATAGCCAACGGTTGTTCCTATAGTACCTACGCCAGTGGCGCTCCATTCTAATCCTCTAAGGTGAGGATTGGTTCCTGTATTGTATTTAAGCGTTGAATTGGTTGTGTATTTGGGCGCATTGGTCGTTACGGATCCTCCAGAATTAACGGAAAGTGTTCCATCTATCGTAACCGCAACTCCAAAACTAACCGCTCCCGCAAGATTAACATTATTGAATGTAGTCGTACCCGTTATCGTTCCTGCTCCTGCAAAGGCTACAGTACCATTACCAGGAGTAAAGGCATTATTATTTGTAAAACTTCCACCACTGGTAATCGTTAAGGTATTCCCTCCAGACATTGTTAACGTCGCGCTGGCATTAATAGTTACGCTATTGGCAACAGCCGAAGCCGTACTGATGTTTGGACTAAATGTAGTTCCCGAAGGAATGGTCACATTAGTGCTTGAAACAGGAATTGTTGCACAAGACCAGTTGGAGGCAGTATTCCAGTCCACACTGGTTCCCCCTAACCAAGTCCCTACTGCTACTATTGTTACTGACTGTTGGGCAGATATTGTTCCGCCACACCCACCTGTAATGGTATAAATAATGTTGCACGTTCCTGCTGCCACTCCTGTTACTACTCCTGTTGATGAATTTACTGTTGCAATCCCTATATTGCTGCTGCTAAATGCTCCCGTACCACCGCTTAACACTACTGTATTAGCCGTGTAAGTTGCAGTTCCTGCAATACATATTGGAGTTGTTCCAGTTACTGAAGCTACACTAGCGTTTGGACTTATCGTTACCGACTGTTGAGCAGATACTGTTCCGCCACATCCACCAGTAATGGTATAAATGATATTGCATGTTCCTGCCGCCACTCCCGTTACTACTCCTGTTGATGAATTCACCGTGGCAATCCCTGTATTGCTACTGCTAAATACTCCTGTACCTCCACCCAACACAACGGTATTCGCCGTATAAGTTGCCGTTCCTGCAATACATAATGGAGATGTTCCTGTTACCGAGGCTACACTCGAAATTGGAGTAATAGTAAGATTTGTTCCATTATCAACGCCACTAACAGCAGGCGAGTTACTTACCACACGTATTCTATAACCAGAACCACCACCTGTCCCTGAAGGAATGGTAGTAGATATACTTTGACTGCCGCTTGCATCTGAAACTACTGTTTGTAAGTCTGTTGATGATGCGAAAGATCCTGCTGCATCTGAAAGTTGGGCTTTGAATGTACAACTGCCACCACTTGGAAAGCTTGCCGCCAAAGAATATGTAAATGGCACCGAAATTCCAGAAGTTCCCGCACAAAATGGTGAACCAGAAACTGTTCCGGTTGTAATGGTGTTAGAAGTTATCGTTAAAACCCCATTACTACTGGTAGCACTACTACACCCTGAACCGGTTGCAGATGCAATACATCTATAATAATAAGAACCTGCCGCTATATTTCCAGTTACTGAAAAACTGGATGCCGATGTTGCATTACTATAGGTTGAATTCGTTGGCGTACCATTGGCTACATTTGCCCAACCTGCACTTCCATTCGCAGAATATTGCCACTGGTAGGTTAAAGAAGGAGTACCCCCTGAAGCGGTAATTGTTGGCGAATAGGTTCCACCAACACTAATTGAAGCATTGGAAGGCTGTGCGGAAATAGATGGAACTGCAACAACCGTCAAAACCCCATTACTACTAGTAGAACTACTACATCCTGAACCGGTTGCAGATGCAATACATCGATAATAATAAGAACCTGCCGCTATATTTCCAGTTACTGAAAAACTGGACGCCGATGTTGCATTACTATAAGTTGAATTCGTTGGCGTACCATTGGCTACGTTTGCCCAACCTGTACTTCCAT
>NZ_QCZI01000033.1:0-2500 GCF_003097635.1 Flavobacterium psychrotolerans
CCATTCGTGCAGGTCGGAACTTACCCGACAAGGAATTTCGCTACCTTAGGACCGTTATAGTTACGGCCGCCGTTTACTGGGGCTTCATTTCAATGCTTCTGGTTACCCATAACATCTCCACTTAACCTTCCAGCACCGGGCAGGTGTCAGGCCCTATACTTCATCTTACGATTTTGCAGAGCCCTGTGTTTTTGATAAACAGTCGCCTGGACCTCTTCACTGCGGCCACGCCAGAAGCGTGGCGACCCTTCTCCCGAAGTTACGGGTCTATTTTGCCTAATTCCTTAGCCATGAATCTCTCGAGCACCTTAGGATTCTCTCCTCGACTACCTGTGTCGGTTTACGGTACGGGTACTCATTACCTGAAGTTTAGAGGTTTTTCTTGGAAGCCCTTAGGTGTACTATCTCTTTGGCCGAAGCCTCCGAGTACTATCGGTCTTTGCCATTCTAAACGGATTTGCCTATCTAGAATATAGCTACAACCTTCAACGAACTATTCCGTCAGTTCGCGACACTTTCATCACTCCGTCACCCCATCACAGTAATAAGTAGTACGGGAATATTAACCCGTTGTCCATCGACTGTCCCTTTCGGGTTCGCCTTAGGTCCCGACTAACCCACAGCTGATTAGCATAGCTGTGGAAACCTTAGTCTTTCGGTGTGCGGGTTTCTCGCCCGCATTATCGTTACTTATGCCTACATTTTCTTTTCTCACCGGTCCAGCATGCCTTACGACACACCTTCTACCCTGTGAGAATGCTCCCCTACCACTTGATAAATAAATATCAAATCCATAGCTTCGGTAATATGTTTATGCCCGATTATTATCCATGCTCGTCCGCTCGACTAGTGAGCTGTTACGCACTCTTTAAATGAATGGCTGCTTCCAAGCCAACATCCTAGCTGTCTGGGCAGACAAACCTCGTTCTTTCAACTTAACATATATTTGGGGACCTTAGCTGATGGTCTGGGTTCTTTCCCTCTCGGACTTGGACCTTAGCACCCAAGCCCTCACTGCTGGTAAACATTATATAGCATTCGGAGTTTGTCAGGAATTGGTAGGCGGTGAAGCCCCCGCATCCAATCAGTAGCTCTACCTCTATATAACTTTATGACCAACGCTGCACCTAAATGCATTTCGGGGAGTACGAGCTATTTCCGAGTTTGATTGGCCTTTCACCCCTACCCACAGGTCATCCGAAGACTTTTCAACGTCAACCGGTTCGGACCTCCACTGTGTGTTACCACAGCTTCATCCTGCCCATGGGTAGATCACACGGTTTCGCGTCTAACACTACTGACTAAAGCGCCCTATTCAGACTCGCTTTCGCTACGGATCCGTGGCTTAACCACTTATCCTTGCCAGCAACGTTAACTCGTAGGCTCATTATGCAAAAGGCACGCCGTCACCCCACGAAAGGGCTCCGACCGCTTGTAAGCGTATGGTTTCAGGATCTATTTCACTCCGTTATTCACGGTTCTTTTCACCTTTCCCTCACGGTACTGGTTCACTATCGGTCTCTCAGGAGTATTTAGCCTTAGCGGATGGTCCCGCCAAATTCAGACAGGGTTTCACGTGCCCCGCCCTACTCAGGATACCACTATTCATTACACTTGTTACCTATACAGGACTATCACCCTCTTTGGTTCTACTTTCCAGTAGATTCTAGTTCCTTGTGCATAAAATGTCGTGGTCCTACAACCCCAACAATGCCGTAACATCATTGGTTTGGGCTAATCCGCGTTCGCTCGCCACTACTTACGGAATCACTTTTGTTTTCTTCTCCTCCGCCTACTTAGATGTTTCAGTTCAGCGGGTTTGCCCACCTATCGGTGTACTATGTCTTCAACATAGTGGGTTGCCCCATTCGGGTATCTACGGATCAAGTCGTGTGTGCCGATCCCCGTAGCTTTTCGCAGCTTATCACGCCCTTCATCGCCTCTGAGAGCCTAGGCATCCCCCATACGCCCTTATTTTGCTTATTGTACCAATCATAAATTTAATTATGACCGTTTTTGTTTCGATTTTCTAATAAATTAGAAAATCTGCTTTCTGCTTTTTATTATTTCTTATCTCAATATGTCAATGAACTTTAATTCTTTCGAATTTGTGGAGAATAACGGAGTCGAACCGTTGACCTCCTGCGTGCAAGGCAGGCGCTCTAGCCAGCTGAGCTAATCCCCCAATTTAATTATGAATTGTGAATTATGAATTATGAATGAATACCCATAATCTCTCAACTCCAGAATTTCTTCTTTTTTTAAGTAATAGTTGTCTCGGACAGACTCGAACTGTCGACCCCTACATTATCAGTGTAATACTCTAACCAGCTGAGCTACGAGACAATATGATTCTTGATTTATGATTTCCAATTCCTGATTTCTGATTTTTTTCTAAATCCGAATTCACTAATCTTTTATCTACAATCTTAAATCTAATTTTCGTTTACTTAATTGTATTATTTGAACTAACAGCGAGAGTAATTAAATTTTAATCTTT
>NZ_QCZI01000034.1 GCF_003097635.1 Flavobacterium psychrotolerans
TGAATCAACTGTTTTAAAAGATATACAAACGCGAGAAAAATCAAATCAATGCAGATATTTAAAGCAAAGGTTTTGACAGTAATGCTAAAAGGAATTTTCAGGGTAATTTTCATGAAATTAAAGGAAAATATCTCCAGGTATCTTAATGAGTTCGTTTATAAACTTAATAGACGATATTTTGAAGAAAAATTATTTGACAGGCTAGTGATAGCTAATATTATAGGGTTATGACTGAAAACGGACAATCAAATAAATTTACACTTCATCATCAATTTCAATAACTTCTTTGTAAATGCAATAATACATAGAATATATAAAAGGAATCGTAAAGAAAATACCAATACAAAATCCAAATATTCCAAGACATACCAGTATAATGGAAACAAGGAGCAAGCCCAATAGAAGTAAAATTTGTTTTGAAACGATAATAAAACTTCCTTGAATTGCATCTAAAGCCTTCAGGTTTCCAAAAATAATTAGTGGTATGGTCAAAAAAGAAAAAAAAGAAATAATATATGTGAAAATTGTTCCGATAAATCGGATACCTAAACTCTCCAAAACTGTATTTACACTAACGCTACAAATTGTAATAAGGGTTGTTGCAATGAATAATTCTTTAAAAAAAGCACTGTTATAATAATCAAATGTCGTAGTTATTGAAAATTCTTTGCCATGTGCAGCACAATGTGAAATTTTTAGAAGACCAGCGGTGATGGGACTGGTCAGCCCGGTGATTAATGTAATTATTATAATGTAAATTAATATCGTAATCCCTGAAAAATTTTCTGGTTTTAAATAGGGTAATGTATCTGCAAAGGAACTGAATCCCAAAAAAGCAAAAACAATTCCCATGGCAATTGCAATGATGACAATACTAAACAAGAGTATTGCAAACCCAGAAATCAATGCAGTTTTTTTATAATTTTCAAAAGCATTATTGAAGATGTTGCTAAAATCAATCTCATATCCATTTTGTTGTATTGCTGTGATTTTGTCTTTTATGTTTTCCATTTTTATGTATAAATTATTTGTTAGGTTAAAATTATAACCATTTTAAAATTCTTCTTATTGTTGTTAATTTGTCCTTGTATGGGGCATATCTCATGGATAAATCAATCCAATTTCCTTTTTTCACAATGGCTTTTTTATGCGAAAAAGTATCAAAACTCAAACGACCATGATAGGCTCCAATTCCTGAATGCCCGACACCGCCAAAGGGGAGCCTTTTATTCGCAAAATGGATCATGGTGTCATTAATACAACCTCCTCCAAAAGAATATTTCTGAATTATCTTTTTTGAGAAATTAGAATTTAAAGAAAATACGTAGAAGGCTAATGGTTTTTCGTAGCGAGTAATAATAGTTTCTAAATCATCCTCTGTTTTGTAGGATAGAATGGGTAATAATGGGCCGAAAATCTCATCGGCCATAATTAAACTATCTAATGAAGGTTCGTCAATTAGCGTGGGAGCAATGTAATATTTGTCTTCTTTGGTTTTTCCTCCAAACACAACGGAGGTGTCTATTAACAAATTGCAAAGTCGCCGCCAATTTTTCTCATTAACAATACTGGGAAAATCTTGAGAAAATTCAGGCTCTTTACCATATGCAAGGGTAATTTCCTCCATTAAATAAATAATGAATTTTTCTTTTACTTTAAAATGAACTAAAATATAATCGGGAGCGATACAGGTTTGTCCCGCATTGACAAATTTCCCCCAAACAATGCGCTTTGCGGCTAGTTTTAAATCAGCAGTTTCATCCACAATACAAGGGTTTTTTCCTCCTAATTCAAGTGTTACGGGGGTAATAAATTGTGCTGCCGCTTTTGCCACTATTTTACCAACTGGAACACTTCCAGTGAAGAAGATATAATCCCAACGTTGGGTTAATAATTGTTGCGAAACCGTTACATCACCCTCAATCACTTCGACATGATTTTTATGAAAAGCTTTGGCTATAATTTTAGCTATAATTGCAGAAGTTTTTGGAGTGAGCTCTGATGGTTTTAAGATTACCCGATTTCCTGCTGCAACAGCCGAAATTAAGGGACAAAGCGCCAATTGAAAAGGGTAATTCCAGGGTGAAATAATCAATACTTTTCCATAGGGTTCGCTATAAATAAAATCACTGGATGGGAAGTTTAAAATAGAGGGCAAAACTCTTTTGGGTTTTGCCCATGAATTGATGTTGTTAATAGCGTATTTTAAGTCTGAAATAACATAGCTGGTTTCAGTTAAAACGGCTTCAAAAGCAGATTTCTTAAAATCATCATACAAGGCTTGAATGATTGTCTCTTCATTTTTTACAACGTAATACAATAATTTTTTGAGCGATTCTTTTCTATAACGGACATTTGTTTTGTATTCCATAATTCGAAATTAAAGCTATTAATTGTCACGAGTCCACGTATTGAAAAAAAGAATTATAGAAACCCAAAACGGAAACCGGTGTATAAATCGGCTTGCTTGCTATCACTTGTTAATGCGGTAATTATGGAGTTTGAACCAAGGAAGAACCCACCCAATCTAAATCCGAAACCGCCGGTTGTTCCAGAGATTTCATTAAAGGATACAGGTACATAAGCCTCAAAAATGCCCAAAGAAATCCGAGGTGTAACTGAAAAAATATTTTGGGAAGTAATTTGATTGTTACTGCCATTATCATTCATTTTTTGTTGCATAAATAACGTAAGATTCAATTTTGAAATTACTTTTACGTCTGCATAAAGATTCAAAACGGTTGGGAGTTTTATTTTAAAATCTTTTTCGCCGTTTTCTAGCTTAAGATACCCACTATCTAAAAGTACTTTTTCAATATCTTTAATACCTTCAACATCATTAAACACATTAAGATTTAATTTGTCGGCACCACTAATTTCAAGTTTGTAGTTTCTGGAAACATTATTGTCTCCACTAAAAGTCATGCTGCCCATGTTTTTAATTGCAGCTCCAACTTTTAATTTATAAGAATTGTTGCCGTCTTTTAGTTGGTAATCAATACCGACATCTGTAGCCATTCCCTTCAAATTTCCGAAAATAGATTTAGTGTAATCATTGGTGTTTGTAAAATTATCCGCAAGACTTCCTGAATAGGCAATATTCATATTGGCGTTGGCATCAGAGAGAATTAAATCTCCTGTATTCTCCGTAGTAATGGTACCATTAAAATTTCCTAATCCAACATTAGCATAGGTACCTGGAAATAAAAGTTTAAATGTTACTCCTCCATTGATGCTTGTTCTATCGGTTTCATAAATTTTACGAGATACCGAAAATCCGACCTCACCCCATGCAGTTGCATTAATCCTTTGGTTGGAAGTGTTAGTAATAGTGGATACTCCATCTGTTGAGTTCATGGCGCTGTTAATTAACTTAGATCCAAGATTGGTGTCTATATCAACAAAATTTGCTTTTACGTGACCTTTTGTAGTAACAGCAAATCCCCATTTTAATAATCGCATCGCAAATCCGGGACCTATGAATTCGGCATCAACATTTAAATTTACGGGTTTATCTCCTTTAAAAATTAAATCTTCTAAATCATTGCCATTAGTCAGGTCTTTGAAACCAACTTTATTGTTAGCAATATTAATGCTTGTTGAAAAAAGTTGAATTTCAAATTTTTTCTTCAAATTTGATAATTCCGAAGGATTCACTCCAATGTTTAAAATCCCGACACGTTTGGAGGTTGAGATTCCAGAAAAATGTTCTTGGGAAAAAGCCGGAATAAAAAATAATGAACATAGTAGTAGTGTGATTATTTTCATGATATAAGTTTTATGATACGTCAAATATATAAGGATATGTTAATTTATCATAATTTTAAAGGGTTAAATGTTGAAAAAAACTTGTGATTATTGAAAAGTAAATAATACATGTTGAGAATCCCTTGTTATTGTTTCTAAGGAACCTTTGAATCGCTTCCAATCTTTTCTAAATAATAGATTTAACCCGTTGGGTGTAATTAAATTGTTTGATTTTTAATATTGTTTATTGGCCTGTCAAATATGAATTTATTGATG
>NZ_QCZI01000035.1 GCF_003097635.1 Flavobacterium psychrotolerans
AACGGGATATTCAGATAATCGTTTATGAAATTCCTGATATTCTTCTTTAGTAAATTCCTCGACAACCGTATTGGATTCACTCTCTAGATATTCAGATTTTAATACCTCTAGCATCTTTTCAGATACTTGATATGCCCCTTTTTCCATAGAGAAATAGCTTTTTAGATACCTCTCGACAGTTCTGTCGGACACCCCTAAGATTTCAGCAACGTCTTTAAGTTTATACATAGCCTTTTTTCTTAAAAATACCAGCCAAATAAGCGGGCTTGTCGGCTATTACTTTCCCCTTTTGGATAGCTTCTAAAAGGTTGTTTTTTTCTTCTACAAATTGCTTCCAATATTTAACCGCCCACAATTCCGCTAAATCGTCCCGAATACCTATAGCCTGTATATTTGCAATCTTCTGGAGAAGTTCACCGTTTTTCTTTTGCTTTTCCAAATCAACATTAAAATCAATTTCCATCTGCAGTTTAGGTTTTGCGAAACCACAAAAAAGCTTTATTGTATCAAAAGAACGCCCTTTAACTTTTAATAATTCATAATCAAAAACAATATCGGTATGTTCGTTTATTTGCCTTTTTGCTATGTCTAAAACTTGCTTTTTAAACATAGTAATCTCAGAATACTGTTCTTTTTCTTTCCCTTTAGGGTCTTTTAACCCTAACATTTCTTTGAGTTCCCCGATGCTATAAGTATGCCCTCCAGTACCACGCCATTGACAAGCTAAAGAATACAATCTTTTAGCGTGTTTTGAAGTGCAGGACAGCACCGATTTTAATTCTAAAAGGGTATAATTATTTTTCAACTCGAAGAAGTAAGGGCGAGCGGGTTCGTTTATAACCATATCAAAACTGCCAGTCCCATCTAAATATTTAATTTCCGAAAATAAAACTATTTGTCGCAGTCCGTCCTCTTCCTCAATCTTAAAAACCCTAGACATCATTTCTTCGTTTGACTCTAATAGTTGTTGATAGTTCCATTTACGACTCGTAATCAATTCTATATCTTTAACCCTTATACTATAACGTTTTTTAGGAGCGTCAGTATCTTCAATACAAGCCAACAACATAAATAAAACATCCAATTGACAAGCTGAATAATCAGTACGGCCAGAAGTAATTGTATTATGTTGCTTAATTTTCTTCTCAGGGGTAGTTTTTTGTAGTTCCATAAAGCAAATATAGCAAAACGAACTAAAAAAAATAACATTATTTTTAGATAATTATTTTTCGCTTATAAAAAGTTCGTTTTCGCTTATAAAAAGTTCGTTTTCGCTTATAAAAAGTTCGTTTTCGCTTATAAAAAGTTCGTTTTCGACTACCTTAACCACTGTTTTTACTGGGCTTCCCGAATGCCTAAATTATTTAAATCTTTTTAAAGTTTTTAAACAGTAGCGTGTGCGAGGAAATTTGTCTTGTTTTTTTGGTATTTTATTTGGTTGGAGTGGAGAAAAATTTTCAACTGAAAAAAAACAAAAGGGGAAAAATAGCTGGAATGAAAAGAAAACAAAAAAACAAAATTTGAAGCTAGGAGAAGAAACACCAGGGCCCGGGCGATTTTTTCGTAATATGTTGATAGCTAAATAGTTATGTATTTTTAAAGACGCTGTTTTTCATCTACTTGGACGATGCCCTCTATTTTTCTTTTCCCCACTTTTTTCTTCAGCTGAAGTTTTTCCATGAAAAATATCCGGATTATCTCTAGTGCCTTTTAATTTCCATAGATTTTTCTTTTCAGAATGACGCCTATCCTCTTCTTTTTTCAGCTCTACCTCTTTTAAAGCCAAAATTCGTTGTTTTTCTAAAATCTGACCCTGAACTATGTTTTTAGCAATATCATCGCCCAAAGAGGCTAAAACAGTTCTTAATTCGCCTATTTCGTGATTAGTTTGTTCGACATACTCTTTTGTTTGATTTTCAACTAAAGTGCCTCGAAACAATTCCAAGCCAAACTTTTTACCTCCATCATAGCGTTGCGTTAGATGTTCAAAATAATCATTTTGCAAACCCCTTAATTTTTCCCTACCACCAGTATAATCTCTTGTATTTAGACGACTTTCAGTTCGCTCTCCAGAACCTTTTGTGTTTTTCCACTTTACTGTTTTCTTCTCGATCGGCACTACAATTATATGCACATGTGGGTTGCTTTCGTCTAAATGAGAATAAACCGCAACAACAGAATCTTTACCGTGTCTTCTCTCGAGCCATTGCTTTGTATTACTGACAAATCCATCAAAATTGTAATTGTCCCACGCTTTTTTGTCATTGATTCCAACAACGTATTCAATGGCTAAATTGGAATTTGATTTTATCCCTTTAACCTCATTAATTTTAAGTCTTTCTTCTATAGCTTCAGCTAGAGTAGTTTCTTTTTTTCCTAGATAATCTTCATGATTTTCTAAAATATATTCTGCTTTGATAAAATTATCATTCCGTTTTTCCAAAGGAACATTCAAAGGATATTGCTCTTTGGCTTCATAACGCCTGGCGTTATGAATATCGGTGCTGCTAATATCTGCAGCGGATAAATTTCTTGCTCTGATTAATCCAAATGCCATAGTCGTGATTTTTAAAAGTTATTCCTGGCGCAGCCGAAAGCCTCGCAGAGTTCCCTCTGAAAAGAGCCCAGCACAAAGCCTAACATACCGATAGGGATGTGGCTTTGTATAGCGGGTACATATACAAAGCTAAAAAGGCTTATTTTATTCACCAAACTTAATACTTTTCCCCTTTTGTTTTTTTATCAAAAAGGAAAAAATATTTTAAAATTATAAGAAACAAAAAATAGGATTAAAAAGGCAACTGTGACACCCTTTACACATTATTAAATTTCCCGAAAATAATACTTCTTTCTTCCTCCCTTTAGTTTATTTATCTCCGTAATGACTAGATAATTCAATGATAGAAACTAAAACAAGTTCTTCACTAATCTCATAAATCATCCTATCTTTTTTGTTTATTTTTCTGCTCCAATAACCTGTTAGTTGATATTTCAAAGCCTCGGGTTCTCCAATTGCTGTTTTTGGATGTTCTTCTAATTCTAATAGAATTTTTTCTAATTTTTTTATAGTTGCTTTATCTCCAGATTTATATATTTTTCGGAGTTGATCTTTAGCAATATCTTCTATTTGAATCCTAAACTTCCCCATACATCAGTAGTATCTATTGTTGTGAAATTGCCGTCTTTTCTCTTATTTAAAATTCTATTTACAAATTCAGGATTGTATGGTGTTTCTTCTTCTTTTGTTTCAAAAAGCATCCCCATTTCCTTTGCCAATTTTTTTAAAAGAGACAATTGGGTTTTATTTTTAGGGTGTAATATAATTGCTTCCATAGTGTTATAATTTTTACAAAGTTAGTTTATTTTCTCATTTTTTGAGAATCAAAAAGGGAAGCTATTTTCTTCTAGTTGTTTTTGCAGAAGGTCACCCAACCTTATAGCTTCTTCTTTTTTATTTACTTTTTTTTGCCCTGTAGATTTATAGCTTTTATAGCTACTATATTCAGAAAAAGGATT
>NZ_QCZI01000036.1 GCF_003097635.1 Flavobacterium psychrotolerans
CCGACATCACCGCCTTGGACGCATTCCTTTCGGGAGAAAACTCCCTCAGGAACGACGACCAAGCCGGGAGCCGTTGGCAGAAAATTTGCGAGACCGACGAAAAAGCAAAAACTGATTAAAGATTAGTTCAAAACTAAACTAATCATCAGTAAATAAGTTATCGTTTAGAGTAAAGGAATTTCAAATAATATGCTAGCGGGGGCGGTACATTAACCAGTTTAAATAACACAAAATAGTACCTAAAGTTATCGTCCTAGTGGTAATCCATTAAATATAAATGGGAAGTTATTAAAATAATGAAAAATATTTTAAAAATATTTTTAATCACATTTAATTGTGCTGCTTTTGGTCAGTTTCAAGACATAAGTTATCAGACGAGAATAGGATTAGGACAATATTCATTAGTTCGATCCGACTTGCAGACAAATGGTCAATTGCTAGTTTCATCAGGTGGTAGTATTTTCCGTTTAAATACAGATGGAACAGAAGATTTAAGTTTTTCTGCAAATATTGGCACTGGATTTAGTAGAGATCCGACGTGTATAAAATTACAAAATGATGGCAAAATAATCGTACTTTTTGATCGTGGAACTCCTTTGACATTTAATGGATTACCAATACAAACTGTAATTCGATTAAATTCTGATGGGTCGTATGATAATTCGTTTAATTTTTTTATTGCTGGAAACCAAAGTTCATGGTTTCATGCACTAATACAAAATGATGGAAAAATTATATTAGGGAGCGAGGATACAATTTTAAGAATTAATTCAAACGGAACACAAGATAATACTTTCAGTACTGGCTACTCAGATGGTGGATGTAGAGCAATTTTAGATGTTAAATTTGATGTTAACAATAAAATCATTGTCGGAGGTTGTTTTTCTTTTTATAATAAAATCGTAGCAAACGGAGTGATTCGTCTCAATGCTAATGGTACGATAGACCCAACTTTTGTTACTGGTACTGGTTTTACATCAAATACAAATCCATATATAAGGGTAACATCAATTGCAATACAGAGTAATGGAAAATATCTATTTGGAGGAACTTTAGGTTCTTACAACGGCAATGTCGTAAATAATGTGGTACGGATTAATACAGATGGTTCGTTAGATAATACTTTTGTTTTTAATTCTGCAATTTTTGACACAGTAACAAATATGTATTTACAAACTAATGGCAATGTTATAGTTGTAGGAACAAAGAACACTACCATAAATTCCTTCCCAGTATTTTTAACATCTATTCAAAGATTTTTACCTACTGGACAAAATGATGGCACTTTAAATATATCGAATAATTTTACGGGTGCATTTGATACCACACCGTTTGTCAAGTCGCTTCAAATTCAGAACGACGGGAAGTTGATAGTTTTAGGAACATTTACAAAATATAATGATGTAACTGTCAACGGAATTGTCAGACTAACCGACAAAAATTTATTAACAAATAATTTTTCACTTAATCAAGTAATAGTCTATCCCAATCCCGCTAGTAATCTACTTAATATTAATAATACAGAATATACTTCATATGAAATTTTCAATACTGCTGGCGTAAAGATTATTTCAGACAGTCTAACTTCGCAACATATTAACACAAGTTTAATGCCAAAAGGACTTTATATTCTTTTGCTTAAAAATGATTTAAAAACAACAACCGTAAAATTTTTAAAAGAATAAATATGAAACCTGAAAATGTAAACCCTGGGAATTTTGAACTAATCGAAATAATTTACAACAACAATGAGTTTTCAGTAGCTTATGGAATTTTTGAAAAGGGAAACAAGTGTATTGGAATGCGCTGGAATGGCGATGTAAATAACAACAGTGACAAAGGATATCCGAAAGTATTCAAAAATCCAATGTGGTTTATTGTTCATCAAGACTTGATGAAGTTATTACTAAAAGGTTTGCTCGGAAAAGATAGCTCAAATAAAAAGGCATTGTTAGAAACACTTGAAACAGAGTTATAAATCAAGGTTTTTCAAACATTTTTTTACGTAAATTTGCATAATTAATTTATAGAAATAATGAGCAAGAAACTAATACGATTTGATTGGGCAATAAAAAGACTTTTGAGAAACAAAGCCAACTTTGTTGTGCTTGAAGGTTTTTTAAGCGAATTGTTGTTTGATAGCATAAAAATCGAACAAATTTTAGAAAGCGAAAGCAATCAAGACTATGACGATGACAAATTCAATCGTGTAGATATACTTACTCATAACTCTAAAAATGAATTGATTATAATTGAAATTCAAAGCACTTATGAAATAGATTATTTTCATAGAATGGCTTATGGCGTTTCAAAATCAATTTCAGAAAACTTAAAACTCGGACAAAAATATTCTGAAATCAAAAAAGTAATTTCTATAAACATCGTTTATTTTGACCTTGGACAAGGTCAAGATTATATTTATCGAGGTAAAACTGACTTTAAAGGTTTGCATCAAAACGATATTTTAGGACTATCTGAAAAACAAAAGCAAACATTTGTAAAACAAGAAGTTGCCGATATTTTTCCAGAATATTATTTATTAAAAGTTAATCAATTTAACGATATTGCAAAAGACACCTTGGATGAATGGGTTTATTTCCTAAAAAACAGCGAAGTAAAAGACGACTTCAAAGCCAAAGGTTTAAAAGAAGCCAACGAAGTTTTAGATATAATGCGTCTTGAAAAAGAAGACCAATATGGTTATAATCGTTATTTAGATAGTTTGCACTTAAAAGCAAGTGAGGTTTTTTCGCTACAAAGTGAAGCGGAATATAAAGTTAGAGAAGATGAGAAAATTGAAATTGCAAAAACCGGAATTATTGAGGGATTATCAAATGAACTAATTTCTAAATTAACAGGTTTGACAATTGAGAAAATACAGGAATTGAGAAACGAAACCGACAATTAAATCTTCTGCCAATCGAGTAGACGGGTCCGCCAGAGACTGACGGACTGCGCCTCTCACACCACCGTACGTACGGGTCTCGTATACGGCGGTTCGCAAAGTGATGGGTTGAGTT
>NZ_QCZI01000037.1 GCF_003097635.1 Flavobacterium psychrotolerans
GCATCGAGCACCCCAACATTGTGTATCAGTACCCCTTTAACCAATATCACACATGCCACAACATTGGCCACAGGCATCGGAGTGGCAACGGGATTACCGGCAGGCGTAACCGCGGCTTGGGCAGCAAACGTGATCACCATCAGTGGCACACCAACGGCATCAGGCGTTTTTGCATACAGCATCCCGTTAACGGGAGGTTGTGGTAGCATTAATGCAACCGGAACCATCACCGTAACGGCAAACATGACAGCGGCGGCGGCATCGAGCACCCCAACATTGTGTAACAATACCCCTTTAACCAATATCACGCATGTCACAACATTAGCTACGGGCATATCCAATTCTGGGGTATTAGGAGCCAACGGTTTACCAGCAGGTGTAAGCGCAACATGGGCAGCGAACGTGATTACCATAACTGGCACGCCAACGGCATCAGGCGTATTTGCGTACAGCATTCCCTTAACGGGAAGTTGTGGTAGCATAAATGCTACGGGAATCATCACCGTAACAGCAGCTCCAACAGCCGTTGCTGGTACAGCAATTGCAACCTGTTCATCTGATGGCGCAATAAACATTACAGCTGGTTCAAGCGCCACCAATCAGGCTAGTATCCTTTGGACAAGCAACGGAACGGGTACATTCGTCGATGCTGCATCATTAACCACATGTACCTATGCCCCGAGTGCCGCAGACATTACTGCAGGAACTGTTATTCTTACTCTTACAGCTACAAATGCAGGTTGTACCGATGCAATCGACACTAAAACAATTACAATAACGGTTGCTGCTGCGCCTGTAGCGGGAACTGCCATAAGCACCTGCTCCACTTCTGCCGCAGTGAACATTACCGCAGGATCAAGTGCCACAAACAGCTCCAATATTACTTGGACTTCAGATGGAACGGGAACATTTACCGACGCTACATCTTTAACACTTTGCACCTATTTGCCTAGTGCTGCGGACATTGCTTTAGGTAGCGTAAACCTGACACTGACAGAAACCGGAAATGCTCCGTGTGCAAATGTAACCTCAAACAAAACCCTAACAATTAGTACTCCCACTACTGCGGTAGCGGGAACCCCAATTGCAACCTGTTCATCTGATGGTGCAATAAACATTACAGCTGGTTCAAGCGCTACCAATCAGGCTAGTATCCTTTGGACAAGCAATGGAACGGGTACATTCGTAGATGCTGCCTCATTAACCACCTGTACCTATGCCCCGAGTGCCGCAGACATTACTGCAGGAACTGTTATTCTTACTCTTACAGCAATAGCGAATGCAGGTTGTACCGATGCAATCGACACTAAAACAATTACCATAACGGTTGCTGCTGCGCCTGTAGCGGGAACTGCCATAAGCACCTGCTCTACTTCTGCCGCAGTGAACATTACCACAGGATCAAGTGCCACAAACAGCTCCAATATTACTTGGACTTCAGATGGAACGGGAACATTTACCGACGCTACATCTTTAACACTATGCACCTATTTGCCTAGTGCTGCAGACATTGCTTTAGGTAGCGTAAACCTGACACTGACAGAAACCGGAAATGCTCCGTGTGCAAATGTAACCTCAAACAAAACCCTAACCATTAGCACTCCCTCTACTGCGGTAGCGGGAACCCCAATTGCAACCTGTTCATCTGATGGTGCAATAAACATTACAGCTGGTTCAAGCGCCACCAATCAGACCAGTATCCTTTGGACAAGCAACGGAACGGGTACATTCGTCGATGCTGCATCATTAACCACATGTACCTATGCCCCGAGTGCCGCAGACATTACTGCAGGAACTGTTATTCTTACTCTTACAGCTACAAATGCAGGTTGTACCGATGCAATCGACACTAAAACAATTACAATAACGGTTGCTGCTGCGCCTGTAGCGGGAACTGCCATAAGCACCTGCTCCACTTCTGCCGCAGTGAACATTACCGCAGGATCAAGTGCCACAAACAGCTCCAATATTACTTGGACTTCAGATGGAACGGGAACATTTACCGACGCTACATCTTTAACACTTTGCACCTATTTGCCTAGTGCTGCGGACATTGCTTTAGGTAGCGTAAACCTGACACTGACAGAAACCGGAAATGCTCCGTGTACAAATGTAACCTCAAACAAAACCCTAACAATTAGTATTCCCCCTACTGCGGTAGCGGGAACCCCAATTGCAACCTGTTCATCTGATGGTGCAATAAACATTACAGCTGGTTCAAGCGCCACCAATCAGACCAGTATCCTTTGGACAAGCAACGGAACGGGTACATTCGTCGATGCTGCATCATTAACCACATGTACCTATGCCCCGAGTGCCGCAGACATTACTGCAGGAACTGTTGTTCTTACTCTTACAGCTACAAATGCAGGTTGTACCGATGCAATCGACACTAAAACAATTACAATAACGGTTGCTGCTGCGCCTGTAGCGGGAACTGCCATAAGCACCTGCTCCACTTCTGCCGCAGTGAACATTACCGCAGGATCAAGTGCCACAAACAGCTCCAATATTACTTGGACTTCAGATGGAACGGGAACATTTACCGACGCTACATCTTTAACACTATGCACTTATTTGCCTAGTGCTGCGGACATTGCTTTAGGCAGCGTAAACCTGACACTGACAGAAACCGGAAATGCTCCGTGTGCAAATGTAACTTCAAACAAAACCCTAACAATTAGTATTACCCCTACTGCGGTAGCGGGAACCCCAATTGCAACCTGTTCATCTGATGGTGCAATAAACATTACAGCTGGTTCAAGCGCTACCAATCAGGCTAGTATCCTTTGGACAAGCAATGGAACAGGTACATTCGTCGATGCTGCATCATTAACCACATGTACCTATGCCCCGAGTGCCGCAGACATTACTGCAGGAACTGTTGTTCTTACTCTTACAGCAATAGCGAATACAGGTTGTACTGATGCAATCGACACTAAAACAATTACCATAACAGTTGCGCCAACAGCTGTTGCAGGAACTGCCATAAGCACCTGCTCCACTTCTGCCGCCGT
>NZ_QCZI01000038.1 GCF_003097635.1 Flavobacterium psychrotolerans
TTGAACTAAACCTTCGGTAGCACTCGCGATGATTTAGTACCTTACGAAGGTAATAAAAAATCGTAAACTATGACTACAAAAAAAAGCATCCTGATGATCTAAGGGAAAACAAAATCCTCAACCAAGCCAAGCGCGAAGTCCCGGGATTTGAAGAACTATTAGCTCGTTTTGAGCGTACGGTTTCCATTTTAGGTCGAAGCCAAAGTACGTTTAACAATTATTCCCGCCACGTGGCTTCGATTTCGCTGTATTTTGGTAAAATCCCAACGGAACTCGATCCCGAACAAGTGCAGGATTACTTGTTTTACCTTCAAAAAAAGTCCAAAACACCTTCTCAAACGTATTTTAAACACTGTGTTTACGGACTTCGGTTTTTGCTAAAATCCGAGGGCTTGCCGTATGAATTTTTACGGTTGCCCTCGATAAAACACGAGAAAAAACTCCCTGTTGTTTTGAGCAAAGAAGAAGTCTGGGCGATGCTCCAAAACGCCAAACTACTCAAACACCGCATTCTCATTGGCTTGCTTTATGGCTGTGGACTTCGTTGTATGGAAGCCAGAAGTGTGCGTTTACAGGATTTGGATTTCGACCGAAAACAGCTCAAGGTAGTTCAAGGTAAAGGCAAAAAAGACCGTTACGTTCCACTTTCAGTACATTTAATTCGGGGCTTAAAAACCTACATCGCAGCCGAAAAACCCCAAGCGTATCTTTTTAATGGACAGCCTTTGCCTAATGGAGCAGGTGGCGATTTTGACAATCGGTATTCACAACGAGGCGTGCAATGGGCAATAAAGCAGGTAGCCAAGGCAGCGGGCATCAA
This sequence comes from Flavobacterium psychrotolerans, assembly GCF_003097635.1. Classification (GTDB taxonomy): domain Bacteria; phylum Bacteroidota; class Bacteroidia; order Flavobacteriales; family Flavobacteriaceae; genus Flavobacterium; species Flavobacterium psychrotolerans. The sequence goes on from NZ_QCZI01000038.1 coordinate 821, forward strand.
AAAAGACGTCCATGTGCACACGCTTCGGCACAGCTATGCCACACATTTGCTTGAAGACGGGGTGGATATTATGACTCTCAAAGATCTTTTGGGGCACCAAAATATCGAAACCACGATGGAATATCTGCATATTGCCCAACTCGAGAGTCAACAAAAATTCAGTCCTCTTGATACCCTTTTTGCAAAATGCAGCCAGTCTTTGAAGTAGCCGATGTACTGCGGAAAGTTGGCTCAAAAGTCGAAAATTATGGATTGAACACTTGGCAACACCGCACGCTTTCAAGAATAAAAAAATGCAGAACTGCCGAGTTGGGGGGTCATATTGATGCTTGCGATGGTTGTGGAAACATCACCATAAGCTATAACAGTTGTAGGAATCGGCATTGCCCGAAATGTCAGGGCAACAAACGGGAAGATTGGATAGAAGCCCGAAGCACAGAACTCTTACCGGTTCCATACTTCCACGTAGTTTTTACCTTGCCCGACAGTATTAATTCTCTAGCGATATATCAGCCCAAAATAGTGTATGACACTTTGTTTGAAGCGACTTGGGAAACGTTAAAAACCTTTGGCAAAGCCCAGGGAATACAAATGGGAATGATTGCCGTTTTGCACACTTGGGGACAACAATTGAGTTTGCATCCGCACCTGCATTGCATTGTTCCGGGCGGGGGTGTGAATAAAGACGGACAATGGCAAAATAGGAGAACAGACGGCAAGTTTCTTTTTCCAGTCAAGGCTTTGTCGAAAGTTTTCAGGGCCAAATTTTGCGCAAAACTCAAAGCAAAATCGCCAATACAGTATGAACAAATCCGGCAGGAATTATGGCAAAAACCTTGGGTAGTATTTGCCAAAAAGCCTTTTGGAAGTCCAAAATCAGTAGTGGAGTATTTGGGGAGATACACCCATAAAATTGCCATTAGCAATACTAGAATCAAGAGCATTGACGAGCAAAATGTGACTTTTGATTACAAGGATTACCGAGTGGCGGGCGTTAAAAAACAAATGACGCTCACGCACCGGGAGTTTATCAGGCGGTTTGCCTTGCATATTTTGCCCAAACGCTTTGTCAAAATCCGGCATTATGGTTTTTTGAGCAGCACTTGGAAGCGACAAAAGCTGAAAGTTTTACAAGAAAAACTTCAAGTGAAAGTACTGGAAAAAGTAGAAAAGAAGCCTTTTTTACCCAAGTGCCTCTGTTGTAAAACAGGCAATTTGCATCGAATAGCGGTTTTTGACCAGCGTGGTCCGCCTGCTTGGTTTCTTGGCGGTGGCCAAAACCCAAGTTCCTGTAAAAGCTGAATTTACGGGTAAGGGATTTTATGTCCAAAAGTGAAGGAAAACACGATAAAACCAACCAAATACTTCGCAAAAAAAAAGAGGATGCAAAATCCTCTTACTATTCTCTCTAAAATTTTTACGATAAGTGCATAGTGTTGACGGACTTGTAATCGGTTCCGTTCAACACGAGTTTCATTGTTCGTGCTGCGCACGCAACGAAACTCTAGCTGTTGGC
>NZ_QCZI01000039.1 GCF_003097635.1 Flavobacterium psychrotolerans
AGACCTACCATTACATGGTTTAGCCGTAGAATACGGGGCCATAGCTCAGCTGGGAGAGCGCCTGCCTTGCACGCAGGAGGTCAGCGGTTCGATCCCGCTTGGCTCCACCACTTTCGCCGTACGCAGTAGCTAGTCAGAACTTAGAAATCAACATTCGTGAATGAATGTTGATTTCTGACTTTTGTCAGATCGTTCTTTAAAAATTCGGATATGTGATAGAAATAGACTGAACACCAGTTTCACTGCTGGTGGATCAGGCTAAGGTAAAATTTGTGAGTTCTGCTCGAAAGAGCGACGTGCGAATTTTCGGCGAATGTCGTCTTCACAGTATAACCAGATTGCTTGGGGTTATATGGTCAAGTGAAGAAGCGCATACGGTGGATGCCTTGGCAGTCAGAGGCGATGAAAGACGTGGTAGCCTGCGAAAAGCTTTGGGGAGTCGGCAAACAGACTGTGATCCAGAGATCTCTGAATGGGGGAACCCAGCCAGCATAAGCTGGTTATCTTGTACTGAATACATAGGTGCAAGAGGCGAACCAGGGGAACTGAAACATCTAAGTACCCTGAGGAAAAGAAATCAACCGAGATTCCCTTAGTAGTGGCGAGCGAACGGGGACCAGCCCTTAAGTTGGTTTGAGATTAGTGGAACGCTCTGGAAAGTGCGGCCATAGTGGGTGATAGCCCCGTACACGAAAATCTCTTATCAATGAAATCGAGTAGGACGGAGCACGAGAAACTTTGTCTGAATATGGGGGGACCATCCTCCAAGGCTAAATACTACTGACTGACCGATAGTGAACTAGTACCGTGAGGGAAAGGCGAAAAGAACCCCGGAGAGGGGAGAGAAATAGATCCTGAAACCGTATGCGTACAAGCAGTGGGAGCCTACTTTGTTAGGTGACTGCGTACCTTTTGTATAATGGGTCAGCGACTTATATTCAGTGGCGAGCTTAACCGAATAGGGGAGGCGTAGCGAAAGCGAGTCTTAATAGGGCGTTTAGTCGCTGGGTATAGACCCGAAACCGGGCGATCTATCCATGGGCAGGTTGAAGGTTAGGTAACACTGACTGGAGGACCGAACCGACTACCGTTGAAAAGTTAGCGGATGACCTGTGGATCGGAGTGAAAGGCTAATCAAGCTCGGAGATAGCTGGTTCTCCTCGAAAGCTATTTAGGTAGCGCCTCATGTATCACTGTAGGGGGTAGAGCACTGTTTCGGCTAGGGGGTCATCCCGACTTACCAAACCGATGCAAACTCCGAATACCTACAAGTGCCGAGCATGGGAGACACACGGCGGGTGCTAACGTCCGTCGTGAAAAGGGAAACAACCCAGACCGTCAGCTAAGGTCCCAAAGTCATGGTTAAGTGGGAAACGATGTGGGAAGGCTTAGACAGCTAGGAGGTTGGCTTAGAAGCAGCCACCCTTTAAAGAAAGCGTAATAGCTCACTAGTCGAGTCGGCCTGCGCGGAAGATGTAACGGGGCTCAAACCATGCACCGAAGCTACGGGTATCACCTTTTGGTGATGCGGTAGAGGAGCGTTCTGTAAGCCTGTGAAGGTGAGTTGAGAAGCTTGCTGGAGGTATCAGAAGTGCGAATGCTGACATGAGTAACGACAATGCGAGTGAAAAACTCGCACGCCGAAAGACCAAGGTTTCCTGCGCAACGTTAATCGACGCAGGGTTAGTCGGTCCCTAAGGCGAGGCTGAAAAGCGTAGTCGATGGAAAACAGGTTAATATTCCTGTACTTCCAGTTATTGCGATGGAGGGACGGAGAAGGTTAGGCCAGCCTGGCGTTGGTTGTCCAGGTTTAAGGTGGTAGGCTGGAATCTTAGGCAAATCCGGGATTTCAAGGCCGAGAGCTGATGACGAGTTGCCTTTAGGCGACGAAGTGGTTGATACCATGCTTCCAAGAAAAGCTCCTAAGCTTCAGATAACTGGGAACCGTACCCCAAACCGACACAGGTGGTTAGGTAGAGAATACCAAGGCGCTTGAGAGAACTCGGGTGAAGGAACTAGGCAAAATGGCACCGTAACTTCGGGAGAAGGTGCGCCGGCGAGGGTCAAGGACTTGCTCCGTAAGCCCATGCCGGTCGAAGA
>NZ_QCZI01000040.1 GCF_003097635.1 Flavobacterium psychrotolerans
ATTCCAGATAAGCCAACCCTGAAGACAAGCCCTGAAAGGGCCCTGTTACGGGAACTCCTTCAGCAGCGTGATCGCCTAGTCCAACAGCGAGATGACGACCGGCGGCGCCTGAAGCAGGCTCAGTCAGCGATGGTCGCCATTTTCCTGAACACCAATCTCCAGCACTTTGCCTCGCAGATAAAGTTGGTGGAGCAAGCGATCAAGCAGCAGGCCACAGTGCTCAACGATGAACGGATTGCCAAATTGGACGAAGTCAAAGGCATCGGGATGGTAACCGCGACCAAGCTGGTAGCGCTCTTGCCGGAACTGGGGCATGTGGAGTCCAGGGAAATAGCCTCTTTGGTCGGCGTGGCCCCCTTCAATCACGACAGCGGAAAGTCCGTGGGCAAGCGCTTTATTTCAGGAGGCCGATTTGAGGTCAGGCGTGCGCTGTACATGGCGTGCCTGGTGGCGGTGAAACATAATCCAACGCTCAAAGCCCGATATGAAGCGCTGCGTGGGCGGGGGAAACTTGCCAAGGTTGCGATTGTGGCCTGCATGAGAATCTTCATCGTGCGCCTCAACGCGATGCTCAGATCGGGCACGCCGTGGCGGGATGACTTACCGCAGCCATGAAAACATAGCGCAGCTCAAATCAGGGTGGGAGCAGGTTTACCCGCGAAGAAGACACCGTGTGGATGGCACGGGCTTCGCCCGTGTTCGCGGGGCAAGCCCGCTCCCACAGGGATTCGAGCTGGGCTGAATTTTTTGCCCACAAAGACAAAACCCCTACCTGCATGCGCAGATAGGGGTTTTGCGAAATGAATCTTGACGATGACCTACTCTCACATGGGGAAACCCCACACTACCATCGGCGATGCATCGTTTCACTGCTGAGTTCGGGATGGGATCAGGTGGTTCCAATGCTCTATGGTCGTCAAGAAATTCTGTAGCCAGAATGTCCAGATGGACAGCCCAGCGAATCCGGATATGTGATGTTTGTGGTTCGTTGCGAACTTTCGGTTCGTATCATCTTCACCACCGCAATCTGCGTCAGCAAATTGCTTGGGTGTTATATGGTCAAGCCTCACGGGCAATTAGTATTGGTTAGCTCAACGCCTCACAGCGCTTACACACCCAACCTATCAACGTCGTAGTCTTCGACGGCCCTTTAGGGGATTCAAGATCCCAGTGAGATCTCATCTTGAGGCAAGTTTCCCGCTTAGATGCTTTCAGCGGTTATCTCTTCCGAACATAGCTACCCGGCAATGCCACTGGCGTGACAACCGGAACACCAGAGGTTCGTCCACTCCGGTCCTCTCGTACTAGGAGCAGCCCCTCTCAAATCTCAAACGTCCACGGCAGATAGGGACCGAACTGTCTCACGACGTTATAAACCCAGCTCGCGTACCACTTTAAATGGCGAACAGCCATACCCTTGGGACCGGCTTCAGCCCCAGGATGTGATGAGCCGACATCGAGGTGCCAAACACCGCCGTCGATATGAACTCTTGGGCGGTATCAGCCTGTTATCCCCGGAGTACCTTTTATCCGTTGAGCGATGGCCCTTCCATACAGAACCACCGGATCACTAAGACCTACTTTCGTACCTGCTCGACGTGTGTGTCTCGCAGTCAAGCGCGCTTTTGCCTTTATACTCTACGACCGATTTCCGACCGGTCTGAGCGCACCTTCGTACTCCTCCGTTACTCTTTGGGAGGAGACCGCCCCAGTCAAACTACCCACCATACACTGTCCTCGATCCGGATAACGGACCTGAGTTAGAACCTCAAAGTTGCCAGGGTGGTATTTCAAGGATGGCTCCATGAGAACTGGCGTCCCCACTTCAAAGCCTCCCACCTATCCTACACAAGCAAATTCAAAGTCCAGTGCAAAGCTATAGTAAAGGTTCACGGGGTCTTTCCGTCTAGCCGCGGATACACTGCATCTTCACAGCGATTTCAATTTCACTGAGTCTCGGGTGGAGACAGCGCCGCCATCGTTACGCCATTCGTGCAGGTCGGAACTTACCCGACAAGGAATTTCGCTACCTTAGGACCGTTATAGTTACGGCCGCCGTTTAC
>NZ_QCZI01000041.1 GCF_003097635.1 Flavobacterium psychrotolerans
TGCCGATAAGGGACTTGCACCCTCTAGATAAAATTCCTACTTTTGAGGAATTGGAAGTGCATGCAAGGCACACACAGCCGTTTCTCGCAATTGCGAATTTTGTTGTAGATTCACATTTGCGTTTCGCAAGAATTTTTATCTTTAACAGAAAATAAAAAGTTCCGAACTTCGCAACTGACGAGAAGCCGCGGAACGTTGGGCAAAATGCCCGAAGGCACTTTGCCCAATAGGCGGACACTTCGCCCAACTCGGCGTTTTGCGAAAACGCAACGCCTTCGCAAAGCGACCGCCTATTGGCAGTAATTTTAAAAGAACACACGTAAATGGAATTATTTGAAACCGAAAGTCATTTCGAATTTGGAAAATATAAATACCGAAAGTTAATTGACGTTGCTAATGAAAATGCAATGTATATACAATGGTGCATAGTTAATCTGAAAGGCTTTGTAATAAGCAACGAAGCTGTTACTGAAATAAAGAAAATATATCCAAAATTTTTAGTTGATGAGAAAGCAGTAATAATACTTAAAAACAAACAAAGAAGTTATGAAGAATATTTAGAAATTGAATCTAAAAGAAACTATGATTACGATGACAATTTTGATGATAATTCTTCTTCTTCAAATTGGGATAATGAATATTATAATGATAGTTTAGACACTGATCAACAGAGTCCCGAATGGTGGGACAGTTTATAAATATATGGAATATTGGAAAAAAATTTTAAAAAGCCAAAGAGGTCGTGGGAAAAGTGGATTAACTATTCCTTTTATAATCGGTAGCCAACATTTTTTGAAGCAAAAAAAATATGAATATGACATTTTCCAGTTAATATTTGAAATCGTAGAAAAAGGAACATTTGAGGTTACATTAACTTTGTGTCCTGATATTCATACATTAATACTTGAAATTAAAAAACCTTATAAAAATGTATACTACCCAAAATTTAACGGGAATGAACAAACTAACTTATCTGTTGCAATAAATTTAATAGATGAATTTGGTGATACAATCGAAAATATAATTTCAAAACTTGTAGAAAAGTTTCAAGACAAAATCAATAATGGAGAATTTTCAGCAAAAAATAGTCAAGATCAAAGAGAAGCAATATGGGGCAGTTTTAGTGAAATAGAGGATTACCCATTTATTATCAAAAGCCTAAATGAATTATAAACTTCTACCAACCGACGTTAGGCAAGATGATTGGTTTATGCTTAATTTAAAGTTGGTTTTGTATTAGAAAATTACTCATTAACAGAAAGATAAGGTTTCCTTAATCTGCTAAATAGCCAAGCGCCGAATCGTTCTTCATTTTAGATATTGAAAAAGATGGATTAATTAAAACAAAGATTTAGGATCAAGAAAATATTGTTTAAAGAAAAATTAGAACATTTTAAAGTATAGAAATTATGGGTTTTACAATTTTACCAATTTGTACAAATTGTGGTTACAAAACAAAGTCAATAGCAATTGGCGGAGGAAGACTAAATCATCATACCGAATGTGGCGCACCTGCTTTAAATACTGAATCTAATGAAATTGAAGAAATAAACCTATATGAATACACAAAAACTACAATAATTAAAAAGAAATTTCTATATTTTTTTTCCAAAAGCATTTCAATTGTAACAAAGAATGAAAAATATATTCCATATTATGAGCCTAGTATGTTCACTGACGATTTGGAAATCGGAAATCATAATTGGGGAAATAAATGCTACAAAAAAAGTAAAAACTTCTGTCCAAAATGCAAATCATACAGTATAGATTTTTTGGATGAAGGAATTTGGTTTGATTAATCAACTACAACTAAACGAAGAAAAAAACTACTGCCAACAGCTAGAGTTTCGTTGCGTGCGCAGCACGAACAATGAAACTCGTGTTGAACGGAACCGATTACAAGTCCGT
>NZ_QCZI01000042.1 GCF_003097635.1 Flavobacterium psychrotolerans
ATGCCTGGGGCGTCAGGCAGCGCCTTCAATAGGCCGGTGGTAATGATGGTGGTTCGGAAATTGTGAATGCCAATGGTCGATATGGCGTCCTCAAGACGGGAAATAGTACCGCTCCTGCCGAAATAAGCAGAATTTGCCGTGCGTAGCACCTTCGCCGCGAGAGCCTGGTCAAGGCTCACGGCTTTCACAATGTTGGCCAGCGGTACTGAAGGGTCCCTCGACATCGCTAGCAGTTCCATTACCACCGAGGAGATCGTTGGTAAGGCTGCAGGATTCTGAAAAATTTTTGCCAGGGGTTTCATAAAAATCTCAATGAGAATATGAGTCAGCTTGAATCGCCCCTGGTTTCGTAGACACCTCCAAGCCTCATAATGAGGCCCAAATAGGAGGTGCCATGAGTCGTCAGCGTTACCCCGAAGAATTCAAGATCGAAGCGGTCAAGCAAGTGACCGAGAAAGGCAATCCTGTCGCCGATGTTGCCCAGCGCCTGGGCATGTCTGTTCACAGCCTCTACGCCTGGATCAAGCTCTACAGCAAACCCCAAGAGCAGCGTCAGCAAGACGATGAGCAGCAAGCCGAACTGCGCAAGCTTCGCGCAGAACTCAAGCGCGTGACTGAAGAGCGAGACATCTTAAAAAAGGCCGCCGCGTACTTTGCCAAGGAGTGCAACTGAAGTACGCCTTCATCAAAAAGCACTCGACGCATTACCCGGTGCGGCGCCTTTGCCAAACCCTCAAGGTGCATCCCAGCGGCTACTACGCTTGGTTGGCCGAACCTCAATCTGCCCGAGCCAAAGAAGATCAGCGCCTGCTTGGCTTGATCAAGCAGGCCTGGTTAGAAAGCGGCGGCGTGTATGGCTATCGCAAGATTCACGATGACCTGCGAGAGCTAGGAGAGATCTGTGGGCGAAATCGAGTCGGTCGCTTGATGCAGGCAGAGGGGCTGCGTTCGCAAACGGGCTATCGCCGTCGTACTGGGTTTTATGGCGGAAAACCAACAGTGGCATCCCCCAACCATCTGGCCCGGCAGTTCAAGGTCAGTGAGCCGAATAAAGTCTGGGTGACCGATATCACCTACATCCGCACCTATGAAGGGTGGCTGTACCTGGCGGTAGTGCTGGATCTGTTCTCCCGCCAAGTCATTGGTTGGTCAATGAAGCCCAGAATGAGCAGCGACCTGGCCATCGACGCCATGCTGATGGCCGTGTGGCGACGCAAGCCACAGCAGCAAGTGATGATTCACTCAGACCAAGGCAGTCAGTTCAGTAGCTCAGATTGGCAAAGCTTCCTGAAGGCCAATAATGTGATCAGCAGCATGAGCCGACGGGGAAACTGCCACGACAATGCCGTAGCGGAGAGCTTTTTCCAGCTTTTGAAGCGGGAGCGAATCCGACGAAAGATCTACGCAACGCGTGACGAAGCCCGAAGTGATATTTTCGATTACATCGAGATGTTCTATAACCCTAAGCGTCGACACAGCAGTGCTATGCAGCTGTCTCCAGTAGAGTATGAGAAACGCTATTTCCTGAGCTTGGAGAGTGTCTAGGAAAGCAGGGGCGATTCATAGTGATCAAAGTAATCACTGCGAATTTGATAAGTGCTCCAACAAGAGTCAATCAGTGCTGAGCCAGGTTCGAGGCTTAAGTAATGGCCTAGGAAGTCATCAAACCCCTCGTA
>NZ_QCZI01000043.1 GCF_003097635.1 Flavobacterium psychrotolerans
TACTGTTTATCTCTCCCTATCCATTCAATAATAAACATTAATAAAACAAATAACAAAGTAATAACCAACATTAATTTGCTCCCCGAAAGTATTGGAACAGAAAAAAGTGATTTTGAAAATAAGCTGCTGAAATATCCAAAAGCCCTGCCTATTGTTTCTGACCTGAAAAGAATAAAGGTAAACATGACTAAAATAAAGGTTCCCAGCATATTTATAAATTCTCTAAACGTTGGAAACACTCTATCCTTAGCTATTTTTTTCTTTTTGTTCATTGTTCCCTTGAGTATCAGCGGAATGAAATAGCAACCATGCAAAAAACCAAAAAATACGTAAGTCCAATTGGCGCCATGCCAAATCCCGATAATGGTGAAATTGACTAAAATCGCCATAACCAATCCCATTTTGTCATAATCCCTAAAAGCAATACTCAAGGGAGTGAATACATATTCCGTCAACCAAGAGGTCAAAGAAATATGCCACTTCCTCCAAAATTCGGCGATGTTTTGGCTGAAGAACGGAAAATCAAAATTCTTGGTGACATTAAACCCGATGAGACGTGAGAAACCAATTGCCATATCTGAATACCCTGAAAAATCCGCATAAATTTGGATGGTATACAAGAATGCTCCTAACAGCAACGAACTTGCTGGCAAAGTCTGATAATTATCAAATATGGTGTTGGTTATTAAAGCGCAATTATCGGCAACGACTACTTTTTTGAATAATCCCCACAATATTTGGCGCAATCCGTCCACCGTTTGATTGTAATCATAAACTCTTTTCTTCTCCAACTGTGGAATAAACATTTTTGCTTTATCTATGGGGCCTGACAGCACGGATGGGAAAAAGGAAACGTAATTGAAGAAAACCACCCAATCTTTGGTGGCTTCAATTTTCCCTTTGTCAACATCCAAAATATAACTTATGGTTCTAAAGGTAAAAAAACTGATTCCCAAAGGAACGATAATCTTCAGGGTTTGAAGATTCAAAGTTCCGTTCAACGAATGAATCGAATCATTGATGGAAGTAATGAAGAAGTTATAGTACTTAAAAAAAGCCAACCCTCCTATTCCTTGGATTAACCCGACATAAACCAGCAATTGCCGATACTTTGGGTTAGATGCTTTTTCAATGGAAAGTCCCAAATAAAAATTAAAAGCAGAAATACCGATAATTAAAGACAAAAACCGCCAATCTGCCCATCCGTAAAACACATAGCTTCCCAATAATAAAAGTAGATTTTGAAGTCTCAGATTTTTGTTGACCACAAACCAATATAGCAAGTAGAATGAGGTAAAAAAAATAAAAAAAGTGATCGAATTAAAAACCATAATACGTTTTATTTAATAGTAGCCCCTGCGTTTAAAAGGATGTCGATACCGTTCATCTGATTTGAAGCATGAGCCAAAAAAAGTACCGTTTCAGCCACTTCTTCAACGGTTAGCAGTTTTTTCAGAGGATGATTTTCTATCATTTGATCCAATATTCTATCGTCAAAAGTGGCTGTCAGATTGGTTTGCAT
>NZ_QCZI01000044.1 GCF_003097635.1 Flavobacterium psychrotolerans
TAGACTGAACCCAAAAGTTTGGACAAATTTATAATTAATTTTGATAATAATGGGCACGATATTGTATCGGGCTCATTTTGTTTAAATTTGACTTGATTCTGTCGTTATTGTAATAATTTATGTATTCATCTATTTCCTTTTTTAACTGATTGATTGAGGTATGTTTTTTTAGATAAAACAGTTCTGATTTTAATATTCCAAAGAAATTTTCAATAATTGCATTATCTAGACAATTCCCTTTTCGAGACATACTTTGTATGACACCTTTTTTTTTCAGCTGGTTTTGATATCTTTTCATTTGATATTGCCAGCCTTGATCCGAATGTAGGATTAGGTTTGTATTGTTTGGTATTTTCTTAAAAGCTTTATTTAACATCATTACAACTTGATTAAAAACGGGTCGTTCTGTAAGTTCGTAACTTATTATTTCTTGATTAAATAAGTCTATTATTGGACTTAAATACAATTTCTGACCAGAGACATTAAATTCAGTTATATCGGTTGCCCATTTTTGATTTGGTGCGGTTGCTTTAAATTTTCTTTTTAATATGTTAGGTGCAATTTTACCCTGTTCTCCTTTGTATGATTTGTATTTTTTGACTCTAATGAGGCTTTTTAAGCCTAAAAATTTCATCAATCTTAAAACGGTTTTATGGTTGATAATAATTCCTGTACTATTGAGTTCATCAGTAATTCGTCTGTATCCGTAGCGACCTTTATGCTTGTGATATATGGATTTTATCAACTCTTTTATTTCTTGATATTTATCGGCTGTTTTAGTCTTTTTTTGATAATAATAAAAATTACTCCTTGCCATATTGGTTTGATTTAAAAGTAAATTCAAATCAAATTTATGCCTTAATTCTATTATGACTTGCGCTTTTTGGCTTTCTCTTCTGCTTGAATCAAGGCTTGTAACTTTTTTAGCAATTCGTTCTCACAACGCAGTGCTTCAATCTCTAAAAGAAGTTCTTCTTCTCTGGTTAGCGGTTTGTCCGACTTTCGTTTTTTTCGTTTATTCTCATTCATAGATCCTGGTTTGCCTCTTGTTTTTGGTTGTAATCCTACTAAACCAAAATTAGCAAAATCTTTTTTCCATTTGACAATAATACCAGCATCAGGAATGTTAAATCTTATGCTTGCATCTCTCAAAGAAAGGAAGTCTTTATAAACAGCTTTTAATACTTCTACTTTGAAGTTAACCGAATAACTTTGGTTCTTTCTTGGTAGCAAACCAATGTCACCATATTGCCTGTAAAAACCAACCCATTTTCGAATGTTAGATTCGTTTAAACCTTTTTGATTAGAAACATAATTGCAAGAATAACGTTTTTCTAATACTAGCTTTATACATTCAAGTTTAAATGTATAATCATACTTGACTTTTCTTTCCATAAAAATACCCCCAAATAGTGTCTAACTTTTTGGGGGCAGTCTA
>NZ_QCZI01000045.1 GCF_003097635.1 Flavobacterium psychrotolerans
GTAGTCATAGTTTACGATTTTTTATTACCTTCGTAAGGTACTAAATCATCGCGAGTGCTACCGAAGGTTTAGTTCAACACACGCTACAACGGATTTGGGCAATTAGCTTAATGGAGAAATGGTCTTGTATTTAGAATGATTTGGCAAATCCGAAGAATGGGCTTAATTTAGTCCCAAACCCGCTGTAGTACCAGAACGATGGTAGGCAATCCCTCCGGGCTTGCCTACCATCGGCTCCCGGCTACGCCGGCGATGACGTCCGCCCCTTTCAGGGACAGCCGACATCACCGCCTTGGACGCATTCCTTTCGGGAGAAAACTCCCTCAGGAACGACGACCAAGCCGGGAGCCGTTGGAGAGAAAGTCTCCGACTTCCTCTCCAACAGACAGGGGCTTTGCGAGAGGAAGCTCTTTCAGACCTTCTCTCAACTCGACCTTTGCGCAAGCGCAAAAGCCAGCGCAAAGCCCCTGTCTGTTACCAGCAATTTATCCAAAAAACGTAAATCCTAACCTAAAACATGAAAAAAACATTTATCATTTTATTCGTCTTAAGTATCAATTTTATTTTTTCGCAAGATTATTTTGAAGGTAAAAATTTATATTGCAAATCTGAAAATCCAGAAGCCATTAAATTATTTAACATTGGAATTGAAACTTTATATTTAAATAGATCCTTAGATAAAAAATACTTAAAAAAAACTTCTAATATATTTTTTAAAGCTTATAAAACCGATTCTACATTTTGTGATGCGGCATTTTTTACTGGCTATACAATGCGTTTATTAAATGATAAAAACGCATTAGTCTTTTACTACATTGCCGATAGCTTGGGACAAAATAAATCGATAGAATTTAAATCCAATCTCGCAGCCGAAGCATTGAGATTTGAAAGCGAAGAAGGAATAAAATTAGCAAGAAAAAAATACAATGAAATCATACAATATTTTCCTAATAATCCAGAAGGTTACTATGGATTTGCTGTGACTTCTCCAGAGATTGGAGATGTTGAAAAAGGATTAGAAAATATAAATATTGCAATCGAAAAATATAAATACCTAAATAAGACTATAAAAGATGATGTTTATTTTTTGAAAGGTGTTTTACTTGCATTAAATAAAAAATATGAAGAAGGATTAGAAAGTTTTGAGAAAAGTTATTCAACATACAAAAAAGACGAAAATTATAAAATATATTATTCATTGTGTTTATTAAAAGTAGCTGAATTAACAAAAGATGAAAAAATGAAAGAAAAAGCACGAAAATTTTATGACAAAATTGAACATAAAGAACAGATACCGAAAGAAATAAAAGATTTGTTCATATTTTAAACTGCTGGTAATCGAGTAGACGGGTCCGCCAGAAACTGACGGACTGCGCCTCTCACACCACCGTACGTACGGGTCTCGTATACGGC
>NZ_QCZI01000046.1 GCF_003097635.1 Flavobacterium psychrotolerans
GATGCAAACGAAAATCCCAATATCGTGAACTGAATGGGTTTTCGAATCCCACTCTTTTCTCGGTTGATGGTTAGTTTCAGCTTGTCTTTCAAAAACAGAAAGATGGCGTTGCCAACCGTTTTGGCTTGGTATTTCGACTTGGTGTAAATGCTAAAATCATCGGCATAGCGAACAAACTTCAATCCTTTTCGTGTCAGTTCTTTGTCCAATTCGTGGAGCAAGATGTTTGACAAAAGCGGACTTATCGGACTTCCTTGCGGAACTCCTTTTCGTCGTTTGACCAGTTTTCCTTTGATGAGTATTGGCACTCGCAACCATTTGCGGATTAATCGCAAAGTCGTTGGGCATTTTACCTTTTGGTAAATCAAGTTCATCAGCAAGCAATGGTCGACTTCATCAAAGAAGGTCTTTAGGTCAATATCTACAATATAATTGTAGCCTTCGTGAATGTTCCCCAAGGCTTTGCCTACCGCTTGGCGGGCATTTTTGTTGGGTCGAAATCCGAAGCTATTCACGCTAAAATCCTTTTCAAATCTCGGCATCATCGCTTGCGACACGGCTTGTTGAAGCAGTCTGTCAACTACTGTTGGAATTCCCAAAAGTCGTGTTTTACCATTTCCTTTTGGAATCTCCACGCCAAGAATGGGTTGCGGTAAATAACGGTCATTCCTAATATCTTCCAGTAATGCGGGTTTGTGTTCACGGAAATAGTCCGCCAGTTGAATGGTTTTTAGCCCATCAACGCCCGCACTGCCTTTATTGACCTCTACTTGACGTAGCGCCTTTTGGAGATTGTAAGGATGTGTTACTTGTGCAATCATGCTTGGTGTTTTACGTTAAAATTCTTCCTGTTCCGCTTTTTCAGGGCTATAACTTGCGTTATTCCGATGAAAATTTAGAACCAATTTGCGTTCAGTCCTTCCTTGTTTGTGAGACTTGTGCGGTATCTATTCGCAACTCGTTGCCCCAAGTACTATGACTTCTGCTGACTTCTCCACCTAACCACTCGTGGTTGTGAAGACCTCCCTCGGTAAGCACTTCCTCTTTCCGTCTATCCCCGACGCATCTACTAACTAAATATGTTGTCTCTAGGCTTTGCATTGCTGTGCATGCTTACCCAATTTAGCTAGCCTCTTATGCGCTTTGTGTTCCTCGGTACAGACTTTTGCCGTTGGGCTTCCTTCACTGCATGGGTCGCCCCAAACCAGCTTGCCACGTGCTAATCGGCTCAATATAATATCAACAACTTGCCGATAAGGGACTTGCACCCTCTAGATAAAATTCCTACTTTTGAGGAATTGGAAGTGCATGCAAGGCACACACA
>NZ_QCZI01000047.1 GCF_003097635.1 Flavobacterium psychrotolerans
TCACTAGTGTCCACTTAAAATAAGTTGAAAACCAGCTGGTTAGAATCAAGTTCATTGACATTATTGTAATCTGATTTCATAAGTAATTCATTTACAGGTGTTTTATCAAGTAATGATGCTGATAAAATTTGTAGAATTTCGTAGATGGAACGATTGATTTTTAAATCTTTTGCAATTATTGACACCAAGCAATAAGTTATTATTGCGATGTTGATTTGTATGCGTACAGCATTTTCTTTTGTACCCCAAAAGGTCTTAACTTTCAGATGTTGTTTAATCCATTTAAAGAATAATTCAATCTGCCAACGCTGTTTGTAAAGCAAAGCAATTTGCCCGGCTGACAAGTCAAAATTATTAGTCAAAAAGATTAGCATTTTATTATTTTCAGCATCAAAGAACTTCACTTTTCTAATCTTTTCGGGATAATCTTTTGAAGTATAAAAGCCGTCTATTTTCCCTGTTTGGTCATAAATAACCCCAGTAGATTTATCCGTTTTTTTGGAATACATTCTTTTGAATTTTAAATTTGATTTTGCTCTGACTACAAAATAAGCAGTTGATTTTGTGATTTGATAAAGCCTTAAATAATCAACATAAGCACGGTCAAAAATATAGTAAGCAAAAGGTTCGTAATTGATGATGTCCATAGCATTAACATCGTGAACATTTGCCTCTGTGATGTGAATAAATACTGGGATTTGTGTGTTAATATCAAAAAGTGTGTGGAGTTTTATTCCTGCTTTGGTTTTTCGAAAATGAGCCCACCAAAACACACTCAAACACAAGTCAATAGTTGAAGATCAAAAGCATAGATATTACCTTTTATTTCAAAACTATCGTTGCAGTTTTTTTCTTGGGCAATCAATATTAAATGGTTGGCAAAGTCTTCAAATATTTTATAATTACGATTTTCATTTGCTTTGGATAAGTTACTTCGAGTTACATTTTTTCCAAACCCCAAATGATACGATTTTGATTGATGTGCTTCGATAACAGTTATCAAATCTCGCAAGCTTTCACGAGAGGATAATTGACCAAAAAGCATACATAAAAGTTGATTCCAACAAGTAAAATGTTTAACACTTTTATTACCATTATATTTTGTTACAAGTCTATCAAAAACGCGTTGCGGTAGAAATTCAACCAATTGAGAAAAGACATATTTGCCGTGATTCATTTTCGTAAAGTTAATTTACGAACATAAGAATTCAATTCAAATCGTCACGCTCTAAAATGAGACTTAAAATACAGATTTACAATAATTTCAAAGAACTTTTTTTAATCTTTAGTGGACACTAGTGA
>NZ_QCZI01000048.1 GCF_003097635.1 Flavobacterium psychrotolerans
CAGCAGGACAATTGTTTGACATCCTTGGTGAAGGTCTGCGCCGCGAGCTTCAGCCCCTCGACCATCGTCAGGTAGGGGAACAACTGGTCAGCCAGTTCCTGTACGGTCATGCGGTTACGGATCGCGAGCACCGCCGTCTGGATCAGCTCGCCCGCTTCCGGGGCCACTGCCTGTACCCCAATGAGTCGTCTGCTACCTTCCTCGGCTTGTCCTTTCGAATTTGAATTGGATAGCGTAACCTTACTTCCGTACTCATGTACGGAGTCAAGCGGTATGGAAAATAATTTGGAGAACCTGACCATTGGCGTTTTTGCCAAGGCGGCCGGGGTCAACGTGGAGACAATCCGCTTCTATCAGCGCAAGGGCCTGTTGCCGGAACCGGACAAGCCTTACGGCAGCATCCGCCGCTATGGGGAGGCGGACGTGGTTCGGGTGAAATTCGTGAAATCGGCACAGCGGCTGGGGTTCAGTCTGGACGAGATTGCCGAGCTGTTGCGGCTCGACGATGGCACCCACTGCGAGGAGGCCAGCAGCCTGGCCGAGCACAAGCTCCAAGACGTGCGCGAGAAGATGGCCGATTTGGCGCGCATGGAGGCTGTGCTGTCTGACCTGGTGTGCGCCTGCCATTCGCGGCAGGGGAATGTTTCGTGTCCGCTGATTGCGTCGTTGCAAGGTGGAACGAGCTTGGCAGGGGCTTCCACAGCTTAGCGTGCTTTATTTTCCGTTTTCTGAGACGACCACAGATCAGAAAAGACTGTGCAGCCGACTCTTGATATTCCGTGCAGTCACCTTCTGAAAATGACAGCTACCTGTGCAACACCCCCTCAAAAATGTACGGAAAACTCTATCGCTATTCACTATTATGCGGAAACCTGTTTTTGATGGTTATCCGCCTATGTTGGTTGGCTACATGCGCGTGTCGTCGGACTCCGACCGCCAGAGCACGGACTTGCAGCGCGACGCGCTGCTCGCCGCCGGCGTCGATCCGCGTCACCTGTTTGAGGATCGTGCCTCTGGCGCGAAGGATGACCGTGCCGGCTTGGCGCGGGCGCTTGAGTTCGTTCGAGCCGGCGATGTGCTGGTGGTGTGGAAACTCGACCGGCTCGGTCGCTCGCTGTCGCACCTGCTCGCCATTGTGACTTCGCTCAAGGACAAGCGGGTGGCGTTCCGCTCGCTGACAGAGAACCTGGACACTACGACGCCCTCGGGCGAATTCCTGTTCCAGGTGTTC
>NZ_QCZI01000049.1 GCF_003097635.1 Flavobacterium psychrotolerans
CCGGCAATAGCCGTTTGATTCCCTGATCCATCACATTCAACAGTAATGTTAGAAGCTTGTGCGGTAATAGTAGGAGCAGTGATATCTTGAACGTTTATGGTTTGCGAAGCGGTAGATGAATTGTTACAACCATCTGTAGCCGTCCAAGTTCTGGTTACAGAATAGGAACCGGTACAAACACCAGGAGTAGTTACATCGGTAGAAGTCAAAGTGAAAGCAGAACCGCATCCATCCGTTGCAGTTGCTATTGTAAATACTGGAGTTGCGGGACAAGAGATAGTTGAAGTTGCAGGTAAAGGAGCAATAATAGGAGTTGTTTTATCTTCAACAGTAATAATTTGTACAGTAGTAGATGAATTATTGCAAGCATCGGCGAATGTCCAAGTTCTTGTTAAAACAAACGAGTTCGGACAGTTTCCTTGGACAATGGTATCTTTCCCTAGAGCACTGATAGTACCACTACAAATATCTGTTGTGGTAAGAGCTATTGTTACAGGCACATCGCCAGCACATGAAACAGTTAGATTAGAAGGAGCCGTTGGCGCTATAGGTGCAATTGTATCTTTAATACCGAATTTGGCTGTAGTTGTTATAAAATTACCACAATCGTCAGTAGCTTTAAATATTACATTTGCAGAACCAGTTTTTCCACAATCATCAGATAAGGTAGTGAAATTATTTGACCAAGTTACTTTTCCACATAAATCGGTAGCAGTTGCACCACCGTTATTACTTAGCCAACTATTTAAATCTAAAGTATTTCCATTTCCATCACACTCAACAGTTAAATCACTGGCGACAGTTATTAGAGTAGGTGGGATTAAATCTAAAATAGTAAATAAAGCGGTTGTTTTTTTTGAGTTATTACAAGCATCAGTAGCACTAAAACGGACTAATGTTTTAGATGTTCCTCCACATTGAGGGATGACACTTAATATTTCATTTGACCATGTTAGACTAGAACAATTATCTGTTGCACTAGAACCAGCATTTGTATTTAGCCATGCTTGAAATTCCAAAGAATTTCCTGCGCCATCGCATAGAACCGTTTGATCAGATGCAACGGTTGTTATTGTTGGAGCCGTGATATCCTGAACGTTTATAGTTTGTGAAGCCGTGGATGAATTGTTACACCCATCTTTAGCCGTCCAAGTTCTGGTTACAGAATAGGAACCGGCACA
>NZ_QCZI01000050.1 GCF_003097635.1 Flavobacterium psychrotolerans
AGTACTTTTTTTAAGTTTCGGCTCCCTTCCCTTCGGGGAGGGTTGGGGAGGGGATTATTGGAAAAACCGGTCAAATTGACCACCCCATTCCAGTGTAAATTGACCACCAGTTTCGGAGTAAATTGACCACCACTTTCCAGTTCAAATTGACCACCTAATTTCGGGGTAAATTGACAATTAAAAACTACTGACTTTTTCATGTTGTTAGCACCATACATTCGTTAAAAAAAACGGATTATGGCAAACAAAATAACAGACATGAGTAAAATTAGAAAAGCAATTAAATTCTACTGTAATGGAAAAAGTAAGTTATTCATAAGTAAGTACTTATCCCTTTCCAGAAACACAGTGAAGAAGTATATTTCTTTATTTGAAGTCCTAGGATTAAGTTTTGAAGTAATTAATGAAAAAACAGATGCTGAACTAGAACTTTTGTTTTCACATACAACTGTGGAATCAATCAGTCCCAAACTGCAGATTCTTTATGATTTTTTCCCTAAAATGGAACGGGACCTGAAAAAAGTTGGCGTTACCATACAGCACATGTGGGAGCAATATATTATCCTAAACCCTGATGGTTACAGGAGTTCACAATTTGGACATCATTACAAAATATGGGGCAAACGAGTCAATCCAGTAATGCACATGAATCACAAAGCCGGTGATAAAATGTATGTGGATTATGCCGGAAAAACACTCTCCATTATTGATAACGACACGGGAGAAATCAAAGAAGTACAATTTTTTGTAGCCATATTGGGAGCTAGTCAATACACCTATGCTGAAGCTTCTATGAGCCAACAGAAGGAGGATTTTGTTACTTCGGTAGAAAATGCTATGCGCTTTTTTGAAGGTACCCCTGCAGCAATTGTTCCTGATAATTTAAAATCCGCAGTGATAAAAAGCAGTCGTTTTGAGCCGACGATCAATGAAACTTTGGCTGATTTAGCGGAACATTACGAAACTACAATTTTGCCCGCCAGGGCTTATAAGCCTAGAGATAAGTCATTAGTTGAAGGAGCTGTCAAGATATTGTACCGAAGGATTTATGTAACCCTAAAAGAAACTAAATTCTTTAGCCTGGAAGAATTAAACCAGCAGATATGGGATTTATTAGATGCCCATAACAGTCGAAAACTCACAGGACGTCC
>NZ_QCZI01000051.1 GCF_003097635.1 Flavobacterium psychrotolerans
AGTACAACGTCGGTACTGCCTGATTCATGTGTTTGGATGCCGAGTTCCACCAAGGCCCTCGCCCGTTTACACTCGACTTCCACGCCCGCTCAGGCCTAAGCCCAAGCAAGATGAGTCGTCGTTCGCGGGTCTTCGGGGTTTTCCACTGTCGCCAGAGCAGGCAACGTAGTTTTCGACGCAGCCACCAATCGAGTTCCTCCAGCATCCGCATGTTCGCGGTAAGCCGAAAGTAGTTTGCCCAACCCCGCAACACGGGATTTAGCATCTCTATAGTGTGAGACAAGGACCGTCCTCGCCCCTTGCGCAGCAACTCACGAACTCGATCCATCAGTCTTCGCAGGCTTTCGGGGGCAGGTCGCACCCGTGTCTCTTGGCGATAGATCGTAATCGCGTAGCCCAGAAACTTTCGCTTCCAAGGCCGTGCTACTGCGCTTTTCTGCTCGTTGATACGTAGCTTCAGATGACCCTCCAGGAAGGCTCTGATGTTCGCCATCGCCCGTTGCCCTGCGCCTTCACTGCCGATGTAGATATTGCAGTCGTCAGCATATCGGCAGAACTTCAACTGCCGCCTTTCCAGCTCTCGATCAAGATCGGTCAGCAGGATATTCGACAGTAATGGGGACAGCGGCCCACCCTGAGGCGTACCCTCGCTGCGGGGTTGAATCACGCCATTAGCCATCATCCCCGCCTCTAAGAAGCGCCGGATCAGCTTGAGTACGCGACCATCCCTCACTCGATAGGCGAGTCGAGCCATCAACACGTCGTGGTTGACCCGGTCGAAGAATTTCTCCAGGTCGATGTCCACTACCCAGTGCTTTCCTTCGGCCACATACTCTTTCGCCTTGACGACCGCATCGAGCGCACTTCTCTGCGGACGAAAGCCGTAGCTGCCATCGGAGAAGGTTGGCTCGAAGATCGGTTGCAGTACTTGATGGAGCGCCTGCTGGATAAGCCGATCCACCACCGTGGGTACGCCGAGTGTTCTAACCCCGCCATTAGGCTTGGGAATGTCCACTCGGCGCACCGCCCGTGGCAGGTACCGATCCTCCAGCAGTGCCGCCTTCACACTTGGCCAGTGCACCAACAGCCAGTCCTTCAGTTCCTCAACCGTCAAGCGATCAACGCCTGGCGCGCCTCGGT
>NZ_QCZI01000052.1 GCF_003097635.1 Flavobacterium psychrotolerans
CTGCGTGACCGTCTGCTGGCGCAACAGCAGGCCCGTGTGGACGAGCTGCGTCATGCTAAATATGAAAGCATCCTCGAAAGCAATCCGTCGATCAATCTGGTGCGAGGCAGCGCCCGATTCAAGGATGGCCAAACGCTTATCGTGGAAGCGGCAGAAGGTGACACTCGCGAAGTGGCCTTCGATCGCTGTCTCATTGCCACTGGTGCAAGCGCTGCCATCCCGCCGTTGCCTGGTCTTGCAGGAACGCCATATTGGACGTCCACCGAAGCCCTGGTTAGCGAAGCCATTCCTAAACGGCTGGCAGTAATTGGCGCCTCGGTCGTAGCACTGGAACTGGCACAAGCGTTTGCGCGCTTGGGCAGCGAGGTGACGGTCCTGGCCCGGCGCACCTTGTTTGCCAGTGACGACCCTGCCATTGGCGAGGCCGTGACTGCAGCTTTCCGTGCGGAAGGCATCACGGTGCTGACACAGACGCAGGCGAGTGCCGTGACCTATTGCGACCGCCAATTCATCCTGACGACCGCGCAGGGCGAGTTAAAGGTGGATCAATTGCTTGTTGCCACCGGCCGCACGCCAAATACCGCAAGCCTGAATCTCGAGCGCGCAGGTGTGACGTTTGACTCGCAACATCGCATCCTGATCGATCAAGGCATGCGCACGAGTGCTTCGAACATTTACGCAGCTGGCGACTGCACTGACCAGCCTCAGTACGTCTACGTTGCAGCCGCGGCTGGTACCCGGGCTGGCATTAATATGACCGGCGGCGACGTAAAGCTCGATCTCGACGCCATGCCGGCAGTCGTGTTCACCGATCCGCAAGTTGCCACGGTAGGCTACAGTGAAGCAGAGGCCCAGCGCATTGGTCTGCAAACCGAAAGCCGTACGCTCACGCTCGACAATGTGCCGCGTGCACTCGCCAACTTCGATACCCGCGGCTTTATCAAGCTTGTTGCTGAGGCAGGGTCCGGACGCATTCTCGGAGTCCAGGCTGTGACACCGGAAGCAGGCGAAATCATCCAGACTGCCGCGATTGCCATCCGGGCCCGCATGACCGTCCAGGATCTGGCTAACCAGCTTTTCCCTTACCTCACCATGGTTGAAGGTCTCAAACTGGTGGCACAGACTTTTTCGAAGGAT
>NZ_QCZI01000053.1 GCF_003097635.1 Flavobacterium psychrotolerans
CACCGCGGTCACCGCTGGCCTGCACATCGGCCACCTTGGGCTCGCCTACGGCAACCCGGCTGATCGCCAGTGGCAGGCGCAGTTCCTGCTGCAGGCCCTGGTCTATCTCGATGACCGAAGGGAGCTGACTGATCGCCTCGCAGCCTTTGCCCACTGCCTGGGCCTGGGGCAACAGCGCGGCCAGCAGCCCGGTACAACATGCTTGTCTCAAAAAGGAACTACGCATCGCTGCATCCTTGCCGGGTCAGGGGGTTTTATTCGTATCGTCAGCCTGTGCGCCACGGATGATGTGCATGGCGGGTGTGGGTTTGCTGGTCGCCAGGCTGGCAGCGTTGGCCACCGGCGACTGGGAGAGCTGGCTGAAGCGGTAGAGTTCGCGGTTGGCGGCCTCCACCTGCGGTTGGGCATCGGGCTCGTTCCAGTACCGCGCCAGGCGCTGCTCATCGGCACTGCGCACGGCCAGGCGCAAGGTGCCAGCCTGGGCAGCCAGCATCACACGGCTGGCCAAGGCCTCCGGCACTGCCAGCGCCACGGTGCGGGTACCTGTGCCGTTGTTCATACTGGCTTGTTCGCGCCGGGCCTTTTGCTCTTCGGCGGTCTGCGCCGGGCGGCCGTCGTTGGCCAGGCCCGTCTGGTCGCCGACACTGAGCACGCGCAAGGCCGGCAGCACCACTTGGGCGGAGGATTGCGGGTTGTTGGGCTCTTCACGCAGGAACAGCAACACGTCCACGTAGTCGCCTGGGCGCAGTTGGCCGGCGGCGCCGACCACTTCGTCCACACCGACTGCCACCGCCCGCTCGTTGGCACGGATCATCCGGGCCAGCGGCCCGCCAGCCTGGAAGCTGGACTCATCCAGCCAGGTGCCCGCTGCAAGTGTCCTGGCGCTGGTGCGCCCGATCACCTGGGCGGTTTGCTGGTAGGCCCCGGTGGGGGCAACCTGCAGGCGCTCGATCAGCACATCGTCTTCACTGACCGGCGTATTGGCGGGTAAAGCCTTGCGCAGGACGACCACGGCCGTACGCGGTGGCTCCGGTGGAGTGATGGGGGGTGGGGCAAC
>NZ_QCZI01000054.1 GCF_003097635.1 Flavobacterium psychrotolerans
GAGCAGCGCTTGCCGGTAAACGAGAGTGAAGTCGCCAGCCTGCGCTCCCTGCGTCGTGGTGTATTTGCGCGCAGGGCCATTGCCGCAGGCGAGGTAGTACAGGCTGACGATGTGTATTTCGCTTTCCCGCCGCAGGACGGGCAGATCACTGCCAACGACTGGTCGAAATACGCCACCTTTACTGCCCAGGCGGACATTCCCGAGCATGCAGCGCTGAGCACACAGAACAGCACGCGGCGCGATGTGCGTGACAAGGTCTGGGAGATCGTCCAGCGCGTTCGCGCCCAGCTGAGCAGCAGCCACGTGGTGGTGCCGGGCCGGGTCGATCTGGAAATATCCCACCACTATGGTCTGGACCATTTCGACGAGATCGGTTTGACCATGCTCACCGTGGACAACCGGCGTTACTGCAAGAAACTGCTGATGCTCCTGCCGGGTCAGCAGCACCCGGAGCAATATCACCAGCGCAAGGAAGAAACCTTCCACGTCCTGCATGGCGAGCTGACGCTGCAGCTGGACGGTGTGAATCGTGCCTGCCGTCCGGGGGATGTGGTCACCGTCGAGCCGGGTGTTCGCCATGCCTTCCACAGTCAGGAAGGGGCAATCATCGAAGAGCTGTCTTCCACGCATTTCAGCAATGATTCGTTCTATACCGACGAAGCGATCAATGCCAATCGCGACCGTAAAACCCTCTTGAGCTATTGGATGGACTGACGTGCCAAGCCCTTATCGTGTTGCCGACTACATTGCTGACTTCATCGCCGATCTGGGCGTGGAGCATGTCTTCCTGTTGCCAGGCGGAGGTGCCATGCACCTCAACGACGCAGTCGGCAAGCACCCCGGCCTGGAGGTAGTGGCCTGCCACCATGAGCAGGCTGCCGCGATTGCTGCCGAAGCCTACTGCCGCATCAACGAGAATATCGGTGTGGCCATGGTCACAACCGGGCCGGGTGCGACCAATGCCGTGACTGCCGTCGCTGGCGCCTGGATCGAGTCGGTGCCGTTGCTGGTTATCTCCGGCCAGGTCGAGCGT